>NZ_JBWKEI010000011.1:150572-285108 GCF_056435525.1 Streptomyces sp. NPDC043908 | reverse complement strand
GTTGTGTGGCTCCTACTTCTTTTGTTTTTCCTCCCGATCCCTCCCCCCCCCCCCCACCCCCCCCCCCCCCCCCCCCCCCCCCCCCCCCCCCCCCCCCCCCCCCCCCGCGTTTGCGGGTTGCTGGAAATCGGACAGCTCCGCCCTGCGCCCCCACCGCTGACGCACGCCCCTATCTCACAGGAACAGCACAGAATCCCCCTGGCCTCGCAGGTGGACGCCAGTCCCCGGTGCCGCTGCCGACAGGAGGCGGATTCGGACAGATGAATCGAACGCGTGTCCTAGGTGGTGGTGTCGTGGCTACGGTGGCCCGCATGCACCGAGGGTCCTGACCGATCCGCCGTGGGTGCACGATCAGCAGCGGCCGGGGGAGCAGTTGTCGCCTATGAGGGCGAGGTGTGCCTTGGGTCGCGTCGGCCTTCTGATGAAAGGCACCGTTTTGCGTTCGAGATCACCCAACCCCTTCTTACCCAGGCCGGGCCAGTCGGCCCTGACTGCCCGGATCATCCTTTTTCTGACCGCCGTCGCCATGGTGGTCGGCGTCCCGGTACGGCCCGATCCGGCAGGAAGTGACGCCCGGGACCCGATGAGCCTGGTCGCGGATTCCTACGACGGCTACGACACGAAGGCCGCTGAACAGCTGCGCGAAGACCAGTGCGTAACAGCTGATGCCCTGCGCAAGGGCGGCCCCAGCATGTACGCCCTTGCACAGGACGCGATCGGGCTCCCGCCCGATCAGCTGCACCAGAAGGTCTACCGGGACCTCATGTCCGACAAGACCCCTCTGATCCAGGCACGCAATGCGGACCGGGACAGCACCGACCAGTGGCTGAAGAAGGTCAGCGACCAGGAGCGAGCATGGTCCGGTGCCGTCAGCGGACTGAGCTACCCGCACCCGCCGCGCGGAGGCGGAAACATCTTCGAACAGGTCGGGCTGCTTCCGTGGCTCTACCAGTCATACGCGGATGACGTGTGGAACCCGCTCTACGACCCGTCACCGACCGCCGACGAGAAGACGAAGGCCGCCGCGCTGGCGATCGGTGACCCGCTGTACACCACAGCTGGCACCCCGCAGGAGCAGCAGGCATGGGCGCTGTGGAAGAAGAACTCCGGAAAGGTCGAGGAGAACCAGTGGTTCATTCCGCGGGTGTTCGCCGATGATGCCCGGATCTTCCTGTCCTCGGGTGGCTTCCCCACCACGGCCCCGGCGCCGGACAGTCCTGAGTTCCGTATCGCGGTCGAGGACTTGAAGGCCCGTTTCGCTTCGTGTTCCTGGCACGACCCGGTCGACCCGAACCGGATTCTCGGCAAGGAGGTGGGGCAGGCGGCTTCGGAGTGGCAGCAGGAGATCGTCTCGCAGGCCGCCCAGCGCCAGCAGATCCTTTCCTCCAGCTCGACCGCCGCGAGGGCGTTGCAGGAGGGCACGTTCGCCCTGGGCAAGCTGCTGGGGCAGTCGTGGGTCGCGGACTACTCCACCCGTTGGCTGGACTACTCCACCGAGGGTGGTCTCGGTTGGATCGGTGACGCCTCGAACGTGATCAAGGTGGTGGCCGCTCCGGGCAAGTGCCTGGACGTCGCGGGGGGAAGCAAGGACAACGGCACTCCCGTCCAGATCTGGACCTGTAACAACGATCCGGCGCAGGACTGGCGGCTGTACACCGACGACTCCGGTCTGCACTTGATGAACGTCGGCTCGCTGAAGTGTCTGGATGTCAACGGTGACGGCACTGCGGACGGCACGAAGATCCAGATCTGGGGCTGCAACCAGTCGCCGGCCCAGACATGGGAAGCCAACGTCCGCGCCACCACCAGTCTGAAGAACACGGGTTCGGGCAAGTGCCTGGACCTGCACACCCTCACTAACAGTCAGGACGCCTTCCTTTACCCGTGCAACGGCTCCGACGGGCAGAAGTTCAAGGTCTCCCCCAAGGGGCACACCGGTTCCGCTTCCAAGGCTGACGTCGACAAGGCGAAGGCGAACATCACCACCGCGCAGACGGAGGCGAAGAAGCAGCTCGACGCTGTCCGCGTCCAGTTGGAGGCAGCCAAGAAGGCTGCCGCGAGCTCCACCACGGCGCAGCAGGCGGCCTATGGGATCGCTGATCAGAGCGGGGCTCCGCGGGGCCGGGGTCTGATTGTCGGGCAGCAGAAGGACCAGGTCACCCAGGGTGCTGTCGCAGCGTTGGAGGCGATGGTCAAGGCCGGGGAGACTGCGGAGGCCGCGACCCGTGCCTCGGCTGCTGACAGCGACACCATCACCCAGCGGGCCCTGGCGCAGGCGGCGCAAGTACGCGCTGAGTTCCGTAAGAAGGCTGCTGAGACGGCGGAGTTGCAGGCCAAGGCTGCCTGCGATGCGGCCAAGATGCACCGAGACAACGCCAGGACGGACGCGGAAACCGCGAAGGCGAAGTTGGCCGATGCGGTCAAGGCCGAGGGCGAGGCGAAGGCCGCCGCAGCGCAGGCCCACGCCAAGCGGCTTGCAGCGGAGGCCGAGGAAGCCAAGGCGAAGGCGGAGAAGGAGACGGCTGCCGCCAAGCAGGGCGAAGCCAATCAGCACAAGCAGAACGCCCAGACCGAGGCCGGGAAGGCGAAGGACGCCAAGGACAGGGCCGAGGCCGCTGAGCGGACCGCCAAAGGCAAGCGGGATGACGCGGTCAAGGCCCGCGACAAGGCCGTGGAACTGCGGAGTGATGCCTACAACGCCGAGCAGAAGGCCGACGCCGCCCGTGTCAAGGCCGATGCCAAAGAAGCCTACGCCGAGTCACTGGACGCCGGTGAGGCCGCCGATGCCGCGCGCAAGGCGGCGGACGAGGCCGCCGGTGCGGCAAACGATGCCAAGGCAGCGGCCGCCCGGGCCCGTACCGAGGCCGATGCCGCCACCCAGGCGGCAGCCGAGGCCGATGCCGCGGCCACCAGGGCGGAGGCAGCAGCCAAGCGGGCGCGCGCGGACGCGGATGCCGCGCAAGCCGCGAAGCTGAAGGCCGACGCGGCCGTCAGGACGGCCACCAGCGCCACCGCGGACGCCATCGCAGCAGCTCAGCATGCGGCGGCCGAAGCCGCTGCCGCGGTCAAGCAGGCCAACGAGGCGACAGCGCAAGCGAAAACGGCTAAGGCCAATGCCGACGCCGCCATGAAGGAGGCGCTCACCGCACGTGTCGCCGCGGCGAAAGCCGCGGGCTTCGCCCACGTCACCGCGCAGGCCGCGGCCGATGCCACGACGGCCGCCCGGCAGGTCGCCAAGCCCGCCAACGACGCCGTCCAGCTCGGCGGCCCGTACGCGGACACCGACAGCACCGCCTCCCTGGTCGTGCTGACCGGGCAGGCGTCCAGGACGATCGCCGAGCAGCAGCAGGCCGTCGCCCAGGCCCACGCCGACAACGCCAAAACCGAGGCCGAGGCGGCCAAGGACATCGCCAACCAGGCCCAGGGCGACATGAAGGAGGCATACCTCCACGCCGCTAACGCAGCGGCGTACGCGGCAGAGGCCAGAGGGTATGCGAAGGAAGCCCTAGGCTACTCGGCACAAGCCGCCGGATACGCGGCCGAGGCCGCCAAGTCCCTGGCCCGCACGGTCGAATACGACCGGCAGGCCACCGAGGACGCGGCAGCCGCCGACAAGGCAGCCGGCCGCGCCGAAGGCTACGCCAAGGAAGCACGAGAGTCCGCCGACCAGGCTGCCCTCGACGCGGCGGCAGCACGCGAGGCCGCAGCCCAGGCCGCGCAGGCAGCCAAGGACGCGGTAGCAGCGGCCGACCGCGCCAACACCGCAGCCAACGAAGCCGAACAGGCCGCCAAGGACGCCGCCCAGGCCGCCAAGGACACCCAGGCCGCAGCCCAACGAGCCGAGACGAAGGCGAACAACGATCAGATCAAGTCCGGTGCCACCACTGGCATCGGTGACGTCTTCTACGTCGTCGACAGCATCGAAAGCGTCGGCGAACCGGATGATGTCAAGAAGGACAACTGCAACATCATCTTCCACACCGGCGACTGCACGGTCACCGCGACCGTCCACTTCAATGCCGTCGTCGATCTCTACCTGTGTACCGCCGAGGACATGGCCCAGTACGGGTGCCCCGCAGCTGACACGTTCTACCTCGGCCGCCAGACACTTCCCAACCTGAGCGACACAGTCACCCACACCCTCACGATGAGCCAGTTCAATTCGGGCATCAACCCCGTAGAGATCCTCCTGGGCGACTTCATCGCCTGCGCCCAGAAGATCGCCCCGGGCGGAGCGAGTGGAAGTTGGGCCGGATGTGCCTGGGCTGCGAGCTGGTTCGTCGGAGGCAAGGCGCTCCAAGAGATCGCCAACGGTCTCCACGCATTCAACGCCTCCCTCAAGACAGGTATCGGCTTCACTGACGCGTGGAAGGGCCTCCGCACCCTCGGTCTGTCCGACGAGGTGATCGCGGGCATCGGGACCAAGGTCGCCCGGGCACTCTCCGACGCGTGCAAGACCCCTGCCCTTCCGTCACGGGTCGCCCGGGCCGCAGCGGCCAGTCTGCGTTGCTGGGTCGAGAAGGGAGGGCCTGGGGTATGGGAATGGGTCAAGGAAGGAGGCAAGAAGCAGAGGGCCATCGACTACGAGGTACAGATCACTGGTGTACCCAGCGGCTTCGGGTACGTGATCCACGACACGCCGAACCCGAAGGGATTCGTGAAGTTCGACGGCTACAAGAACGGTGTCCTGCTTGATCCTAAAGGCCCCGGTTATGCGAACTTCGTCGAAAACGGAGAGTTCGTCGCGAAACCATGGCTCAACATGCCCAAGGACCTGGTCGAGCAAGCGGGGCGTCAGCGGGACGCGTTGAAGGCTGCAGGCGTGAACATGCCGATTCGCTGGGACGTTGCCGAGAATGAGGCATACGTTGCGATGAAGAAGCTGTTCGCCGACGAGAACATCACCTGGATCACCCTGGTGCACACGCCCCCAGTGGGTTGAGCAAGGCTGTGGTCCGGCACCCGTCCCGACGGATGGGTGCCGGACCCGCCAGGTAGTCTCCGCATCAACCGAAGAATCGGATGGTCCCCATGAGTGACACCTACCTCTCCATCATTCCCACCGACCCGCACTGGCAGCCGAATCCAGATGGTGCTGCTCTCGCGGAAACCTTCATGAAGGAGCTGTGTCCGAACGCGGCGGGAGAACCCGAGGTGCACCGGCACGACCGGCCTGCCTTCGTGAACGCCGGCGCCAACCTTGAGACCATCTCATGCCCCCGATGCGGGAAACAGCTCGACTTCCAAGGATGGTGGATGCCCCGAATGGACGAGGCTTACAACGGCAACGGTTTCTCGGACCTTCGAGTGTGTACGCCTTGCTGTGGCGCAGACACCACTCTCAATGACCTCACATACGACGGCGCATGCGGATTTGCATCCTTCGAAGTCAAGATTCTGAACCCCAACAAGTCCGAGCTGACGGACGTAGAACTAGCCACGGCCGGACAAGCGCTTGGCCACCCCGTGCGACAGGTATGGGCCCATATTTAGCGCGGGCGGCATTCCACTCATGAGCCACGAGCTGTGGATCCAACAATTTACTGACGGTGAACCCGTAGCACCCGACATGGACGATGCCACTCCAGAGAAGACGACCGACAACGCCAGGAACTTCTGGATTCGAGCCGTCGGCGAGTCTGGCCACTCTCGGCAACCAAGGAAGCGTGATCGACAGCGACTTCGGTGACCTGACACCCGAAGACGTAGGGCTCAAGCATGTCACCGCGGAGGTGGCAGAGGTGCGGTCCAGGCTGGCTGCCCGGGTGTGCGATGAGCTGCGAAGGGCCGGTCTGCCGGCCTGCCTGCGCACGGTCGGCGACCAGCCACCAGGAGCAAAGGTCGACGTCGATCCCTTTGAGGAAAGTCCGGGAGTCGACGTCCACTGGAACTGCGATCTGTCTGTTCACGCCGAGTTCGACACGAGCTGTCCGGACGGGGGCCCTGCCTTCCAGTACTTCATACAGGCGGCAGGTCATGTGCAGACCGCCGTGATCGGGATTCTGCGCTCCGCCGGGTTCACCGTGGAACGGGACGACATGGATCCGCTCGCCCTGTGGATCTTGCCGCCCCCCCCTGCGTGCCCCGTTCATCTGCGGGGCCCTGCCGAGACTTTGACTTCGGCAGCGCTGCCAGACGGCACCTGCGCAGGCCCGAGCCCTCGTGCCGCTGCGAGGCACGCCCGTCCCCGCGTGACCGGCCATTTCACCGATGCCTTCCCCCGGCGCCGCCCCGACAGTGACGGGGCCGGTCCACACCGGTGCGCCGGTCGTTTCTGCGGTCGGCGTCGCGCAGCCCACGTCATGACGGCACACGACTCGAGAGGACGGCTCCGTCGTGAAACGACACATCGCCGCCGCCGCGGCCCTGGCTTCCCTGGCCTTCCTGGCCGCACCCGCCGCCACTGCCTCGACCCCTTCCGCCACCTCCACCGCCGCGGACAACCCCTATGAGCGCGGACCGGCGCCCACCGTGGCCTCCATCGAGGCGGTCCGCGGGTCCTACGCGGTCTCCCAGAGCAGCGTCTCCGCCCTCTCGGTCACCGGGTTCGGCGGGGGCACCATCTACTACCCCACCTCCACGAGCGACGGCACGTTCGGCGCGGTGGTGATCGCCCCCGGCTTCACCGCGTACGAGTCCTCCATCTCGTGGCTCGGACCACGGCTCGCCTCGCAGGGCTTCGTCGTCTTCACCATCGACACCCTCACCACGCTGGACCAGCCGGACAGCCGGGGCCGCCAACTCCTCTCGGCGCTCGACTATCTGACCCAGCGGAGTTCGGTCCGCAACCGCGTCGACGCTTCGCGGCTGGGTGTCATGGGCCACTCGATGGGCGGCGGAGGCGCCTTGGAGGCCGCGAAGAGCCGGCCCTCGCTCAAGGCCACCATCCCGCTGACCGCCTGGAACACCGACAAGACCTGGCCCGAGATCAACACCCCGGCCCTGATCGTGGGCGCCGATGGCGACACGATCGCCCCCGTCGCCACCCACTCGGAGCCCTTCTACGAGACCCTGCCGGCCTCCCTGGACAAGGCCTACCTGGAGCTCAACGGGGCCACCCACTTCACCCCCAACAGCTCCAACACGACGATCGCGAAGTACAGCATCTCCTGGTTGAAGCGGTTCATCGACGACGACACCCGTTACGAGCAGTTCCTCTGTCCCCTGCCACGGCCGAGCCTGACGATCGAGGAGTACCGGGGCACCTGCCCCCTCGGCTCCTGACGGGCCGGAGGTCCTCGCCGCGCACCGCGGACAACCTGAGTGGCACGGGTCCGGGCGCCCGGACCTGTGCCACTCAGGTTGTCCGCGTGCACAACGGATGAGCCCGAGGTGTGGTCCCCGGCCCAGCGCCTGCCTCTTTCCTGGTCACTTACCGGCCAGTACGGTGATGGCGTGAGTGGAGCATCGAGGGTCGCCACTGCTCCGCGGCTGTACGACCGTACGTCCGAACTCGCCGCCGTGGCGGAGCTGTCGGCGCGGGCCGCCGAGGGGAGGGGCGCCGTCCTGCTGGTCACCGGACGCCCGGGCACCGGTCGGACCGCACTGCTGGACCAGGCCGTACGGGACTCCCGGATCCGGGCCCACCAGGTGGCCGCGCCCAGCGGCAACCGCGTCCCCTGGAGCGGGGTACGCGCCCTCATGTCCGCCCTCGCCCCCACTCCCTCGGCCGCGCGACGTGCCCTGCGGGCGGCCCGTGGCCCGGGCGGCGTACCCGGCGCGCTGGCCGCCCTGTGCCCGGGCGAGCCGCTGCTGCTCTGCCTGGACGACCATCACCTCTGGGACGCCCACTCCCGCACCGCGCTCGACGCGGCCTGGCGGGGGAACACGGGGCCGTGGGCATGGGTCGTCTCGTTCGCGGCCTATCGGCGGCCCCCCGACGTGCCGGGTGCCCGGCTGCTGTCCCTGGGGCGGCTGAGCCACGAGGGAGCGCGGACCCTGCTCGACGACGTATGCCGGTTGCCCCTGGCCGCGTCCTTCCGCGCGCGCCTGCTCGACGAGGCCGCGGGCCACCCCGGTGTCCTGACCGCGACGGCGGCCCGTGTCCGCGCCGATCCGGAGCGTGGAGACGGCCCCCCGGGCCCGGTCACCGACGACGCCTCACTGGCGCAGGTGTACCGAGGGCTCCTCGACTCCCTGCCGGCGGAGTGCGGGCGGGTGCTGACCCTGGTGGCCGTCGCCGGGGAGCCGCAGCCCGGCACGGGGCGGCCGGATCCGGTGGCCGGGGGGCCCGCCGCCGTCCGCCCGGTCGGCGCGGACGCGGTCCTGGCGGTGGCCCGCGCCGTGCGCGCGTCGTCCGAGGCGCTGGACCGGCTGGTCGCCGACGGATTCCTGCGCGGTACCCGGGAAGCACTCCGGTTCGACGACCCCTTTCTGCGGCGCGCGGTCCTGGGTACCGTGCCACCGCCTCGGCGCCGGGAGCTGTACGCCCTCTTCACCCGTACCGCCGGAGGCCGCCCCGGAGCCCGCTTCTGCGGCAGGAGCGGGCCGGTGGGCGGGGACGACGCCACGGCGGGGAATCGTGCGGCGGCGGCGCGTACGCCACACCTCGCCACACCCGTCGCGAGGGCCTCGGTCCCGCCCGGGGCCGGGATGCCCGCCCCGCCCCGCGCTCTTGGAGTTCCGGCCCGATCCGGGCCTCCTCGCAACGTTCACGACACAGGCCACCGGTCCGACCGGCTCCGGACGGGCATGGGCATGGGCGGGGCGACCGGCGACGTGCGGGCCCCGGAGGGCGCACGGGTACCGCCGGATGTGCTGCGCGGCAGGGCCGAGCTGGCGCGCGGGCTGGCCGGCTTGGGCGGCGGGCCGGTCGGGGACGCCCATCAGGTGCTGCTCCTCGCCGCCTCGTTGCTGCGCAAGGCGGCACCCGAGGAGGCCTCGGACGCACGGTCCCTCGCCTTGGAGGCGGCGTGGGCGGCCGGGGACCCACAGGCCTGTGCGATCGCTCTCGGCGGGGGCGACTTCGGCGGCGAACGCACCGGATCCCCCGACGGCGTGGACACGGTGGAGCGGGACTTCCGTGACGGGATGTGCGCCGCGCTCACCGTGCGGCTGGAGGAGGCGCGGGCGCCGCTGGCCCGGGTCGTGGCCCGCGACGGCGCGTCCGACGAACCGCGCCGCCTGCTGCGCGCGGGCGCCGCCGCCTTGGTGCTGGGGGACGCGCCCGCCGCCGTACGCGTCCATACCCGCGCCCTGGCCACGCTGCGCGCCGCATCCGGGACCGCGCTCCTGCCCCGGGTCCTGGAGCATCTGGCGTACGCCGAGTTGCGAGCCGGACAGCACGAGCGTGCCGCCGCGCACGCCAGGGAGGGGCTCCGTACGGCGGAGTCGGCCGGGCAGCGCAACGCGGCCGCCCACCAACACGCTGTCCTCGCCCTGGCGGCGTCCGTCCGGGGCGACGCCCCGGCCGTCGTGGAGCACGCGCACCGTGCGCTCGGGACCGCCCGGGCACACGGCCTCGTCCAGGCGATGACGCTCGCCGAGTGGTCGATCGCGCGGGCCGAGCTGGCGGGCGGGCTCGCCGCGCAGGCCGCGGCGCGTCTCGCGCCCCTCGTCCAAAGGGGGCCGCGCGGCGGCCACTTCGCCCTGCGGATGCTCGTGGTGCCCTGCTTCGTCGAGGCCGCCTGCGCGTCAAACCAGGAGCTCGAAGCCGGTGCCGCGGCCGAGGAGTTCGCGGTCTGGGCCGGGCTCGGCTTCGATGCCCAGGCGCCCGCCCAACTGGCCCGCTGCCGGGCACTGCTGGCCGGGGGAAGCGACTGCGCGGACTGGTACCAGGAGGCGGTGCGGCGACACGAGGAGAGCGGCAACGACTTCGAACGGGCCCGGACCCTCCTCGCGTACGGCAAGTGGCTGCGCCGGCGCAGGCGTCTGGTCGAGGCCCGGGGTCCGCTGAGCGACGCGCTGGTCACCTTCGAACGCGCGGCCGCCGAGGTGTGGGCCGACCAGGCGCGGGCCGAACTGCGGGCGACCGGAGGGGCGGCGGGCAGAAGGGCCGTCCCCGGTGCGGCGGGCGAGCTGACCCCTCAACAGCAGCGCATCGCCGGGCTGGTGGCGGCGGGGGCGACGAACCAGGAGATCGCCGACCGGCTGTCGCTGAGCCCCCGCACGGTCGACCACCACCTGCGGAACGTCTTCGCCCGGCTGGGAGTCCGCTCCCGCGTCGAACTTTCGGGGCTCCTGCTCCTGTCCCCCGCGCCGGGGGACGGCCACCGCTTCGACCGGTGACCCGAGGGGGCCCAGGGGTCCGTTCTCGCCCCTTCGTCCGAGGCGGCCGCCCGGGCGGGTGCCGTACGGGCTCAGCACCCCGCGGCGGTCGTGCGGTCTCAGCACGAGGCCGTCAGGCGGAAGGCGTCCAGGGCCAGTGTCATCTCCGTGAGGTCCCTCGGCCGGGACAAGGAGCGGGACGTCAGCTGCTCCAGGCGGCGCAGCCGGTTGAAGACCGTGTTGCGGTGGCAGTAGAGCCGAGCCGCCGCGCGTCCCGCCGACCCCTCGCACTCCAGCCAGACGTCCAGTGTCTCCAGCAGAATCGTGCGGTCGGCCGGGTCCAGTTCCAGCAGGCTGCCCAGAACGTCCCTCACCAGAAGGCCCGCCAGCTCCGGCTGTCCTACCACCAGGGCGCCCGCCATCCGGCGGTCCAGGCGGACGATCTGCCGTGAGTCCGGCGGGCTGGTCCGCAGGGCCAGCTCCGCGAGCCCGCGTGCCCGTCCCAGCTCCGCCAGCCCCGTCACCACCGGGCTGATCCCTCCGGGCCCCGGGCAGCCCCCGTCGAGCAGCTCGGACAGCGCGTCCAGACCGACGCCCTCCGCCAGCGACGCGACCCCGATCTCGCAGTCCGCGCCCATCCGCCACAGGAAACGGACGCCCGTCCCCCGCACCCGCCGGTGGAACGGCTCGGGGACCTCCCGCCGATCGGGCCGCAGCACCACCACCGCGTACCGGCCGTGCTCCGGCAGGTCCAGGCCGGCCGCCGCCCGAGAGGTCACCTCCGGCGAACACTGGCCGTGCAGCAGCGCGTCGAGGAGCGCCTGGAGCTGCTCGTCGGTACGCCGCCGCAGCTCCCGTTCCGTCGCCCGGTACGCCTCCGACGCGGTGTCCGCCTGTGCGTCCACGGCCTGCCAGACCATGGTCGCCGACTGGGTCAGCACCGCCAGCCTCGACGGGAACGCCGACGCGTCCTCGATCAGTGCCTCCCACACCAGGTGACCGGCGTGCCGGTAGGCGTGCACCACCAGCTCAAGCGGCATCCCCTGCTCGGCGCGCCGGCGCCCCAGCTCGTCGGCGTGCTCCAGGTCCCGGCGTGGCGAGTCCCGCGGTGCCGAGATCGTCTCGATCCCGATCCGCAGCGCTTCGTGGGCCTCACGCCAGTGCTGGTCGTGCGGCACGATCCGGCCGTACGCCGGCTCGTACTCGTGCAGCTCTCTCAGGTGCTCGTCCACCAGCTCGGGCAGCCGCTCCAGAAGCGCCGTACACGCCTCGGCCAACAGCTTCCAGTCATCGGCGGTCCGTGGTCTGCGCCGTCCCATGCCCGGAGGATGCCACCGCCTCCCCCTTCCCGACAGGCCCCTGACACGCGGTGTTGTGCGCGTGCACAACCCGTACCGGCGCCCGCTGGTCACCGGCAGCGTTTCGGCCGCCACAGGTGGACGGGGGGCCACCGCGGTGCTGGGGTGAGCGCCATTGCACAGGCCACGGAAGGGGAACCATGGGAGGGACCGGACTCGCCCTGGAGGTCACGGACCTGACGGCGGGCTACGGACCGGTATGCGCCCTGAGGCGGGTGTCGCTCACCGTGCCGGAAGGTGCCGTCGTCACCGTTCTCGGCGGCAACGGGGCGGGGAAGTCCACTCTGCTGAGGGCTGTCTCGCGCACCCTGTCGTTCCACGCTGGGGCCGTCACCTCCGGCACCGTCGCCTTCGGCGGCCGGCCGATCGGAGGGCTGGCTCCGGACCGGGTTGTAGCCGCCGGGGTCTCCCAGGTGCCGGAGGGGCGGAAGGTCTTCGTCCGGATGACCGTGGAGGACAATCTGCGGGCGGGGGCGCTCGGCGCGCGGGGCGACAGGAGGGCCAAGGCGTCGGCCCTGCGACGGGTCCACGAACTCTTCCCCGTACTCGCCGACCGGTCCCACCAGCGCGCCGGACTGCTGTCCGGCGGTGAACAGCAGATGCTCGCCGTCGCACGCGCGCTGATGGCCTCGCCGAAACTGCTCCTCCTAGACGAGCCCTCGCTGGGCCTCGCCCCGCTCATGGCGGCCCGGATCGCCGACACGATCCGCGAGATCAACGCCCAGGGCACCTCCGTCCTCCTCATCGAGCAGAACGCGGCGCTCGCGCTGCGGCTCGCCGACCGGGCGTACGTCCTGGAGGTCGGCGAGGTCGCCCTCTGCGGCCCGGCCGCCGAACTCGCCGCCTCCGGCGAGGTACGGCGCCGCTACCTGGGCGTCGTCGACGAGACCGCGGCGGCGGACGCCTCGGAGGTCTCCGTCGCGCACCCCGTGCTCGCCCGCTGGGAGGAGACCCGATGAGCGAGCCCGCCGCCCGGGGCCCGGACCCCCTCCGCCCCGCGAAGCCCCCCGCCGCACCCGGCGAGGGCACGGAGGAGGACACCCGGTCCACAGAGGGCCCCGCCGCCACGGCGGACGCCCGGTCCGCACCGGCCTCCGTGACCGCTCGGCCGACCGCACCGGCCTCCCCGACGGCCCCCGTGTCAAAAGGGCCCGCCTCCCCGGAGCCCCCCGCCCCGGAAAGACCCGCCTCCCCGGAGGCCTCCGCCTCCGTCCCTGCCCTCGACGTCCGGGACGTCACCGTCCGCTTCGCCGGGCTCACCGCCCTCGACGCCGTCTCGTTCACCGTCCGCCCCGGCACCGTGCACGCTGTCATCGGCCCCAACGGAGCCGGGAAGTCCACCTGCTTCAACGTGCTCTCCGGCGTCTACAGGGCGACCTCGGGAAGCGTTCGGCTCGGCGCACACGAACTCACCTCCCTGCCGCCGCACAAGATCGCCGGACTCGGTGTCGCCCGCATCTTCCAGAACCTCGCACTACCGCCCCGCGCCACCGTCGAGGACAGCCTGATGCTGGGCCGTCACCGGCTCACCCGCACCGGCTTCCTCGCCGCCGGGCTCAGGCTGCCCTCGGCCGCCCGCGAGGAGACGCGCCACCGCGCCCGCGTCCGCGAGATCGCCGCCTTCGTCGGTCTGGAGAAACAGCTCGCACAGCCCGCAGGTTCCCTCCCGTACGGGCAGCAGAAGCTCGCCGAACTGGCGCGTGCCCTCTGCATGGAGCCCACCCTGCTGCTCCTCGACGAACCCGTGGCCGGGATGACCGCCGACGAGCGCCGCCGTACCGCCGCCGTCATCGCCGGTGTTCGCGACAGCCTCGGGATCTCCATCGTGCTCGTCGAGCACGACATGGGGGTGGTGATGCGGCTGGCCGACACCGTCACCGTCCTCGACTTCGGCCGCCGGATCGCCGACGGCGCTCCCGGCGACGTCCAGAACGACCCCGCGGTCGTCCGCGCCTACCTCGGAGAGGAGACCGCCGGGTGACCGCCTTCGTCGAACTCCTGCTCAACGGCGTCTCGCTGGGATCCGTCTACGCCCTCATCGCCCTCGGTTTCGTGGTCATCTTCCGCGCCACCGAGGTCGTCAACTTCGCCCACGCCTCCCTGCTCCTCGCGGGCGGTTACGTGACCGCCGTCCTCCACGAGGACATCGGCTTCTGGCCGGCGCTCCTGGCCGGGACCGGCGGCGCGGCCCTGCTCGGCGCCGCCGTCGAGTTCCTCGTCATGCGCCGCTACCGCGGCTCCGACCAGAGCGTCCTCGCCATCGTCACCATCGGCGTCGACATCCTGCTGGCCACCGAACTGACCCGCCGCATCGGCACCGACATCCTCTCGGCCGGCGACCCGTGGGGCGACGCCGTCGTCACCGTCGGACCGGTCACCCTGGCGCAGACCCGCATCGCGGCCTTCCTCACCGCCGGACTGCTCATCACCGCCTTCCTGCTCGCCTTCCGCCACACCTCGTGGGGCGTCGCCATGCGCGCCGCGGCCGAGAACCAGGAGACCGCCGCCCTCATGGGCATCCGCCTCGGCCGGGTCTCGCTCGGCGCGTGGGCGGTGGCGGGCGGGCTGGCCGCCGTCGCCGCGCTCTTCCTCACCGTCTTCCCGACCCCCGGCCTGGAACGGACCACCTCCCTCGCCGCGATGAAGGCCTTCCCGGCGGCCATCCTCGGGGGGCTGGACTCCACCACCGGCGCCCTCGTCGGCGGCCTGCTGGTGGGGGTCACCGAGTCCCTCGCCGCCGGCTACCAGGGGGATCTGACCTTCCTCGGCCGCGGCGTCGGCGATGTCGCCCCGTACCTGGTGATGGTCGCGGTGCTGCTCCTCCGCCCCGCCGGACTCTTCGGCACGAAGGAGCTGTCCCGTGTCTGACGCGCTTTCCCGCCGTGGAGCGGCCCTGCTCGCCCGGCCCCGGGTCTTCGGATGGGCCGCCGCCGGGCTCGTGCTCGTCGCCTTCCCCTTCTACCTGGACCGGTTCTGGCTCCAGGCCGGGCTCTTCGCCATGGCCGCCGCGATCGGCGCCATCGGCATCAACCTGCTGACCGGAGCCACCGGCCAGCTCTCGATGGGCCACGCCTTCTTCCTCGCCGTCGGCGCGTACGGCTACTGCGCCTTCGCCGGGGACGGGACGGACGGGCTCACCGGAGCGGGCCTGCCCGGCTGGCTCGCCGCCGTCCTCGCCGTCGCCCTCGCGGGTGCGGCGGGCGGGGCGTTCAGCCCGATCGCCGGCCGGCTGCGGGGCGCCTACCTCGGCATCGCGACCCTCGCACTGATCTTCATCGGCCAGCACGTCCTGTTCAACGCCCACGACGTCACCGGTGGTTACAACGGCCGCGCCGTGCCCCCGCTGAGCCTCTTCGGCCTCACCTTCGACGACAGCGAACTCCTGGTCGCCCAGGTCCCGTTCCGCTCCACCGAGAAGCTCTGGTACCTGGGTCTCGTCGTCCTGCTCGCGGGGGTCCTCTTCGCTCGCGGCGTCCTGCGCGGCCGCCCCGGCCGGGCCATGAACGCGATCCGGGACCACCGGATCGCCGCCGGCGTCATGGGTGTCCCCGTGGCCCGCTACCGCGCGGCCGTCTTCGTCCTGTCGTCCATGTACGCGGGGCTGGCGGGGGTGCTGCTCGCGCTGGTCTTCCAGCGCACCGTGCCGGAGTACTTCGGTATGCAGCTCTCCCTCGAATACCTGGCCATGATCGTCATCGGCGGTCTCGGTTCGGTCGCCGGGGCGGTGGTGGGCGGCGTCTTCGTCTCCCTGCTGCCTCAGCTCCTCAACCGGTACAGCGATGCGCTGCCCCTGGTCTCCGCCCCAGGGACGGGCGGGATCGCACCGGGAGAGGCCTCCCGCTACCTCTACGGCGCCGCCGTCGTCGCGGTGGTGCTCTTCCTGCCCGGCGGCCTGATACGGCTCGCCGCCCGGCCACGCGGGCGAACCGCCCAACCCTCGCACTCCTCTGGGGAGGAACGATGACCCACCGACGTCAGGCCCCGAGAACGACGGCCGCGGCACTCGCCGCCGCACTCGTGCTGACCGCCGCCGGCTGCAGTTCCAAGGCCAAGTCCGCCGACGGGGCGGACACCGGAGCCGACGGGGTGAAGTCCGGCACGGGCGTCACCGACAAGACCATCGCGGTCGGTGCGCTCACCGACATGACCGGCGTGTACGCCACGCTCGGCAAGAGCGTCACCCAGGCGCAGCAGCTGTATGTGAAGCAGGTCGACGCGGCCGGCGGGGTCTGCGGCAGGCAACTGGAGCTGACGGTCCGCGACCACGGCTACGACCCGCAGAAGGCGCTCTCCGCCTACACCGAGCTGGAGCCGAAGGTCGCCGGCTTCCTGCAGTTCATCGGTTCTCCGTTCGTCGCCGCCACGAAGCAGCGCATCGACGGCAGGGACAAGGCACTGGTGCTGCCGCAGGCCTGGTCTGCCTCCCTGCTCGGCTCCCCGTACATCCGCGTCCTCGGCTCCACGTACGACATCGAGACGATCAACGCCGTGGACTTCCTGGTGAAGGAGAAGGGACTGAAGGCGGGCGACAAGCTGGGGCACGTCTACTTCGAGGGCGACTACGGCGAGAACGCGCTGACGGGGTCGAAGTTCGCAGCCGAGAAGGCAGGGCTGACGGTCGTGGAGCAGAAGATCAAACCCACCGACAACGACATGTCGGCGCAGGTGGCGGCGTTGAAGCAGGCGGGCGTCAAGGCCGTGGTCATCAGCGCGGGCCCGCGCCAGGCCGCCTCGCTGGTCGGTGTCGCGGCGGCGGCCAAGCTCCTGGTACCGATCATCGGCAACAACTCGGCCTTCGCCCCCCAGCTGCTGGGCACCCAGGCCGGACCGGCGCTGGAGAAGATGTACTGGTTCGCCTCTCCGAGCCGTCCGATCGGCGCCGACACCCCGGCCGCGAAGAAGCTCGTCGCCGACTACAGGGCCGCGTACCCGAACGACAGCCTCGACAACGGCATCGTGGCGGGCTGGACGGCCGCCGACGTCTTCAGGAAGGCGCTGGAGAAGGCGTGTGACGCCAAGGATCTCACCCGCGAGGGCGTCGACAGGGCCCTGCTGACCCTGAACGCGTACGACGCCGGGTTCGGAAGGCAGGACTTCAGCGATCCGAAGGCGCCGTCCTCACGCGAGTCCGTCATCCTCCGGCCGGACAAGTCCATCCCCGGCGGCATGCGGACCGTCCGTGAGCCGTTCGTCTCCGAGGCCGCGAAGGCCTACACCCCGAAGGCAGGCTGAGCGCGGACCGCCGCGACGCGTGGCCCACCACGCCGGACCGGTACTCCGACGCCCCGGTACGGCGACAGGGCCCGGACCACATGTCACGGTCCGGGCCCTGCCTCGTGCTGTGCCGCCCTGCGGCGGCGGTGCGTCAGCTCTGGGGGGCGGTGTCGTCGTCCGTCTGTCCGGCTTCCTCGGCCACGCCTGCCTTCTCGCGCATCTTGCGCACCAGCTCCGCCTTCTGGTCGGCGGCGCTCTGGCGGTCGAGGTTGCGGTGCGGGCCGTTGTTCTGGCGTTCGGCGCGGGACAGCTTCTTGCGCTGGCCGCCGCCCATGCCCACGGGGTTGTTGATGTTCTTGCTCATGGGTTCTCCCGGAGTGATGTGAAGTGATCTACGGATTCATCGGTGGGGGACGGGCGCGGCGTCGTCGGAGGACGTCAGCAGGGGCCCGTCACGCTCTCACTCGTAAATCGGCGTCTGGAAGAACATGTCTACGAGGTTACCCGGTTCCGTCGGCCCCGCCCACCAGGTTTTTCGAGGTCCCGGTGTCGGCCGCGCCTGGCCTTCGGCGGGCGGCCGGGGGCGGGTGGCCCTCCCCCGCTCCCCCCACCTCCTGGGCCCTCCAGGCCCCAGCCGCGCTGTCAGACCGCTCACGTATCCTTCCGGCCACCGCACACCGACTCGGAGGATCAAGAGAATTGACCGGCCTGTCTGCCTTCCCGCTGCCCTTTCAGGCATCCCGTTCCCTGTCGTACGCGGCGCCCCGAACGCTGCGTGAGCTTCAGATGATGCAGTGCAGCGCGCACATCCGGGCCAAGCCGGGGTGGTTCGAGAAGAGGAACGACGCCGAGATCGTCGCCAGGTGGACGCGGGAGGCCCTCGACCAGGGACTCACCGAGGCGCAGGTGCGTTACGTGCTGGATGAACTCGCGCATTACGCCGCGCTGCGGGACGACCGAACCGGGGTCGAGGTGTCCGCCGTCGACGGAGTGTGGCAGTCGGACACACTCATCGACGACAAGCTCCGATCGCGGCTGCGCGAGGCTGTCCAGGTGCTGGAGCAGGTCCCGGAGGCGGAGAAGGACTGGCACCCCGGATCCGACGGCCAGGTACTGGATCTGGTGCATCCCTCGCTGTTCTGCCTGGTGAGGGAGGTGAGTGGCGGGCCGGAGCGGGCTTGGCAGAATCCGACGGACCGCTATTCGAAGCACGAGTTCTCGGAGAGGTTCCAGTGGCTGCCCACGGACGTCGACGTCAGCGACGAGGGTGAGGTCACCTTCCGTTCGTACGTCAACAACGTCCACCCCGAGCATCACCGTGAACTGGCCTCCGTCCTGCCGGACCTGTTCGCGCGGATGCGCCCGCTGCTGGAGAACGTGCTCACCGATCTGCGCCATCCACGGCCGCTGCGGATCGAGGCGGATCCTTATGGTTGGTACGACTCGGAGCCGGAGCATCCCGACAAGGCCGCCTACAGCGACGCCGAGGCGTACGCCGAGGCTCTTCGCGCGTACGAGCAGGCCCAGGACGACTGGTGGGAGAACCGCCGCCCCGTCGTCCCGGACGCCCCGGCCTTCACCGCGCCCGAGCTGCCCGACGCCGCCGCCCGGGTCGACCTGCGCGGCCGCGGCCTCCAGGTCATCGTCAAGCTCGCCACGATCCACCTCACGCCGGAGAAGCCGGAATACCCCGGCGGCTCCTGGCACGTCGAGGGGATGATGAACGAGCGGATCGTGTCGACCGGCATCTACTACTGGGACAGCGAGAACACCACCGAAAGCCGGCTGAGTTTCCGGGCGGCCCTCGACGACCCGGAGTACGAGCAGAACGACGACAACGGTGTGCGCGAGGTCTACGGCCTGGAGAACGAGGACTCGCTGAACCAGATACTGGGATCGGCGTCGACCCCGGAGGGCCGCTGCCTGGCGTTCCCGAACATCCTGCAACACCGCGTCGGCCCGTTCCGCCTCGCGGACGCCACCCGCCCGGGGCACCGCAAGATCCTCGCGTTCTTCCTCGTCGACCCGACGGAGAGAATCGTCTCGACGTCCGACGTGCCGCCGCAGCAGCCGTGGTCCGACACGACGACCATGACGCTCGAACAGGCCAAGAACCATCGCGAAGAGCTCATGCGGGAGCGGAAGTTCTTCGTGGACGAGCACAACGAGCAGCTCTACGAGCGGGAGTTCTCCCTCTGCGAGCACTGAGGGCCCAAGCGACGGAGCGAGGGCCTTCACCGGTCACCGGTCGGACGCCCTCGCCCTGCCGGGCGGGCGCTGTGCCGCGTCCCCGTCCCCGGACCTGTCCCCGGACCTGTCCGCGAGGCGGAGCAGCCGGTTCAGCTCCTCCCGCGCTCGGCGCGATTCGGCCAGGATGGTGCGTACGGGCATGGCGTCTTCGAGGGGCCGCTCCGTGCGCCCCTTCGGGCCACTTCCCCATTCGCCGGACCCCCGCCCCCTCCGCCGTCTACTGTACGTACACACCGAGCAGCACCCCGTGACCACCGAGGAGGCCCCGTGGTATCGGACTTCGGCCCTCAGTACGCTCCCGCCGGCGATGTGGGTGCGGCGCTGATGGTGGTCGACTCCCGGCTCAGGAGCATTCACGGGCACGGGGGCCGGTCGGATCCCGAGGAGCAGGCGCTGGCGGAGCAGTTCCTCGACTCGATGGGGCCGCAGTCGGCCAGGGACCTGCTCGACGGCGCGTGCACGCTCGTCTACATGTTCATGACCTGGTTAGGGAAGGCGCACGAGAGCCACGGCAAGGACGTCATCGAGTACGTGGTGCCCAACCTGGTGGCCTCGATGAGCGCGATGCGCAAGAGCGTCCGTCCGGAGGCCATCCCCACGCTCGCCGGTCTCGTCATCGCCGCCGGGACGGGGCTGAGTCCCAGTCTGTGGCGCGAGCAGTACGGCGACTGGACCGAGGCGGAGATGAACGCCCTGGAGGTCACCGCCTTCCTCCTCGCCGAGCACATCAACCGCATCACCGAGGACCCCGACTTCGCGACCCGTCTGATCTCCGAGGCGCTCGCGCGCACGGAGGAGAGCTGACGGCCGCCGTACGGGTCCGGCGCGTCCCCGGGTGCCCCGGGGCTTCGGTGCGCGTGCCCCTGTGGTCTGCTGACCTCTGATCGAAAACAGGTGATCGGAAGGGAAGTAACCCCCATGCAGGAGCACTTCGACGTAGTCGTCCTCGGGGCGGGTCCCGGTGGTTACGTGGCGGCCATCCGTGCCGCCCAGCTCGGCAAGCGGGTCGCCGTCGTGGAGGAGCGGTACTGGGGCGGTGTCTGCCTCAACGTCGGCTGCATCCCCACCAAGGCGCTGCTGCACAACGCCGAGCTGGCGCGCATCTTCACCCACGAGGCCAAGGACTACGGCATCACGGTGAACGGTGAGGTGTCGCTGGACTACGGCGAGGCCTACCGGCGCAGCCGGCGGGTGGCGGACGGCCGGGTCAAGGGTGTCCACTACCTGATGAAGAAGAACGGGATCACCGAGTTCGACGGCCGCGGCACGTTCCTCGACGCGCACACCCTTGAGGTCGCCCAGGCGGACGGCACCAAGCGGACCATCTCGTTCGACAACTGCGTCATCGCGACCGGCGCGACCCCGCGCCTGCTGCCCGGCACCCGGCGCAGCGAGCGCGTGGTGACGTACGAGGAGCAGATCCTCGCCCAGGACCTGCCGGGGTCGATCGTGATCGCGGGCGCGGGGGCCATCGGGATCGAGTTCGCGTACGTCCTGCACAACTACGGCGTCAAGGTCACCATGGTCGAGTTCCTGGACCGGATCGCGCCGCTGGAGGACGCCGACGTGTCGGCGGAGCTGGCCAAGCAGTACCGCAAGCTGGGCATCGACGTGCTGACCTCGACCCGGGTCGAGTCCATCGACGAGTCCGGTGAGCGGGTGCGGGTGACGGTCACCGGCAAGGACGGCGCGGCCAGGGTCCTGGAGGCCGACAAGGTGCTCCAGGCGATCGGCTTCGCGCCGAACGTCACCGGCTTCGGCCTCGAGGCCACGGGTGTACGGGTCACCGAGCGCGGCGCCATCGACGTGGACGGCCGCTGCCGTACCTCCGTACCGCACATCTACGCCATCGGCGACGTCACGGCGAAGCTGATGCTGGCGCACACCGCCGAGTCCATGGGTGTCGTGGCCGCGGAGACCATCGCGGACGCGGAGACGATGGAGCTGGACTACCCGATGATCCCGCGCGCCACCTACAGCCGGCCGCAGATCGCCAGCTTCGGCTGGACGGAGGCGCAGGCGCGGGAGAAGGGCTTCGACGTCAAGGTCGCCAAGTTCCCGTTCACCGCGAACGGGAAGGCGCACGGCCTGGGCGACCCGGTCGGGTTCGTGAAGCTGATCAGCGACAACACGCACGGCGAGATCATCGGCGCCCATCTGATCGGGCCGGACGTCACCGAGCTCCTGCCGGAGCTGACGCTGGCGCAGCAGTGGGACCTGACCGTCCACGAGGTCGCCCGCAATGTGCACGCCCACCCCACGCTGGGCGAGGCGGTCAAGGAGGCCGTGCACGGGCTCGCCGGTCACATGATCAATTTCTGATCGCGGAGCGCCGGCCGCGGCCGGGTGACTGCCGGTGGCCGCCGAAGAGGGCGCGTCCCCCGGGACCGCCCCCTTCGGCGGTCCCGGGGGCGGCGCTCTACTTGCCCGGGTCCCGGAAGCGGCCGAACGCCTTGGTGAGCGCGCTCAGCGGCGACGCGTCCCCCTTGGCCCTCGGCGCGGGCAGCACGGGCACGCCGTCGCCGCCGTTGGCCTCGGCCAGCGCCGCCTGCGCCGCCTCGGCGGCCTCCCGGTACAGGTCACGCGACGTGGTCATGGCGTCGAGCGCCTCCGCGTACCTGGCGACCATCGCCTGGGCGTGGACCAGCTCCTCGTCCGGGGTGAGCAGGTGCCAGCCCTGGCGCAGCCGGGTCAGGGCCCGCTCGGCGTCCGCCGTCATCGGGCGCGCGAGGGCGGCGAACTCCCTGATCCTGTCGAGGAGTTCGGTCGGCTCGGAGCCGTCCAGGATGACGGTGCGGACGGTGAAGCGGTCCGCGTCGTAGTCCGCGCCCTGCGGCTGCGTGGGCAGCACGACCGCGCCGCCGCGCGGCAGCCGTACCCCGAGCTCCTTCTTCATCGCGAAGTCGGCGATCTGCGCCTGCTCCGGGGTGCCGCGGTGCTCGATCACCCGGTGGCGCAGGCTCGGCGGCAGATACGCCGTGACCGGCCGCTGCCCCGCCGCGTCCGGCGTCATCGCCTCGTGCACCACGACGTGGACGAACCAGCTCTGGCGGGCGCAGTCCCGCAGCAGGTGGCGCAGCTCGTCGTCGTCCTTGGGCAGGTGGTTGGTGGTGCGCATCCGCAGGTCCGGGACGGTGTCGTGGTCCCAGGCGATCCGGTCGCTGTCGGGCCAGAACATGGTGGCCGGCGAGGGCCAGTCGGTCCGCCACGGCCGCTCCGCCTCGGCGGCGAGGACCCAGGTGACTCCCTCGCCCTCCTTGCGGCGGTTCTCGGGGTCGTACGTGGTCAGCTGGGCCCGCACGGTGACGTCGTCGGCGACCCGCCAGCGGGCCTCGAAGACGCGCCGGGCCGTGGGGCCGGGGTCGGCGGACTCGTCGCGCGGGTGCAGGACGGTGGAGCGCGCCGCCTCGACGGGGTCGAGGTCCAGGAAGTCGTCGAGCACCCCGGCCGCCCTGAGGGCGATCAGGTTGCGCCGGACGTCCTGCTCGGGCTCGGGCCCGAGGTGGCGCGCGCGCCCCAGCCACGCGGTGTCGGGGACGGTGGGCGGGGAAACGGGGTTCTTGGCCATGGAGTCGTTCTGTAGGTGATCGGGGCGTGACCAGTATCCTCCGTCGGCCCGCGGAGGGAAGTAGTACCCGCCCGGGGTTTCACCACACCGTTCGCCGCCCTCCCCCTTTCCTCCCCGGCCGCCGTCTTACCGGGCGCCGGGCGCGGGCGTGTCCGTCCGACGCCCCGCGCTACGCGCACGAGGGGCACAGCCCCCGGTAGGTGACCTCGGCCGTGGCGACCGTGAAGCCGAACCGGTTCTCGGCGGGCAGGTGGGACAGCAGGTCGCCGCTGGTGCTGACGTCGCGGATGGTGCCGCAGCCGGAGCAGACCAGGTGCTGGTGGGGGCGGTGCGCGTTGGGGTCGTACCGCTTGGCGCGGCCGTCGGTGGAGACCTCCAGGACCTCGCCGAGGGAGACCATCTCGCCCAGCGTGTTGTAGACGGTCGCCCGGGAGATCTCCGGCAGCCGTCGCGCCGCGCGCGCGTGCACCTCGTCGGCGGTGAGGTGC
Organism: Streptomyces sp. NPDC043908; assembly: GCF_056435525.1. Lineage (NCBI taxonomy): Bacteria > Bacillati > Actinomycetota > Actinomycetes > Kitasatosporales > Streptomycetaceae > Streptomyces > Streptomyces sp. NPDC043908. The sequence continues at coordinate 262,024 of NZ_JBWKEI010000011.1, read as the reverse complement.
ACGTGGTCGCCGTCGAGGACCTCCGCCACCACGCGCCGCTGCGAGGTCACCCGCCAGCCACGCCCGCGGAGCCGCTCCAGCAAGTCACTCATAAGGATCCATCCGTTCCGGCTCGGTGGAGAGTCGAGTAGGGGCCAGTAGTGGTGTACCCGCGATCGGCGGTCGGCGTACAGCTTCCGACCGAGAACGAAACCGGTGAGCTTCTTGACCTGGACAGCGTCCATCGTAGGATCGATACCAACGACGGCCAAGGGAACGGACACCTCCGGTATGGCGGTACGGCAGCAGACCGAGCCGGTCCTCCCGCCTTCCCGGGCCCGTTCCCGAGCGACCTTCCACCGTCCACTGATCGCGACGGGATCCGTCCGCCGCATCGAACTGTTCGACCACCCGTAGTCCCCTGAGCAGTGTGATCCACCAGCCCGGAAGGATTCCGATGTCTGAGAACCACGACGCGATCGTCACGGACCCGAAAACGGAGGACGGAAGCGGCGGCTGCCCGGTCGCGCACGGTCGCGCCCCGCATCCGACGCAGGGCGGGGGCAACCACCAGTGGTGGCCGGAGCGGCTCAATCTGAAGATCCTCGCCAAGAACCCCGCCGTGGCCAACCCGCTGGGCGAGGAGTTCGACTACGCCGAGGCGTTCAAGAGCCTCGACCTGCCGGCCGTGAAGCGGGACATCGCCGAGGTGCTGACCACCTCGCAGGACTGGTGGCCCGCCGACTTCGGCCACTACGGGCCGCTCATGGTCCGGATGGCCTGGCACAGCGCGGGCACGTACCGCATCAGCGACGGCCGCGGGGGCGCCGGGGCCGGGCAGCAGCGCTTCGCCCCGCTCAACAGCTGGCCGGACAACGTCAGCCTCGACAAGGCGCGCCGGCTGCTGTGGCCGGTCAAGAAGAAGTACGGCAAGAGCCTGTCCTGGGCCGACCTGCTGGTCCTCACCGGCAACGTCGCCCTGGAGTCCATGGGCCTCAAGACCTTCGGCTTCGGCGGCGGCCGGGCGGACGTCTGGGAGCCCGACGAGGACGTGTACTGGGGCCCGGAGACCATCTGGCTCGGCGACGAGCGCTACACCGGCGACCGGGAGCTGGAGAGCCCTCTCGGCGCGGTGCAGATGGGTCTCATCTACGTCAACCCGGAGGGCCCCAACGGCACGCCGGACCCGATCGCCTCGGCGCGCGACATCCGCGAGACGTTCCGCCGGATGGCGATGAACGACGAGGAGACCGTCGCGCTGATCGCGGGCGGCCACACCTTCGGCAAGACCCACGGCGCGGGCCCCTCCGAGGCGGTCGGCCCCGACCCCGAGGCCGCCGGGCTGGAGGAGCAGGGCCTGGGCTGGCGCAACTCCCACGGCACCGGCAAGGGCGGGGACACGATCACCAGCGGCCTGGAGGGCATCTGGACGAACACCCCGACCACCTGGGACAACAGCTTCTTCGAGATCCTCTTCGGCTATGAGTGGGAGCTGTTCAAGAGCCCGGCCGGCGCCCATCAGTGGCGGCCGAAGGGCGGCGCAGGGGCGGGGACCGTGCCGGACGCCCACGACCCGTCGAAGAGCCACGCGCCGACGATGCTGACGACCGACCTGGCGCTCCGCCTCGACCCGGTCTACGAGCCGATCGCGCGGCGCTTCAAGGACAACCCGGCCGAGTTCGCGGACGCGTTCGCCCGCGCCTGGTTCAAGCTGACCCACCGCGACATGGGTCCGGTCTCGCGCTACCTCGGCCCGGAGGTCCCCTCCGAGACGCTGCTGTGGCAGGACCCGCTGCCGGAGGTGACGCACGAGCTGATCGGCGCGGCGGACATCGCCTCCCTCAAGGAGCGCGTCCTCGCCTCGGACCTCACCGTCTCCCAGCTGGTCTCCACCGCCTGGGCGTCGGCCTCGTCCTTCCGGGGCAGCGACAAGCGCGGCGGCGCCAACGGCGCCCGCGTCCGTCTGGAGCCGCAGCGCGGCTGGGAGGTCAACGACCCGGACCAGCTGTCGGTGGTGCTGAGCACGCTGGAGGGGATCCAGCGGGAGTTCAACGCCGACGGGAAGCAGGTCTCGCTGGCCGACCTCATCGTGCTCGCCGGGTCCGCCGCGGTGGAGAAGGCGGCCCGGGACGCGGGCTTCGCCGTCGAGGTCCCCTTCACTCCGGGCCGCGTGGACGCCTCGCAGGAGCAGACCGACGTGGAGTCGTTCGCCGCTCTGGAGCCGACCGCGGACGGTTTCCGCAACTACCTGGGCAAGGGCAACCGGCTGCCCGCCGAGTACCTGCTGCTCGACCGGGCCAACCTGCTCACGCTCAGCGCTCCCGAGCTGACCGTCCTGGTGGGCGGTCTGCGGGTGCTGGGCGCGAACCACCGGCAGTCGTCGGCGGGCGTCTTCACCCGGACGCCGGGAGTCCTCACCAACGACTTCTTCGTCAACCTGCTCGACATGGGCACGACGTGGAAGGCGACCTCCGACGACGCGCACGCCTTCGAGGGCCGCGACGCCGCCACCGGCGAGGTCAAGTGGACCGGCACCCGCGCCGACCTCGTCTTCGGGTCGAACTCGGAGCTGCGCGCCCTCGCGGAGGTGTACGCGAGCGACGACGCCAAGGAGAAGTTCGCCCAGGACTTCGCCGCGGCGTGGGTCAAGGTCATGAACCTGGACCGGTTCGACCTCGTGTGACGGCCTGAGAGGTGACAAAGAGGCGCCTGCCGGGCGAAAGCCCGGGTCAGGCGCCTCTTCTCCTGGTGCGCGGGTGCTCAGCTCGTCGGCACCGGGTACGTCGGGTACTCGACGCCGGAGACGTGCTGGACGACGCGGATGACCTGGCACGAGTAGCCGAACTCGTTGTCGTACCAGAGGTAGAGGATCGCGTTGTCGCCGTCCACCTTGGTGGCGCCCGCGTCGACGATCGAGGCGTGGCGCGAGCCGACGAAGTCCATGGAGACGGCGTCGGGGGCGGTGGTGAAGTCGATCTGGCGCTTGAGCGGCGAGTGCAGCGACACGTCGCGGAGGTGGTCCAGGACCTCCTCGCGGGTGGTCTCCCGGCCGAGCCGCAGGCTGAGGATCGCGATCGAGACGTCCGGGACGGGAACGCGGATCGAGCTGCCGGTGATCGGCGCCTTGAGGTCGGGCAGCGCCTTCGCGACGGCCGAGGCGGCGCCGGTCTCGGTGATGACCATGTTCAGCGGCGCGGAGCGCCCGCGGCGGTCGGCCTTGTGGTAGTTGTCCAGCAGGTTCTGGTCGTTGGTGAACGAGTGGACGGTCTCCACGTGGCCGCGGAGCACACCGTACTCGTCCGCCATGGCCTTCAGCGGCGGGACGATCGCGTTGGTGGTGCAGGACGCGCAGGACAGGATCCGCTCGTCCGGCTTGATGGTGTCGTGGTTGACGCCGTGCACGATGTTCGGCACGTCGCCCTTGCCGGGGGCGGTCAGGACGACCTTGTCGATACCGGGGCGCAGGTGCTGCGAAAGGCCTTCGCGGTCGCGCCACTTGCCGGTGTTGTCGATGAGGATGGCGTCCTTGATGCCGTACGCCGTGTAGTCGACCTCGGAGGGGTCGTTGGCGTAGATCACCTTGATCGCGTTGCCGTTGGCGACGATGGTGCTGGTCGCCTCGTCCACGGTGATGGTGCCCTGGAACTGGCCGTGGATGGAGTCGCGCCGCAGCAGCGAGGCGCGCTTGACGAGATCCTGCTCGCCGCCACCGCGGACGACGATGGCGCGCAGCCGCAGACCGTTGCCGGAGCCGGCCTTCTCGATGAGCAGGCGCGCGACGAGCCGGCCGATGCGGCCGAACCCGTAGAGGACGACGTCGCGGCCCTCGCGACGCTCGATCTTGTTGGCACCGGTGGCGCCGATGACGGCCTGGGCGGTGAACTCCGCCACGGTCAGACCGCGGTCGTCGGCCTGGTACATCGCGGCGAGCATGCCGAGGTCGATCTGCGAGGGGCCGAGATCGAGGGTGGTGAGAGCCCGCAGGAACGGAAGGGTGTCGGTGACCGAGAGTTCCTCACCGGCGATCTGCCGGGCGAATCGGTGGGTCTTGAGGATGCTGACCACCGACTTGTTCACCAGGGAGCGGCTGTGGAGGAGGACGGTGACGTCCCGCTCCCGGTGCAGCTTCCCGATGATCGGGATCATCGACTCCGCGATCTCCTCGCGGTTCTTCCAATTGGTGAACGAGTCGTCATTGACAGTCACGAGTTTATCTTTCGAGCTAGGCGGCGCTCATATGCTAACCCGACCCCTGTTCGGGGGTTCAGGGGGTGCCGCCGACAGGCGCGGCGGTGACGGAAACGCCACCTTTCGTCACCGTACGCGCATGGTCACGCCTGCGGTTTCCTCCCCCACACGTAGACCGCGTCCCCCAGGCGCAGCACGCCCCAGAGCCGCTGGGCGTCCTCGTGGCGGAGGTTGACGCAGCCGTGGGAGCCGGGGCCCTCGTAGAGGTTGTCGCGGACGCCGTGGATGGCCTGGCCGCCGCTGAAGTACTGGCTGTAGGTCATCGGCGAGTTGTAGAGCGTCGACCAGTCGTCCTGCTTGCGCCGCTCGACGTGGAACCAGCCGGTGCGCGTGGGCAGCGCCGCCCGGCCGGACCGGACGGCGACGGGGGTGAAGACCACCTTGCCGTCCAGGGTGACCCACAGGATCTGGTGGCTCAGGTCGACGCAGGCGACCCGGCCCTGACGCGTGGGGCAGCCGGTCAGCCTCTCGGGGTAGTTCTGGGCCCACTCCCAGTACAGGGCGGTGTACGTGACCGGTCCTGCGAAGCCGTCGGCCGGGACGATGAGCTGGCTCCGCTGGTACCGCTGGATCGCCAGGCAGTCGGCCGGCGACTGCGTGCCGTCCGCCTCCAGCCCCATCAGCTCCTCGACCTCCCGCTGGTAGGGCCCGGCGGTCGTCGAGCACGCGCGCGGGGCGCCGGCGGGGGCGGCGGCGTGGGCGGGCAGGACACCGAGGCCCAGCGCGAGGGGCACGGCGGGGAGGAGCGCCAGCAGGGTTAGGCGGGCTCGGGGCAACGTCCACATGGCGCTTACATGTGCACCGTCCGCCGGGCGCGTACCCGCGCCGCACCGAACTTTCACCCTCCCGCGCCGGGGGTCTGCGCCGGGGGCCCGCACCGGGGCCGGGCCGCCGGTGACCGGCGTCGCACGGCCCACCGCGCACGGCCCACCTCGCGCGGGCGGTGCGCGGTGGAGGGGGCGGGACGGGGGGCCCGTCCCCTCCACCGGTGGGTCAGCAGCCGCTCATGTGGATGCGGCAGGAGGTGATCAGCGCGGCGGCGTGCTCCTCGCCGCCGAGGCTCTCGGTGCGGACGTCCTCGGGCAGGACCTGGAGGGCGTCGATGTCGTGCTCCATCATGATGGGCTCCTTCGTTCGGTGGTGCGTGCCGGGCCCGGCGGGTCCGGCGGCCGGCGGCCGGGTGGCCGCCGGAGTCTCAGGGGTGGGCGCGTTCGCCCTCGGGCAGCCAGGCGCGGGGGCCGCCGAACCGCAGGCGCAGCAGCAGCGAGAGGCTTCCGCCCAGGCCGGTGGCGTACTCGGCGAGCACCGTCCCGCGGTTCTCGTCCGGCACCAGCAGACGGCCGTCGTGGAGGACCGCCTGCGCGGCCAGATGTTCCACCAGCAGCTCCGCCGCGGCCCGGTGGTGCGCCTCGCCCGTCAACTCGGCCGCGTCGAGAAGGAATTCGGCGTTGCCCGCCAGCCCGTGGCAGGTCGAGGTGGAGTCGGTGGCCCGGCCCGCCCGTACGGCGAGGGCCGCGCCCTCCACCAGGTCGCGCAGGGTGTCGTCGTGGGCGCCGGTGGCGGCCCAGAGCCGGACCAGGAAGGTGCCCGCTCCGGACGAGCCGTTGCACCAGTGCCGGGCGAGCTCCGGGGCGTCGCAGAGGTGGCGGGCGCGGTCGACCGGCCACAGCGCGCCCGCGGGTCCTGAGCGGGCCGCGGCGGTCAGGGTGGCGCCCGCCTCGACCGCCGCGTCGAGGAAGCGCTCCTCCCCCGTGGCCCCGGCCGTCAGCAGCAGGAAGGTGCCGACGCCGGCCACGCCGTGCGCGAAGCCGTAGTGCCAGGCCCCCGCGAGGGCGGACGCGAAGTCCTCCGGCACCGGCCAGAAGGTTCCCTCGGGGGTGCGCCGGGCCGCCGCGAGCAGCCCGTCGGCGGCCCGTACGGCGCGGTCGAGGAAGCGCGGGTCCCCGGTGGTGCGCCAGAAGTGCAGCTGGGCCAGGCCCGATCCGGCCGCGCCGTGGCAGACGTCGGGGTTGGGCCACTCGACGGGCAGGGCCAGGGCGAGCGTGGTGGCGCGTGCGGCGAGCCGGGGGTCGTCCAGGGCCCGGGCGGCGTCCAGGAGCGCCCAGGCGGTGCCCGAGCGGCCGAAGTGGAGGCCGGGAAGGTCGCTGGGCAGGGCGTCCTGCCGGTCCGCCGTCCAGGACGCGGCGGCCGCCAGCCCCGCGCGCAGCGCCTCCCGGGTGACGGCCGGGGAGCCGTCGTCCTCGTCCCAGTGGCGCAGGGCCCGGGCCAGGACGCTCACGCCGCCCGCCGAGCCGTGCTGCACGGCCACCGGGTCGCAGGTCCCGCCGAACGCCTCCGCGGGCCAGAGCCGTTCGGGGTGGCCGGGCCGCAGGGTGGCGAGGAGGTGGGCGAGGCCGTCGTGCAGCAGCCGGGCGCGGGTGGGCGCGGCTTCGGCCCGCTCCACCGCAGCGGCGGGTACGGCCGTCGGCGGGCTGGCTTCGCCGAGGAAGCGCCGTGCCCGCTCCAGGGTCCAGCGGTCGGCGGGCGCGTCCCGCATCAGCCCCCGTACCAGCGGCGAGAACCGGCGTACGAACGGGTTGTCGCGGGCCAGCAGTTGCACCAGGGCGGCCAGCCGCTCCTCCTCCGGCCGGGCCGGCCCCGCGCCCGGCAGGTCCGGCGCGAAGAGCGGGTCGGCGCCGCTCAGGGCGTGCAGGATGGTCGCCCCCAGGGCGTACAGGTCGACGCCGGGTGCCGCCGCGGGCGCCACCTGGTCCAGGGCGCGCAGTTCGGGTGCGGTGTAGCCGGGGGTGGCGCCCAGGACCCAGCGTTCGCCCTCCGGCGCCGCCATCTCCAGGTCGATCAGCACGAGGCGGCCCTCCGGCGTGACCATCACGTTGTTGGGGTTGAAGTCGTGGAGGGTGACGCCGAGTCCATGGGCGGTGGCGACCAGGCCGACGAGCTGCCCCACCAGCGAGTCGGCCGTACGGTCGTCGGGGCAGCCGGTCCCGTCCCGTGTCAGCCGGTCCGCGACCGTGCGCCGCAGGGTCGCCCCCGGGACCGACTCGGCGGCCAGGAAGGTGCTGCCCTGCTGCTCGAAGACCTCGACGAGACGGGGGACGCGGTCCGGGTGGGTTCGCCCGGCGCGGTCGAGCAGGGCCGCCTCCCGGCGCAGCAGGTCGCGGACGTCGAGACCCTCCAGGCCCGCTCCCACGTGGGGCCGCGCCTGTTTGACGACGACCTGGACGCCGGTGGTGGTGTCCTTGGCGCGGAACACCCCGCCCTTGTTGGAGTGCTGGATGGCGCCGCGTACGAGGTAGCGGTCGTGCAGCAGGACCGGTTTGGCGGTGGCCGTGCTGCGCGCCGGGGCCGCCGGGCGGTCGGGGAAGGGGTCGCCCGCCCAGGCCGGCGGGCTGAACCAGGCGTTCCGCTCGTCCGCGACCGGGCGCCCCTCGGGGTCGGTGAGCCGGGCCGCGAAGCAGCCGTCGGCGGTCAGGGCGGGCACGGCGGAGAACACGCCGTACCGGTAGTACACCTGGCTGCCGGGGCGGTAGCGGCGGTCGGAGAGGACGGCGGGGCCGGGCAGACCGGCCGTGGCCAGGTGCAACTCCTCGGCGAGCAGCCGGAAGTGGTCGTCGTCGGCGGGGTACACGGTGAGGAACTTGCCGCCCCCGCCGCGCTCGTAGCGCCCGGAGACCAGGGCCGCGACGCGGGCGGGGGTGCCGGCGAACTTGAAGGCGGCGCGGTGGGCGAGGAGCACGTCGGCGGACCGGGCCAGGGTCACGGGCGCGGAGAGCGGGGTGGCCGAGACGTGGAGCTTCCAGCCCTGGGCGCGGCGGGCCGTCCCGGCGGGGACCACATGGCACCAGAAGTCGCCCGGTTCCACGGTCCAGTCCGTCTCGCCGTCCGGCGCGGACCGGGCGACGGCCGCGCGGACCACGTCGGGCAGGAGCGCGAGGTCCGCGGGGCGTTCGGCGCGTACCCGGCGGGGGCCGGGGAGGGCCGGGGACGGGGCGGGCGGCGGTGCCGCGGGCAGGGGTGACACGCTCTTCGACCTCGCAGTTCACGGGTGGTGTCGGGCGGGCTCGCAGGGGCCCGGGCGCGCGGGCGGCGCGGGGCAGGCGGGACCTTCGCAATACGCCCTAGTGCTGGGGCCGGACGTAGTCGTCGCCCCAGCTGGTGTCGAGGATGCTCGCGGCGACGGTCGTGGTCGCCGCCGTCCCACCGCCCCGCACTCCGGCCGCCGTCCCTGGTCCGCCGGCCGCCGCGGTGACGTACGCGCCACCGACCAGCAGGGCGGTGAGGACGAGAAGACAGCGGAGTGCTCGGGGCATGGCACGGCTCCAGGGTCGGGAGGTCGTCGACCGGCGACGGTTTCGTCGTACGGCCGCCGGGGCGGGCGGCCGGGAAGGTATCGGGTCCGGAATGTCGGCCTGGCGGGGTTTGCCCGGCCCGACGGTCAAAGTCCATCCCGACGAGCCCTGTGGGTCCAGCTCTTCGACCTGGCAATAGCCTGCATGGCACGGAAGTAGCACGGCCGCATCGCGGGGGAAACACATGGATATCGGGACAAGCTTCAACGGTTTGCCGCAGGTGGACGCGAGGGCCGTCGCCGTCTTCGAGTACGTGCTGGCGCGGGGCAGCCTCAAGGGCTGGCCGCCCGACGCCTCCCCCGGACTCGGCCTCTCCCAGGCGGAGGTAGAGGCGGCCTGCGACACCTTGATGACGCTCCGGCTGCTCCGCCCGGCTCCGGGCAGACCCGAGGAGCTCATACCGGTCAGCCCCGACGCCGCCGCGGCCGAGGTGGTGGGCCCGCTGGAGGCCCGGCTCGCCCGGGACGCGGCGCACGCGCAGGCCGTACGCGACGATCTGCGCTCCCTGATGCCCACCTACCGCGCCGTCCGCCGCCGGCGCGGCCACCGGGAGGGCATCGACGTCCTGCCCGACCTGTCCGCGGCCTCCGCGATGCTCACCGAGGCCGCGGCGGACTGCCGCGAGGAGGTCTTCAGCATCCAGCCGGGCGGCGGGCGCGCGCCCCACCGCCTCGGGGACGCCATCGACCGCGATCTGGCGATGCTCCGCCGCGGCGTCCGGATGCGGACGCTCTACCAGCACTCGGCCCGCGCCAGCCTGTCCACCCAGGGGTATGTGGAGACGCTCGCCGAGGCGGGCGCGGAGTACCGCACGGCCGCCGAACTGCCGGACCGGGCCGTGGTGTTCGACCGGGCGGTGGCCTTTCTGCCCCGCCGGGCGGACGGCGGGTCCGGCGAGGGCGCGGTGCTCGTCCGGGACCCCGATGTCGTCGCCTACCTGTGCCGGGTGTTCGAGCAGCACTGGTCAGGAGCCACCCCGTTCCTGGGCACCAGCGAGGCCGCGTACAAGGAGGTCGGGCACAGTCTGCGGCGGGCGCTGGTGGGACTGCTCGCCGAGGGCGCCAAGGACGAGGTCATCGCCCGGCGCATGGGCATGTCGCTGCGCACCTGCCGCCGCCACATCGCGGAGCTGCTGGAGGAGCTGGGCGCCGAGAGCCGTTTCCAGGGCGGTGTCCTCGCCGAACGGGCCGGGCTCGCCGTACCCGCGGAGTCCTTGGTTCCGGAGCGGCGGTGCGGCTGCGGGGAGACCGGGCGTGGATGAGCCGCGGGTGGTCCGCGTGACCCCGGCCCACCCGCGCCGCCGTCGCGTCCATGCGGCAGGATGGCAGCCCGTTCGGTGCCTCCGCGAGGACCCCGAACGGCGCTTCACGCACGACGAACTGACAGGTGACAAGATGGCGACACTTCACATACAGCCGCCGGTGACGGCCCTTCCCACGGTCCTCCTCCCGGTCCTCCTCCCCGCCCGTCGCACCTCGGAGGGGGTCCGTTGACCCGGGGCCTCGTCCTGCACGACTGGGTGGCCGCCGGTATCGCGATGGCCGCGGGGCTCGTCGCCGCGGTGCTGCTGCGGGCGCTGCTGCGCTGGCTGGGCAAGCACGCGCTGAGGACGAAGTGGCGCGGGGACGACATCGTCGTCGACGCGCTGCGTACCGTCGCACCCTGGGCCGCCGTCATCGCGGGGGCCGCGGCGGCGGCCTCGGCCCTGCCGCTCACCACGCGTATGGCGGCGATCGCCAACCACTCGCTGACCGCCCTGCTCATCCTGATCGCCACGCTCACCACGGCCCGGGTGGTCGCGGATCTGGTGCGGTCGGTGGCGCAGTCGCGGACCGGGGTGGCCGGGTCGGCCACCATCTTCGTCAACATCACCAGGGTCGTGGTGGTGGCGATGGGCTCGCTGGTCGCCCTGGACATGCTGGGCATCTCCATCGCCCCGCTGCTCACCGCACTCGGCGTCGGCGGCCTCGCGGTCGCGCTGGCGCTCCAGGACACCCTCGCCAACCTCTTCGCGGGCGTGCACATCCTCGCCTCCAAGACCGTGCAGCCGGGTGACTACATGCGGCTCAGCAGCGGCGAGGAGGGGTACGTCGTCGACATCAACTGGCGCAACACCGTGGTGCGCAACCTGTCGAACAACCTGGTCATCATCCCCAACGCCCGGCTGGCGCGGACGAACATGACCAACTTCAGCCGCCCGGAGCAGGAGCTGTCGATCCTCGTGCAGGTGGGCGTCGGCTACGACAGCGACCTGGAGCACGTCGAGCGGGTGACCCTGGACGTGGTCGACAGCGTGATGGCCGACATCAACGGCGCGCTCCCCCACCACGAGGCGGCCGTCCGCTTCCACACCTTCGCGGACTCCCGGATCAACTTCACGGTGATCCTGGGGGTGGGCGAGTTCAGCGACCAGTACCGGATCAAGCACGAGTTCATCAAGCGCCTGCACCAGCGCTACCGCGCGGAGGGCATCTCCATCCCGGCGCCGACCCGGACGGTCTCCCTCCACCACGACGACCAGGCCTTCTCCTCGCCGGTCCCGTCCCCGCTCGCGGTCCCGCACCCCCGCGAGGCGCCGGACTCGGCGCGGCAGTCCTAGGGCGTGTTGCGCGAGTCCCGCCTGCCCCGCGACGCCCGGCACGCGCGCGCTTTCGCGACGCGCCCCAGCGGTCCGCAACGTGTCCGCAACCCCGCCCGTGGTGGGGTTGCGGCATCCGCACGCCACGCAGACCGAAGGGCCGTGATCCCCATGTCCGCCAGGAACACGGAGGACGGGCCCGGCGCCCTCCCCGCGCGCGTGGAGCTGACCCCCGCCGCCGAGGGGCTGCTGCGGCGGCTGCGGGCCGCTCACGGGCCCCTGATGTTCCACCAGTCGGGCGGCTGCTGCGACGGCAGCGCGCCCATGTGCTACCCGGACGGCGAGTTCCGTACGGGAGGCTCGGACGTCCTGCTGGAGAACCTGGCCGTCGACGGCGTCGAGGAGCCGGTCCCGTTCTGGATCTCCGCCGCTCAGCACGAGGCGTGGCGGCACACCCGGCTGATCGTCGACGTCGTCGAGGGGCGCGGCAGCGGCTTCTCGCTGGAGGCGCCGGAAGGCGTGCGCTTCCTCATCCGCTCGCGTCTCCTCTGAGCCTGCGCGCCCGCGGGCGCGTCCTACGCGCAGAGCCCGCGCTCCAGCGGGGTCCGGAAGCTCGGACGGATCCGTACGTCCCCGAAGAACTCCGTGATCCGTGCCGCCTCGGCGTCCACGGCCCGCTGGGCGGCGGCGCCCACGTCCTCGAAGACCCGGGTGACGATCTCGCCGTCCGGGCGCTGCGCCCAGCCGCCGACGATCCGGCCGTTCCACCACACGGAGGGGCCGATGTTGCCGGTCTTGTCGAAGAGTTCGGCCTTGTGGCCGGTGTCCAGGTACCAGTCGCGGTGGCGCCAGCCCATCGGGGTCGGGTCGAGCGCCGGGAGCAGCGCGGCCCAGGGTTCGGGCGCGGGCGGCGCGTCCAGTTGGTGGGGCAGGGCGTGACCGGGGCCCTCGTCGAGGTCGACGCCCACGGCCTCGGTCCCGGCCAGGGCCCTGCGGGTCTCGGTCAGCGTCCAGCCCGTCCACCACTTCACGTCCTCGGTGGTGGCGGGGCCGAAGGCGTCCAGGTAGCGGGCGGCGAGCTCGGTCCTGGCGGTGTCGGCCGCGAGCTCGGGGTGCGGCTCCGCGACCGTCCAGCGGAACTGGCTGGACGCCCAGCTGCCGAGGGGCCGCCCGCGCCGGATGCGGCCCTCGGCGGCCAGGACGCCCAGGAAGCGGCTGGTGATGCGGGGCTTCGCCTCGTACGGTTTGCCGGCCGCCATGACGATCTGCGCCTTCAGGTCCGGTACGTCCTCGGCCAGTTGCGCCGCCGTGGCCTCCCCGCGCTCGGCGAGGGCCGCGAGGACCGCCTTCTCGGTGGCGGCGAACCACCGCGCGTCGAAGCCGAGTTGTTCGCCGATCACCTTCGCCAGATCCGCGCGCAGCCGGACGGCGACGGCCCTGACCGCCGCCGCGTCGGCGACCGGGGCGAGCTCCGTGGGCAGCACGAACATCGTGCGGCGCATACAGAGCATGCGCACGAGTGAGTGGTCCTCGTACAGGGCCCGTTCCAGCTCCGCCACCGAGGCCGTGCCCGTGCGCGCGGCGACCGCCAGGAAGACCGTGGCGGGATCGGTGGCGTGCAGCGCCACCAGGGCCCGGGCCACCTCCTCGGGAGTGCTCGCGCGCGTGGCGGGCGTGAGCAGATGGCGGGGGCCGAGGCGGGCGCGCCGCGCCTCGGCGGTGATCCTCCGGCGGACCGATGTCATGGTCTGAGGCTACCGACCACGCTCGCCGTGGCGTTGAGCCCGTCCTGGATCGTGGGAGCCATGCTCGTACCGGCGAGGAAGAAGCCGAGCAGCACGCAGACCATCGCGTGCGAGGCCTTGAGCCCGCCGCTGCGCAGGAAGATCACCGCCAGCACCACGAGCAACAGCACCACCGAGATCGAAATGGCCATGGCCAACCTCCTCCGCCGCGCCGGAATTGCGGCATTCGGCGGCCAGTGTGGCGGAGGAGGCGGGCCGGTCGGGCGTATGGCGTGTCCGCCGTACGGGTGCTGTTGGCGGGTGACGTCCCGTCATGGAGGCGGGTCCGGCCCGGGTCTACTCGCCGTGGGCGCGCAGGAAGGCCTCCAGGCCCGCGAGGTCGTCGGTGTTGATGTGGTCGACGTCGGCGGCGAGCAGTTCGCGCCACAGCGCGTCCCGCTCGGGCCCCGGCAGGTCCGGAGTCGCCCAGAACCGCACCCGCTGCCGGTGCGCGTGGGCCCGCGCGACGAACGCCCGCAGCCTGCGGCGTTCGGCGGCCGGGAACGGGCCGGCGCCCAGCCAGGTGAAGCTCTGCGTCCAGTTGCCGCTGACGAGCGGGATGAAGGCGGCGGTGGCTGCCGTGCCGAGGTCTTCCGGGCGGCCGTCGTAGAAGGCGTGGCGCACCTGCTGCGCCTCCATGGGCGCGCGGGCGCCGCGGTCGCCGGAGACGACGGGGGTGACGGCGCCGGGCGTGACACGGCCGTACGCGTAGGTGCTCAGCATGCGGCGGTACGGGCGCAGCCGCCGGTCGAGTTCCCGGTAGGCGGCGGCGCCGTCGGTCTTGATGTCCACCAGGAGCTGTACGGGCCGGTGGTGGCCCCGGTACACCGATCCGTGGTGGGCGCGGACCCGGGCCATCAGCGGGTCCAGGTACAGCCTTTCCAGGGTTCGCCTCGGGTCGAGGCCGGCCGGGTCGTGGGCCACCAGGAGCTGTCCGTCGACCAGGAAGACATCGGCCTCGACGCTGGTGAAGCCGTGGGCGAGGGCGTCGAGGAGGGGGTGCGGGTGCTCGTAGTCGTTGTGCGCGTGGGCCCGGCGCAGCGGCCGGGGCCCGCCGGGGCGGGCGCCGGGGCGCTCGGCCGCGGTGGCGACGGGTGCGAGGGCGGCGGTGGCGGCGGCCGCGGCGAGGGCGGCGACGGCACTGCGGCGGGTCGGTCGGGCCATGGCGTGCTCCCGGGGGGCGCGGGGACGGGCGGACGCGACCGAGTATGCGTGCGGGCCCGGCCCGACCGGCAGCCTGCTTCGCGGAGTTGGCCGGTACTTCACCGGCGGGTCACCCCGGCGGTCACCCGGGCGGTCTTCTCCGGGAGGGGGCCCGGCGACGCGTACGCCCGCCGAGCCGCAGCCGGGGCACCGGCCGCCCCGCACGGACAACCGGCCCCCTTGCGGGACGTCCGCAGAAAGCGACGGGACGCGCACGGGAGGAGTCGTCGCCCGCGGGGACGGGCCGGGACGCGGCGGCGAGCCGCCTCAGGACCCGTCCCCAGCAGGCACGTTACTGCGACAGCTCGCCCCACTCGGCCCCCCGGTCGCACCACCGCGCCAGCAGGGTGCGGTCGTGGCCCACGGCCAGGAGCGAGGCGGACGTCTCGCGCCGGTAGCGTTCGACCACCGCCACCAGGGCCGCCGTCGTGGAGGCGTCCAGCATCGCCGTCATCTCGTCGCAGACCAGCAGCCGGGGGCGCAGGACCAGGGCGCGGGCCAGGCAGGCGCGCTGGAGCTGGCCGTCGCTGACCTCGTGGGGGCGGCGGTTGAGCAGGTCGCCGCCGAGGCCGACCAGGTCGGCCAGTTCGTCGACGCGCTCGCGGACCTCGATCCTGCGGCCCGTCGCGCGCAGCGGCTCGGCGACCAGGTCGCGCAGCCGCAGCCGGGGGTCGGCGGCGAGCCGGGGCGACTGGAAGACGACCCCGACCGCGGTGCGCCGCGCGCGGGGGGCGCGGTGGCGCCACTCGGTGACCAGGGCGCCGTCCAGGGTGACGGTGCCGTTGTCCGGCCGGTGCAGCAGCGCCGCGACCCGGGCCAGGGTGGACTTGCCGCAGCCGCTGGGGCCGAGCAGACCGACCGCCTCGCCGGGGGCGACGGTCAGGCTCGCCTCGCGGACGACCGGGCGGCCGCGCTCGTACCCGGCGGTGATGTTCTTCAGGTCAAGCACGGCCGGGCTCCTCCAGGTGGTGACAGGCGACCTGGCCGTCGAACGGCGGCAGGGTGCCGCACCGGTCGGTGGCCCGTTCGCAGCGGGGAGCGAACGCGCAGCCCTCCGGGAGGTCGCCCAGCTCGGGCGGCATCCCGGGAATGGGCGTGAACGCCCGCTCCGCAAGCGCGTCGAGCAGGCCCCGAGCATACGGGTGACGGGGTCCGCTCCCGCCGAAATACGAGGTGGCATCGGCGAGTTCCACGACGCGCCCCGCGTACATCACGGCCACCCGGTCGGCGATCCGCTCGGCCGCCGCCAGATCATGGGTGATCATCAGCAGCGCCCGGCCCTCGTCGGCGGTGCGGCGCAGTTCGTCGGCCGTGCGGTCCACCAGGTCGCGGTCGAGGCCGGTCGTCGGCTCGTCCGCCAGCAGCAGCGGCGCGTCCCCGACGAGGGCGAGCGCGGTCGCGGCCCGCTGGGCGAGGCCGCCGGACAGCTCGTGCGGGTAGCGGTCGAGGTGGCCGGGCGGGAAGGCGGCCCGCGCGGCGGCGGCCTCCGTCGCCGCGCGCAGCTCGCGCCGCGGGGTGCGGGTGAGTTCGCGCAACGTCTCGGCGAGCTGGGCCCGTACGGTCCGCACCGGGGTGAGGTGGGCGGCCGGGCTCTGCGGTACGAGACCGACGCGGCGCCCCCGTACCGTACGCGCGAGGGTGCGTTCGTCGGCCGCGAGCAGGTCGAGGGGGTCGCCGCCGCCGTGCAGCACGGCGCTGCCGGCCGTCTCGGCGTTGCCGGGCAGCAGGCCGAGCAGGGCGGCGGCGAGGACGGACTTGCCGCAGCCGCTCTCGCCGACCAGGGCCAGGCACTCCCCCGCCGCAAGGTCGAAGGAGACGTCGGTGACGGCGGCGACGTGGTGCCCGCCGCGCATCCGGAAGCGTACGGACAGGCCGCGTACCGCGAGGACCGTGGTCACAGCATCAGCTCCGATCGGCGGCGCGGGTCGAGGCGTTCGCGCCAGGCGCCGGCCAGCCCCGCGACCGCGAGGGTCGGGATGATCAGCAGCAGGCCGGGGAAGAGGGTCGGCCACCAGTGGCCGGTGAGCAGGGAGCCGCGGGCCGACTGGACGAGGTTGCCGAGGCTGGCCTGGTGGCTGGGCAGGCCGAGGCCGAGGAAGGAGAGCGCGGACTCGTGCCACATGGCGTGCGGCACCATCAGCACCGCGGCGAGCCCGGCCTTGGGCAGCACGCCCGGCAGCAGATGGCGCAGGGTGACCCGCAGCCGGGAGGAGCCGCCGGAGATCGCCGCGTCGATGTAGGGGCGCGAGCGCAGGGAGAGCACTTCGGCGCGCACGATCCGGGCCGTGGACAGCCAGTGCGTCAGGGCGACCGAGGCGATCACCGGCCAGACCCCGGGCCGGAACATGGCGACCACGAAGATGCCGAGCAGCAGGTGCGGCACCGAGGAGAACACGTCCACGACGCGCATGACCAGCCGGTCGGTCCAGCCGCCGAGGGCGGCGGACGCGGCGCCGACGACCGTGCCGACGAAGGTGGCGACCAGCGCGGCCACGACGCCGACCAGGAGCGAGATCCGCAGCCCGTACACACAGCGCAGCAGGAGGTCGCGGCCGACGTCGTCGGTGCCGAACGGGTGCCCGGGGGAGGGCGGCAGGAGCTTGTGCGAGAGGTCGACGGCCTGCTGGTCGAGGTGGGCCAGCGGCGGTACGAGGAGGACGGCGAGGACGGCCGCCGCGAGGATCACGGCCGAGGTGCGCACCTTGAGGGCCCGGGTGGAGCGGCGTACGCGGCCGTGCGCGCGCCACCGGAGTTCGGTGGTGTCAGCCATCGAAGCCCACCCTCGGGTCGGCGAGGCCGTAGAGCAGGTCCGACAGGAGGTTGCCGAGCAGGACGGCGGCGGTGGCGAGCACGGTCAGGGCGGCGAGCAGCGGGAAGTCCACGGAGGTCGCGGCCTGCACGGTGGCGGCGGCGATCCCGGGCCAGCTGAAGACGGTCTCCACCAGCAGGGCGCCGGTGATGAGTTCGGGCACGCGGGAGCCGACGAGGGTGAGCATCGGCAGCATGCCCGAGCGCAGGGCGTGGCCGAGCAGGACGGTCCGTTCGCTCAGGCCGCGCGCGCGTGCCCCGCGTACCGGGTCCTCTTCCAGCGCGTCGGCGACGCCCTGGCGTACGTACAGGTAGAACCAGGGCAGTTGGGAGATGCCGAGGACGGCGGCGGGCAGCACGAGGTGGCTCGCGACCTGGCCGGTGGTGACGGTGTCGCTGGCCGTGTCGGTCAGTCCGCCGGCCGGCAGCACGTCCAGCTTCAGCGCGAAGAACCAGATGGCGAGGAGTCCGAGCCAGAAGGCGGGCGCGGCTTCCAGGGTGTACGCGAGGGAGCTGACGGCCCGGTCGAGCAGGCCCCCCGGGCGGCGCGCCGCGAGCACGCCGAGCCCGGTGCCGAGGAGGACCGCGACGAGGAAGGCGGTGGCGGCGAGCAGCACCGACCAGCCGAGCCGTTCGCCGATGACGTCGGCGACCGGCTGGCGCAGGACGGCGGAGTCGCCGAGGTCGCCGGTGAGGGCCGCGGTCAGCCAGTTCCACCAGCGGGTGAGGAGGGGCTGGTCGACGCCGAGGTTGGCGCGCAGCTGGTCGAGGTCGTCCTGCGAAGCGGTGAGGCCGGCGGTGCCGGCGTAGGCCTTGACCGGGTCGAAGGGGGAGGCGGCGGCCACGGCGAAGACGCCGAAGGTGACCACGAGCAGGACGGGGGCGGCGAACAGGGTCCGCCGCCCCGCCATCCGTGCCATCGGCCCCCAGGGGAGGCGGCGGCTCACTTCTTGGGCGCCCAGGTCTCGACGTTCCACCAGGGCCCGGAGGCGAGGCCGTGGTCGTGCGGCTCGGTCTGGGTGGACAGCCCGTCCCAGCGGTCGGACACGACGTAGAGGTGGTCGATGTGGGTGAGGAAGGTGTAGCCGGGGTCCTTCACCAGTTCGCGCTGGATGGTGTCGTAGGCGGCCTTGCGCACGGCGGTGTCACCGCTTCGGCGGGCCTCGTCGAGCGCCTTGTCGACGGCCGGGTCGGTGTACCACGCCATGTTGTTGAAGCCGTCGCCCGCCAGGGAGGACTTGAGCAGCGTGTACTGGTCGAAGTCGGGGTCGGCGGGCGAGCCGCCGCCCGCGAGGACCGCCTCGTCCTTCATCTTCGGCTCGATGACCTCCCAGGTGCCGGACCGGGTGGTGACCGCGATGCCCGCCTTCTTGGCGTCGGAGGCGTAGGCGAGGGCGTGGTCCTGGCGGAGCTTGTCGCCGGAGAGGTACCAGAGCGGGAAGGCGGCGCGGACGCCGTCCTTCTCGCGGATGCCGTCGGGGCCGGGCTTCCAGCCCGCCTCGTCGAGGATCTTCCGTGCGGCGGCCGGGTCGTGGGGCCGTTCGGTGCCGCGGGCGAACCAGGGGCTGCCGGTGGGGACCGGTCCGTAGGCGGGCTTGCCCGCGCCGTCGAGGATCTTGTCGACCATCGCCTGCCGGTCGACGGCGAGGTCGAGCGCGCGGCGCACGGCGGTGTCGCCGGTGACCTTGTTGCCGGTGGGCAGGGTCACGTTGCGGTAGTCGTAGGTCTTCGCCGTCCAGGTCTTCTTGTGCTTGTCCTTGGCGAAGCCCTGGGCGAGGGCGGGCGGCAGGATGGCACCGTCGAGGTCGCCGGAGCGCAGCCGGGTGGCGCGCACGTCGTCGTCCTTGATGACGGCCATGGTGAACTTCTTCACCTTGGGCGCGCCGCCCCAGTACGACGGATTGGCCTCGAAGGCGATCTTCTCGCTCCTGGACCACTTGAGGAGCTTGTACGGCCCGGTGCCCACGGGGGCGGTGGCGAAGGCGCCGGTGTTGACGTCCTGCCTGCCCGCGATGTGCTCGGGCACGATCGGCAGCACGGTGCGCTGGGCGAAGGGCGCGTAGGGGTACTTGAGGGTGAAGACCACCGTGGCGTCGCCCTCGGCGCGCACGTCCTTGATGGCGTCGAGTTCGCCCTTGGAGGGGTTGTTGGTCTTGGGGTCGAGGATCGTCGTGTAGGTGAAGACGACGTCCTTGGCGGTGAACGGCTTCCCGTCGCTGAACGTCACGCCCTTGCGGAGCCTGTACGTGTAGGTCAGCCGGTCGGCGCTCACCTCGGGCAGCGCGACGGCGAGCGCGGGCCTGAGCGCCATGTCCGCGTCGAGGGTGAGCAGCCCGTCGAAGATCTTGGAGTTGCCGTCCTTGCCGTAGCCGAGGAGCGGGCTGAGCGTCTCGGGCTCGTAGGCGATGCCGACGACCGCCGAGTCCTTGGCGCCGCCCTGCCCGCCCTCGCCGGGGTTGGAGCAGGCGGCCGCGGTGAGGGCCAGTGCTCCGGCCAGCGCCGCGGCGCCCGCTCCTCGTATCGCCCCGCGGATCGAACGGGCCGCCATGCCCCACACCCCTTATTGAAGATCGACTGTTATTGCGAATGGCTCGCAACAGCTCGCCATTTAAACAGTACGCAAAGGGGTGGTCAAAAACGGGACACTCGTCGCGGACTACGCGGGTCCGGGCAGCCCCACGATCTCCGCGACCGACGCGCGGTGCTCCCCGGCCGAACCCAGCGCGCTCTGCGCCGACTTGGCCCGCTTGAGGTAGAGGTGCGCCGGGTGCTCCCACGTCATCCCGATGCCGCCGTGCAACTGCACGCACTCCTCGGCCGCGCGCACCGCGACCCGTGAGCAGTACGCCTGCGCGACCGCCACCGCGAGCGGCGCGTCCGGGCTCCCGGTCGCCAGCGCGTCGGCCGCGTTGCGCGCCGCGGCCCGCGCCGAGACCACCTCCAGCCACAGCTGCGCCATCCGGTGCTTGAGCGCCTGGAAGGACCCGACGGGCCGGTTGAACTGCTTGCGGTCCCGGGTGTACGCGACGGTCTCCGTCAGGCACCACTCGGCGACGCCCAGTTGCTCGGAGGCGAGCAGCCCGGCCCCGGCCAGCAGGCCCCGGCGCGCGGCGGCCAGGCCGGTGTCCGCGTCGGCGAGGAGCGTGCCGCGCGCCCCGTCGAGGCAGACGTCGGCGAGCGGGCGGGTGAGGTCGAGCGGAGTGAGCGCCGTCAGGGCCGCCTCGCCCGCCTCGACCGCGTAGAGGCCCCGCGCGGTCGGCACGAGCAGGACGTCGGCGGTGGCGGCGTCCGCCACGGTCCGTACGGTCCCGACGAGCCCGTCGCGCGGCCGCAGCGAGCCGGGCCCGTACGAGAAGGGCACGGCCAGCGCCGCCGTCCTGCGCCCGGACGCCAACTCGGCCAGCAGAGAGGCCACTTCGGGGGTTGCGGCACCGAGGCCGAGCAGGGTCTCGGTGGCGACGACGGCGCTGGTGAGGTACGGGACCGGGGCGACGCTCCGGCCGATCTCCTCCAGGACCACCGCGGCCTCGCGGTGCCCGGCGCCCTGGCCGCCCAGCTTCTCCGGCACCAGCAGCCCCGCGAGCCCCATCTCGGCGCCGAGCGCCTGCCAGAGGCGCGGGTCGTAGGGGGTGTCGGACTCGGCGCGGGCGAGCGCGGACGGGGTGTCGGTGCGGTCGGCCAGCAGGGAGCGCACGGCGGCCCGGAGGTCTTCCTCGGCCTCCGAGTACAGCAGGTCGGGGGCGGTCTCGGTCATCGGGCCAGGTCCTTCCAGGCGATGTCCTTGTCGTTGCGCGGCTCGGCGGGCAGCCCGAGGACGCGCTCGGCGACGATGTTGAGGAGTACCTCGCTGGTGCCGCCCTCGATGGAGTTGCCCTTCGAGCGCAGGTACCGGTAGCCGGCGTCCCGGCCGGTGAAGTCGACCAGTTCGGGCCTGCGCATGGTCCAGTCGGAGTACAGCAGGCCCTCCTGCCCCAGGAGTTCCACCTCCAGGCCGCTGATCTCCTGGTTGAGGCGGGCGAAGGCGAGCTTCATGCCCGAGCCCTCGGGTCCTGGCTGGCCGGCCATCAGCTGCTGGCGCAGCCGCTCGCCGGTGAGGCGCGCGACCTCGGCCTCCACCCAGAGGGTGAGCAGCCGCTGGTGCAGGTCGTGGGTGCGCAGGTCGGGGCGCTCGCGCCAGGTCCGCGCGACCGGCCCGATCATGCCGCCCTCGCGGGGCAGCCGCATCCCGCCGATGGAGACGCGCTCGTTCATGAGCGTGGTCTGGGCGACCTTCCAGCCCTCGCCGACCGCGCCCAGGCGGTGGGCGTCGGGGATGCGGACGTCGGTGAGGAAGACCTCGTTGAACTCTGCCTCGCCGGTGATCTGGCGCAGCGGGCGCACCTCGACCCCGGGGTCGGTCATGTCGCAGATGAAGTAGCTGATGCCCTGGTGCTTGGGCAGGCCGGGGTCGGTGCGGGCGATCAGGATGGCCCAGCGCGCGAGATGGGCGCTGGAGGTCCACACCTTCTGCCCGTTGACGATCCAGTCCTCGCCCTCGCGCACGGCCCGGGTGCCCAGCGCCGCGAGGTCCGAGCCGGCGCCCGGCTCACTGAACAGCTGGCACCACACCTCCTCGCCGACCCACAGCGGCCGCAGGAACCGCCGCTTCTGCTCCTCGGTGCCGTACTTGAGCACGGTCGGCGCGGCCATCCCGAGACCGATCCCGATCCGGCGCGGGTCGTTGTCGGGCGCGCCCGCCGCCGTCAGCTCCGCGTCGACGACCGGCTGGAGCGAGCGCGGCGCCCCGAGGCCGCCCAGGCCCACCGGGTAGTGCACCCAGGCGAGCCCGGCGTCGAAGCGGGCCCTGAGGAAGTCGAGCGGCTCGGTGGTCGCGGGCGGGTGGGCGGCCAGCAACTCCCGGGTGAGGGCGCGCAGTTCCGCCGCGTCGGGCTCGCGCTCGCTCATCGGCCCGCTCCGTCCGGGAGCACCACGACGCGGCCGGTGGTGGTGCCGTCCGCGACCCGCTGGACGGCCGCGGCGGCCTCCCGCATCGGCACGCGCTCGCTGATCAGCGGCTTGACCGCGCCCTTGGCGGCGAGCTCGGTCAGCTGCTCGTGGCAGCGCAGGATGGACGCGGGGTCCTTCTGCGCGTACAGCCCCCAGTGCAGTCCGACGATCGAGTAGTTCTTCACCAGCGCGTGGTTGAGGGCGGGCGCGGGGATGCTGCCGCTGGCGAAGCCGACGACGAGGATGCGGCCCTCGAAGGCGACGCACTTGGCGGACTTGGCGTACGCGTCGCCGCCGACCGGGTCGTAGATCACGTCCGCGCCGCGCCCGCCGGTGGCCTCCTTCACGGCCGCCACGATGTCCTCGCCGCGCCGGTCGATGACCAGGTCGCAGCCCAGCTCCCGGGCGATGGCGGCCTTGTCGGCCCCGCCGACCACGCCGATGACCCTGGCCCCGGCCGCCTTGCCGAGCTGGACGGCAGCGCTGCCGACGCCCCCGGCCGCCGCGTGCACCAGCAGCGTCTCGCCCGCCCGGAGGTTCGCACGGCGGTGCAGGCCGAACATGCCGGTCTGGTAGCCGATGTGCAGGGCGGCGGCCTCGGCGTCGTCGAGCGCGTCGGGCGCGGGCAGCAGGGCGGCCGCGTCGGCGACGACATGGTCCGCGAGGCCGCCGAAGGGCAGCACGGGGTTGGCGATGACGCGCCGCCCGTCCTCGGTCTCGCCGCAGATCTCCACCCCCGGGGTGAACGGCAGCGGCGGCTTGATCTGGTACTGCCCCCGGCACAGCAGCGCGTCCGGGAAGTTGATGTTCGCGGCGCGCACCTTGAGCAGCACCTGCCCCGGGCCCGGGGTGGGGGGCTCGACCTCTTCGAGCCGCATCACCTCACCGGGCTCGCCGTTCTCGTGCACTCGCCATGCCTGCATTCGGGGCCTCCACGCGCCGTAGGTGCTGCGTACCCTTGCGCATCGCATACTAAGCGGTCGCTTGCCGCTGAGGGAACAGGTGCCGGGAAGGAACAGGTGCCGTGGAGGAAAGGAACAGGCGACGGGCGCTCCGACCCGTTACGAGCCCCCGCTCCGGGGCCGCGCCCGGACGTGCATCCGCTCCCCCTGGGGCCCGAACAGGCTCAGATACTCCACGGGCGCGTCCCCGGCCGGCCCGAACCAGTGCGGCAGCCGGGTGTCGAACTCGGCCGCCTCCCCCGCTCCCAGCACCACGTCGTTCCCGGCGAGCACCAGTCGCAGCCGGCCCGCCAGCACGTACAGCCACTCGTACCCCTCATGGATACGGGGCTCCGGCGGACAGGCCGCGCCCCGGTCCACCACCTTGTACGCCTGGAGCCCGCCGGGCTGGCGGGTGAGCGGCACCATGGTCTTCGCGCCGCGCACGATCGGTTTGGCCCGCACCCGGGGGTCCCCGACGGGCGGGGCACCCACCAGGTCGTCGAGCGGCACCTGATGGGCGCGGGCGATCGGCAGCAGCAGCTCCAGGCTGGGCCGCCGGCGCCCGGACTCCAGGCGGGAGAGCGTGGAGACGGAGATCCCGGTCGCCGCCGACAGGTCCCCGAGCGTGGCCCCGCGCTCCTTGCGGATCCGCCGGAGCCGGGGGCCGACCTCGGTCAGCACGTCGTCGAGTGCGCGGTCCTCGTCCATCCGCCCATTGCAGAAGCGGCAAAGGGGATTGTCAATCCGGCCGTACGCGACCGGTGCGGCCGGTCGAGGCCGTCCGGCACCCCTGCGCCGCGCCTGGAGTATTGCGGGGGTTGCCGGTAGGGATGCGCCCATGACGGACGACACCGCGCCCCCGGCCACCCCGCTCCCCGGCCTGCCCGCCCCTCCCCCGCCGGGCAGCAGCGCCCTCCCGCCGGGGACGTACGACGGGACCGTCGTCCTGGTGACGGGCGGCGGCTCCGGGCTCGGGAAGGCCATGGCCGCCGAGTTCGCCCGGCTGGGGGCGGACCTGGTGATCCTGGGGCGCGGGGAGGAGCGGCTGGCGGCGGCGCGGGCGGAGTTGGCGGCGCTCGGCGGACGCGTGACCGCGGCCGTCTGCGACGTACGGGAGCCGGAGGCGGTCGCCGCCGCCTTCGACCGGGCCGAGCACGAAGCCGCGCTGCCCGGTGTGCTCGTCAACAGCGCGGCCGCCAACTTCCCCTGCCCCGCCGAGGACCTGTCACCCAACGCCTGGCGCGCGGTCGTGGACACCACGCTGACCGGTACGTGGTTCACGACCCGCGAGTTCGGCCGGCGCCACCTCGCGGCCGGGACACCCGGGTCGGTGATCAACGTGGGGGCGTCGTACGCCTGGACGGGCGGTCCGGGGTTCGCCCACTCGGCGGCGGCGAAGGCCGGGGTGCGCACCCTCGTGGAGACGCTCGCGGTGGAGTGGGGGCCCTACGGCATCCAGGTCAACGGACTCGTACCGGGGCTCTTCCCGCACCCGGACATGCCCGGGGCCGTCCGGGCGGGGCTGGACACGGCGGCCGGGCGCGGTGAACTCGGCGCCCGCCAGCCCGCGTTACGGGTCGGCGAGCCCCGGGAGCTCGGCTGGGCGGCGACCTTCCTGGCCTCCCCGTACGCCCGTTTCATCAGCGGCCACACGCTGGTGGTGGACGGGGCGAACTGGCAGCGCCGCACGGTGGTCGCGGCGCCGGTGACGCCCGTACGGGAGCAGTTGGGGCGCGGGCCGTTCGGGACGTGAGCCGCCTCGCCGTCACCTGCCCTCGAACGTCGGCGGGCGGCGCGCCGCCTTCGCCGTGTAGCCCTCGCGCGCGTCCTCGGAGGTGAGGGTGAGGGCGGCGGCCAGGGCCGTACGGTCGAGGGCTTCGGCCAGCCCGGCGTCGGCGAACGCGTCGATGTTCCGCTTGACCGCCCGCACGGCGAGCGGGGCGTTGGCCGCGATCTCTTCGGCGAGCGCCCGCGCCTGCCTCTCCAGCTCGTCGGCGGGGGCGACGAGCTGGACGAGTCCGAGCCGTTCGGCGGTGGGCGCGTCGATCCGGCGGCCGGTGAGGGCCAGGAGCTTCGCCCAGCCCGCGCCCGCGTCCCGGGCGATCCGCAGGTCGCCGCCCGCGTCCACGGCGACCCCGATCCCCGTCTCGGGCAGCGCGAACACCGCGTCCCGCGCGGCGACCCTGACGTCGGCCATCAGCGCGAGTTCGAATCCGAAGCCCAGGCAGTGGCCCTGGACGGCCGCGACCACCGGCTGCGGCAGCCGCGCGAACGCGGCGAAGCGCTCATGGACCCAGCGGATGCCCTCGTGGTAGCGGTGGGTGCGCTCGGCCGGGGAGCGGCCGGTGATGGCGCCGCCCGGGGCGGTGACGTCGATCCCGGCGCAGAAGGCCCGTCCCTCGGCGCGCAGCAGTACGGCTCGGACGGCGTCGTCGAAGCGGACGCGGTCGGCGAGGATGCCGAGCTGGCGGCTGGACTCCCAGCTCCAGCCGTTGAGCTTCTCGGGGCGGCAGAGGGTGAGGATGCCGAGCCCCTGCCCGGTGACCTCCAGACGTATCCGCTCCTCGCCGTCCCGGATCTCCCGGTCGAGGGTGTCGATCACACCGGGGCCCCCATCCCGTAGCAGAACCGGAAACTGACGCATCGTCAGGATAGGGGGAGGCGGGCACGGGCGGGAAGGTCCCGCCCGGCCCCGCTCCCTTCCCCTACCGGGGGAACAGCTCGAAGGGCACCGCCGGGCGGCCGCCGAAGCGGGCGGCGGCACGCTCGGCGTTGGCGGTCAGGAAGGTACGGCAGTAGGTCTCGGGTTCCTCGGCGGTGAGGCCCTCGATGTAACTGCGGTGCTCCATCAAGGAGTCCACCGACCGCTCCAGCCCGGCGGTGGCGTCGACCGCGTGGGTCGGGGAGTCGGATCCGGCCACCGCCACCCACCGCACGCCGTTCCACGGCTCCAGGCCCTGCTCGGTGAGCTCGGGGAAGATCCAGCGGTTGCCGGCGTCCCCGGCCGCGTCGAGCGTGGCCCGGCCGACGGCCCGGTGGTCGGGCGTGTTCCAGACGACCCCGCCCCAGGTGTCCCGGTGGTTGAGCGTGATGACCAGCTCGGGGCGGTGACGCCGGATGGCGGCCGCGATGTCCCGGCGCAGGCCGAGCCCGTACTCGATCACCCCGTCCCGGTGGCCGAGGAACTCCACCGCCGAGACGCCGACGACGGCCGCGCTCGCGCGCTGCTCCCGCTCGCGCAGCGGCCCGCACGTGGCGGGGTCGATGCCGTCGATGCCCGCCTCGCCACGGGTGGCGAGCACGTAGGTGATCTCACGGCCCGCGTCCGTCCATCCGGCGATCGCCGCGGCGCACCCGTACTCCAGGTCGTCCGGGTGGGCGACGACCGCAAGTGCGCGCTGCCAGTCGTCCGGCATCTCTTCCAACTGCTGCAACTCCGTTGTCATAGCCGCAGCTTACGAGCCCGAGGTGGCGTCGCCGCGCCACGTCCCAGCGTCGCGTGACGGCTACGCCTCACCGCGCACGAGGGCGAGCAGCCGGTCCAGGACGCGCTCGCCGCCCGCCCGTACACCGTCGTGTTCGTACTCGTCGGTGACCCAGGTGCGCAGCCCCCGCACCGCGCGCGCGGTGGCGAGCGAGTGCGCGGTGTCGACGTACATGTCGTCGTGGTAGACGGCGGCGGCCACCGGCACCTCGTTGGCGGCGAGCGCGGCCGTGTCGTACAGCGGCGTCCAGTCCGTGCGGGCGGCCAGCAGCTCGGCCGTCTCGCGCAGGGGGCGCAGCGCGGGGTCGGTCTCGAAGTGCCAGGGGTGCACGGATTCACCGGTGAACAGGACGGGGCCGTCCGAGGCGAGCGCCTTCTCGGCGGAGAAGCAGGGGAACTCGGCGCGGACCCGCTCGGCCGACCAGGCGGTGGGGCGGGGGTCCTGGGCGTAGATCGCCTCGTGGAGGACGGCGTACAGGGGGTGGGCGGCGAAGGAGAGGGCCGCCCGCACGCCTTCCTGGAAGGCGTCGGAGAGCGCGGGCCCGGAGGCGGTGCGCACGAAGGCGTCTTCGAGGAGGTAGTGCAGCTGGTGGGCGCCGTCGCCGCCGCCGAGGAGGATGCCGAGGGACTGGAAGGCCGCCGGGGTCAGCACGTATCCGCCGGGCAGGACGGCGGGTTCGCCGATCAGGTGCTCGGCGATCCGGCGCACCCGCTCGACGTCCTGCGGATAGCGGGCGTAGTACGCGGCGTTCTTGCGCTCGATGCGCGGGTGGGCCGCCCGGTACACGTCGTCGGCGTGGGCGTCCAGGGAGGGCAGTCCGCCGGTGATCAGGACGGCGGCCAGGCCCTCGGGCGCGCTGGAGAGGTAGTGGGTGGCGCAGAACCCGCCGAAGCTCTGGCCGAGGACGGTCCAGGGCGCGCCGCCCGTGAGCCGGCGGCGGATCAACTCGCAGTCCCTGACGATGGAGTCGGCGCGGAAGTGGGTGAGGTGGTCCGCCTGTTCACGGGGGCCGCCGCGCAGCGGGAGGGTCTGGCGGTTGGCGGGAGTGGACAGGCCCGTGCCCCGCTGGTCGAGCAGGAGCACCCGGAAGTCGCGCAGCGCGCGCCCGAGCCAGGCCTGCCGCCCGATGAACCGCCGGGCGCCGAAGCCGGGGCCGCCCTCCAGATAGACCAGCCAGGGCAGCCGCTCCCGCTCGGCGGCGCGGCCGGCGGCGACGACCTCGCGCGCGTAGATCTCGATCTGCTCGCCGTCGGGGCGGGCGTGGTCGAGCGGTACGGCGAAGCGGTGGTCGAGGAGGACGGTTCCGGGCTGGCGGTAGGCGGGCGCGGCGACGGTGGTCAAGGGGATGGGCTCCTGGTCTCGGCGTGGATCCGGGCCGGCCCAGTGGATCACACCGGCCGGCCGGCGCACCGCCCGCCCGGCGGCATCCGGCCGTCCGCCCCGCGCACTCCCCCGGCGGCCGTCCGTGTGCGTAGGGGCGGTGGGGCTCCTAGCGTGGGTCCATGATCAGGTTCGAGCGGGTCAGCAAGGTGTATCCGGACGGCACGACCGCCGTCGACGGCCTGTCCTTCGAGGTGGCCGAGGGGGAACTGGTCACCCTGGTCGGCCCCTCGGGCTGCGGCAAGACCACCACCATGATGATGGTGAACCGCCTGATCGAGCCGACGTCCGGCCGCGTCCTGGTGGACGGCGAGGACATCGCCTCGCTCGACCCCGTGAAGCTGCGCCGCCGCATCGGCTACGTCATCCAGCAGGTGGGCCTGTTCCCGCACCGCACGGTCCTGGACAACACGGCGACCGTACCGGCGCTGGTCGGCTGGAAGCGGGCGAAGGCGCGGGCGCGGGCGGCCGAGCTCCTCGACCTGGTGGGCCTCGACCCCGGGACGTTCGGCTCCCGCTACCCGGCCCAGCTCTCGGGCGGCCAGCGCCAGCGCGTCGGCGTGGCCCGGGCGCTGGCGGCGGACCCGCCCGTGCTGCTCATGGACGAGCCGTTCGGGGCGGTCGACCCGGTGGTGCGCGAGCGCCTCCAGAACGAGTTCCTGAGCCTCCAGGCGACCGTGCGCAAGACCGTCCTGCTGGTCACGCACGACATCGAGGAGGCGGTGCGGATGGGCGACCGGATGGCGGTGTACGGAGAGGGCCGCATCGAACAGTTCGACACCCCGGCGGCGGTCCTGGGCGCGCCGGCCACCCCGTACGTGGCGCAGTTCGTGGGCGCCGACCGGGGCCTGAAACGGCTGTCGGTCACCACCGTCGAGGAGGCCGACCTGGAGCAGCCCCCGCTCGCCCGCCTCGACGAGCCCGCCGCCGTGGCCGCCGCACGGCTGCGCGGGACCGGGGCGCGCTGGGCGGTCGTCCTCAACGCCTCCGGTGAGCTCCACGGCTGGGCGTCCACGGAGGAGCTCGCGCTGGCCGGCACCCCGGCCACGGTGGCGGACCTGGCCCGCCGCATGGAGGCCTGGGTGCCGCTGGGCGCCCCGCTGAAGCAGGCGTTCAGCGAGATGCTCCAGTACGACGCGGGCTGGGTCGCCGTCCTGGACGGTGCCCGCTTCGCGGGCGTCCTGACCCCCGCGAAGCTGCATGAAGCGCTGCGCAGGTCGGTGGACGCGGATGCGCAGGGGGTGGCACGGGAGGAGGTGGAGTTCGACTCCGTGGCGGATGCGTAGGGGCCGCTCGACCTGGCCCGCGTGCCGCTCCGGCAGCCCTCCGGGCCGATGGACCGGCGCGAGCCGTGGCACGTCCCGCCGGCCGGTGCGTGCGGTGGGCATGGCGGTCGCGCGCGATCGGGGGCAGGCTGGAAGGGCGGAGGCCCTCCGGGGGCCTCGAACGGCCCCGAACGGCCCCGACCGAAGGAAACCCGCCATGATCACCGCTGCCGATGTCCGCGAGTGGCGCAACGAGGCCGTGGTGGATCCCAAGGGGCACAGGATCGGGGTGCTCGAAGCGGTGTACGTGGACACCGGCACCGACGAACCGGCCGTGGCCACCGTTCTGACCGGCCTGCCCACCCGTCGCCGCCTGGTCTTCGTCCCCGTCGGGGAGGCCGTCCTCGGCCCGCACTACGTCCAGGTCCCGTATCCCCGGTCCCAGGTCCGGCAGGCCCCGTCCATCGGGACGGACGACGTGCTGCCCGCCGAAGAGGAGGAGGCGATCTTCCAGTACTACGACCTGGAGTACCACCCGGGCGCGTCCGGCGAGCGCCGACTGGCCCGCCGGTAGCCGCGCCGGCCCCACCGTCCCGTACCAAGGGGTCCAAGGGCGGGCTCCCCGACGAAGGAGATGGCCGCTCATGGCGCTGTTCCTGTTCCTCATCCTCGTGGCCGTCGTCCTCGGACTGAT
Source organism: Streptomyces sp. NPDC043908 (assembly GCF_056435525.1). NCBI lineage: Bacteria > Bacillati > Actinomycetota > Actinomycetes > Kitasatosporales > Streptomycetaceae > Streptomyces > Streptomyces sp. NPDC043908. The sequence goes on along the minus strand of NZ_JBWKEI010000011.1, from coordinate 232,321 downwards.
CGGCGCGGTCGCGCACGGCCTGGGCTATCTGCTGGCGATCGGCGTCGTCGTCCTGGTGGCCGACGTGGCCTTCTTCGCCGTGCGCTGGTCGCGTCGTCGCGGACGACGGCCGGTGAGGTGAGGGCGGACGGGCGGCCGGTGACCGCCGCAGGGGGTTACGACCGGTTGACCCGACCCGCGACCGCGTGGCCGACCAGCAGATACACCACTGCGGGCAGCCCGTAGTTGAGGATCGTGCGCCAGTCGTCCGACTCGACGTTGAACATGTCACGCGACCAGCCCGAGAGCCAGTTCGCCGCGTGGTGGACCCAGGACACCAGGTCATTCGCGGTGTTGGCGTCCAAGAGGTGGAAGACGATCCACAGGATCAGGATCACCGCGGTGATGTCCGCGATGATGAGGATGATCGTCGCTGCTGGGTTCCCGCCATAGCGTCTGGACATGTCGAACGGGTTGCCGGACGGGCCGAGTTGAAACCGGTCATGTGTCCGGCTGCTGTCGCGAGGGTCACCGTGGACGGAGATGTACGGCGCGCCCGGTGAGGCGCGCCCTCCGCCGGCAGCCCGTCCTATTCCTCGATCGCCCCGCCGACGGCGCGCAGGTGTTCGCGGAACGTGAGCGCCGGGTTGCCCTCGCGGTCGGCGAGATAGCGGGTGAACCGCACCTGCTCACGCAGGGAGTCACCCGCGCGGATGCGCTCCGCCTGAAGGCGCTCGGTGTCGCGGATCGTCTCCGCCACGGTGAGCAGTTCGGCCGCCCGGTCGGCGGGCACGAACAGCACGCCGTCGTCGTCCCCGAACACCACGTCCTCGCGGCCGACGGTCCACTCCCCCACGGTGGCCGCCTCCAGCGCGTCCTTGGGGCGGCCGTCCAGCCGCTGCGGACCGGTCGGGGTCGCGCCCATGCTGAACACCGGCAGCCCGATCGCCAGGATGTCGGCCGTGTCGCGGTGCAGACCCCAGATCACCACGCCGGACAGCCCGGCGTTCTCGGCCTCCAGGACGGCCAGGTCCCCCACGCACGCCTCGTCGAGGCGCCCGCCGTTGTCGACCACCAGGACGTCACCGGGCGCGGCCCGCTCGTACGCCTCCAGGAAGATGTCGACACTGCCGACGTGCCGCGCCGGCGCCACCCGTCCGGCCACGCGTCCACCGTCCACCACGGGACGCAGGACGGGCGGCGCGCACCGCACCGGCACGCGTGCGCGCAGGCACGCGTCCGCCACGTGCGCGGTGGTCAGTGTCGCGAACCGGCTGATGAGCTCGTCGTGATCCATGCCTTCGTGTCCCTCTCGCCCGTCGCTGCCCGTACTTCCACGTGGCCCCATTGTGGGGTCCGGCACCGGCACGGACCCCTCACTTTCCGTACGCTCCCGTCCAGTCCCGTACGCTCCCCCGCCGCTTCGGGACGGACGTGAACGTGTGGACGTGAAAAACCGGGGCGGACCGTCCCGCGGGAGCGGCCCCCTCCGGCGCCGATCCACTGCCATGATGGGCCCATGCCCCAGCTGGTCCCTGCCGTTGTCCCGGCAGGCCGCCTCGGACGGTCCGACCAACCGGCCCTGGCGGTATCCGCCGGTCTGTTCCTGCGGCCCTGGGAACTCGACGACGCGTCGTTCGTTTACCAGGCGTACCAGGATCCGGCGATCCAGCACTGGACGCGGCGCCGGGCGGACTGCGAGATCGAGACCCGGGGGTGGATCGCGCGCTGGCGGCAGGGCTGGCGGGCCGAGACGGACGCGCACTGGGCGGTGGCGCGTGCCTCGGACGGTGCCCTGGTCGGCTGGGTCGCGCTGTGCTGCCTGGACCTAGCGGTGGGCCGCTCCGAGTGCCGGTACTGGATCCTGCCCTCGGTCCGCGGCCAGGGCGCGGCGCCCGCGGCGGTCTCCGCGCTGGCCTCGTGGGCGCTGGACACGGTGGGCCTGCACCGGATCGAGATCGCCCACCCGATGGCCAACCACGCCGCCTGCCGGGTCGCCCTGAAGTCGGGTTTCCCGACGGAGAGCACCCGCCGCAGCGCCCAGTTGCACGCGGACGGCTGGCACGACGTGCACGTCCATGTGTGCGTCCAGGAGAGCGCCGACGATCCGGAGGACCCGCTGCCGGCGGAGCGCGCGGCCGGGCACGTCCAGCGGCGGTTGCACCGGCGCGGCAAGGACCGGCTGCGGGACCGCATTCAGGGCCGCAGAAGGCCCTTCGACACCAAGTAGTCCCTGGCCACGTCCGTCGCCAGCCGCCGCCAGCTGTCCACCCGCTCGTTGAGACGCGCCAGGTCGGCCGTGGTCAGCACGGTGTTGAGCGCGCCCAGCGCGCGCGTCACCCCCTCGCTCCCGGCCCGCGAGCGGTTGACGACGGGCACGATGTAGTCGGCGTTCTGGAGGTGCCGGTCGTCGGCGAGCAGGACGAGCCCGAAGGCGTCCAGGGTGGCGTCCGTCGTCGTGGTGAGGACCATCTGGTCCTGCCCGTTCTGCACGGCCTGCTTGGACTGGGTGGTGCCTACGCCCTTGGGGTCGACGGCGGTGATGTCGATGCCGTACGTCTTCTTCAACCCCGGTTCGCAGTACGGCCGTTGGACGCACTCGTCGCCCGCCGCGAGCCGTACGGGAAGCTTCGCCGCGCCCAGGTCGCTGAGCGTCTTCAGCCGGTGGCGGCGGGCGTACGCGGCGGTCACGGCGAAGGCGTTCTGGTCGACGGCCCGTCCGGGGTCGAGGACGGTGAGACCGCGCGGAGCGGCGAGGTCGCGCAGGGCTTTCATGGTGGTGGCCAGGTCGGGCGAGCCGACCGGGGGTGCGTCCGGACCGTGCGCCCTGGCGTTGAGCCAGTCGGCGAAGGTCGCCGCGTACTCCGGCACGACGTCGATCTGCCCGGCCTCCAGGGCGGGCTCGTACAGCTCGCGGTTGGTGACGGAGAGGATCTTGGTGCGGTAGCCGGCGCGGTCGAGCAGCAGGGCGTACATCTGGGCGAGCAGATCGCTCTCGGTGAACCCGGCGGTCCCGATGGTGAGGTGTCTGCTGTCGCCGGGGGGTGCGGTGACGGCGCCCCGGTTCTCCAGGGCGGGGCCGGTGGTGCAGGCGGTGAGGGAGGTCGCGGCGAGCAGTCCGGCGGCCAGGGCGAGCCGGGCTTTGGCCCGAGACCGACGGGCCCTCATGCGGACCCGCCCCTCGCCCACACCGGCCCCAGCCGCTGGACGACCTCGAAGACCGCCTCCACCAGCAGCGCGAAGACGGCGACGAGGACGGCCCCGGCGACGACCTGCGGGGTGGAGGCGAGGTTGAACCCGGCGGTGATGATCCGTCCCAGTCCGCCGCCGCCCGCCAGCGCGGCGAGGGTGGCGGTGGCGACGAGCTGCACGGCGGCGATCCGGACGCCGGTGAGGACGAGCGGCAGCGCCAGGGGCAGTTCGACCCGCCGGAGCATCTGGCCGCCGGTCATCCCCATGCCGCGCGCGGCCCGGACGACATCGCGGTCGACCTCGCGCATCCCGACGTACGCGTTGGTCAGCAGCGGCGGCACGGCGAAGAGGACGAGGGCGACGATGGTGGGCGCTTCGCCGTGCCGGCCGAGCGGGGTCAGGAGCAGCAGGACGAGCACGGCGAAGGTGGGCACGGCCCGGCCGATGTTGGAGAGGTTGACGGCCAGGGCGCCGCCCTTGCCGAGGTGGCCCAGGACGAGGGCGACGGGCAGCGCGACGAGGCAGCTGAGGACGAGGCAGAGCGCGGTGAGCCAGAGGTGTTCGCCGAGTCGGTGCCAGATGCCGTTCTCGCCGTGCCAGTGGGCGGAGCTGGTGAGCCAGGACCAGGCGTCGGAGAGCGTGCTCATGCGCGTACCGCCCGGGTCCAGGGGGTGAGCAGCCGCTGGGCGAGGAGGAGGACGAGGTCGGCGGCGACGGCGATGACGACGCAGAGGACGGAGGCGGTCAGGACCTGCGCCTTGAAGTAGGTGTTCATCCCGGAGTAGATGAGGTTGCCGAGCCCGCCGTAGCCGACGATGGCGCCGACGGTGACCAGGGAGACGGCGGAGACGGTCGCGATCCGCAGCCCCGCCATCGCGGCGGGCAGCGCGAGCGGCAGCTCCACGGAGAGGAGCAGGCGTACGGGCCCGTACCCCATCCCGCGCGCGGCCTGCCGGGTGTCCTCGGGCACGGCCCGCAGGCCCGCGAGGATGTTCCGTACGAGAAGGGTCAGCGAGTACAGCACGAGTCCGGCGACGACGAGGGTGGCGGAGAGTCCGTACACCGGCAGGAGCAGCGAGAACATCGCGAGGGAGGGGATGGTGTAGAGGACGGTGGTGAGCCCGAGTACGGGTCCGGCGGCCCACCGCCAGCGCCGTGCGGCGATGGCCAGCGGGAGGGCGATGGCCAGCCCGACGGCGACGGAGACGGCGGTCAGCTGGAGGTGCTGGACGACGGCGTCCCAGAGGATCGAGCGGCGGGAGGAGAGGTAGTCGCCGCAGATCCAGTCGTTGCGGGCGAGGCAGTCGTCGGGGGGCGCGGTCACTGCTCCACCTCCCGGGCGCGGTCGCTCCTGCGTCCATTGGAGCGTGGCGGGCGGGCGGGCGCGCGCGGGCGTGGGCCGAGAGGGTGGGGGCGCGGCCGGGCGCCAGGACCGGGAAAGGGCCGGCTGGGGCGGGGCCGGTGTCCCGGCTGGGGCGGTCCGGGTACCTCCGCCGGGGCGGCCGGTGCCTCGGTCGGGGCGCCGGCGTGCCAGGACCGATGAGTTCGGCGGGGCCGACCAGTCACATGGGTATCGCCAACAGCAGGAGGTATCACGTGGTTCAGCTACTGCGGGTCCAGAACTTCAACGTCTCCAGCGACGGGATCGGCGCGGGCGCGGCCGGGGACCAGAGCCTGGAGAACCCGTTCGGCCTGCCCCGCGCGGGTGACCTGTTCGCCTGGGCGGGGGCGACGGCGAGCTGGCCGAGGCGTACCGATCCCGGCGGCAGCCGGGGCCTGGACGACTACTTCACGCGGGACTTCGCGCACAACATCGGTGCGGAGATCATGGGCCGGAACAAGTTCGGTCCGCAGCGCGGTCCGTGGGAGGACGAGGACTGGCGCGGCTGGTGGGGCGACGAGCCGCCGTTCCACACGCCGGTGTTCGTGATGACGCACCACGAACGGCCGTCGTTCACGTTGTCCGACACGACCTTCCACTTCGTGGACGGGGACCCGGCGACGGTGCTCGCGCGGGCGCGGGAGGCCGCGCGGGGGAAGGACGTCCGCCTCGGCGGCGGGGTCACGACGGTCCGGCAGTTCCTCGATGCGGACCTCGTGGACACGATGCACGTGGCGGTGTCGCCGCGGCTGCGGATGGGTTCGGGTCTCCGGCTGTGGGAGTCCCCGGACGAGCTGCGGGACCGCTTCCACCTCGAAGTGGTGCCGAGCCCGAGCGGAGTGGTGCACCACCTGTTCTGGCGGAAGTGAGGCGGCGAGCCGGCGCCCTGTGAACGCTTTCCGGCCGTACCGCTGTGCCTGCGCCTACCGAAGCACCGCGCCAGGGCTCCCCGTGCAATCATGGGCGGGTTTGCCGGGGAGGGCCCGGCGGCGGTGGATGTGGGGATGTTCGCGTGGGTGTGGTGGGGGATCAGGGTGACGGCTCGGCCGTGCCCGACGAGGAGTGGGAGCGGTTTCAGCGCGAGTTGACGCAGGGGGTGTCCGACGCGCCCAAGGAGCCGTCCGCGCGGGCCCGCATGGTGGCCCGGCGGTTGCCCAAGCAGCCCACGGCGCAGGAGGTGTGGCGCGGCTACGCGCCCGACCGGCGGCGTCGGGGCAGGCAGGGGTGGTACTTCGTCGGCTTCCTCGCCTCGCTCGCCCTGCTGGGCGTGGCGCTGTTTCCGGGGCGGGTGGTGGACTTTTTCGCCGGTGACGAGCCGGCGGACACACCGCTCGCCGCGGAGACGAGTCGCCCCACCCAGGCACCGCCCACTCGGGCAGCGGATCGGCCCACGTTGGACGAACCGTTCCGGGGGTCGCCCGCCGCCCGCTGGGCCGACGGCGCGGCGGGGATCTCGGTTCCCGCGGCCAGGGCGACCGGGTGGATGAGTACGGAGCAGGTGGCGCAGGCGCTGGACCGGACGCGGGCCTTCCTCGTGGCTTCCAGCCTCGATCCGGCGGTGCTGCGGGGCGACCACCCCGCCAAGGCGATAGCCCTGATCAACCCGCGGCAGCGGGACGTCCAGGACTTCTTGTCGACCGCGTTCCGCGAGCCCAGCCAGACCAATGACCCGTTGCTGCTGTTCAGCAGGTTCGACAAGACGCGTACCCGTCTCGTCGGGGACGTGGTGAAGACGCGGGGCCGGATCACCTTCCAGCAGGGGGACCACGGCGCGCTGCGGGTGACCTCCGACGTCACGTACGTGTACCCCGTCGTGAGCGCGGCCGCCGGCAGCCGCGACGTCGAGCGTACGATCGTGCGGCGCGAAGTGGTGATGGACTGGGACGACCCCTCGAAGGTGATCACCGAGCGGGGGACGTTCTCCCTGGTCTCCTACAACCTCGACGTCACCAATGGCGGCTGCGGCGCCAAGAACGGCTACCTCAACCCGCCGTTCGGCCCGAGGAACGACACCGGGACGGGCGACGGCCCCGCGATCGATCCCTACGACCGCAGCACGGCCATGACGCAGCGGTCGGACAAGGGGTGCGGGGTCGCGACACGGACGTGAGCGAGCCCCGCGGGGTGCTCAGGCAGCGGCGGCCGCCCAGGGAGCCCGCTCACCCGGCGGGGTCCCCTGGTGCCGCGTCACTGGCTCAGCAGGGAGAAGGTGTGCCCCGCCGGGTCGGAGTAGAGGCGCCTGTCGTACGGGCCGCCGTTGTCCTTGGTGTCCAGCGGGCGCCCGCCGAGCGCGATCACCTGCCGCTCCACCGCGTCCATCTCCGCCCGCTCCACCAGGAGTTCCAGGTGGGCCTGCTGGGAGTCGTCGGGGCGGGGCCAGCTGTTGGGGGCCGCGCCGTGGTCGCGGCGGAAGGCCATCCTCGTACCGCCGCGGCCGGTGATCTCGATGCGCTCCCGGCCGCGTTCCTCCTCCGCCGGGGGTTCGCCGCCCAGCAGCCGGGCGTAGAACTCGGCCAGGGCTTCCGGCTCGGCGCAGTCGAGGGCCAGCACAGCCGCCTGCACCAGGCCCGTCGACTCCGTCGTCACGTTCTTCGACAGTTCTTCCATTCCACGCCCTCCGCGCCTTCGGGGATGCTCAGTAGTAGCGGCGGTCCTCTTCGACCACGGCCGCGGCGGGCGGCGGGGCCTGGAGCCGCCGGCGCTTGAAGATGCTCACGTACGCGGCCGTTCCGATGATGCCGACGGCCATCAGGACCAGCCCCGCGACGTGGATGTTCATGCCCTGGACGTGCCAGTCGACCGCGAACGTGAGAATCGCTCCGATCCCTATCAGCAGAATGCATCCGCCGAGACCCATGGCTGTACCTCCGAACTCCGACTGCGCGTACGGTCGGTTGGTACGGGTGCCCCTGCGGGGCCGTACCTAACGTCCGCGGGCCGCACGGCCGTTGCCGGAGGCCGTTCGCGCCGGACGCGTACCCGGTCGCGGCCGGGTACGCGCCGGGGCCCGGCCGCCGCTGCGGCCGGGCCCCGGGACGTGCGCACGAGGGGTCAGCGCGTGCCCGCCTGGAGGCGCGCGGCGATCTTCGCCAGACGCTCGCCCTGGTAGCGAGCCGCCTCCAGCGTCCCCTCGGAGACGGCGCCGGAGCCCGCGTGGACCGTGCCGTACGGGTTGCCGCCGGCGCCGTACACGACCGGGTCGGTGTAGCCGGGCGAGACGATGATCGAGCCCCAGTGGTGGAACGTGTTGTACAGCGCGAGCGTCGTCGACTCGTTGCCGCCGTGCGTGTTGATGGCGCTGGTGAAGCCGGTGGCCGGCTTGTCCACCATGACGCCCCGCTGCCACAGGCCGCCCGTGGTGTCGATGAACTGCTTCAGCTGCGCGGCTATGTTGCCGAAGCGGGTCGGCGAGCCGAGCGCGTACGCGTCCGCCCACTCCAGGTCGTCGAGCGTGGCGACCTCGACGTCCTTGGTGTCCTCGACGTGGGCGCGCCAGGCCGGGTTGGAGTCGATGGCGGCGTCCGGAGCAAGCTCGGGGACCCTGCGCAGCCGGACCTCGGCGCCGGTCTTCTCCGCCCCCTCGGCGATCGCCTTGGCGAGCTGGTGGACGTTCCCGGTGGACGAGTAGTAGATGACCGCGACCTTGGCACTCATGACGAGGCCCCTCCCAAGCTGAGATCGTAAACAGAGCGTGGCGGAGAAGTGGATAGCTATCCGGTTCCCCTCGGCACGAGTAAAGCGGATAGGAATCCACTTTGCAAGGGGTGGCCCCGGCCCCCGCCCGCGCTCCTGCGATCGAAGCGGATAGTTATCCGGTAGCCTCGGGACCATGACCCGCATCGAACTCTCCGTCACGGGCCAGGACCCGCCGGAGCGCGCGGACGCCGCCCGCAACCGGCGGAAGATCCTGGACGCGGCGGCCCGGCTGGTCGCGGAGCAGGGGCCGCGGGCCGTCACCATGAACGCGGTGGCCCACGCCGCCTGTATGGGCGTCGGTACGGTCTACCGCCGGTTCGGCGACGTCAGCCAGCTCCTCTTCGCCCTCATGGACGACAGCGAGCAGCGCTTCCAGCAGGCCTTCCTCTCCGGACCCCCGCCGCTCGGCCCCGGCGCCCCGCCCGACGAGCGGCTGCGCGCCTTCCTGCACGCGCTCGCCGACCGGATCGTGGAGCAGCGCGAGATCATGCAGATGGCGGAGGCCGCCTCGCCGAGCGCGCGCTACACCACCGCGGTGTACGCGACCCTGCACACCCATGTGTCGATGCTCCTGCGCGCGGCGCGGCCCGAGGCGGACATCGCGATGCTGGCCCATCTGCTGCTCGCCCCCTTCGTCCCGAGCCTCTTCGAGCACCTGACGGCGGGCCGGGGGGTGACGCCGGAGCGCATCAAGGCGGGCATCGACGATCTGCTGGGCGTGCGGCGCGGTCCGGACGAGCGCGCCGACGGCCGTTCCTGAGTCCCGGACCGGGCCGGACAGGCCGGACGGGCAACTGCGGACCGGCCAAGAGATCGGTCATATGCCAACGCGTAATGTTCAATGGCCACTTGGGCCGGGCATGCACACACCGGAGGCCCCGGTTCTCGACACGCGCGGCCGGACGTCTCCACCGCTCCACCGCACCCCGCCCCACCGCACCTCCTCCCCCGTACCCTCTCCTCCGTCGGCCTCCGGGCGGGCGGATCGCCTCCACCGAGGTGAGCACATGATCGCCGTCCTACCGGACTTCGCTCCACCGTCACGCGTCTACCGCATGCACGGGCATACCGTCCTGGCCCTCTGCGGTGAGATCGACATCGCCACCGCCGCCGAGGTCGTCCCGCACCTGGAGGCCGTGACCGCGCCGTACGAGCCGAAGGTCGTCATCGACCTGAGCGCGGTCACCTTCTTCGACTGCTCCGGCCTACGGCTGCTCAGCTCGGCCCGCCGACGCGTACGCGCCCGCCACGGCAGCCTCACGGTGGTGTGCGCGCACCCGTTCACCCTGCGGATCCTGGCGCTCTCGGGCCTGGGGCCCGCGCTGCGCCTGGTCCCCACCCTGGAGGAGGCCGTCCGGCCCCCGGCCACGGCGGTCCGCGACTGAGCCGGGCGCGTCACGCGTGAGGCGCCGTCGAGGTACGGGCGCGGGGGCGGCCAGAGGCGCGGGCGCTCGCCGCGCCAGGTTCACGCGGCCTCGGGCTCCGTGGCCAGCGGCACCTCGCCCGCGGTCTTGCTGTAGCCGAGCGCCTCGACGATGCGTCCGTCCACCACGCGCATGACGTTCACGCCGCTCACCCAGTCGTGGGGGCCGTCCCCGTACCGGTAGTCCCACAGGATGGTGGCGCGCTCGCCCGCCACGATCACCTCCCGCGGACGGAACCGCGAGCCGCGGTCCTCGACGAGCGCGGTCCACCACCGCGTACAGGCCTCGCGGCCCACGACCCGCTCCCCGCGCGGGGCGGGCTGGACGCTCTCCATGACGCACTCGTCGGCGATCAAGTCGCCCAGGAGGTGGGCCTCGCGGTGGGTGAAGGCGCGGTTGAAGCGAGCGATGACATCGGCGGTGGTGCGTGTGGACATGGGTCCTCCTCGACAGAAGTAGACCGTTCGGTCTACGCGTCCCGGGTCAATAGATAGACCGGTTGTTCTACTGCGTCAAGAGCTGCCACAATCACGTCATGACCACCTCCACCAAGCCCGGCCCCCGCGAGCGACTGCTGCTCGCCGCCCAGGAGTTGACGTACAGCCAGGGCGTCGGCGTCGGCGTGGACGCCCTGCTGAAGGCGGCGGGAGTCGCCCGGCGCTCGCTCTACGAGCACTTCGGGGGCAAGGACGGGCTGATCGCCGAGATGCTGCGCCGCAGCACCGCCGAGGACGAGGAGCGCTACCGTACGACCATGGCCGCGGCGGGCGAGGACCCGCGCGCCCGGCTCCTCGCGGTGGTCGACCGGCTCGGCCGGACCGCCTCCGAACCCGGTTTCCCCGGCTGCCGCTACCTCGCCGCCGACCTCGCGCTCTGCGACCCGGAGCACCCCGCGCACGAGGTGACCCGGGGCTACCGGCGCACGGTGCACCGCCTGTTCGCCGACGAGTTCGCCGCACTCGGGCACGAGCGGCCGGAGTTCGCCGCCGACCAGCTGCTCCTCGTCGTCGACGGACTGCTCGCCGCCGGTGCCACCCGCCCGGGCAGCCAGGCCGTCGCCGCGTCCCGGGAACTCGCCGAGCACATCATCGGCTCCCCGCCTCGCGGCTGAACCGCGCGCCGAGCGGCGCACCCCTGTGCACGCCGAGAAAAACCCCCGCGTTCACGGTCCTGGCTTCGAGGTGTGCCCAGCGCCGGAGTGCGGCGGCCGTGACTTTTCCGAACCGGTATTCCCCTTTCGGATATCGCCGGTCGCACCACCCCCACGTGAGGAGTAACCGACGCGCGGCCCGCCGTCAAGATGGCGTTCCGTTTTCCTCCGTCATCCCAGCGGAAACAGGCCACAGTTGTGCGGTCGCATCTCCTTTTTCCCTCCGGGAGATATACCGGCATCGCGTCTCCCGGTGGGGCCAACTCCCCCGGAAAACACCGCAGAACCGGCCTCCGCGGGCCGGTCCGGTCGTCACGTGCGCCCCGGGCACCCGATCCCGCACACCGGTAAGTGATCAAGGGCCGACCGGCCCGGGGAAAGGTTGAGCACGAATTACACACATCCCCTCTACATACCGGCTCCCATGGTCTAGATTGTCCGTGCTTCAGCCCCTCGGGCACGAGGCAACCAATAATGATCAATAGGTCCGGCGCAACGGACAGCGGCGGTCAGTCGCGCCCCCGTGCCGGACATGGGGGTGATCAATTCCTGGCACCCCGAGAGGGGGCCCCGGGTGTGGGGAGCACCTGGGGTTTCGACGGGTTCCGGTGAGGGTCGAGAAGCCGGCAGGGCCTACGAGTCCGCTGCCGCAGGGTGGGTTTGTCGTTCAACCAGCACTGAATAGCCGGGATGTCATGCGCGGGGGGCGTGGGCCTCCCGTGGGGAGACACAGTGCGGGAGGCGGGGGCCTCCCGGGGGGAGGAACAGTGTTAGGCGAACACGTCCAACCACTGCTGACCTGGGGGGTCCTGTGCGGCAGGGGGGACTAGTCAGACCGTTTCCGCCGGCGCGAAGACCGCTGGCGGACGAGGCGGTCAGCCGGCCGGCGACCGACTGGGAGCAGCGGTACCGCCGTACCGTGATCACCAGCGACACCCTCGCCACCGCCTTCGTGGTGGCGGCGATCGGCGCCTTCTTCGGGGCCCGGGACGCGGCCAACTGGCATGAGAAGTGGGGCATCCTCACCTTCGGCACCGAACTGCTGGTGCTGGGAGCGCTCGCGGTGAGCCGGGCGTGGGCTCCGGGTGTGCTCGGCCAGGGCGCCGAGGAGTTCCGCAGGCTCGGGCGCGCGCTGTTCACGGCGGCCGTCGTCCTGTCGCTCGGCGGGATCGCCCTCACCTCGCGCAACATCAAGCTCTGGATCTTCGTCGCGATCCCCGCGATCGGCGTCGTCACCATGACCGCGCGGTATCTGCTGCGCCTGGGGTTGCACAAGCAGCGCAAGGAAGGGCGGTGTCTGCGACCGGTGCTCGCGGCCGGGAGCCCCGACACCGTACGCGACCTGATCGCCCGGACCCGCAAGTTCCCCCACCTCGGCTGGCGGGTGGACGCGGTGTGCACCACGGACGGTCTCGGCCCCGACGGCGGCCAGTTGGACGGAGTGCCGGTCGTCGGCGAACTGGCGGACGTAGCGGGCCATGTGCGCCGCGACGGCTACCGCGTCGTCGCGGTCACCCCGGATCCGCACTGGTCACCGGACCGGTTGCAGCGCCTCGCCTGGAACCTGGAGGGCAGCGACGCCGAGATGGTCGTGGCCCCCGTGCTGATGGAGGTGGCCGGACCGCGGCTGCACGTCGACGCGGTGCTCGGGATACCGCTGCTGCGGGTCAGCATGCCGACCTTCACCGGCGGCCGGCGGGCGGTCAAGGAAGTCGTCGACCGGCTGGGCGCGGCGCTCCTGCTGCTGGTGTTCGCGCCGCTGATGGTGCTCGTCGGCGTCCTGGTGCTCGCGGACAGCCGCGGCGGGGTGTTCTACCGCCAGCGCCGGGTCGGCAAGGACGGCCGCGAGTTCACCATCCTCAAGTTCCGCACCATGGTGGCCGGGGCCGACCGGGCGCGGGCGGCGCTGGCCGACCGCAACGAGGGCGCCGGCCTGCTGTTCAAGCTCCGCCGCGACCCCCGGGTGACCCGGGTGGGCGCGGTGCTGCGCCGGTACTCGCTCGACGAGCTCCCGCAGCTCTTCAACGTGCTGACCGGATCCATGTCGCTCGTCGGCCCGCGGCCTCCGCTGCCGGAGGAGTCCGCCGCGTACGGCCCGGACATCCGGCGGCGGCTGCTGGTCAAACCCGGGCTCACCGGCCTCTGGCAGATCAGCGGACGCAGTGACCTGCCGTGGGAGGAGGCGGTCCGGCTCGACCTCCGATACGTGGAGGACTGGTCGCTCGCCCTGGACACGGTGATCTTGTGGAAGACCCTGCGTGCGGTGCTCTACGGCCAGGGGGCCTACTGATGCGCGGCGGAGTACGACACGCCGGCGCGCCGACCGCGGGCCGCAGGGGCCCGTGTGGGGGGAGGGACGGGGCATGAGAGTCAGCGTCTTCGGGCTCGGCTACGTGGGCTGTGTGTCGGCCGCGTGCCTGGCCAGTCTGGGGCACGAGGTCATCGGGGTGGACGTCAACCAGGTGAAGGTCGACCTGGTCAACGACGGCAGGGCCCCGGTGGTCGAGGAGCGGATCGGTGAACTCACCGCCGAGGTGGTGCGCAGCGGAGCGCTGCGGGCCACCGCCGACGTCCGCGAGGCGGTCATGGGCAGCGAGGTGTCGCTGGTCTGCGTGGGTACGCCGTCGGAGTCCAACGGCAGCCTGTGCACCACCTACTTGGAACGGGTCACCGAGCAGATCGGCGCCGTGCTGGCCGAGGGGGTCAAGCAGGGGGGCCGGCACACCGTCGTCTTCCGCAGCACGATGCTGCCGGGCACCTGTCTGAACCTGCTCGTGCCCATCCTGGAGAAATACGTCGGCGGCACGGCCGAAGTGGACGTCGGGGTCGCGGTCAACCCGGAGTTCCTGCGCGAGGGCACCAGCGTGCGGGACTTCTTCGACCCGCCCAAGACCGTCATCGGCGAGCTCGACCCGGCCGGCGGCGACACCGTGGCGGCGCTCTACGAGGGCCTGCCCGGCGAGGTGTTCCGGGTGCCGATCCCGACGGCCGAGGCCATCAAGTACGCGGACAACGCCTTCCACGGCCTCAAGATCGGTTTCGCCAACGAGCTGGGCGCGGTGTGCCAGGCGCTGGGCGTGGACTCGCACCAGGTGATGGACGTGTTCCTGGCCGACCGCAAGCTGAACATCAGTCCCGCCTATCTGCGGCCCGGCTTCGCCTTCGGCGGCTCCTGCCTGCCCAAGGACCTGCGCAGCCTGGTCCACGCGGCGCGGCGGGCCGACGTCTCGGTGCCCATCCTCGCCCATGTGCTGCCCTCCAACTCCGACCACCTGCAACGGGCGGTGGACCTGGTCGAGCGCACCGGCAGACGCCGGGTGGGCCTGTTCGGGCTCTCCTTCAAACCCGGCACCGACGACCTGCGCGAGAGCCCGCTCGTCGAGCTGGCGGAGCGGCTCTTCGGCAAGGGGTACGACCTGAAGATCCATGACGCCAACGTCAGCCTCTCCCGGCTGATGGGAGCCAACCGCGAGTACATCGAGACGCGGCTGCCGCACCTCGCGCAACTGCTCGCCGACTCCGTCGAGGAGGTGCTCGCCCATGCCGAGGTGTGCCTGGTCGGGACCAGGGACCCGGCCGTGCTCGCGGCGCTGCCCCACGGCGACGGCCCGATGATCGTCGACCTCGTCCGCCTCCCCGACGCCGAGGCGCGCCGGGCCGAACCGGGGTACGTGGGCCTTGCCTGGTGACATCTCGCGCGACGACCCGGCCGGTGGCGACCGGCCGGGCCGGCGCGCCCTGATCCTGGTGGAGAACCTGTCGGTGCCGTTCGACCGGCGGGTGTGGCAGGAGTGCACGACCCTGCGCGACGCGGGGTGGGAGGTGCACGTCATCTGCCCCCGGGGAAGCAAACGCGACACGGAGGCGGAGGCGGAGATCGACGGCGTGCGGATCCACCGCTACCCGCTGCGCGCGGCGACCGGAGGACCGGCCGGCTATCTGCGGGAGTACGCGACCGCGCTGTGGCACACGGCCCGGCTGGCCCGCAAGGTCGGCCCGGTCGACGTGGTCCACGCCTGCAACCCGCCCGACCTGCTGTTCCTGCCCGCGCTGTGGCTGAAGCGGCGCGGCGCGCGGTTCGTCTTCGACCAGCACGACCTGGTGCCCGAGCTGTACCTCTCCCGGTTCGACCGCGGCGAGGACCTGCTCTACCGGGGGGTGTGCGCGCTGGAGCGGTGGACCTACCGGGCCGCCGACGTGGTGCTCGCCACCAACGAGAGCTACCGGGACGTCGCGGTGCGCCGCGGCGGCCGGCGCCCCGCGGACGTGTTCGTGGTGCGCAGCGCACCCCAGACCGACCGGTTCCAACCGGTGCCGCCCGAACCGGAGCTGAAGCGCGGCAAGCCCCATCTGCTGTGCTACCTCGGGGTCATGGGCCCCCAGGACGGCGTCGACTACGCCCTGCGGGCCCTGGCGAAGCTGCGCGACGAGCTCGGAAGGACCGACTGGCACGCGGTGTTCGTCGGGTCCGGCGACGCCTTCGACGCGATGGTGGAGCTGTCCCGGCGGCTCGGGCTCTTTGACCAGGTGCAGTTCACCGGGCGGGTGCCGGACGCCGATCTGGTGCGCTACCTGTCCACCGCGGACGTGTGCCTCTCCCCCGACCCGCGCAACCCGCTCAACGACGTGTCGACCATGAACAAGGTCCTGGAGTACATGGCGATGGGCCGCCCGATCGTCTCCTTCGACCTGAAGGAGGCGCGGGTCTCCGCCGGTGACGCCGCTCTCTACGCGCCCGCCAACGACGAGGCCGCGTTCGCCGGGCTCATCGCGCTGCTGCTGGACGACCCCGACCGGCGCGCCCGGATGGGCAGGATCGGCCAGGAGCGGATCGGCGGAGAGCTGTCGTGGCGGAACTCGCAGGCCTCGCTGCTCGCCGCCTACGCCGTCGCCTGCGGGCAGCGCACTCCGGCGTCGGCGGACGGGCCCGTACGAACGGCGAGGAGGCCGCGCCATTGAGCGATGACACGATACGCCTGGTCACGATCGGGCGGATGTTCCGCAGGCGCTGGCAGCTGCTCGCCGTCCTCGCGGTGGTGGGCGCGCTCGTCGGCTACGGCAGCGCGGTGTTCTTCCCCCCGCGGTACACGGCGTCGGCGTCGGTGCTGCTGCCCGGGCAGTGGGAGGAGCGCGAACTGCTGACCCAGGCGGAGATCGCGACCAGTTCGGCGGTGGTCGACCGCGCGGCCACCACGCTCGGCTGGCGGGGCGGCGGCACCGGGCTGCGGGACCGGGTGAGCGCCAAGGTCACCGACGGGAACATCATCAAGATCTCGGGTACGGCCGACACGCCGGAGGGCGCGCAGCGGCTCTCCGACCAACTGGCCCAGCAGTTCGTCGCGTTCGCGGCGCGGATCGCGGGCGACGACAGCGACCCCGACGCGGCGGCGGGGCCCGAGGCGCTGCGGCAGAGGGTGGAGAAGACCAACCGCCGCATCAGCGAGCTGGCCAACGCGGCCGACCCGGGGCAGACCGTGGAGAGCGTGCAGGTCCGCACCGAACTGGAGAAGCTGCGCACCGCGCTCCAGGAGGCCATGAAGAAGCTGGACCAGGCCGACCCGGCGACCAGCAAGGCCGGACTGGTCGTGATGGGCCCGGCGGCCCGCCCCACCGGCGAGGCACCGCCGACGAGGACCCAGCTCACCGTCGCCGGGGCGCTGCTGTTCCTCGTGCTCGCGGTCGTCGGCCATCTCGCCGCCGCCCGGGTGAACCGCCGGCTGCGCACCGAGGGGGAGATCGCCGCGGCCCTCGGCTCGACGCTGCTGGGCGCCGTCGACGTACCCCGCGAACGGGCCGCTCCGCCGACTCGGCGCCGTGCCCCGCGGACCTGGATCCGCCGGCTCCTCGGCCTCGACGGCCGGTGGGACATGCCGGATCCGCCGATGTCCGACGACGAGGCCGGCAGACGGACCCGCTACCGGCGGGTGTGCGCCCGTCTGCGGGACCGGCTCCCGGCGCCGCGGCGGCTGCTGGTCGTCGTCCCCGAAGGCGACGAGACCGCCCGCCTGGCGGCCGGGGAGCTCGTCGCCGAGGCCGAGAGCGGTCCGCTGCTGCGGGTGGTGGACGTCTCGGTGTCCCAGCCATTGGTGCCGGACCGCGGCACCGAGTCCGGCGCCCTGGTCGTGGTCGGCGCGGGCGGTTGGACCGCGGAGGACCTCGCCGGTGTCGCCGAGGCGTGCGCGGACGCCGAGCACGAGGTGGTCGGCGTCGTCGTCGCCCGCCCGGTCCGGGCCCGTCCGGCGCGGACCACCACTCCTCCCCCGCGGCCCACCGCCCCGGTGATCCCCGTGGGCGACGACGCGAAGCGGGGTTCGGTGTGACGAACAGGACTTCGCAGGCGCCGGACGCCACCCCGCTCTTCGACCTCCAGTCGCTGGTGGCGGCGGTCCGCAGACGCCGCCGCCTCTGGACGTCCCTGGCGCTGCTGGGGCTGCTGGCCGGCGCGATGATGGCCGTCCTGAGGCCGCCGCCCCCGGCCGCCGTGGCGAAGGTACTGGTCACGCACCAGGCCGACCAGCCCAACGACACCGGAACGCTGATGCGTACCGATGTCGCGCTCCTGGGGACCACCCGGATCGCCGGCAAGGCTCTCCAGGCGCTCAAGTCCCCCGAGAAGCCCGAGGACTTCATGCGGGACTACCGGGGCACCGGCCTCACCAACAACCTGATGCAGATCGACGTGACCGCGTCCAGCGACACGGAGGCGGTGTCCCGGGCCAGGGCGCTGGCCGACGCGTTCGTGGCGGACCACGTCCGGCGGATGCAGGAGGCGGCGAAGGCCGAGGCCAAGGCGCTCCTCGACCAGCGTGACCGGATGCGGGACGAACTCGCCCAGGTCAACAAGGCGATCGGGGACCGGGCGCAGTCGGGCGGGGCGAAGGCGTCGGCCAGTATCGAGACGCTCTACGCCCGCCGGGCCGAACTGAACTCGCGGATCGCCGACTTCGACCAGCGGGCCGCCGAGGCGCGCACCGGCGCACCCCAGCTCGTCGCGGGCACGCAGATCGTGGACGGGCCGCGCGCGGTGCGGCACTCCCTGCCGAAGGCCGCCGTCACCAACGGCGTGGTCGGCCTCGTCCTGGGGCTCGTCCTCGGGCTCGCGGTGGCCGCGGTCGGCTCGGTGGTGGCGGACCGCCCCGTGCTGCGCCGCGAGATCGCGGCGAACCTGGGAGCCTCGGTCGTCGCGGAGCTGCACCGCACCCCCCGGGGGCCGGCGTGGCTGTGGCGGCGCGGCAGGCGCCGGGCGGCACACCGACGGCTCGCCGCGACCCTGGCCCGTACCGTGCGCGGCTGCGCGGAACCGGTGTCGCTGCTGGAACTGGGCTGTGCGCGCACCACGGGCGCGATCGCCCTGGACGTCGCCCGGGCGCTGGCGGCCGACGAGCCCGTGGTCGTCGTCGACGGCCTGCCGGGCCAGGAGCTGGCCAACGGCCGCCGGGAGCCGGGCGATCCGAGCGTGGTCGGCGGCGGGGACGCCGTGGCCGTGCCGCACCACGGACACCGGCTCGGCGTCGGCTCGGTGGCGCCCGGCACGGCGTGGACCGACCTCCAGTACCTCGGCACGCAGACCGTGCTCGTCGTACGGGCCGGGCACGGCAGCGCCGCGTGGCTGCACACGGTGGCCCGGCAGCTCGCGGACCAGCGGATCGTGGTCATCGGTGTGGTGCTGATCGACCCCGATCCGCGCGACCGGACCGACGGCACGCTGTGGGACGGGCCGCACACCGCGCTGCGCGGTCAGAACGAACGGCCGGCCCGGCGGAACGGCGGGGGCACCTCCCACGCCGTTCAGGCAGTGGGGGAGGGCCGGCGGGGGACGGAGCGGCTGCCGATGTGGGCGGCGCGGGTCCCGGACAGCGACCAGGAGGCGCGGTAGGACATGTGTGGCATCGCAGGCACATACCGGTGGCCGGACGGGAAGGCCGTCACCGACCGGCTCACCGACGTCCTCGCCCACCGCGGCCCGGACGGGGCGGGCCGCTACGGCCATCCCCTCGGCGACGGCGACGTGCAGCTGGGGCACCGCCGACTGGCCATCATCGACCTGTCCGGGACCGGCGCCCAGCCGATGGTCTCGGACGGCCTGGCCCTGACGTACAACGGCGAGCTGTACAACGCGCCCGAACTCCGTACCCAACTGGCCGCCGCCGGGGTGCGCTTCCGCGGCACCTCCGACACCGAGGTCCTGCTGGAGGCCTGGCGGCGCTGGGGCACGGACTGCCTGCCCCGGCTGCGCGGCATGTTCGCGTTCGCGGTCTTCGACGAGCGGACCGGTGAGCTGGTGCTCGCCCGCGACCAGCTCGGCGTCAAACCGCTGTTCCTGCTCCGGCGCGGTACGGGTCTGGTGTTCGCCTCCGAACTCAAGGCGCTCGCCGCGGTGACCGGCGGATCACTGGAGGTGGACCACGCGGCGCTGGTGGCCTCGCTGCTGTACTACTGGGTGCCCGACTCGCGCTGCGCGCTGCGCGGGGCGGAGAAACTGCCGCCGGGGAGCTGGCTGCGGTGCCGTGCCGACGGCCGGGTGGACCGGGGAACGTTCTGGAGCCTGAGGGAGGTCGCCGCCGAGGGCCGGGAGCGGGCACGCGCCGGTGAGCGGCCCGATCTGGCCGCCGTCGTCGAGGAGTCGACGCGCCGGCACCTGCTCTCCGACGTGCCCGTGGCGACCTTCCTCTCCGGCGGGCTCGACTCCAGCTATCTGACCGCGCTGGCCGCCCGCCACCGGCCCGGGATCTCCGCCTACACGATCGGGTTCCGCGCCGAGGACGCCAGGTTCGAGGCGATGCCGGACGACCTGCGCTACGCCCGTCAGGTGGCCGGGCGGTTCGGGGTCGACCTGCACGAGATCGAGATCGCGCCGAACGTGCTCGACCTGCTGCCGGAGATGACCTACCACCTGGACGAGCCGATCGGCGACCCCGCCGCGATCAACACCTTCCTGATCTGCTCGGCCGCCCGGGAGGCCGGGGTGAAGGTGATGCTCTCGGGGATGGGCGCGGACGAGCTGTTCGCCGGGTACCGCAAGCACCTGGCCAATCTGCTCGCGCTGCGCTACCAGCGCGTTCCGCGTCCCCTGCGGCGCGGGGTGTCCGCGGCCGTGGACCGGCTGCCGGTCGCCACGGCCCGCCGGGGCTACCGCTCGGTGCGGTTCGCCAAGCGGTTCCTCTCCTTCGCGGAGCTGCCGGAGGAGACCGCGTTCCGGCGCAGCTACACCATGTACGACCAGGAGGAGCTGCTCGCCCTGGTCGACCCGGATCTGGCCGGGACGGTCGACGACGTCCTGACCGAGCACGCCGACGTCTACCAGGACAACGACCTCGACGACTTCGTCAACCGCATGTGCCTGGCTGACGCCCGGATGTTCCTGCCGGGCCTCAACCTCGCGTACACGGACCGCTCCAGCATGGCCGCGTCGACCGAGGTGCGGGTGCCGTACGTGGACGTGGAGGTGGTCAGGGCGGCGTTCGCGGTGCCCGGCGACCGCAAGATCACCGGACGGCAGGGCAAGGCCGTCCTGAAGGAGGCCGCCCTCTCGGTCCTGCCCCGGGAGATCGTCTACCGGCCCAAGGGCCTGTTCAGCGCCCCGCTGCGGGCCTGGATGAGCCGGGACCTGGCACCGCTGGTGCGCGAGGTGGTCAACGACGGCGAGCTGGTCCGCTCCGGGTTCCTGCGCCGTGACGCGCTGGCGCGGATGGTCGCCGAGGACGCTTCCGGGCAGCGGGACTTCTCCAAACATCTCTGGCATGTGCTGACCCTCGAGTACTGGTATCGCGGCGCGACCTCCGGGTCCGGCGAGAACACGCGCCTGTCGGCGTAGAAGCAAGGGGACTTCGGTGAAACAGGTTGTGCAGAACTACAAGAGCGGCGAGCTGGCGGTGCTCGACGTGCCGGTGCCGGGGTGCAAGCCGGGCGGGGTGCTGGTCCGCAGCGCCTACTCGCTGATATCCACCGGGACCGAGCTCATGAAGGTGTCCGAGGCCGGTATGTCGATGCTGGGCAAGGCCCGCTCCCGGCCGGACCAGGTGGCCAAGGTCATGCAGAGCGTGGCCACCAACGGGGTGCCCGCCACCTACCGCAAGGTGATGGGCAAGCTGGACTCGTACACACCGCTGGGCTACTCGCTGTGCGGGGTGGTCGAGCAGGTCGGAGCCGGGACCGACGACGTGGCGGTCGGTGACGTGGTGGCCTGCGCGGGCAACGAGCACGCGCTGCACGCCGAGCTGAACTGGGTGCCGAAGAACCTCTACGCGCGGGTGCCGGACGGTCTCGCGCCGCGGCACGCGGCCTTCGGCACCGTCGGGTCGATCGCGTTGCAGGGCGTGCGCCGCGGTGAGCCGCAGCTCGGCGAGGTGGCGCTGGTGATCGGCCTCGGCCTGATCGGGCAGCTGGTGGCGCAGCTCCTGACCGCCTCCGGAGTCCGTGTCGTGGGGGCCGACCCCGACCCGGCGCGCTGCGAGCTGGCCGAGCGCCTGGGCGCCGCGGCCTGCGGCGATCCCGCGTCCGCGGCCGTGGAGAGCGCCGTCGCCGAACTCACCGGCGGGCACGGCGTGGACCAGGTGTACCTGGCGGCGGGCGGGGGCAGCAACCAGCCCGTCGAGCTGGCCGCCCGGCTCTGCCGGGACCGCGGGCGGGTCGTCGACATCGGCAAGTGCCGTCTGGACCTGCCGTGGAACGCGTACTACGAGAAGGAGCTGGACGTCCGGTTCTCCCGGAGCTACGGCCCCGGGCGCTACGACCCGGAGTACGAGCTGGAGGGCCGGGACTACCCGATCGGGTATGTGCGCTGGACCGAGCGCCGCAACCTGGCGTGCTTCCTCGATCTCGCCGCCCGTGGCCGCGTCGACGTGGAGCCCCTGGTCTCGCACGTCGCCGCCTTCGACGACGCCGTCGAGACGTATCAGCGCCTGAAGGACGGCGATCTGAAGGCCGTGGCGGTGCTGTTCCGGTACCCCGGGCAGCCGGCGGAGGCGCGGGCGGAGGCCCCGGCGGTGTCCGTGCCCGTGCCCGCGGTGAAGCGGTCCGGCGGCGGGTCGTCCTCCCCGTCCCGGGGCGCGGGGACGCCGGTGCGGCTGGCGTTCGTCGGCGCGGGCAACTACGCCACGTCGATGCTGCTGCCGCACCTGGCGGGGCGCGAGGGCGTCGAGTTGTCGACCGTGGTCACCACGACGGCGCTCTCCGCGGCCAACGCCCGGCGGAAGTTCGGCTTCGCCGCGGCGACCACGGATCTGGACGCCGTGCTCGGCGACAAGTCCGTCGACGCGGTGTTCGTCGTCACCCGGCACAGCTCGCACGCCGAACTGACCCGGAAGGCGCTGCTGGCCGGCAAGAGCGTGTTCGTGGAGAAACCCCTGGCGCTCACCGAGGAGGAGCTGGCCGGGGTGCTGGCGGCGGTGGAGGAGTCCGGCAACGACCGGCTCCAGGTGGGCTTCAACCGCCGCTTCGCGCCGCTGCTCCAGGAGGCCGGGAAGCGGTTCGGCGCCCGCACCGGGCCCGCGAACCTGCGCTACCTGGTCAACGCGGGCCGGTTGCAGCAGGGCAGTTGGTACCTCCAGCAGGGCGCCGAGGGCTCGCGGTTCGCGGGCGAGGGCGGGCACTTCATCGACACGGCGAGCTGGCTGCTGGGGGCCGACCCGGTGTCGGTGTACGCGGTCGCCGCGTCCGGCAACGAGGACCTCCAGGTCGTGCTGCGCTACCCGGACGGGTCCACCGCCACCCTCAGCTACGTCACCTCCGGCGCGCCCGACTTCCCCAAGGAGACGCTGGACCTGGTGGCGGACGGCAAGGTGCTGCGGCTCGACGACTTCGTGCGCGCCTCCGTGTACGACGGCCGCCGCAGGCGGTGGGTCAGTTCGCGGCTGCCGAAGGCACGGGACAAGGGCCAGTCCGCGCAACTGGCCGCGTTCGTGCGGGCGGTGCGGACCGGCGGGCCCATGCCGGTGTCCCTGGAGTCGCTGGCCGCCACCACGGCGGCCACCCTCGCCGTACGGTCCGGCCTCGCCGCCGGTACGCCGGTGACCCTGACGGGGGCGCGATGACGGTGCGCTCGGGGAGTGCCGGCTGGTATCTGCGGCGGCTGTCCCGGATGGGGCCGCGTGAGGTCGGCGGCCGGGTGGGCGACACGGTCCGCAGACGGCGGTGGCGGTCGGCGCCGCCCTCCTGCCCGGACGTGTCCGGTGCCCGGTTCACCGCGGTGCTGCCCGCGGGGGCGCTCGCCGCGGTGCCGCCGGACGCCGCGCGACGGCTCGTCGCCGAGGCGGACCGCCTGATGGCCGGGCGCGTCACGTACTTCGGGGTGGAACGCGACGACCTGACCGACCCGGACTGGTCCCACGACCCCAGGACCGGGCGCCGGGCCCCCGCCGGCTACGCCTTCGACGTGCCGTACCGCGACGAGGACGCGGTCGGGGACATCAAGCAGATCTGGGAGCTGTCGCGGCACCAGTACCTGACGGTGCTGGCCGCCGCCTACGCGATCACCGGGGACGAGCGGTACGCCGAGCGCGTGGCCGCGCATCTGCGGTCCTGGTGGGAGGCCAACCCCCCGCTGCGCTCGGTGCACTGGACCAGCGGCATCGAGCTGGGCATCCGGCTGCTGTCGTGGGTGTGGGTGCGGCGACTGCTCGACGGCTGGGCGGGCGCGGCCGCGCTCTTCGAGTCCAACCCGGTGGCGCGCGAGCAGGTCTGGCACCACCAGCGCTGGCTGGCCGCCTTCCCCAGCCGGGGCTCCTCGGCGAACAACCACGTCATCGCCGAGGCGGCCGGGCAGTTCGCGGCGGCCTGCGCGTTCGGGTGGTTCCCCGCCTCGGCGCGCTGGCGGGCCGACGCGCTGCGGCTCCTGGAGCGGCAGCTGCGCGCCAACACCTTCCTCTCCGGTCTCAACCGCGAGCTGGCCACCGAGTACCACGGGCTGGTGCTGGAGCTCGGCCTGGCCGCGGTGGCCGAGGCGGACGCCGCCAACGTGCCGGTCCCCGCGACGGTCCGGGTGGTGCTGCTGCGGATGACCGACGCGCTCGCGGCCGTCGTGGACAACCGGCTGCGTCCGCCGCGCCAGGGCGACGCGGACGACGGCCACGGTCTGGTCCTGGACGGCGCGGGCACCGACCGCTGGGCCTCGCTCCTCGCCACCGGGGACGCCGTGTTCGGCCGGCTCGCCTGGTGGCCGGAGGTGACCGGCGGCGATGTGCGCACCCCGCTGCTGGCCGCGCTTCTCCGGCCGTACGCGAAGGTGGCGAGCGCACCGGCCGTGTCCCGCCCGGCGAGCAGGCCCGGCCACTTCGCCGACGCGGGGCTCACCATCCTGCGCGGCCCGGGGGAGATCTGGTGCCGCTGCGACGGCGGCCCGCACGGCTTCCTGTCCATCGCCGCCCACGCCCACGCGGACGCGCTGTCCGTGGAGGTCCGGCACGACGGCGTCGACGTGCTGGCCGACCCGGGGACGTACTGCTACCACGGGCAGCCCGAGTGGCGGCGGTACTTCCGGTCGACCCTCGGCCACAACACCCTGGGTCTGGACGGTGGCGACCAGTCCGTCTCCGGCGGCCCGTTCCTGTGGACCCGGCACGCCCGCAGCCGCGTCCTGGCCGCGGACACCTCCGAGGGGGGTGTGGCCCTGTGGTGCGCCGAGCACGACGGCTACCGGCCCTCCACGCACCGGCGCCGGGTGGAGCTGACCGCCGCGAGCGGCGAACTGCGGGTGGTGGACGAGGTGCGCGGCGGCCCCCGCCGGAACGTGCGGCTGGCCTTCCACCTCGGCCCGGCGATCACCGCGGAGCTGGTGGGCGACCGGGCCCGGCTCACCTGGACCCGGGACGGCGAGGACCGCTCGGCCGTGCTCGACCTGCCCGGGGAGCTGTCCTGGCGGGCGCACCGCGGCGAGAGCGATCCCCCGCTGGGCTGGTACTCCCCCGGCTTCGGGCGCAAGGAACCCGCCACCACGCTGGTCGGCACGGGCTCCGCCGACGGCGCGCGGGGGTTCACCACCGTACTCAGGTTCCACGGCTAGGGGGCAGCGTGGGATCCACGAGGCGGTACGGGGTGTGGGTGGCGGCGTCGGCGGCGGCCCTGCTGGTGACGGGCTGTGTGAGCAAGCCGGGCGGACCGGCGCCGGAGCCGACGGGCCGGTCCGCCACGTCCGCCGCCCGGCCCGTGGCCCGGGTGTGCGCCGCGCCCCCGGCCGGCCCGGCGACCGCGCCCGCGGGCGCGGTGACGGTCGACCCCGCGGTCGTCGGTGATCTGGCGGCGAAGACCCGCAACAGCCCCCCGGGCACCACGTTCTGGCTGCGGCCGGGCCGGCACCGGCTCGAACCGGACCGGTACGCCCAGGTGCTCCCCAAGGAGGGGGACCACTACCTCGGCGCGCCCGGCGCGGTGCTCGACGGCCGCAAGACCAACCAGTACGCGTTCGGCGGCCCCGCCCGGGACGTCTCCCTGCGCCATCTGACCGTCGAGGGTTTCGTCGCGCCGCAGAACGAGGGCGTGGTCAACCACGACTCGGCCGACGGGTGGGTGGTGGAGCACACGACGATCCAGCACAACTCGGGCGCCGGGCTGATGGCCGGTGCCCGCCAGCAGGTACGCGCCAGTTGTCTGCGCGGCAACGGCCAGTACGGAATGAACGCGTACAAGGACGGCGCCCGGCTCGGCGGTCTGGTGGTCGAGGGCAACGAGATCGCGGGCAACAACACCGACGACTGGGAGCGGCGCCGGCCGGGCTGCGGCTGCACGGGAGGCGTGAAGTTCTGGGCCGTCAACGGCGCCGACGTGCGCGGCAACTGGGTGCACGACAACCGCGGGACCGGGCTGTGGGCGGACACCAACAACAACGACTTCCGCATCGAGGGCAACGTCCTGGAGGCCAACGACGGTGCCGCGCTGATCTACGAGACCAGCTACAACGCGGTCATCCGGAACAACTCGTTCCTGCGGAACAACTGGGTGGAGGGCCGCAAGTACGTCGAGCGCGGCGACACCTTCCCGTTCGCGACGGTCTACCTGTCCGAGTCGGGCGGCGAACCGCGGATCCACGCCCGTACGGACAAGATCGAGATCGCCGGGAACGTCCTGGAGAACAACTGGTCCGGGATCACCCTGTGGGAGAACGCCGACCGGTTCTGCAACAGCCCCGCCAACACCTCCTCCGGCGACTGCACGCTGCTGGTGCCGCACTCCGACCGCTGTGCGCGCCCGGCGATCGCCGACGCGCCGCTCTACGCCGACTGCCGGTGGAAGACCCAGCGGGTGGACATCCACAACAACCGCTTCCTGCTGGACACCTCGGTCGTCGACTGCACGGTGAAGTGCGACCGCATGGCGGTACTGGCCAACTACGGCACCTACCCCGACTGGTCGCCCTACCAGGGCGAGCAGGTGGCCGAGGCGATCACTCTCAAGCAGCGCAACCGCTGGCACGACAACGTCTACGTCGGACCGTGGAAGTTCGTCGCCCACGACCCGAGCCGGGTGCTGGACTCCGGACAGTGGCAGGCCCCGCCGTACCAGCAGGACGCGGGCAGCACCTTCCGTATGCGGGACGGTGGTTGAGATGGAGACCGACCACACGCCGAAGCTCGTCGGCACGGTCTGGGGGCTGCTGATCCTCAACACGCTCGGCTCCGCGGGCGCGAAGACCATCGTCCCGCTGCCGCGCTCCCTCATCCAGCTGGTCACCATGGGCGCGCTGGTCGCCGCGTTCGCGCTGGCGCTCGCCCTCAACCTCCGACTGCGCGTCCGGCCCAGCGCCTTCCTGTTCCTGCTCACCCTGCTGCTGGTGCCGAGCGTGATCTCCAGCGCGCATCTGGAGTCCGGGTTCGGCGCGCTGTTCCGGTGCGCCCGGCTGGCGCTCTTCGTCGCCACGCTGTGGCTGCTCGGCCGCTGGTGGGACGGGGGTGTGACGTTCGTACGGCATCACATCCGGATGTACTTCGCGGTGCTCGGGTCGGTGGCCGCCGGTCTGGTCGTCTCCCCCGGCGCGGCCCTGCCCGGCCTCTACGGCGGACGTCTGGTCGGCGCGGTGTGGCCGCTCACCCCGCCGCAGATCGGCCAGTACGCCGCGGTGATCATCGGGCTCACCGTGCTGCTCCTGATGGGCCGCCGGACCGACCGGACCAGCGCGGCGGTCGTCATCGTGCCGTCCCTGGTCCTGCTGGCGCTGACCCACACCCGGACGGCCACGCTCGGCCTGTTCATCGGGCTGACGCTGGCGATCGGCTCGCTCGTCCTGACCAGCGCCGCGGCCCGCCGGTTCTTCACCTGGGCGGTGCTGTGCGCCGTGGTGGCCGCGGCGGCGCTCGGCCCGGTGCTCCAGGCGTGGTTCCTGCGCGGCCAGAGCAAGGAGAACTTCTCCAGCCTCACCGGCCGGGCCAAGGTGTGGGACGCGCTCCTGTCGGCGCCCCGGTCGACGTCGGAGAAGGTGTTCGGCGTGGGCCTGGGCGACAAGTCGTTCGGCGGGCTGCCGATCGACAACAGCTGGCTGGCCGTCTACAACGAGCAGGGGCTGATCGGCATCACCCTCGTCGCGGCCGTCATCCTCGTGCTCGGCGGCGTCGCGCTGCTGCGGCCGCCGTCGTTGCAGCGGGCCTGCGCGATCTTCCTGATCAGCTACTGCGCGATCGCCTCGTACACCGAGGCGGGCCTGGGCGACGCCTCGCCGTATCTGCTGCATCTGGCCCTGGCCGCCTCGCTCCTCGCCGCGCCCGCGTCCCTCCCGGCGCCCGCGATTCCCCGACGACCTGTCCCGCGCTGGGCCCGGGACCGGAGGTGACCCCACCCATGCACGTGCTCGTGGTGCACAACCGCTACTCCTCGGCGCAGCCGAGCGGGGAGAACAACGTCGTCGACCAGGAGGTGGAGCTGCTGCGCACGGCGGGCCACCGGGTCGAGGTCTTCGAGCGGCGCAGCGACGACATCGCCGCCCGGTCCCTGCCGGGCAAGGCCGCGCTGCCCCTGCTCGTGCCGTGGAACCCGGCGGTCCGCACCGAGCTCGCGGCCCGGCTCCGCGCGGGGCGGCCGGACATCGTCCACGTCCACAACGTCTTCCCGCTGCTGTCGCCCGCGGTCCTCGCCGCCTGCGCCGACGCCGGGGTGCCGGCCGTCGCCACGCTGCACAACTACACCCAGGTGTGCCCGCCCGGCACGCTGCAACGGGACGGCCGGCCGTGCACGGAGTGCGTCGGGGGGACGCCGCTGCCCGCCGTCCGGCACGGCTGCTACCGGGGCTCCCGGCTCGCCACGGTGCCGCTCGCGGTCAGCCTGTCGGTCAACCGGCGGCGCTGGTGGTCCGGTGTGGAGCGGTTCTTCTGCATCTCCGCGGCACAGCGCGACGTCCTGGTCCGGGCCGGCATGCCGTCCGAACGGCTGGCGGTGAAGCACAACTTCGTGCCGGAGCCGGACGTCCGCCGCACGGGCGCCGGTGAGCATCTGCTCTATCTCGGCCGGCTCGCCGAGGCCAAGGGCGTACGGCTGCTCATGGCCGCGTGGGACGCGCTCGCCGCGGAGGGCGGGGTGGGTGTGCCGCTCGTCATCGCCGGTGCGGGGCCGCTGGAGCCGGAGGTGAGCGCCTGGGCGGCGGGCCGCGACGACGTGCGCCACGTCGGTCTCTACGACCCGGCGCAGTGCCGGCGGGCCATCGCGCGGGCGGTCGCGGTGGTGGCGCCCTCGACGTGGCTGGAGGCGTTCGGCCTGGTGGTGGTGGAGGCGATGGCGGCCGGGGTCCCGGCCGTCGCCGCCGGTCACGGCGCCTTCGTCGAGCTCGTCGAGGACGGGGTGACCGGTCTGCTGCACCGGCCGGGCGAGGCCGCCTCGCTCGCGTCCTGTTTGCACCGGATCACGGACGCGCCGGACCGCAGCCGGGAGCTGGGCCGGGCGGCCCGGCTCCGTTATGAGCAGGGGTTCAGCCCGGCCGTCGGGCTGGAGCGCCTGGTGGAGGGGTACCGCACCGCGATCGCGGGGCGGTCGGAGCTGGTGCGCGGCGGGGAGACCCGCGCGGACCGGGGGGATGGGGACAGCAGATGACACGATGCCGACTCTGCGGCTCGGAAGCGATGGCGAGCGTCGTCGACCTGGGGGCGACGCCGCCGTGCGAGAGCTTCCTCGCCGCGGACCAACTGGACCTGCCGGAGCCGGCGTACCCGCTGCACCTGCGGGTCTGCACGGACTGCTGGCTCGCGCAGATCCCTCCGCTGATCACGCCGGAGGAGACGTTCAAGGAGTACGCGTACTTCTCCTCGTACTCGACGTCCTGGGTGGAGCACGCGCGCGGGTACGTCGAGGACGCCGTACGGCGGGTGGGGCTGGGGCCGGACGCCTTCGTGGTGGAGGTCGCCAGCAACGACGGGTATCTGCTGAAGCACGTGGTGGAGCGGG
Source organism: Streptomyces sp. NPDC043908 (assembly GCF_056435525.1). NCBI lineage: Bacteria > Bacillati > Actinomycetota > Actinomycetes > Kitasatosporales > Streptomycetaceae > Streptomyces > Streptomyces sp. NPDC043908. The sequence goes on along the minus strand of NZ_JBWKEI010000011.1, from coordinate 203,142 downwards.
GGATCCGCTGCCTGGGCATCGAGCCGTCGGTGAACGTCGGCGCGGCGGCGCGGGACGCGGGCGTGCCCACGCTCACGGAGTTCCTCGACCCGGCCACCGGCTCGGCCGTCCGCGCCGAGCACGGCCCGGCGGACCTGGTCGTCGCCAACAACGTGTACGCGCACATCCCCGACGTGGTCGGCTTCACCCGGGGGCTGCGCGCCCTGGTCGCCGACGACGGCTGGGTCTCCATCGAGGTGCAGCACCTGCTGACCCTGATCGAGGAGAACCAGTACGACACGATCTACCACGAGCACTTCCAGTACTACACGGTGGCGTCCGCGGTCCGGGCGCTGGCCAGTGGCGGGCTCGCGCTGGTGGACGTCGAGCTGCTGCCCACCCACGGCGGGTCCATCCGGCTGTGGGCGCGGCCCGCCGAGGCGGCGGGCGAGCCGAGCCGCACGGTGGCCGAGGTGCTGGAGCGGGAGCGGGCGGCCGGGCTCCAGGAGCCGTCCGGGTACGCCGAGTTCTCCGCCCGGGTGGCCAAGGTGCGCCGGGATCTGCTCAGGTTCCTGATCGAAGCGGCCGAGCGCGGTGAGAAGGTCGTCGGCTACGGCGCCCCGGGCAAGGGCAACACCCTGCTCAACCACTGCGGCATCCGGCCCGACCTGCTCGCGTACACCGTCGACCGCAACCCGTACAAGCACGGCAGGTTCACACCGGGCACCCGGATCCCGATCCTGCCGCCCGAGCGGATCGCCGCCGACCGGCCGGACTACGTCCTCGTCCTGCCGTGGAACCTGCGGGCCGAGCTGACCGAGCAGTTGTCCTTCGTGCACGACTGGGGCGGCCGGCTGGTCTTCCCCATACCGGAACTGAGCATTGTCGAGGTCACAGCATGAAGGTCGTCCTGTTCTGCGGCGGTTATGGGATGCGGATGCGCAACGGATCCTCCGACGACGTGCCCAAGCCGATGGCGATGGTCGGCCCGCGGCCGCTGATCTGGCACGTCATGCGCTACTACGCGCACTTCGGGCACACCGAGTTCATCCTGTGCCTGGGGTACGGGGCCCACCACATCAAGGACTTCTTCCTCAACTACGAGGAGACGACCTCCAACGACTTCGTACTGCGGCACGGGAAGACCGAGCTGCTGTCCACCGACATCGCCTCCTGGACGATCACGTTCGTGCAGACCGGGGTCGAGTCGCCGATCGGGGAGCGGCTGCGCCGGGTCCGCCACCACCTGGAGGGCGAGGAGATGTTCCTCGCCAACTACGCCGACGTGCTCACCGACGCCCCGCTGCCGGAGATGATCGACCGGTTCTCCCGGCGCGACGCGGGCGCGTCGATGATGGTGGTGCCGCCGCAGTCCTCCTTCCACTGCGTGGAGCTGGGCGAGGACGGCCTGGTGGGGGGCATCACCGCGGTGAGCGAACTGCCGCTGTGGGAGAACGGCGGCTACTTCGTGCTCCGCCAGGAGATCTTCGACCACATACCGGAGAACGGCGACCTGGTCGGGGACGGCTGCGCCCGGCTGGCCAAGCAGGGCCGCCTGGTGGCGCACCGGCACCGCGGCTTCTGGAAACCGACCGACACCGTCAAGGAGCGGGCCGCGCTCGACGACGCCTACGCCCGGGGCGAGCGCCCGTGGGCCGTGTGGGAGCGGGACGGCGCGGGGGCGAGGGCGTGATCCGGCTCAGCGCCGGGCGCCCGGACCGGATCGCCGCGGTGGGCGCGCACTGCGACGACATCGCCATCGGCGCCGGCGGCACACTGCTGACGCTGTGCCGCGCGCGGCCGGGCGTCCGCGTCGACGCGCTGGTGCTGTCCGGCGGGGGCGGAGAGCGGGAGCGGGAGGAGCGGTCCGCGCTCGCCGCCTTCTGCCCCGGCGCCGACCTGCGGCTGACCGTGCTGAAACTCCCCGACGGTCGGCTGCCCGTGCACTGGGACGAGGCCAAGGCCGCGGTCGAGGAGCTGCGCGGGCGCACCGACCCGGATCTCGTGCTGGCCCCGCGCGCCGAGGACGCGCACCAGGACCACCGCGGTCTGGCGCGGCTGATACCCACCGCCTTCCGCGACCACCTCGTGCTCGGCTACGAGATCGTCAAGTGGGACGGCGACCTGGGCCGGATGGCGGCGTACCAGCCGCTGTCGCCGGAGACCGCCGAACAGAAGGTGCGGCTGCTCCAGGAGCACTACCCCTCGCAGCGGCACCGGCCGTGGTACGACCAGGAGGCCTTCCTCGGCCTCGCTCGTATCCGCGGCATCGAATGCCACGCCCGCTACGCCGAGGCGTTCGCCGTCACCAAACTCATGCTCGACCTGGGGGAATGAACTGTGCGTGTACTGCTGACCGGACACCAGGGCTACCTGGGGACCGTGATGGCCCCGGTCCTCGCCGCCGCCGGACACGAGGTCGTCGGCCTCGACGCGGGCCTGTTCGCCGACTGCGTGCTGGGCCCGCGGCCCGAGGACCCGCCCGGGCACCGGGTGGACCTGCGGGACGTCACGGCCGAGCATGTGGCCGGGGTGGACGCCGTGATCCACCTGGCCGCGCTCTCCAACGACCCGCTGGGCGCGCTGGCGCCGCAGCTCACCTACGACATCAACCACCACGCGTCGGTACGCCTCGCCCGGCTGGCCCGCGAGGCCGGTGTGCGGCGCTTCCTGTACGCCTCGACCTGCTCGGTCTACGGCGCCGCCGGTGGCGGCGGCCTGGTGGCCGAGGACGCCCCGCTGCGCCCGGTGACGCCGTACGCGGAGTCCAAGGTGCGGGTCGAGGACGATCTGCACGACCTGGCCGACGGCGACTTCAGCCCGGTGTACCTGCGCAACGCCACCGCCTTCGGCTATTCGCCCCGGCTGCGCGCCGACATCGTGCTCAACAACCTGGTGGGCCACGCCCTGCTCTCCGGCGAGGTGCTGGTGCTCTCCGACGGCACCCCCTGGCGCCCGCTGGTGCACGCGGCCGACATCGCCCGCGCCTTCACGGCCGCGCTGGCCGCGCCCCGGGAGGCGGTGCACGACCGGGCGTTCAACATCGGCAGCGAGGTCAACAACGTCACGGTCGCCGAGATCGCCGACCAGGTCGCCGAGGCGGTGCCGGGAGCGAAGGTGAACATCACCGGGGAGAACGGCGCCGATCCGCGCTCGTACCGGGTCGACTTCTCCCGGTTCCGCGCGGCGGTCCCCGGCTTCGACTGCGCGTGGACGGTGAAGCGGGGCGCCCTCGAACTCGCCGACGCCTACCGTGCGCACGGACTGACCCGGGAGGCCTTCGAGCAGCGCTTCACCCGTCTCGCCGTGCTGCGCGCGGCGTCCGGGGCGGGCACGGTCGACGACACCCTGCGGCGGCGCGGGTGACCGGGACGGGCAGGGAGATGCACGCCCTGGTGGAGCGGCTGTACCCGCTGTGCCGGAGCATCACCGGCGACGGGGTGCGCGCCACCCTGGACATCGTCGGCGAGTACGTTCCGCTCCAGGTGCACGAGGTGCCGACCGGGACGCGGGTGCTCGACTGGACGGTGCCGCAGGAGTGGAACATCCGGGACGCCTACATCGCCGACGCCACCGGCCGGCGGGTCGTCGACTTCGCCGCGTCCAGCCTGCACGTGCTGGGCTACAGCGTGCCGGTGTCCGCGACCATGCCCCTGGCCGAGCTGCGCGACCATCTGCACACCCTGCCGGAGAACCCGTCCTGGGTGCCCTACCGCACCAGTTACTACAAGCCGGCCTGGGGGTTCTGCCTGGCGCAGGAGACCCTGGACGCCTTGCCGGACGGCGAGTACGAGGTGTGCGTCGACTCCACGCTCGCCGACGGCCACCTCACCTACGCCGAGCACGTGGTGCCCGGACAGGTCGCCGACGAGGTGATCGTCTCCTGCCACGTCTGCCACCCGTCGCTGGCCAACGACAACCTGGCCGGCATCGCGGTGGCGGTGTTCCTGGCCCGCGTGCTGGCTCAGCGGACGCCGTACCACACCTACCGGTTCATCTTCGCGCCCGGCACCATTGGTGCCATCACGTGGCTGGCGCGCAACGCGGAACGGGTGCGGGAGCGGGTCAAGCACGGGCTGGTGCTGGCCTGCGCCGGCGACCGGGGCCCGTTGACGTACAAGCGGAGCAGGCGCGGTGACGCGGGGATCGACCGGGCGATGCGGCACGTGCTGACCGCCTCCCAACGGCCGCACCGGATCACCGAGTTCACCCCGTACGGCTATGACGAGCGGCAGTACTGCTCGCCCGGGTTCGACCTCGGTGTGGGCTCGCTCAGCCGGACGCCGTACGCGCGCTATCCCGAGTACCACACCTCGGCGGACAACCCGGACTTCGTCTCCCCGGAGGCGATGGAGGACACCCTCGCCGTCTGCCGCGAGGCGTTCGCCGTCCTGGACCGCGACCGGCGGTACGTCAACCTCAGCCCCTACGGCGAGCCGCAGTTGGGGCGGCGCGGGCTGTACGACTCGCTCGGGGGCCGCAGCGACGCCAAGCAGACCGAGATGGCGATGCTGTGGGTGCTGAGCCTCTCCGACGGCGAGCACTCCCTGCTGGACGTCGCCGAGCGGTCCGGGCTGCCCTTCGAGGCCGTCGCCGACGCTGCCGACGCGCTGCGCGGCGCCGAGCTGATCAAGGAATGACTCCGATGACCACCGAGGGGGAGAAGGCGGCGGCACCGGCCGGATCCGCCCGGCGGGCGCTGGTCGGCCGGCTGTCCTGGGGCCTGGCCGACCAGGCGGCCTCCAGCGTGAGCAACTTCGCGGTGGGGATCTATGTGGCGCGCTCGCTGGGGGTGACCGCGTTCGGTGTGTTCAGCCTGGCGTGGGTGACCTACGGCGTGGTGCTCAACGTCTCCCGGGGCCTTGCCACCGATCCGCTCGTGGTGCGCTTCAGCGGGGTGCCGGAGGCCGCCTGGCGCGGGGCGGTGGCCCGGTCCTCGGGTACCGCGCTCGCCGTCGGCGCCGCCCTCGGTACGGCGTGCGCGGCGGTCGGCCTCGCCCTCGGCGGCCGGGTGGGGCCCGCGTTCGCCTGTCTCGGCCTCATGCTGCCGGGGCTGCTGCTCCAGGACGCCTGGCGGTACTCGTTCTTCGCCGCGGGCACCGGGCGCAAGGCGTTCGTCAACGACGTCGTGTGGGGCGTCGCGCTCGTCCCGGCGATGGTTGTGGCGGCCCACCGGGGCACCGTGGCCGCCTTCGTCCTCGCCTGGGGCGCGTCCGCCACGGTGGCCGCGGCGTACGGCTGCGTCCAGTGCGGCATCCGGCCCCGGCTGGGCGAGGCACGCGGGTGGCTGCGCGAGCAGCGCGACCTCGGCTACCGCTACCTGGTCGAGAACGTCAGCCTCAGCGGCGCCAACCAGCTGCGGGCGTACGGGCTCGGCGCGATCGTCGGAGTCGGCGCGGTGGGCGCGGTCCGGGGCGCGGAGCTGCTGCTCGGCCCGTTCCTCGCCGTGCTGATGGGCCTGTCGCTGGTCACCGTCGCGGAGGCGGCGCGGGTGCTGCGGCGGGCCCCGCACCGCCTGGGCACCTTCTGCCTCCTGCTGGGCGGCGGTCAGGCCGCCGCCGCGCTGCTGTGGGGCGGGGCGCTGCTGTTGATGCCGGACCGGCTCGGCGGGCTCGTCCTCGGCGACGTCTGGCACTCCTCCTCCCAGCTCATCGTTCCGGTCACCCTCGGTGTCGCGGGCGCCGGGCTCGGCACGGGGGCCGCGGCCGGGCTGCGCGCGCTCGCCGCGGCCCGGCGCAGCCTGCGCTGCCAGCTGTTCGCGTCCGCCTGCTACGTCGGCGGCGGGCTCGGCGGGGCGGCCGCGGCCGGCACGGTCGGCTCGGCCTGGGGCGTCGCCGTCGCGACCGGCTGCAGCTCGGCCGTGTGGTGGCTCCAGTTGCGGTCCGCCCTGCGCGAGCACCTTCACCACCCCATCCCCGAAGTGAGGACCTCATGAGCGACCGTCCCCGGCTGAGCATCGGCCTGCCCGTGTACAACGGCGAGGAGTACCTGGCCGAGTCGTTCGACGCGCTGCTCGGCCAGAGTTACGAGGACTTCGAGCTGGTCGTCTCGGACAACGCCTCGACGGACGGGACCGAGGACATCTGCCGCCGGTACGCGGCGAAGGACTCGCGCGTCCGGTACACGCGGCTGCCCCGCAACATCGGCGCGACGCCCAACCACAACCGGGTGTTCGCCCTGTCCCGGGGCGAACTGTTCAAGTGGGCCTCGCACGACGACCTGTACGCCCGCGACCTGCTGCTGCGCTGCGTCCAGGCGCTGGACGAGCGGCCGGAGATGATTTTGGCGCACACCGGCCAGGCGGTCATCGACGGCGACGGGCAGGTGAAGGTCCCGTACGAGTACACCCTCGCCACCGACTCGCCGCACGCGCCGGAGCGCTTCCGCAGCCTGCTGTTCGAGCCCGGCGGCGACGACTTCTACGGGGTGCTGCGGGCCGACGTGCTGCGCCGGGTGAAGCCGCTCGACAGCTACCACCACGCGGACCGCACGTTCGTCGCCGAGATCGCCCTGCACGGACCCTTCCACCAGGTGCCGGAGCTGCTGTACTTCCGGCGCGACCACCCCGCCCGCGCCGAGCGGGCCAACCCCACCAAGCGCTCCCGCTGCGTCAACCTCGACCCGCGCCGGGCGGGCCCGCTGCATCCGACGCCCCGGCTGCTCGCCGAGTACGTCGCCGGCTTCGTCGCGGCGATCCGGCGGGCCCCGCTCTCCTCGGCCGACCGGCGGGCCTGCTACCGCCATCTCGCCGCGTGGATGGCCAGCCGGGCGCGGCCGGGCGCCGGCGAGCGGGTGGAGGACCGCGCGCCGGTCGACCCGGACCGGCTCACCGTCTCCGTGGACGCCCTGGTGCCGGGCCGCGAGGGGAGGGGGGCGTGAGCGCCGTCCGTGTCGGGGTGTTCGGCTTACTGGGCTCGGGCAACCTCGGCAACGACGGGTCGCTGGAGGCCCTGCTCGGATATCTGCGCGCCGAGCACCCGGAGGCCGCCGTGGACGCGCTGTGCGGCGGCCCGGAGGCCGTCACCGCCCGGTACGGGATCCCCGCGACGCGGCTGCACTGGTACCGCGGGGAGTACCGGACCGCGTCCCGCGCGGGCGCCGTCGCGGGCAAGGGACTGGGCAAGTTCGTCGACGTCTTCCGCACCGCCGCCTGGGTGCGCCGGCACGACGTGGTGATGGTGCCGGGCATGGGCGTCCTGGAGGCCACCCTGCCACTGCGGCCGTGGGGCTTCCCGTACGCGCTGTTCCTGCTCTGCGCGAGCGGCCGGCTCTCCGGCACCCGGGTGGCGCTGGTCGGTGTGGGGGCCGCCCCGATCGGCAACCGGGCGACCCGGACGCTGGTGCGCTGGTCGGCGCGGCTGGCCGCGTACCGCTCGTACCGGGACGCCCCGTCCCGCGACGCGATGAGGGCGATGGGTGTGGACACCACGCGCGACGGGGTCTGCCCGGACCTCGCGTTCGCCCTGCCGACGCCACCGGCGAGCGCGCCCCCGGGACCGGCGGGCACGGTCTGCGTCGGTGTGATGGCCTTCCACGGCGGCGACGACGACCGCGCCCGGGCCGAGGAGATCCACCGGCGCTACCTCGACGGGGTGACCGGGTTCGTCCGGGCGCTGGTCGACGACGGCAGGCCGGTGCGGCTGCTCACCGGCGACGAGGTCGACCGGCCGGTGGTCGCCGCGATCCTGGAGGCGGTGGACTCGCCGCTGGTCACCGTCGCCGAGACGGCCTCGCTGGCCGACCTGATGAAGGAGGCGGCGGCGGCCGACACGGTGGTGGCGACCCGCTACCACAACCTGATCTGCGCGCTGAAGGCGGGCACACCGACGCTCGCCCTCAGCTACGCGGCGAAGAGCGACGCGCTCATGGCCCGGATGGGTCTGGGCCCGTACCGCCATCCGGCCCGCGAGGTCGACACGGACCGGCTGGTCGAGCAGTTCCGTGAGCTGGAGAAGAACGCGGCGGAGCTGCGCCGGACCCTCGCCGAGCGGAACCGTGTCGCCGCCCGCCAACTCAAGGACCAGTTCGACGCGTTGACCGCGGCCCTGTTCCCGACGACCGGCCGTGCGCGGCCCCGTGCCCGCCAGGAGGCTCCATGAAGGTGACCGAAGTCCCCGAGATCGCGGGCGCGTTCCTCTTCGAACCGACGCCGTACGCCGACGAACGCGGCTTCTTCTGCCGCACCTTCGACGCGGACGTGGTCCGCTCGGTGGGCCTGGACCCGGACGCCTTCGTCCAGGACAGCCTCTCCCGCTCGGTCCGGGGTGTGCTGCGCGGCCTGCACCTGCGCTCGGGAGAGGGCGAGGCCAAGCTGGTGCGGTGTTCGTACGGGCGGATCTTCGACGTCGTCGTGGACCTGCGGCCGGCTTCGCCGACGTACCGCAACCAGGCCTCGTTCGAGCTGTCCGGGGAGACCCAGGTGACCCTGTACATCCCGGCGGGGTGCGCGCACGGTTTCCAGGCGCTGACCGAGACCGCCGACACCTCCTATCGGATCGACCGCCCGCATGATCCGGCCGAAGACGTGACGATCGCCTTCGACGACCCGGAACTTGCGATTGACTGGCCCCTGCCGGCCACGTCGATGTCCCAGCGGGACCGGGCGGCGCCGGGCCTGGCGGAGGTCCTGAAGTCCATCGAGAGGTGAGGTCGGTTGGCAACCCAAGACACCGAAGCCCCGGGAGAGTTCCGTCTGCCGCGCTCGCGGCTGGCGAACGAGCGACTGCACGCGATGATCCCCGGCGGCGCGCACACCTACGCCAAGGGCGACGACCAGTACCCCGAGAACCTGGCCCCGGTCATCAGCCACGGCCGGGGCGCCCATGTGTGGGACGTCGACGGGAACCGCTACATCGAGTACGGGTCCGGCCTGCGCTCGGTCAGCCTCGGCCACGCCCACCCCCGCGTGATCGAGGCGGTACGGCGGGAACTCGACCGCGGCAGCAACTTCGTCCGGCCGTCCATCGTGGAGGTGGAGGCCGCCGAACGGTTCCTGGCCACGGTGCCCACCGCCGAGATGGTGAAGTTCGCCAAGAACGGATCCGACGCCACCACCGCGGCGGTACGGCTCGCCCGCGCCGCCACCGGGCGCCAGCGGGTGGCGCTCTGCTCCGACCACCCGTTCTTCTCCGTCGACGACTGGTTCATCGGCACCACGCCGATGTCCGCCGGTGTCCCGGCGGCGACCACCGACCTCACGGTCGGGTTCCCCTACGGGGACCTGGCCGCAACCGAGGAGCTGCTGGACCGGTACCGGGGCGAGGTCGCCTGCCTCATCCTCGAACCCGCCGCCCACACCGAGCCGCCGCCCGGGTATCTGGCGGGCCTGCGCGAACTGGCCGACCGGCACGGCTGCGTCCTGGTCTTCGACGAGATGATCACCGGTTTCCGCTGGTCCGAGGCGGGCGCGCAGGGCCTGTACGGCGTCGTCCCCGACCTCTCCACCTTCGGCAAGGCGCTGGGCAACGGGTTCGCCGTCTCCGCGTTGGCCGGGCGCCGCGACCTGATGGAGCGCGGCGGGCTGCGGCACTCCGGCGAGCGGGTGTTCCTGCTGTCGACCACGCACGGCGCGGAGACGCACGCGCTGGCCGCCGCGATGGCCGTGCAGACCACCTACACCGAGGAGGGCGTCACCGCGCGGCTGCACGCCCTCGGCGAGCGGCTGGCCGCCGGTGTCCGCGCCGCCGCGGCCGGCGCGGGCGTCGGTGACCACGTCGTCGTCCGGGGCCGGGCCAGCAACCTGGTCTTCGCCACCCTCGACGAGAACGGGCAGCCGTCGCAGCGGTACCGCACCCTGTTCCTGCGCCAACTGCTCGCGGGCGGGGTGCTGGCCCCGTCGTTCGTGGTGAGCAGCGCCCTCGACGAGGCCGACATCGACCGCACCGTCGACGTGGTGGCGCAGGCGTGTGCGGTGTACCGCAAGGCGCTGGACGCCGCCGATCCGGACCCCTGGCTCGCGGGGCGGCCGGTGAAGCCGGTGTTCCGGCGCCTGGCCTGACGGTACGTCAGCGGGCTTGCTCCCGACCGGCGTCGGTCCTCCGGCCGGCGTCCGGTCCCCGGTCGGCCGCGCGGTCGAGCAGCCACGCGGTCGCCGGTACCACCGCGAGCGCGGTGCACCAGCCGCCGAGGACGTCGGTCGGGTAGTGCGCGCCGAGGGCCACCTGCGCCCAGCCCATCACGGCTCCGGCGGCCAGCGCCGCGGCGAGCACGAGGGACGTGGCGGCCGTCCTGCCGAGTCCTGGGCGACCGGCCGCGGGCAGCGCCACCACGAGGGCGAGGGCGGTCGCGAAGGCGGTGTGCCCGCTGGGGTAGGACAGGTTGCCGTCGCCGTGGATGGTGCGTCCCACCAGGTGCTTGAGGAGCGTCGCCGTGGTGACCGTCGCGCCCGCTGCGGCGACGACGAGCACCGCCGCGCGAGGACGCCGCAGCAGCAGGAAGACCGTGACGAGGGCCGCGAGCAGCAGGGCCGATCCGGTGGGCTCCCCCAGGAAGTCCAGGGCCAGAGCGGCACGCCGCCACGGCGGTCCGACGCTGTCCGCCGTCGGCGCGACGAGCCTGCGGTCCACGCCGCCGGGCTCGCCGTGGCCCGCGTACAGGATTCCGAGCGCGGCGACCACCAGCGCTGCGAGGGCCGCGATCAGCGCGAACCGCGCGCGCAGCGCCGAAGGCAGCGCCTTGGGCGCCGTCCGGCCGGTCAACTCCCCGCCACCCGCCGCCGTCAAGGTCCCCCGCCCCTCGGAACTGCCCGGTGCCGCCCCCCGACGGCATCGGGAGCAGTCTCCCCCGCCACCGCCCCGGCCGACAACGCGTTCACCCGAACCGCCCCCGGACGGCCGGTTCCTGCCCCTGCCGGCCGGGCATCCGGCCGGGTTCAGCGCACCCGTCCCCGCGGCTTCAAGGGGCCCGGCGGGAGCTCCGGCGCCGGGAGCGGGGCTCCGTCGTAGCCCTTGACCGTCCCGAAGCGGCTGCCGTCGGTCCACTGGGCGCGCGCCCGCGCGATCTCCTCGGAGGAGCGGCCGATGAAGTTCCACCACATCACGATCTCCTCCTCGAACGGCTCGCCGCCCAGGAGCATCAGGGAGGCGTCGGAGAGCGCGTGCAGGGGGAGTTCGGTGCGGCCGCAGCCGAGGTAGAGCATCGAGCCGGGCAGGACCGGGACGCCGTCCACGCGCGCCTCGCCGGACATCGACAGGACCGCGTACTCGAAGTCGGGGTCCAGTGGCAGACCCAGCTCCGCGCCCGCGGTGAGGGACAGGTCGGCGCCGACCAGCGGCGAGTAGACGGTGCCCGGCGAGGCCGCGCCGTCGATCTCGCCCAGGATCACCGTGGCCCGCAGACCGGGCGCGGTGACCGTGGGCAGGTCCGCGTGGTGCTGGAAGTGCGGTTCGGTGTGGCGGTGGGCGTCGGGCAGGGCGACCCAGAGCTGGGCGCCGTGCAGCAGGCGCGCGTGCTCGCGGGGGCTCTCCTCGGAGTGGCTGATCGCCCGCCCCGAGGTCATCAGGCCGAGCTCGCGCGGGCGGACGGTCTGGAGGCTGCCCAGGCTGTCGCGGTGCAGCACCTCGCCCTCGTGCAGCCAGCTCACCGTCTGGAGACCCATGTGCGGGTGCGGCGGCACCCGCATACCGGGTTCGTCGGCGATGTCGTCCGGGCCGTAGTGGTCGACGAACGCCCAGGCGCCCACCATGCGGCGGCCGAGGTTCGGCAGCAGCCGGCGGACCTCGGTGGACTCGCCGAGCCGGACGGTGCGCGGCGACAGCAGCTCGCGCACCGGCTCGGCGACGACGAAGCCGCGCCCGCCGCACACGGAGAGCGTGGCCTGACGATCGAGATTGCTCATGCCGGTCAACCTATTCCTGTCGGGGTACCCGGTGGCAGCCTCCCACGCGCCGGAGGACCATGGGTGGTGGAATTTTCAACCATTGCGGGGCGTTGGCGCCGTCGTACCAGCAGGACCGGGCCCCCGCCCGGCAGCCCAGGAAGGACGTGTCGTGGCCGGCAGCTACTACGAGTTCGGGACCACCGCCGAGCGCTGGGACCGCGCCCAGCGGTTCTTCGCGGCCAAGGAGTACGTCACGGCCGTGGGCATCCTCACCGGCATCGTCGACGAGGTGCCCGAGCAGGTCGCCCCGCGGCTGCTGCTCGCCCGCGCCTACTACCACTCCGCCCAGCTGAAGAAGGCGGAGGCGGAGCTGCGTACCGTCCTGGAGCGCGACCCGGTCGAGCAGTACGCGACGCTCATGCTCGGCCGCACCCTGGAGCGCCAGGGCCGGCCCGGGGACGCGGCTCGCTATCTGCGGCTCGCCGCCGCCTTCGACGGGGACGTCGCCGCACAGCCGTGACCTGCGCTCTCGGCACGATGGCCGGTCCGTGAGCCGTACATGGCACACTGGCCGCCGATCCGCCGAAGGAGTGCCCAGCCGTGCCCATGATCCGCAACCTCCGCAGGGCGGTCCGCCGTGCCTACCGCCGCACGGTGGACCTGAGCCACCCGGCCCGCTCGCCGCTCGGCAGCGCCGTGGTGAACTGCGTGGTCTACCGCGACGGGGTGCGCCAGCCCGGCGACTGCCCGGTGGAGGAGGCCGTACGGCGGGTGCGCGGGACCGGGGAGGGGTTCGTGTGGGTCGGGCTGCACGAGCCGAGCGCCGAGGAGTTCGCCGGGATCGCCGAGCTCTTCGGGCTGCACCCGCTGGCCGTGGAGGACGCGGTCCGCGCCCATCAGCGCCCGCAGGTGCAGAGTTACGACGACGTGCTGTTCGCGGTGTTCAAGACCGTCTGCTACGTCGAGCACGAGGAGCTGACCGCGACCAGCGAGGTCGTCGAGACCGGTGAGCTGATGATGTTCACCGGGCCCGACTTCGTGGTCACCGTCCGGCACGGCAGGCACGGTTCGCTCGGTCCGCTGCGCGAGTCCCTGGAGAAGACCCCCGACCAGCTCGCCCAGGGCCCGGCGGCGGTGCTGCACGCGATAGCGGACCACGTCGTCGACGACTACCTCGTGGTCATCGACGCCATGCAGGCGGACGTGGACGCGGTGGAGACCGCCGTGTTCAGCGACACCGCCGGGCGCGGCGACGCGGGCCGCATCTACCAGCTCAAGCGCGAACTGCTGGAGTTCAAGCGGGCGGTGACCCCGCTCTACCGGCCGCTGAAGGCGCTCGCCACCGAGCCGATGCCGCTCATCGGCCCGGACACCCAGCCGTACTTCCGTGACGTCTTCGACCATCTGGCCAGGGTGAACGAGCAGATCGGCTCGTTCGACGCGCTCCTGGACTCGATCCTCCAGGCCCATCTGGCGCAGGTGACGGTGGCCCAGAACGAGGACATGCGCAAGATCACGGCCTGGGCGGCGATCATCGCCGTGCCGACGATGGTGTGCGGGATCTACGGCATGAACTTCGACCACATGCCGGAGCTGCACTGGAAGTACGGCTACCCCCTCGCCCTGGCGGTCATGGCGGTAACCTGCCTCGCCATCCACCGGGGGTTCCGCCGCAACGGCTGGCTGTAGACGGGCGGTTGACGGGCGGGCGCGGTCACCCTCCGTAGAAGCGGGCGTTCCGACTCCGCCACCTATTTTCAGCCAACTCGACTACAGGTATCACCGAAGCGGTCACGCTGTGCCACATTGCTCGGCATGGAGACCAACACCGTGTTCTGCACGATCGTCCCGCCCCATGTCCTCGACAAGCTCGCGCAGGCCGAGGACCCCGCCACGTTCGAGCCAGCCCGCCGCACCCTGGAGCACGACGCGCTCCAGCGCACCCGGCGCCGGATCACCACCGTGCGTGGCATGGCCCCCTCGACGGGCACGCCGTCCGACAAGCCCGACCGCACGATCTACGACGCCCGGAGGCACGAGACGCTGCCCGGGACGAAGGTGCACGCCGAGAGCGACACGCCGTCGCAGGACGCCACCGTCAACCGGGCGCACGCCGGGCTCGGTGCCACTTTCGAGCTGTATCTCAAGGCGTACGGCCGGCACTCCATCGACGACAGCGGACTGCCGCTCGACGCGACCGTCCACTACGGCGAGAAGTACGACAACGCCTTCTGGAACGGCGAGCAGATGGTGTTCGGCGACGGGGACGGCGAGCTCTTCCTCGACTTCACCATCCCGGTCGACGTCATCGGCCACGAACTCACCCACGGCGTCACGCAGTACACCGCCAACCTGGAGTACTTCGGGCAGTCCGGCGCGCTCAACGAGTCGCTCTCCGACGTCTTCGGCTCGCTCATCAAGCAGTACGCGCTCGGGCAGTCCGCCGACCAGGCCGACTGGCTCATCGGCGCCGGGCTGCTCGGCCCGGGCATCCACGGCGAGGCGCTGCGCTCGATGAGGGCGCCGGGCACCGCGTACGACGATCCGCAGCTCGGCAAGGACCCGCAGCCCGCCACGATGGAGGACTTCGTGCGCACCAGCCGGGACAACGGCGGGGTGCACATCAACTCGGGCATCCCCAACCACGCGTTCTACCTGGCGGCGACCGCCCTGGGCGGCTTCGCCTGGGAGCGGGCCGGGAAGATCTGGTACGCCACGCTGACCGGCGGGGAGCTGGCGAGCGACGCCAAGTTCTCCGACTTCGGCCGCCTCACGGTCGCCACCGCCCGCAGCCTGTACGGCGACGGCGACGAGCTCCAGGCCGTCACCAAGGCGTGGAGCCAGGTCGGGGTGCCGCTCGCCTGAAGGCGCGACGCCAGGCGCGAGGGGGCCCGGCCGGGGCAGCGGGCTCCCCTCGCGCACGGAAGCGCCGCGACGGCACGGCCCACGGCCGCCCGGCGGCTCCACATGCGCCGCGCGGGGCCCGCTCAGAGCGACGGGACCGGGATCTCCAGCTCCGGGCGGTCCCACAGGACCGCGGGCGGGTTGGCGCGGGCCGTGCCGGTCCTGAGCGCGCCCACGCTGCGGTAGAAGCCTTGGGAGGGCGGGTGCGAGACCACCCGGACGCGGTCGAGACCGGCGGCCCGGGCCCGGTCGGTCATGTGCGCGATGAGCCGGCGTCCGATGCCGAGCCCCTGGGCGTCGTCGGCGACGAACATCAGGTCCAGCTCGGCCGGGGCGAGCAGCAGGGCGTAGAAGCCGAGCAGCCGGTCGTCGGCGCCGACCGCCACGTGCACCTCGTGCGTCTCGATGTAGTCGGGACCCACCCGGTAGCCCGCGACCATCGCCGCGTACGGGCCCTCGTAGGCGCGGGAGGACCGTACGAGCCGGGTGAGCCGCTTGGCGTCGCGGGCGGCCGCGCGCCGGATCCGCACGGTCTCCTCGGCGGCGCCGGTAATGCGTGAGGTCATGGGGTGAGTATTACTGACGCCGAGCTGCGCGAGCGAACCGGGGGCGGTACGCGCAACGGCGTACGGCGGTGTACGCGCCGGAGCCCGGTGGACCGTACTTATCGCGGCTTGTCGCGCGGGACGGGCGCGCACGGCGCCCGGGCGGCGGATCCTGGGAGTGCGCGGTGCGCACCCGGAGGAGGCCGTCGTGGGAATGCTCGTGATCGAAGGTTCGTACCGCATCACCGGTGCCCGCCCGGACGGCGACTCCGTCCGCTTCCACCCGGCCGATCCCGCCCACTGGGACCTGGTGCCGGGGCCGCACCGCGTCCGGCGCAACCGCTCCGGCGGCGCCCAGCTGCGCCTCGACGGCATCGACACGCTGGAGACGCACTACGTCCCGGCGCACGGCCGCGAGCTGAGCCAGCCGCCGCCCTTCGCGCAGGAGGCGGCGGGCGCGCTCACCACCTGGCTCGGCTTCCTGGGCGTGGAGCGCGACACCCACGGCACGGTCACCGCGTCCGAGCCCGCCCAGGCTCCGGGATTCATCCTCACGCGGGGCGCCGACCTGCACGGGCGCTGTGTGGCGCTGGCGGGACGGGGACCCGCGCCGGGGCCCAGCGGGCGTCAGCTCTTCGTCGACGAGGCGCTGCTGCGCCAGACCGCCAACCTCGCCCAACTGGCGGACGGGCTCGCCTATCCGACGTACTACACCAAGCTGTTCGTCGATCTGCGCGCCGTGATGACGGAGGCGGTGCGGGAGGCGCGCACGGCCGCGGGCGGGCTGTGGCCGGTGGACCTGACCGCGACCGGCGCCAAGATCGACGGGCTGGGCTCGCTCACCGGGGCCGCGGTCGTGCTGCCGAAGCTGTTCCGGCGCCTGGCGGACTATCTGGTGCTGGGCGACGGCGACCCCTCGCTCGCCGGGTTCAAGGCCTTCCTCGACCAGCGCGCCGACCGCGTACTGATCGTCCCCAAGGGGCAGTTCACCACCTTGTCGACGGTCGTGGAGGTCGCCGACCAGACCGTCCGGATGACGGAACTCCCGGAGAACCTGGTCTTCGAGGAGCGCTGACGGCGGCCTCCACCCGTGCGGCTACCGGTCCCGGTACGCCTCCAGGAGCCGCAGCCACACCTCGCTGATCGTCGGGTACGCCGGGACCGCGTGCCACAGCCGTCCGATCGGGACCTCGGCGGCGATGGCGACGGTGGCCGCGTGGATCAGCTCGCCCACGCCGGGGCCGACGAAGGTGACGCCGAGCAGGACCTCGCGGTCCAGGTCCACGACCATCCGGGCGCGGCCCCGGTAGCCGTCCGCGTACAGACCCGCGCCCGCGACCCCGCCGAGGTCCTGGTCGACGGCGCGGACACGGTGTCCGGCCGCCTCCGCCTCGGCCAGGGTCAGGCCCGCCGAGGCGGCCTCGGGATCGGTGAAGACGACCTGGGGGACGGCGGCGCGGTCGGCGGTGGCCGCGTGGGCGCCCCACGGGTCGGTCTCCAGGAGGGGGACCTTCGCCGCCCGCGCGGCGATCGCCGCGCCCGCGACCCTCGCCTGGTACTTGCCCTGGTGCGTCAGAAGCGCGCGGTGGTTGACGTCGCCCACCGCGTACAGCCAGTCGCTCCCCGCCACCCGGCAGGAGTCGTCGACCGGCAGCCAGGAGCCGGGCTCCATGCCGATGGTGTCGAGGCCGATGTCGTCGGTGCGCGGGGCGCGGCCGGTGGCGAAGAGGATCTCGTCGGCCTCGATGCGCCCGCCGTCGTCCAGGACCACCGTGACGGGGCCGGAGCCGCCCTCGCGGACGACCTCGGAGACGTTCACCTGCGTACGGACGGAGGCACCCGCCTCCTTCAGTGCCTCGGCGACCAGCTCACCCGCGAACGGCTCCATCTTCGGCAGCAGCCCCTCGCCGCGCACCAGGACCGTCACCTGGGCGCCGAACGCCTGCCAGGCCGTCGCCATCTCGACGCCGACCACTCCCCCGCCGACGACCACGAGCCGGCCCGGCACCTGCTGGGCGCTGGTGGCCTCGCGGCTGGTCCAGGGCCGGGCGTCGGCGATGCCCGGGAGGTCGGGCAGGAGGGCGCGGCTGCCGGTGCAGACGGCCACCGCGTGCCGGGCGGTCAGCACGTGGTGCTCGCCCTCGGGGCTGGTGACGCTGACCTTGCGGGTGCCGTAGAGGCGCCCGTGGCCGCGGTAGAGGTGGGCGCCGATGCCGTCCAGCCACCGCACCTGCCCCTCGTCCTGCCAGTGCGAGGTGTACTCGTCGCGGTGGGCGAGCACGGCGGGCACGTCGAGCGGGCCCGCCACGCTGTCGCGCAGGCCCGGCACCTTGCGCGCGTCCGCCCGCGCGATCACCGGCCGCAGCAGGGCCTTGCTGGGCATGCACGCCCAGTACGAGCACTCGCCTCCGACCAGTTCGCTCTCCACCACGGCGCAGCTCAGCCCCGCCGCCCGCACCCGGTCGGCGACGTTCTCGCCCACCGGTCCCGCTCCCAGCACCACCACGTCGTATTCCAAGGCTTCGGTCATGGGGACAGTCTGGTGCGAGGAGTACCGCGAAGCCACAGGGGCAGGGGTGGGTCAGCGGAGAATCCACGGAATACCACGACGGCGGCCGCCGTTGTGCGAGGCGGCTTCACGGTGAGGCCAGGAAGAGGGAGTGCGTGATGGCGACTGTGGAGCTGACCAAGGAGAACTTCGACCAGGTCGTGTCCGACAACGACTTCGTCCTGATCGACTTCTGGGCCTCCTGGTGCGGTCCCTGCCGGCAGTTCGGCCCGGTCTACGAGGCCGCGTCCGAGCGCCACGAGGACCTGGTCTTCGCCAAGGTGGACACCGAGGCCCAGCAGGAGCTGGCGGCGGCCTTCGAGATCCGTTCGATCCCCACGCTGATGATCGTCCGCGAGAACGTGGCGATCTTCTCGCAGCCCGGCGCGCTGCCCGAGGCCGCCCTTGAGGACGTGATCGGCCAGGCGCGCGCCCTCGACATGGACGAGGTCCGCAAGTCGGTCGAGGAGGCCGACAAGGGGAAGTAGGCCGCCCGGGGCCGCCCGCGCCTCAGCCCAGCTGCCAGGCGATCAGTGACAGGGACACCATCGACAGGAGCGTCGAGAGCAGCACGGTGTCCCTGGGCAGCTCGGTGTCCAGGGAGTACTCGGACGCGAAGATGAACGCGTTCTGCGCGGTGGGCAGCCCCGCGCACAGCACCACCGCGAACAGCGCGTGCCCGTCCAGGGCGAAGAGCCAGCGCCCGAGCGCGTAGGCGAGCAGGGGCTGCGCCACGACCTTCAGCCCCACCAGGATCAGCCGCTCGGTCCGGCCATCGGCGTCGGGCCGGGCGCGCGCGTTCAGCGACATCCCGAGGGCGAACAGGGCCGACGGGACGGCGGCGCCGCCGAGGATCTGGAGCGGCGAGACCACCTCCGCGGGCAGCTCGAGCCCGAGCCCGGCGATGACGAGACCCAGCGCGGACGCCCCGATCACCGGGTTGCGGAAGGGCAGTTGGAGGATCCGCGTCCAGCGCTCGCGCCCGGCCCGCCGTACGTCCAGCTCGATCAGGACGAGGATCAGCGGCGTGATGAAGAGCATCTGGAAGAGCGCCGCGGCGACGATGAACGAGGTGTCGTGCAGGACGTGCACGGCGACCGGGATGCCCAGGTTGGCGGAGTTGACGTAGGAGGCGGCCATCGCGCCTATCGCCTGCTCGCCGCGTTTGCGGCGGAACATCCAGCGGCTGACCAGCAGTCCGGCCGCGAACACCGTGACCAGGCTGGCCGCGAAGACGGCCACGCCCGGCCGGGCCAGGTCGCCCGGATGCGAGCGCGCCATCGTCAGGAACAGCAGCGACGGCATCGCGAAGGTGAACGCGAACCGGCCGAGCACGTGCTGCGCCTGGTCGCCGAGCACATGGGCGCGCCCGGCGCCCCAGCCGCAGGCGGTGAGCGCCCAGATGGGCAGGAAGCCGCTGATCACTGAATGCACCGCGCAAGCATAGGAGTGCGGTGTGAGGGGGTGATCGGGGCGGTACCGCGTGCCGTGCCCGGGGGCGGGGGCACTGCGCGAGCAGCCCCCGCCGGCCCGCAGCCGACGACGCGCCCTAGAACGGGTGGCCCTCCGGGCAGCCCCGCACCGTCGTCCACCGCAGCTCCGTGAACGCCTCCACGTTCGCCGCGCCCCCGAACCGCGCGCCGGTTCCGGACGCCGCGACTCCGCCGAAGGGCGCGACCGCCTCGTCGTTGACCGTCTGGTCGTTGATGTGGGCAATCCCGGTCGGGATCCGGTCCGCGAGCTCCAGGCCGAGCGCGGTGTCACGGGTGACGATGCCGAGGGAGAGCCCGTACGGGCCGTCGGCGGCCAGCGTCGCGGCCTCGTCCAGGGTGCGGAAGGACCGGACGGGCGCGACCGGCCCGAAGACCTCCTCCGCGTACGCCGGAGTGGCGTCGCCGACGTCCGCGAGGACGGTCGGCCGGTAGAACAGGGCGCGGTGGGTGCCGCCCGCGGCGAGCCGGGCACCGCGCGCGGTGCTGGCCCGCACCAGGTCGTGGACCTTGGTGAGCTGGGCCTCGTCGATGAGCGGGCCGAGGTGGACCTGATCGCGGTACGGGTCGCCCACGGCCAGTGCGTCGGCCCTGGCGGCGAGCCGCTCCACGTACTCCTCGTAGAGCGAGGCGTGCACGAGGTGGCGGCCGGTGGTCATGCAGATCTGGCCCTGGTGGAAGAAGGAGCCCCAGGAGGCCTGGGCCACCGCGCCCTCGAGGTCGGCGTCCTCCAGGACGACCAGCGCGGAGTTCCCGCCGAGCTCCAGGTGGACGCGCTTGAGCAGGCGTCCGGCGGCCTCGCCGACCGCGCGCCCGGCGGCGGTCGAGCCGGTGAAGGAGATGACCGGGACACCGGGGTCCGCGACCAGAGCCCGCCCCATTTCGGCGCCGCCCGGCAGGACGTGCAGGAGCCCCTCGGCCAGCCCCGCCTCCTCGAAGACTGCGGCGAGCGCGAGGCCGCCGCAGACGGCCGTGCGCGGATCCGGCTTGAGGACGACGGCGTTGCCGAGCGCGAGGGCGGGCGCGACCGAGCGGATGGAGAGGATGAGCGGGGCGTTGAACGGGGCGATGACCCCGGTCACCCCGACCGGCACGCGCCGGGTGAAGCTGAGTCTGGGCTCCTCGCTCGGCAGCACCTCACCGAGCGGCCGGGAGGCGAGCGCCGCCGCCTCGTAGCACTCCTGGGCGGCCACGTGCAGCTCGAAGTCCGCCTTGCCGGGTATCGAGCCGGACTCCCGTACGAGCCATTCGCGCAGCTCGTCGGCGTACGCCGTGAACAGGTCCCCCGCCCGGCGCAGCACGGCGGCGCGGGCGAAGTGCGGGGAGCGGGCCCAACCGGGCTGGGCCGCCCGGCCCGCCGCGACGGCGGCCGCGAGGTCGTCGGCGGTGGCCAGGGTGAGCGTGCCGAGACCTTCTCCGGTGGCGGGTTCGGTGACCTCGTACTCACCCCCCGACAGCGTCCGCGCCTGCCAGGTCTTGGGGTCGAGCAGGGTCATGAAGGATCTCCAGACTCACGGGGGAACGAGGGGAGGCCATGATCACGGGGAAGTCCCGTGCGGCATCCTAGTCCGGTCATCCGGGGAAACGTCCCCCCGCCCGCCCCACCTGACACACCGGCAGGCGTGCGCTCCCGCAAGGGAGTTGGGACGGAAGGCGGCGGTCCGCCACCCGTGCCCGCCCCGCGGCGCCTCAGCGCTCCAGGACCAGCGCCAGCCCCTGGCCGACGCCGATGCAGAGGGCGGCCAGCCCCACGCCCGAGCCGGCGGCGGCCAGTTGGTGGGCGACCGCCCCGGCGAGGCGGGCGCCCGAGGCGCCGAGCGGGTGGCCGATGGCGATGGCGCCGCCGCGCGGGTTGACCACGGCCGGATCCAGCTCCGGCCACGCGGCCAGGCACCCCAGCGCCTGGGCGGCGAACGCCTCGTTGAGCTCGAAGACGCTCAGGTCCCCCAGGCCCCGGCCCGCCTTGGCCAGCGCGGTGCGCACCGCCTCGACGGGGCCGAGCCCGAAGAGCTGCGGCTCGATCCCGGTGACCGCGGAGGTGCGGATCCGGGCCAGCGGCTCGCGGCCGGTGGCGCGCAGGCCCTCCTCGTCGACCAGGAGCAGGGCCGCGGCGCCGTCGTTGAGCGGTGAGGAGTTGCCCGCGGTCACCGAACCGCCTTCGCGGAAGGCGGGCTTGAGGCGGGCGAGCGCCTCCATGGTGGAGGACTCGCGGACGCACTCGTCGCGGGCGAGCCCGACGCCCTCGTACGGGACCACCTCGTCGTCGTACAGGCCCTTGGCCCAGGCCTCGGCGGCCTTGCGGTGGCTGTCGAGGGCGAACGCGTCCTGCTGCTCGCGGGTCAGCCCGTGGCGGTCCGCGATCAGTTCCGCGCCCTCGCCGAGTCCGGCCGTCCATTCGGCGGGCATCCTCGGGTTGGTCATCCGCCAGCCGAGCGTGGTCGACCAGAGCTGCTGGTGCCCGGCCGGGAAGGCGCGCTCCGGCTTCTGCATCACCCAGGGGGCGCGGGACATCGACTCCACCCCGCCCGCGACCGCGATGTGCGCGTCACCGAGCGCCACGGCGCGGGCGGCCTGGATGACGGCCTCCAGACCCGAGCCGCACAGGCGGTTGACGGTGACGCCGGGCACCGTCACCGGCAGCCCGGCGAGCAGCACGGCCATCCTGGCCACATCGCGGTTGTCCTCGCCGGCGCCGTTGGCGTCGCCGAAGTACACGTCGTCGATACGGGCCGGGTCGAGCTGGGGGGAGCGGGCGACGAGCGACTTCACCACGTGCGCGGCCAGGTCGTCGGGCCGCACCCCGGCGAGCGCTCCCCCGAACTTGCCGATGGGGGTGCGCACGGCGTCGACGATGTAGACGTCCCGGATGCTCATCCGCTTCTCTCCCGCTGCTCGGTCGGCCGTGCCGCGGGGTGTTCGACGCCCTCGGCCCGGCCCACGCTGTTCGCCCGGTGAACTGTGGTTCACGATCAAGGCCGAGTCTCGGCCCGCCCCGGCGCGCTGTCAACGGTCCTCGGAGGACGGCCCCGGCCGCACCGCGGCCGCCCGGTGGCGGTGCCCGGTCACTCGGGGGCGATGAGCGCGGTGAGCCCGTAGTCCAGCTCCGCGCCGTCCACGAGGATCGCCTCGACGGTGCGGGTGGCGGGGTCCACGTCGGCGACGACGCCGTGCCCCGCGTAGCGCGGGTAGCCCGTCTCGCCGGTCTCGCCCGTCGCCTCGACGAGGGCGGAGCGGACGGCGCTGTCGGCCACGGACGCGGTGCCGCGGGACTCCACGTGGGAGGGGACGATGAGGACGACCAGGCGCGAGGGGTGCATGGGGGGACGGTAGGGGCGCGGGAGCGGCGCGGGGAGGGTGCCACTCCGCCGGTGGCCGGATTTTTGCCCTGCCCGGCGGTCCGCGCGGCTCCGGCAGGAGCCGGGGCCCGGGCCCGACGACGCGGCCCGCGCGCGGCCCCGTCCGAGGACGCTCGGGGCCGACTCGCCCACCCGGCAGGGTCTCAGGCGCCGGCGTCGTCCTTGGCCGGGTCCTCCAGGTACTCCTCGCGCACCTCGCGGGGGCCGAACGGCCACACCTTCTCGAAGCGGGCCCACAGCACGAACGCCACACAGCCCAGCGCCACCCAGGCCAGCGACCATTCGATGGGGTGGCGGCCCGGGGCGTTCTTGTCGGCGTAGCCGTAGATGACGAGCCAGCCGACCAGCGCGACCAGGCTGGGCAGCGGGTGGAGCCACATCCGGTACGGGCGGCGCAATCCCGGCTGGCGGCGGCGCAGCACGGTGACGGCGGCGATCTGGGCGAGCGCCTGCACCAGCACCATCACCGTGGTGAGCAGCTGGATGAGGGTGGCGAGGTCGGTGTGGCGGCCGATGAGGAAGCCGACCGCGGTGACGGCGCCCATGGTGGCCAGGCCCAGCGTGGGGAAGCGGTGGCGGGGGTGGAGCCGGGCGTAGGGGCGGAAGAAGACGCGGTCGCGGGCGGCGTCGTAGGGCACCCGGGAGCCGCCGAGCAGCCCGGTGAAGACGGAGGCGAAGGCGGTGACGAGGATGAGGACGGTGATGACGTCGGCGGCGCCCTCGCCCCAGGTCTTCTCCAGGACGGCGGAGGCCACCGAGGTGGAGGCGATGTCGCCGGGGTCGGTCATCCGCTGCCAGTCGATGACGCCGAGGGTGCCGATCTGGAGCAGCAGGTAGATCGCCATGATGCCGAGGATGGAGAAGACGATGGAGCGCGGCAGGGTGCGGCCCGGGTTCTTGATCTCGGCGCCCATGTAGGCGGTGGTGTTGTAGCCGAGGTAGTCGTAGATGCCGATGGTGAGACCCGCGGCGAAGCCGAGCCAGAAGTGGTCACTGGTGAGCGCGAAGGCGCCCGAGGGGTAGGTGAAGGCGCGGTCGGCGCTGAAGTGCGTGGCCGAGGCCGCGATGACCAGGGTCACCGAGGCGATCATCACGGCCCACATGACGGTGGTGATCCGCGCGATGTGCTCGATGCCGCGCCACAGCAGCAGCACGACCAGCGCGATCACGCCGAGCCCGACCAGGTCGCCGCCGGTAGCGCCGAGGCCGGGTGCCAGGTAGCCGAGGTACTGGACGAAGCCCACCACGCCGGTGGACATGATGAGCGGGATGAAGAGCATCGCCGTCCACACGAACAGGAACGGCATCAGCCGTCCGCTGCGGTACTGGAAGGCCTGGCGCAGATAGACGTAACTGCCCCCGGATCCGGGCATGGAGGCGCCGAGTTCGGCCCAGATCAGCCCGTCGGCGAGGGCGAGCACCGCGCCGGCCACGAAGCCGAGGACGGCCTGCGGGCCGCCGAAGGCGGCGACCATCAGCGGGATGGTGACGAACGGACCGATGCCGCACATCTGGCTCATGTTGATGGCGGTTGCCTGGAAGAGTCCGATACGGCGGACGAAGCCGCCGGTCGGCGGCGGTGTTCCGGACACGGGGACCCTCCTGGGGTTCGGTGGACGCGGGGCTCGGTGGACGCGGGGAACGGCCTTGCGGGCGACGGCTCTTCGCCCGTGCGGGGGTGCGCCCCGGCGTCGGGCGTGCTCAAGTTAAGTACCTTTACTTATGACGTCAAGAGGTCGCCGGGAAACCGTCGGGAGCGATACGTGAGAATGAGCGGATGACCAGCAGCGACGAGGGTGAGCAGCCCTGGAACCCCCAGCGTCAGCGCAACAGCAACGAGCGGCTGCTGCTCGACCGGCTGCGCGCGGGCGGCCCCTCGTCCCGGGCCCAGCTCGCCCGCGAGAGCGGACTGTCCAAGCCCACGGTCTCCAGCGCGCTGGCCGCGCTCGCCGCCACCGGCCTGGTCCGCGAGGCCGGCACGCACACCCCCGAGCGCGGCCGGTCCGCGGTGCTCTACGCCCCGGACCCGACCGCGGGGTACGCGCTGGGCATCGACATCGGGCGGGCCTGGCTGCGGGTGGCGCTGGCGGACCTGGACGGCACGGTGGTGGCCCGCTCGGAGGTCCGCAACCAGGCCCGCACCTCGGGCACCATGGCCGACCTCGTGGTCTCCACCGCGCACCGGCTCGTCGAGGGATCGGGCGTGGACACGGAGAAGATCGCCCAGGCGGTGGTCGGCACACCGGGCGTGTACGACGCGGAGAAGCGGCGGGTGCGCTACGCCCAGCACCTGCCCGGCTGGGGCCGGCCCGGCCTGTTCGACCGGATGCGGGACGGGCTCGGGATGCCGCTGGCCGTCCACAACGACGCCAACCTGGCGGCGCTGGGCGAGTACACCTTCGGCGTCGGGGCGGGCAGCCGCCTCTTCGTCTACGTCCTGATCGGCACCGGGCTCGGCATGGGCGTGGTCAGCGAGGGCCAGCTCTTCACCGGGGCGCACGGCGGCGCCGGCGAGATCGGCTTCCTGCCCTGGCCCGGGCGGCAGAAGCCGGACACCCTGGAGGACGCGGTCTCCGGGGACGCGGTGGTGGCGGCGGCCCGTTCGCACGGCATGGCCGGGCCGCTCACGGCGAAGGACGTCTTCGACGCGGCACGGGCCGGGGACCCGGCGGCGGTCAAGGCGGTCGAGCTGGAGGGCGAGCGCCTGGCCCACACCGTGGCGGCGGTCGCCGCGGTGCTCGACCCGGATCTGGTGGTGCTGGGCGGGGGTGTGGGCCACAGCGCGGACCTGCTGCTGCGGACGGTCCGGCAGACCCTGCGCACCCTGACCCCGCTGCGCCCGAAGGTGGCGCCGAGTTCGCTCGGCGAGGACGCGGTACTGCTCGGCGCGGTGGCGACGGCGCTGGGCACGGCCCGGGACGTGACCTTCGAGCGACGGACCCGCTCCGGACACCCGGGTCGTTGACATGGCTTCCTCAGATCTCTACCTTCGGGGCGAGTTAGTAAGGATTCCTAACTTTGATGCCCGACCTGGATACCGGGAGCCCACCGTGTTCCACCGTCGCCCTCTCGTCCGCCGCAGGACCGCCGCGGCCGCCGCGCTGACGCTCACCCTGGCGCTCCTCTCGGGGGCCCAGGAGGCAACTCCCGCTCCCCGCGCGGCGGTCGTCCCCACCACGACGGCGCTCTCCGGGTACGCCATCCAGTCCACGGCCAGGGTCGCCGACTCCGCGGCGGCCGTCTCCAGCCCCGGCTACCCGGCGGCGGGCTGGTACCGAACGGGCCCCCGGTCCACGGTCCTCGCCGCGCTGCTCGCGGCCGGCACGTACGCCGACCCCTTCTACTCCACCAACCAGAAGAAGATCCCCGCCGCGGACTTCACCGTCCCCTGGTGGTACCGCTCGGACTTCACCGTCGCGGACACCTCCGCGCGTACGTACCTCGACTTCAGCGGGGTCGTCTCGGCCGCCGACGTGTTCGTCAACGGGCGCCAGGTCGCGGACCGGAGCGCGGTCGCCGGGGCCTACACCCGTCATGAGCTCGACATCACCTCCGCCGTGAAGTCCGGCACCAACACCGTCGCCTTCCGCGTCCAGCCCAACGACCCGCGCAAACACCTCACCATGGGGTGGATCGACTGGCTCCAGCCGCCGCCCGACGAGAACATGGGCATCGTCCGGGACGTGCTGGTGC
The DNA here is from genome assembly GCF_056435525.1 of Streptomyces sp. NPDC043908. Taxonomy (NCBI): domain Bacteria; kingdom Bacillati; phylum Actinomycetota; class Actinomycetes; order Kitasatosporales; family Streptomycetaceae; genus Streptomyces; species Streptomyces sp. NPDC043908. The sequence continues at coordinate 176,809 of NZ_JBWKEI010000011.1, read as the reverse complement.
GCCGGGGCGGCCCGGTCGCGCTGCGCGACGCGCACGTGGTGACCAGTCTCGCCGTGCCCTCGCTGGCGACCGCCGACCTGACCGTGAAGGCACAGGCCCGCAACGACTCGGCGGACACGGTGACCGCGACCGTCTCCGGCACGATCGGCGCGGTCTCCTTCGGCCAGGACGTCACCCTCGCCCCGCACGAGACCAGGGCGGTCACCTTCTCCCCCGCCGCGTACCCCCGGCTGCGGCTCACCGAGCCGCGCGTGTGGTGGCCGGCCGGGATGGGCGAGCAGGCGCTCCACACGCTGGACCTGTCCGCCTCGGTCTCCGGCGTCCTCTCCGACACCGCGCACGAGTCGTTCGGCATCCGCGACGTGAAGGCGCCGCTCGACGCGGACGGCGCCCGCCAGTACTCGGTCAACGGCCGACCGCTGCTCATCAAGGGCGGCGGCTGGTCTCCGGACGAGTATCTGCGCTGGGACCGCACGTATGCGGAGGACCGGCTCAGGTACGCGCTCGATCTGGGCCTCAACACCCTCCGGCTCGAAGGGCACATCGAACCGGACGAGTTCTTCGACCTGGCGGACCGCTACGGCATCCTCACCCTGCCCGGCTGGGAGTGCTGCGACAAGTGGGAGGGGCAGGTCAACGGCGGTGAGGCGGGCGAGAAGTGGACCGCGGCGGACTACCCGGTCGCGAAGGCGTCGATGGCCGCCGAGGCGGCCCGGCTGCGCGGCCACCCCAGCGTGATCTCCTTCCTCATCGGCAGCGACTTCGCCCCGGACGCCACGATCGAGAAGGCCTACGTGGACGCGCTGCGGGCCGCCGACTGGCCCACCCCCGTGGTGGCCGCCGCCTCCGACAACTCCGCGCCGATCACGGGTCGTTCGGGCATGAAGATGAGCGGCCCCTACGACTGGGTGCCGCCCACCTACTGGTACAACAAGCAGGAGGGCGGAGCCACCGGCTTCAACTCCGAGACGAGCGCCGGGCCCGACGTCCCCACCCTGGACACCCTGCGCCGCATGATGTCACCGGCCGAGCTGGACACACTGTGGAGGAACCCCTCCGCCAAGCAGTACCACCGCTCCCCCTCGTCGGTCTTCGCCACCCTCGGCATCTACGACGCGGCCCTGACCGGCCGCTACGGCGCCCCGACCGGCCTGGACGACTATGTGCGCAAGGCCCAGCTCGCCCAGTACGAGAACGCGCGCGCCCAGTTCGAGGCGTACGCCCGCAACGCCAAGGACGCCGCCAAGCCCTCGACCGGGGTCGTGTACTGGATGTTCAACAGCGGCTGGACCTCCCTGCACTGGCAGCTGGTGGACCGCTACCTCGACCAGGGCGGCGCGTACTTCGGCGCCAGGAAGGCCAACGAACCGCTGCACGTCCAGTACTCCTACGACGACCGCACCATCGCCGTGGTGAACAACCGGCACGCGCCCGCCTCCGGTCTCACCGCGCGGGTGACGCTCTTCGCCACCGACGGGAAGCAGAAGTACGACAGGACGGCGACGGGGGTGGCCGTGGGCGGCGACGGGGCCCGGACGACGGCGCTCACCGTCCCGGCGAAGGTCGACGGCCTCTCCACCACCTACCTCGCCCGGCTGCTGCTCACCGACGCCACCGGGCGGGAGGTGAGCCGCAACGTGTACTGGCTCTCCACCAAGGCGGACGTCCTCGACTACGCGAAGACCGACTGGTACCACACCCCCACCACGGCCTACGCCGACCTCAAGGGCCTGAGCACGATGGCGAAGGCGGCGGTGACCGCCACCGGCGCCACCACGGCGCACGACGACGGCACGTCGACCACCACCGTCACCCTCACCCGCACCGGAACGGGCGCGGCTCCGGCGCTGCTCACCGACGTCCACCTGGTGGACGCCGGGGGCGCCCCGGTCCTGCCCGTCCGCTGGTCCGACAACCAGGTCTCGCTCTGGCCCGGTGAGACGACGACCCTCACCGCCACCTACCGGACCGCCGACCTGCACGGATCCGCCCCGTGGCTGCGCGTCTCCGGCTGGAACACGCCGACGGCCACGGTCAGGGGCTGAACCGGGACCGGTGGACGCCCTGTCTTCGAACCGGCTCTCAGGTCCTCGCCAGCACCGGCCACACGGCCGGGTCCTCGAAGTTCAGGGCCCACAGGGAGGTGGTGCGGACGCCGTAGCGGGCCAGGACCGGCAGATCGGCCTCGACGCCCCGGGCGTCCTGGTACCAGACCTCGCGGGCCGTGTCCCCGTCCTGGTAGCTGAAGTGCGGGGTCTGCGAGACGGGGTCGAGCTGATACGGCGCACCCTTCGCCGTGCGCAGGGCCTCGGCCTCGCGCCAGGTGACGTGCCGGGCCCGGCCGCCGCCCGAGGCGGGCCAGTCCCAGCCGTAGGCGGGCAGCGCCATCTCGATCCGGTCGGGCGGGATCAGCACGGTGGCGCGGCGCAGGATGTCCTCGTACCAGTCGACGCCGGCCAGCGGGCCGGGGCTGCCGCCCGACCAGTGCCGGTCGTACGCCATGATCCGCACCCGGTCGGCCGCCCGGCCGAGCGCCGCGTAGTCCCAGACGCGGCCGGTGGTCGCGGTCTGGGGTGAGACGGTGCTGACGCACTTCTTGGCGAGGGCGTGCAGACGGGCGCAGAGCTCGCCGATGAAGGCGGCGTAGGCCGCCCGCACCGCGGGGTAGTCGGCGTCGCCGGTCGGGGCGATGGACTCGTAGTCGATGTCGAGGCCGTCGTAGGAGCGGCTGCCCACCACCGTGAGCAGGGCCGTGATGTGGGTGGCGCGGCGGTCCGGGTCGGTGAGGATCGCGGCGAGGACGCCGGGTTTCATCGTCTCCATGACGGTGGGCACCACCGCGATCCCGGCCGCGTGCAGCCCGTCGATGACACGCTGGGCGCCGGCGCCCGGATGCCCGTCGATCCGCTCGGCGCCGACCGCCTGGTACCAGAACGGGCTGACGGTGTGCAGCTGGGCCGCGTGGCGCAGGGCGTCCTGGTAGGCGCCCTCCTGGTCCCAGTACGGCAGCCAGGCGGAGACGGACCGGGGCGGCGGCGCGGGTTCGGCGGCCGCGCGGGGCGGGGGCGCGGCGAGGACGGCGAGGACGGCGCAGAGCAGCGCCGCGAGGGCTCGGACGATCATGCTCCGAGCCTGGCCGCCGTCCGCCCCGGGGGCGCGCCTCCGCTGCGCCGTCCAGCGCAATCGCGGGGTCCGCGCTCACCCCCGGCGGGCGCGGCGGGGCCGTCACGCCGCCGCGAACACCTCCTCGAAGGCCCGCAGGGTCGCGCGGCCGGCCGTGCGGTCCAGGACCGCGAAGACCACCTCGTCGAAGTGGCGGGCGAAGCGGCCGCCGCCCGTGAGATGGGCGTGGAAGGCGCCCGCCACCTGCGCCGGGTCGTTGCGGAAGACGCCGCAGCCCCAGGCGCCGAGCACCAGCCGCCGGTAGCCGCAGTGGGCCGCGGTCTCCAGGACGCGCTCCGCGCGCCGGGCGAGGGCCGGGGCGATGCGGTCCACGTCCTGCGGGGCCCGCTGGCGGATCACTCCGGCGTTGGGCGCGGGGCAGGTCAGGAAGCCGACCCGGAACGGCTCGTCGAGGAGGCGGCCCCGGTCGTCGCGGAAGACCGGCACCCCGGGCGAGTGGATCACCCGGTCGGTGTAGAGGACATCGCGGTCGGCGCGGTGGTGCTCGTAGAATTCGGGCGCCCGCAGCAGCGTCGGGTACAGCGCGGAGGAGCGGCACAGCGCCTCCTCCTGGGCCTGCGCCCCGTTCAGGAAGCCGCCGCCGGGGTTGCGCGCGGAGGCGAAGTTCAGCACGGCGACCTCGCCGGGGCCCTCGTCCACCAGGCGCCGGGCCGCCTCCAGGCTGCTCTCGCCGGTCACCGCGCATACGCTGGAGCCGTCGGTGCCGGGCGTCACGGGCACCGGGCCGGGACCGAAGAGACGGGTTCCTTCGACGGCCGCCGCCACCCGGGCGGCGATCGTGACCGTGGACCCGCCGGGCGTCTCGTACGCTCCGGCTTCGGTGATCTCCACGGTGTGGCGCGCGAGGTCGCGCAGTCGTGCACTCATATTTAGCATCGTTGACGCCAGGAGAACACTCCCGCAACATACTTTCCGTCCGGATGGGCACTCTTGTGCGAGAAGACGGCAGTGGCTTAGGTGGGACAGTGCACCGAAAACGTTCCCGCGTGGGGGAAGCGACCATGCTGACCAGACAGTTCACCGAAACGGAAGCGGACGATCTGCTTCGATGCATCTGTTTCAAGACCGGTCCACCTCGGGCCGTCGGGGTCGAAGTGGAGTGGCTGGTCCATGATCTCCACGACCCACGTCTGCCCGTTCCGCACCACCGACTCGCCGCCGCCTACGCCTCGTTGAGGGCGCTGCCCCTGCGGTCGGCACTCACCGTCGAACCCGGCGGCCAGCTGGAGCTCAGCTCGCTGCCCGCCGGTTCCCTCATGGAGTGCGTCGACTCCGTGGCGGCCGATCTCCGCGCCGTCCGGGCCGCTCTTCGCGCCAGGGACCTCACCCTCACCGGACTCGGCCAGGAGCCGTGGCAGTCGCCGCGCCGCTTCCTGCACGATCCCCGCTACGACGCCATGGAAGCCCACTTCGACCGGACGGGACCGGCGGGACGGGCCATGATGTGCGCCTCCGCCTCCGTCCAGGTCTGCCTCGACGCCGGGTACGAGGAGCCGGGCCCGCTCGGCTTCGGACGCCGCTGGCGCATGGCCCACCTCCTCGGCGCGGTCCTGGTCGCCGCCTTCGCCAACTCCCCCCGCCAGGAGGGCAGAACCACCGGCTGGCGCTCCTCCCGGCAGGCGGTGTGGACCGACATCGACCCGGTACGGGCGCTCGCGCCGCCGCTGGACGCCGAGCCCCGGGCGGCCTGGGCCGCGCACGTCCTGGACGCGCCGGTGATGTGCGTGCGCTCCGACGGCGCGGCGTGGCAGGCGCCCGAGGGGCTCACCTTCCGCCAGTGGCTGCGCACCGCGGAGCCGCGCCCGGCCACCCGCGAGGACCTCGACTACCACCTGACCACGCTCTTCCCGCCGGTGCGGCCGCGCGGGCACCTGGAGCTGCGCATGATCGACGCGCAGCCCGGCGAGGACGGCTGGATCGTCCCGCTCGCCGTGACCACCGCGCTCTTCGACGACCAGGAGGCGGCCGAGACCGCCTACCGGGCGGTCAAGTCCCTGGCGGAGCGGGCCGGTTCGGCGCCCGCGCCGCGCAACCCGCTCTGGGCCGACGCCGCGCGCGCGGGGCTCGCCGACCCCGAGCTGCGGGAGGCCGCCGGGACCTGCTTCGCCGCCGCGCTGGAGGCACTGCCCCGGCTCGGCGCCACCACCGAGGTCCACGAGGCGGTCGCCGCCTTCACGGACCGCCATGTCGTACGGGGCCTCTCCCCCGCGGACCTCCCGTCCGCGCCCGCCCCCGGGAAGGAATCCTCCTCATGACCGCCCCCGAACCGACCGGAGCGGACGCCACCGACCCCGAGGCGCTGCGCCGGCGCGCCCTGACGGCCCTCACCGCCGCCCGGGCGCGCACCGCCACCCTCACCTCCTGCGTCGACGACCACGACCTCACCGCCCAGCACTCCCCCCTGATGTCGCCGCTGGTCTGGGACCTGGCGCACATCGGCAACCAGGAGGAGCAGTGGCTGCTGCGGGCCGTCGCCGGGCGGGACGCGATACGCCCGGAGATCGACTCGCTGTACGACGCCTTCGAGCACCCGCGCGCCGCCCGCCCCTCGCTGCCGCTGCTCTCCCCGGCCGAGGCGCGCCGGTACGCGGCGGAGGTGCGCGGCCGGGCGCTGGACGTCCTGGAGTCCACCCCGCTGGAGGGCGGCCCCCGCCTCGTCGACGCGGGATTCGCCTTCGGGATGGTCGCCCAGCACGAACAGCAGCACGACGAGACCATGCTGATCACCCATCAGCTCCGCAGAGGCCCGGCCGCGCTCTCCGCGCCCGAGCCGCCGGGCGGCTCCACCGCGGACCTGCCGGAGGAAGTCCTGGTCCCGGGCGGCCCGTTCACCATGGGCACCTCCGCCGAGCCCTGGGCACTGGACAACGAGCGTCCCGCCCACCACCGCATCGTCCCCGCCTTCCACCTCGACACCACCCCGGTCACCTGCGGCGCCTATCTGCGGTTCATCGAGGACGGCGGTTACACCGACGAGCGCTGGTGGGAGCCGAAGGGCTGGGCCATGGTGCGCCGGCACGGGCTCACCGCCCCGCTGTTCTGGCACCGGGAGGGCGGCCAGTGGCTGCGCCGCCGGTTCGGGGTGACCGAGCCCGTACCGCAGGACGAGCCGGTGCTCCACGTCAGCTGGTACGAGGCGGACGCCTACGCCCGCTGGGCCGGGCGGCGGCTGCCCACCGAGGAGGAGTGGGAGAAGGCGGCCCGGTACGACCCGGCCTCCGGCCGCTCCCGCCGCTACCCGTGGGGCGACGCCGACCCCACCTCCGACCACGCCAACCTCGGCCAGCGCCATCTGCGTCCGGCCCCCGCGGGCGCCTATCCGGCGGGCGCGTCCCCGCTGGGCGTGCGGCAGCTGATCGGGGACGTGTGGGAGTGGACGTCCAGCGACTTCATGCCGTACCCGGGCTTCGTGGCCTTCCCCTACCGCGAGTACTCGGAGGTGTTCTTCGGGCCCGACCACAAGGTGCTGCGCGGCGGCTCGTTCGCCGTGGACCAGGTGGCCTGCCGGGGCACCTTCCGCAACTGGGACCTTCCGGTGCGGCGGCAGATCTTCGCCGGGTTCCGGACCGCGAGGGATGCCTGATGTGCCGTCACATAGCGTTCCTGGGTGCGCCCGTTCCGCTCGGTGAGCTGCTGGTGAGCCCGCCGCACGCGCTGTACCGCCAGTCCTGGGCGCCGCGCCGGCAGCGGCACGGCACGGTCAACGCCGACGGCTTCGGCGTCGGCTGGTACGCCGAGGGCGACCCCGTACCGGGCCGCTACCGCCGGCCGGGGCCGATCTGGGCCGACCCCTCGTTCGCGGACCTGGCCCGTGTGGTGCGCACCGGCGCGCTGCTCGCGGCGGTACGGGACGCCACCGAGCCGGGCCCGGACAACGAGGCCGCCTCCGCCCCCTATGCCGCCGGGCCCTGGCTGTTCAGCCACAACGGGGCGGTACGGGGCTGGCCCGGCTCGCTCGCGGACCTTGCCGCCGCCCTGCCCGCCGAGGAGCTGCTGCGGCTGGAGGCCCGCTGCGACTCGGCGCTGGTGTGGGCCCTGCTGCTGCACCGGCTGCGGGCGGGCGACGAGATGGGCCGCGCGCTCGCCGAGACGGTGGCCGAGGTCGCCGCCGCGGCCCCGGACTCCCGGCTGAACCTGCTGCTCACCGACGGCGTGAGCATCGCCGCCACCGCCTGGGGCGACACCCTGTGGTACCTGGCCCGGCCGGGCGAGCGCACGGTCGTCGCCTCGGAGCCCTACGACGACGATCCGCACTGGCACGAGGTCCCCGACCGCACGCTGCTGGCCGCGACCCGTACCGATGTTGTCCTGACCCCCCTCAAGGAGCCCTCCTCGTGCACCAGTCCCGCCCGTTCCAGCTGACCCGCACCCTGCCCGAGGACGCCACCGGGGCCGCGCTGCGCGCCGACGTGCTGCACGGGCTGACGGCGGACCCCAAGACCCTGCCGCCCAAGTGGTTCTACGACGCCCGGGGCAGCGAGCTGTTCGAGGAGATCACCCGGCTCGACGACTACTACCCCACCCGCGCCGAGCGGGAGATCCTCGACCAGCGGGCCGCCGAGATCGCGGCGGCCTCCGAGGCCCGCACCCTGGTCGAGCTGGGCTCCGGCTCATCGGAGAAGACCCGGCTGCTGCTCGACGCGCTGCCGGATCCGCTCACGTACATCCCGGTGGACGTCAGCGAGAGCGCGCTGACCGGGGCCGCCGCGGCGCTGATCGAGGAGCGGCCGGCGCTCGCCGTGCACGCGCTCATCGCCGACTTCACCCGGCCGCTCGACCTGCCCGCGACGCCCGGACCGCGGCTGGTGGTCTTCCTCGGCGGCACGATCGGCAATCTCCTGCCGGCCGAGCGCGCGCGGTTCCTGGCCTCGGTGGCCGCGGCGATGGAGCCGGGCGACAGCTTCCTGCTCGGCACCGACCTGGTGAAGGAGGAGTCGGTCCTGGTACGGGCCTACGACGACCGGGAGGGGGTGACGGCCGCGTTCAACAAGAACGTCCTCGCCGTCATCGACCGCGAACTCGGCGCCGACTTCGACCTCGACGACTTCGCGCACGTGGCCCGCTGGGACGCGGACCGCGAGTGGATCGAGATGCGGCTGCGGGCCCGCGCCGACCTCACCGTGAAGATCCCCGAACTGGACCTCGTGGTCCGCTTCGAGGAGGGCGAGGAGCTGCGCACCGAGATCTCGGCGAAGTTCCGCCCCGAGGGGGTACGGGCGGAGCTCGCGGCCGCCGGGCTGACGGCCACCCACTGGTGGACCGACGCCGACGGCCGCTTCGCGCTGTCGCTCGCCGTCCTCGGCGGCGCCGTCACGGGAACAGCAGCGAGCTGATCCGCCTGGAGGCCGTCCTGGCCGCCGTCCTCGGGTCGGCTCCCGTGAGCACGGCGGTCATGTACGGCTTGATGGGGTTGTCGGCCTCGACGGCGGCCCACTGGGGCGAGTTGGGCGTGGCCCGGCCCCGGGCCGCGCCCCGCGCCATCGCGGCCGCGCCCGCCTGGTTCTCCACGGCGGCCGCGAGCGCGGGCTTGTTCGGTACGTAGCTCATGGCGGCGGCGAGGTCCCGCTGCCACTTCTCCCCCGCGAGCGCCTTGACCACCTCCACGGCCTCGGTGCGGTGCGCGGACCGCTTGGGCACGATCAGGTCCGAGCCGCCGGTGAAGACCGCGCCGGGCGCGGCGGCCGTCTTGCCGGGGACGGGGAAGTAGCCGAGCTTGCCGGCGAGGGCGGGGTTGGCCTTCTGGATGGCCTTGGCGGTGCCGGGGACGGCGATGATCTGGGCGACACCGCCCCTGGCGAAGACCTCGGCCTGCGGGGGCGTGGCCTCGTCGGCGTTCTTGGGGCCGTTGCCCAGCGCCTGGAGCCTGCGGTAGAAGTCCATGCCGCGCAGGGCGGCGGGTGTGTCCAGGGTCCCGGTCCACTCCCCCGCGCTCTCCTGGGCCAGCTCGCCGCCCTCGTCCCAGACGAACCCGGCGAGGGTGTACCAGTCCTGTCCCGCGAGGTAGATGCCCTGGGTGGCGCCGGTGTTGAGCTTCTCGGTGTCGCTCAGCCACTCGGCGCGGGTCCGGGGGGCCCGGGTGATGCCCGCCGCCCGGAACAGGTCCTTGTGGTAGATCACGACGCGGTTCGCCGCGTACCAGGGGATGCCGTACTGCACCCCGTCGACCCGGCCGGGCTCCGCCAGGCCCGGGAGCCAGTCGGCGCTGCCCCAGTCGCGCAGCGACTCCAGGGTGAGGTCGAGCAGTCCGCCGCTGGCCGCGTACTGGGAGACCTGGGTGTTGCCGACCTCGATGACGTCGGGCGCCTCACCGGCCTTGAGGGCGGCGCTCACCTTCTGCCCGACACCCGTCCACTCCTGGATCCGTACGTCGAGCCGGACCGAGCGGTGCTCCTTCTCGAAGGTCTCGGTGAACCGCTTGATGAAGTCGTCGGAGGCGCTGTCCTTCATCAGCCAGACGGTGACGGTGGTGGTGGAGTCCCCGCCGACGCCCGGCAGCGCGCCGCAGCCGCCGAGCGCGAGGGCCGTGAGGAACACGACGGGGGCATGGAGGAGGGCATGGAGGAAGCGGTTCTTCACGGAGGTCACCTTCTGCGTCACGGCACGGGCAGTCATGACCCGACGTGGGGAAAGCGCAGACGGCTCTTCCGGGGAAGGGGCGGTTGGCTAGTTCGGGTGCGGCCGATTTTGGTCTGTACCAATGGGCGGGTCAAGCCCCGTTACGCAACCGACTCCGGCGCCGACGTCTCGCGAACCGGCGCGAGGTGGGGCACGGTGGAGGGACGCGACGAAGAGGAGTGCACCTCCATGTCCAACCACACGTACCGCGTCACCGAGATCGTCGGCACCTCCCCGGAGGGCGTCGACCAGGCCATCCGCAACGGCGTCGCCCGCGCGGCGCAGACCTTGCGCAACCTGGACTGGTTCGAGGTCACCCAGGTGCGCGGCCAGATCGCCGACGGGCGGGTCGAGCACTACCAGGTGGGCCTGAAGGTCGGCTTCCGGCTGGACGACGACCAGGAGGTCTGACCGGACCCGGGGCGGGCCGCGCGGTCGCGGCCGCTCAGGTCCGCCCCTCCCGCTCCTGCGCGTCCTTCAGCGTCTCGGTGGGAACCGCCCAGCGCGCCCGTACGACGGGGAAGCCCGCCCGTTCGGCGGCGTCGCACACCAGCTCGTCGTCGTCCACCAGCATCCGCACCTCGCGTCCCGCCCCCAGCCGGCGCAGCAGCTCCAGCTTGGTGGTCCGGGCGGGCCTGCGGTCGGCGTCGGGCCGCATGTGGAGCGTCCCGTCCGGCAGCCCCTGGGCGGCCAGCCACGCCCGGGTGTCCCGGCGGCAGCGCTCGGGCCGGCCGGTGAGGTAGACGACCTCGCACTCCTCGGCCGCCGCCAGGCACAGCGCGATGCCCCGGGCCAGCGGCGGATCGGCCGGGGCGGCGGCGAAGAAGGCGTTCCAGTCGCGCCGGGCGCCCTCCAGGAAGTGCTGGCGGTGGCCGCTGTCGGCGAGCGTGCCGTCGAGGTCGAATACGGCCAGTGGCCTGCTGTTCCGCGTCATGCGCCCACCCTAGGGAATCCTGGCGCCGCGAGGACGTTGACGCCTGTGTGAGCTCAGTGATCGCGTCGACGCGCTTCTCCGTCCTGGACCGCTCCCGTATCCGCGCGGGGCACGACGGCCCCGGGGCCCTGCGGGACACCGTGGCCTTCGCCCGCGAGGCCGAGCGGCTCGGCTACCACCGCTTCTGGGTCTCCGAGCACCACAGCGTGCCCGGGGTCGCGGGCTCCGCGCCGACCGTGCTCGCCGCCGCCGTCGCCGCCGCGACCTCCACCATCCGCGTCGGCACGGGCGGCGTGATGCTCCCCAACCACCAACCGCTGGTGGTGGCCGAGCAGTTCGGTGTGCTGGAGTCGCTCTTCCCCGGGCGGATCGACATGGGCCTGGGCCGGTCGGTCGGCTTCACCGACGGCATCCGCAGGGCACTGGGCCACGGCAAGGAGGACGCCGACGCGTTCCCGGAGCGGCTGACGGAACTGCTCGGCTACTTCGACGGTACGCAGCGGGTCCACCCGCAGGTGCACGCGCGCCCGGCCGAGGGCCTGCGCGTCCCCGCGTTCGTGCTCGCCACCGGCCAGGGCGCCCGGCTCGCCGCGGAGGCGGGGCTGCCGCTGGTCATCGCCGCCGTACGCGGTGAGGACGCGATGCTGCGGGTGATCGACGACTACCGCGCGGCGTTCCGGCCCTCCGCCTGGAGCGAGCGGCCGTACGTGGTGCTCTCCGGCACGGTCGCGGTGGCGGCCACGACCGAGGAGGCCCACCGCGTCCTGCTGTCCGAGGCGTGGTCCACGGCGTACTCCCGCACCCGGGGCGCGTTCCCGCCGCTCTCCCCGGCCGAGGAGATCGGGACGCTGACGATGACCGCGCGCGAGCGCGCCCTGTTCGAGGAGGCCCTGCACGGCCAGATCCACGGCACCGAGGACGAGGTCGAGAGCGCCCTGGAGAAGCTGCTGACGCGCAGCGCGGCCGACGAGTACCTGGTCACCACGAGCACGTACGACCGCGCCGCCCTGCTGGACTCCTACCGTCGACTGGCCCGGGTCGCGGGTCTGACCAGCGCGTCCGCCTAGGATTTCCGGTATGCGAAGCCCCGCGCGACCCGCCACGGACCCGACCGGCCAGGCCCACGACCTCTTCGTCCGGGTCACCGGCGCCCGCGAGCACAATCTGCGCGGTGTCGACGTGGCCGTCCCCCGGGACGCCCTGGCGGTCTTCACCGGTGTCTCCGGGTCGGGGAAGTCCTCGCTGGCCTTCGGGACGATCTACGCGGAGGCCCAGCGGCGCTACTTCGAGTCGGTGGCGCCCTACGCGCGGCGCCTCATCCACCAGGTGGGCGCGCCGAAGGTCGCGGAGATCACGGGGCTGCCGCCCGCCGTCTCGCTGGAGCAGCGGCGCTCGTCCCCGACCTCGCGCTCCTCGGTGGGCACGGTCACCACGCTCTCCAACTCGCTGCGGATGCTGTTCTCCCGCGCGGGCACCTACCCGGCGGGCGCCGCGCGCCTGGACTCCGACGCCTTCTCGCCCAACACGACGGCCGGGGCCTGTCCCGAGTGCCAGGGTCTGGGCCGGGTCCACCGGACGGATGAGGACCTGCTCGTCCCCGACCCCTCGCTGTCCATCCGCGAGGGCGCGATCGCGGCCTGGCCGGGCGCCTGGCAGGGCAAGAACCTGCGGGACGTCCTCGACGCCCTCGGCCACGACGTCGACCGGCCCTGGCGCGAGCTGGCGGCGCGGGACCGCCACTGGATCCTGTTCACGGACGAGCAGCCGGTGGTCACCGTGCACCCGGTGCGCGAGGCGAACCGCATCCAGCGCCCCTACCAGGGCACGTACATGAGCGCGCACCGCTATGTGATGAAGACGTTCGCGGAGAGCAGGAGCGCGGCGCTGCGCGCCAAGGCCGAGCGCTTCCTGACCGCGACCGACTGCCCCGTCTGCGGCGGCAGCCGGCTGCGGCCGGAATCCCTCGCGGTCACCTTCGCCGGCCGGACCATCGCGGAGCTGGCCGCGCTCCCCCTGGACGCCCTCGCCGAGCTGCTGCGCTCGGCCGACGGCGGCCCCACGGCCGAGGTGCTGACCTCCGACCTGCTCGGCCGGATCGGCCCGGTCATCGAACTCGGCCTCGGCTACCTCAGCCTCGACCGGACCGCGCCCACGCTCTCCGCCGGGGAGTTGCAGCGGCTGCGGCTCGCCACCCAGCTGCGGTCGGGGCTCTTCGGGGTGGTGTACGTGCTGGACGAGCCGTCGGCGGGGCTGCACCCGGCCGACACCGAGGCCCTGCTCACGGTCCTGGACCGGCTGAAGGCGGCCGGGAACTCGGTGTTCGTCGTCGAGCACCACCTCGATGTGATGCGGCACGCCGACTGGCTGGTGGACGTGGGCCCGTACGCCGGTGAGCACGGCGGCCGGGTGCTGCACAGCGGGCCGCCGGAGGGGCTGGCGGAGGTCGCCGATTCGCAGACCCGGCGCTTCCTCTTCGACACCGGGCCCGCCCCGGTCCGCGCGGTGCGCGAGCCGTCCGGGTGGCTCAAGGTCGGGCCGGTGACCCGGCACAATCTGCGGGGCCTGACGGCCGAGCTGCCGCTGGGCGTCTTCACGGCCGTGACGGGTGTGTCGGGCTCGGGCAAGTCCACCCTGCTGGGCGAGGTGACCGACCGGCTCCCGGGCGTGGAGAGGCTGGTGACGGTCGATCAGAAGCCGATCGGCCGGACGCCCCGGTCCAACCTGGCCACCTACACCGGCCTCTTCGACGTCGTCCGCAGGCTCTTCACCGCCACCGAGGAGGCGCGGGCGCGCGGCTACAAGGCGGGCCGGTTCTCCTTCAACGTGCCCGGCGGGCGCTGCGAGACCTGCCAGGGCGAGGGGTTCGTCTCGGTGGAGCTGCTGTTCCTGCCGAGTACGTACGCGCCCTGCCCGGACTGCCACGGGGCCCGGTACAACCCGCGGACGCTGGAGGTCACCCACCGGGGACTGACCATCGCGCAGGTGCTGGACCTGACGGTGGAGGCGGCGGCGGAGTTCTTCGCGGACACCCCGGCCGCGGCCCGGAGTCTGCGCGCGCTGCTCGACGTGGGCCTGGGGTATCTGCGCCTGGGGCAGCCCGCCACCGAGCTGTCCGGCGGAGAGGCCCAGCGCATCAAGCTGGCCTCCGAGCTCCGCGGGGCCTCCCCTGCCCGGGCGAAGCCGGGAGCCCGGGGAAGCGGACGCCGGGAGCGCACGCTCTATCTGCTGGACGAGCCCACGACCGGGCTGCATCCGGCCGATGTCGAGGTGCTGCTGCGCCAGCTGCACGGCCTCGTCGACGCGGGCCACTCGGTGGTGGTGGTCGAGCACGACATGACGGTGGTGGCGGGCGCGGACTGGGTGATCGATCTCGGGCCGGGCGGGGGCGACGCGGGCGGCAGGATCGTGGCGGCGGGCCCGCCGCGCGAGGTCGCATCGGCGGGGGCGGGACGCACGGCCCCGTATCTGGCGAGGGCGCTCGGCGGCTGACGGGGCCGCCGGGGATCCGGGGCGCGATCAGTAGCAGATCCGCCCCGGACAGCAAGCTGACGATCCGTCAATTCCTGGCGTAGGAGCGCCTGTTCGGTCCCGGAAAGCGGACTTACCCTCAAGTTCACCAGGGTATGACGTCACCCCCGTTCCTCCTCGCACCCCCACACCATCGAAGCCGTTCGATCGAGGAGCCCCCCATGGCAACCCGCAGATTCCGCGCGCCCGCCGCCCTCCTGGGCGCCGCGGCCGCCCTCGCCCTCGGCGCCACCACCGCCGCGGGCGCCGCCGCCCCCGGCCCCACCACCGTGAACCCGGCCGGACACTCCTTCACCGCCAAGCTCAGCGGCAAGGCCGTCTTCACCGCCGGCACCACCACCATGACCTGTACGGTCTCCGTCTCCGCTCCCACCGGACCGGCCACCAACAAGGTCCCCGCCGCCCCCGGCAACCACAACGCCGCGGGGCCGGTCTCCGCCACCATCAGCCCGCCGACCTTCAGCGGCTGCACCACCAGCATCTTCGGCGTCGGGGTGACCGTCACCAGCAACGCCACCAACGGCGCCTGGAGCATCTCGGCCCAGAACGGCTCGCCCGTCGCGGCCGGGCTCACCATGCCCAAAGCCGGGGTCGTCATCAGGACCAGTGGTCTGGCCAGCTGTACGCTCACCGCCTCGCCCAGCGGCCCCAGCAGCGTCAACGGCACCTGGACCAACGGGGCCCCGTCCAGGCTCGCCATCGCCAACGCGCCCGTGGCGGCCACCGGAACGGGCGGATTCCTCTGCCCGACCGGCGACCAGACGGCCACCTTCTCCGCCACCTACGACGTCACGGACACCACCGACCCGGCCCAGCAGATCACCGTGACGGGCTGATCCGTCCGTACACCGGCGGGTGGGCCCCGGACCCACGGCCCGGGGCCCACTCGCCGCGTCCCGCCTCAGCGGCCGGCCCGGCGCGCCTTCCTGGTCGCGCGCAGCCACTCCTTGTTCATCGCCGCGATGGAGGGCAGCGGGATGCCCTTGGGGCAGGCGGTGGCGCACTCGCCGGTGAGGGTGCAGCCGCCGAAGCCCTCCGCGTCCATCTGCTCCACCATGTCCAGCACCCGGGTCTCGCGCTCGGGCGCGCCCTGCGGCAGGACGTTCAGATGGTTGACCTTGGCCGAGGTGAAGAGCATCGCCGAGCCGTTGGGGCAGGCCGCCACACAGGCGCCGCAGCCGATGCACTCGGCGTGCTCGAAGGCGAAGTCGGCGTCCGGCTTGGGCACCGGGGTCGCGTGCGCCTCGGGCGCGGCTCCCGTCGGGGCGCTGATGTAGCCGCCCGCCTGGATGATCCGGTCGAAGGCCGAGCGGTCCACCACCAGGTCCTTGACGACCGGGAAGGCCGCCGCCCGCCACGGTTCGACGTCGATGGTGTCGCCGTCGCGGAAGGCCCTCATGTGCAGCTGGCAGGTGGTGGTCCGCTCGGGCCCGTGCGCGTCGCCGTTGATGACCAGGCTGCACGCGCCGCAGATGCCCTCGCGGCAGTCGTGGTCGAAGGCGACCGGGTCCTCTCCGGAGAGGATGAGCTCCTCGTTGAGCGTGTCGAGCATCTCCAGGAAGGACATGTCGGCCGAGATGCCGTCCACTTCGTAGGTGGACATCGCTCCGTCGGCGTCGGCGTTCTTCTGCCGCCAGACGCGCAGGGTGAGCTTCATGCGTAGCTCCGCTGGGTGGGGTGGACGTACTCGAAGACGAGGTCTTCCTTGTGCAGGACGGGGGCGGCGCCGGTCTCGGAGAACTCCCAGGCGGCGGCGTAGGAGAATTCCTCGTCGCGCCGGGCCGCCTCGCCCTCGGGGGTCTGGGACTCCTCGCGGAAGTGGCCGCCGCAGGACTCGGCGCGGTGCAGCGCGTCCAGGCACATCAGCTCGGCGAGCTCCAGGTAGTCGACGACCCGGTTGGCCTTCTCCAGGGACTGGTTGAACTCCTCACCCGTGCCGGGGACCTTGATGCGGCGCCAGAACTCCTCCCGGATCCGCGGGATGCGCTCCAGGGCCTTGCGCAGTCCCTCCTCGGTGCGGGCCATCCCGCAGTACTCCCAGATGAGTTCGCCCAGTTCGCGGTGGAAGGAGTCCGGGGTGCGGTCGCCGCCGACGGCGAGCAGCAGGTGCAGCCGGTCCTCGGTCTCCGCGACGGCCTCGGCGACCGCCGGGTGCTCGTCGGTGACCGGCTCCAGGTGCGGATGGCGCGCCAGGTAGTCGTTGATGGTGGCGGGGAGCACGAAGTAGCCGTCGGCCAGGCCCTGCATCAGGGCCGAGGCGCCGAGCCGGTTGGCGCCGTGGTCGGAGAAGTTGGCCTCGCCGATCGCGAACAGACCGGGAACGGTGGTCTGGAGGTCGTAGTCGACCCACAGCCCGCCCATCGTGTAGTGCACGGCCGGGTAGATCCGCATCGGCACCTCGTACGGGTTCTCGGCGGTGATCCGCTCGTACATCTCGAAGAGGTTGCCGTACTTCTCCTCGACCTTGTCCCGTCCCATCCGCGCGATGGCGTCCGCGAAGTCGAGGTAGACGCCCTGGCCGCCGGGGCCCACCCCGCGTCCCTCGTCGCAGACGTTCTTGGCGGCGCGCGAGGCGATGTCGCGCGGGACGAGGTTGCCGAAGGAGGGGTAGATCCGCTCCAGGTAGTAGTCGCGCTCGTCCTCGGGGATCCGCGCGGCCGGGCGGGTGTCGCCCTTGGCCTTCGGCACCCAGATGCGGCCGTCGTTGCGCAGCGACTCGCTCATCAGGGTCAGCTTGGACTGGTGCTCGCCGGTGCGCGGGATGCAGGTGGGGTGGATCTGGGTGAAGCAGGGGTTGGCGAAGTAGGCACCGCGCCGGTGGGCCCGCCACACCGCGGTGGCGTTGGAGTTCATGGCGTTGGTGGAGAGGTGGAAGACGTTGCCGTAGCCGCCGGTGGCGAGCACCACCGCGTCCGCGAAGTAGGTGTCGATCCGGCCGGTGACCAGGTCGCGGGCGACGATGCCGCGCGCCCGGCCGTCCACCACGACCAGGTCCAGCATCTCGGTGCGGGCGTGCAGTTCGACGTTGCCCGCGGCGATCTGCCGCGACAGCGCCTGGTAGGCGCCGAGCAGCAGTTGCTGGCCGGTCTGGCCGCGCGCGTAGAAGGTGCGGGAGACCTGGACGCCGCCGAAGGAGCGGGTGTCGAGGAGCCCGCCGTACTCGCGCGCGAAGGGCACGCCCTGGGCCACGCACTGGTCGATGATCTCCACGGAGATCTCCGCGAGGCGGTGGACGTTGGACTCCCGGGCCCGGAAGTCGCCGCCCTTGACGGTGTCGTAGAACAGGCGCCGGACGGAGTCGCCGTCGTTGCGGTAGTTCTTGGCGGCGTTGATGCCTCCTTGCGCGGCGATGGAGTGGGCGCGGCGCGGGGAGTCCTGGAAGCAGAACTGGACCACGTGGTAGCCCTGTTCGGCCAGGGTGGCGCCCGCCGAGCCGCCCGCGAGCCCGGTGCCGACGACGATCACGGTGTGCTTGCGGCGGTTGGCCGGGTTGACGAGCTTCGCCTCGAAGCGGCGGGTGTCCCAGCGCTCGGCGACGGGGCCCGGGGGCGCCTTGGTGTCGGCGATCGGGTCACCGAGCGTGTAGTCGGTGTAGGCGGTGTGGTCGGTGTGCGAGGTCATTCAGCTCACCACTCCGGTCATGACGGCGACGGGGACGGCGACGAAGCCGGCGGTCAGCACCAGCGCGAGGGCGTTGGCCAGGGTCTTGAGGAACCGGTCACGGGCCGCGCTGCCGGCGCCCAGCGTCTGGGCCGCGCTCCACAGGCCGTGCCGGACGTGCAGGCCCAGGGCGAGCATCGCCACGATGTAGACGGTGTTGCCGTACCAGGTGGAGAAGGTGTCGACCACGTTCTGGTACGGGTGCCCGGACTGAAAGCCGCCGGGGTGCGCGGTCCCGGTGGTCAGGTCCAGGATGTGCCAGACGATGAACAGCCCGAGGATGACGCCGCCCCAGCGCATCGTGCGGGTGGCGTAGCTCGCGCGGCGGCGCTTGTGGACGTAACCGTCGGGGCGCGCCCGCAGATCGCGCCGGCTCAGCTGGTAGGCGCAGACCGCGTGCGCGACGACGGCGGCCACCAGCACCACCCGGATGATCCAGAGCGCCCACTCGTAGTGCAGGAACGGCTCGCCGACGGTGCGCAGCCAGTGCGCGTACCCGTTGAAGTCGCCGGCGCCGAAGAAGATCTTGAGGTTGCCGAACATGTGGACGGCCAGATAGGTCAGCATGATCAGACCGCTGACGGCCATGACCGTCTTCTTGCCGACGGTCGAGTCCCACACGGTGCGCGTCAGCGACGGTTTTCGGTCCGTCCGCGTTGCCAGAGCCATGCCGTAGACGCTAGGGGCGCGACAGCGAGAGGTCCAAGACATGGATACGCTCATTCCGATAGTCATGACCTATCGTGGTCCCATGCAGTTCCAGCAGCTCCTGTACTTCGTGGCCGTCGCCGAGACCCGCCACTTCACCCGCGCCGCCGAGCGGGTCCACGTCTCGCAGCCCTCGCTCTCCCAGCAGATCAGGGCGCTGGAGAAGGAGCTGGGCGCCGAACTGTTCAGCCGCGCCCGGGGCAACATCGCCCTGACGGACGCGGGCGAGGCGCTGCTTCCGCTGGCCCGCCGCATCCTCGCCGACGCCGACACCGCCCGTATCGAGGTGCAGGAGCTGGCCCAGCTGCGGCGCGGCCGGGTCCGGCTCGGCGCCACCCCGAGCCTGTGCACCGGTCTGCTGCCGGACGTGCTGCGCGCCTTCCACGACCGCCATCCGGGCATCCAGCTCCTGATCGAGGAGGGCGGCTCGCACGACCTGGTACGGGAGCTGGCGCGCGGGGCCCTCGATCTCGCCCTGGTGGTGCTGCCCCTGCCGCCCGGCTCCCCGGCGCTCAGGACCGTCGAGCTCATCCACGAGGACCTGGTGGTCGTCTCGGCCGCCACCGAACCGGCCCCCGGCAGCGACGGCCGCGTCCACGTCCGCGATCTGCGGGACGCCCCGCTCGTCATGTTCCGGCACGGCTACGACCTGCGTGAACTCACCGTCGCCGCCTGCCGCGCCGAGGGCTTCGAACCGGTCTTCACGGTCGAGGGCGGCGAGATGGACGCCGTGCTCGGCTTCGTCCGGGCCGGGCTCGGCATCGCGGTGGTGCCGAGCATGGTGGCCGCCCGGGCGGGCCGCGACCTGCGGGTCACCCCGCTGGCCCGCCCGGGGCTGCGCCGCACGATCGCGCTGGCCCACCGCAGCGACGTGGACCCGCCGCGCGCCGCGCGCGAACTCCGGCAGGTCCTGCTCGGGGTGGGGACCTGACCCCGGCGGGCAGGGGTCAGACGGCGTCGGTGAGGGCCAGCGAGTGGATGCGGTCCGGGGCGCCCGGACGCGCGTAGTACCAGCCCTGGGCGGTGTCGCAGCCCAGCTCGCGCAGTTGCTCGGCCTGCGCCCCGGTCTCCACCCCCTCGACGGTGACGGCCAGGTGCAGGCTGTGGGCCAGCGCCACGATCCCCTCGACGATCTTGATGTCGACCGGGTCGGCCGGGTGCTGCTGCATGGACTGGGTGAACGAACGGTCCAGCTTCAGCACGCTCACCGGGAGCCGGCGCAGGTTCGCCAGGTTGGAGTAGCCGGTGCCGAAATCGTCGAGCGCGATGTCCACCCCCATGTCCGCGAGCTGGCGCAGCGGCTTGAGCAGGTCGTCGTCGGCGCCGATCAGCGCGGACTCGGTGACCTCCAGGCACAGCGCGCCCGGCTCCAGGCCGGAGCGCTCCAGCACCTCCACCGTGTCGGCCACCAGGCCCGGGTGGTGCAGCTGGGTGGGCGACAGGTTCACGTTCACCCGCAGCGGTCCGCGCGCCCGGGAGCCCGGGTGGCGCTCCTGCCAGAACCTGGCCTGGCGTACGGACTCCGCCATCACCCAGCGCCCCAGCGGCACGATCAGACCGGTGTGCTCGGCGAGCGGGATGAAGCGGTCCGGGCCCAGCACCCCGTGCTGCGGATGCGACCAGCGCACCAGCGCCTCGGCCCCGTGGACACTGCCGTCGACCAGGTGCACCAGCGGCTGGTACTCGATGAAGAACTCCCCGCGCTCCAGCGCGGCCGGCAGCGCGTTGGTCAGCCCGTGCCGGGTGATCGCCCGGGCGTCGGCCTCCGGGTCGGCCCGCTCGAAGCGGTTGCCGCCCGCGGCCTTCGCCCGGTACATGGTGATGTCCGCGCTGCGCAGCACCTCCGCCGGGCCGCGCTCGCCCGCCGGGCCCTCCACCACGCCGATCGAGCCGCGCACGGAGATCTCGCGGCCCTCCAGGCGGATCGGGGCGGAGAGCACGTGGAGGATGCGGGAGGCCAGCTCGTCGACCTCGCGCAGGGTGTCGCTGCCGGTGGTCAGGGCCACGAACTCGTCGCCGCCGAGCCGCGCCACCATCTCGCCGGGCCCGGTCGCACAGCTCTGGAGCCGGTCGGCGACCTCCACCAGGAGCCGGTCGCCCGCCGAGTGGCCGAGGCTGTCGTTGACCGCCTTGAAGCCGTCGAGGTCGAGGTAGCAGAGCCCGAAGCGCTTGCCCTCGCCCGCCGAGAGCGCCTTGTCGAGCCGCTCGAAGAACAGGGTGCGGTTGGGCAGCCCGGTCAGCGCGTCATGGGTGGCCTCGTAGCGCAGCCGCAGGTTCAGCAGCCGCCGCTCGGTGGTGTCCTCCAGCAGGGCGAGCTGGTACTGCGGGCGGCCCTCGGCGTCGCGCAGCAGGGAGACCGTGAGATTGGTCCACAGGACGGTGCCGTCGCCCCGGTAGTACGGCTTCTCGACCCGGTAGTGGTCGCGCTCGCCCCGGACCAGCTCCTCGTACAGCTTCCAGACCTGCGGCGCGTCCTCGGGGTGCACCCACTCGCTGACGTTGCGGCTGCGGATCTGCCCCTCGACGCCGCCGAACATCCGGGTGAGGGTCTCGTTGACCTCCAGGACGTGGCCTTCGAGGTCGGCGATGCCGATGCCGACCGCGGCGCCCTCGAAGATCGCGCGGAACCGGGCCTCGGTGGTGTGCAGGGCCTCCTCGGCGGCGCTGCGCGCGCTGAGCGCGGAGCGGGCGATGGCCTCCTGCTCGCGCAGGGTGCGTTCGCGCAGCGCCTGGGCGAACCCGGCGGCCAGCGCGTGCTGGAGGCGGGCGCAGCGGGCCCGCGCCTCCTCCGCCCGCAGCTCTCCACCCGTACCGCAGTACAGGACGAGGTAGGAGTCGACCACGCCGAGGGTGCGGCTGAGCGCGTCCGGGTCGGTGCAGTGGGCGCCGACCAGGGCGGCGCCGATCTCCTGCGCGGGCGCCGGGTCGAAGTGGCGGCGGTGCAGCGCCTCGATGAGCCGGCGGGCCAGCGGCAGCAGATGGCGCTCGAACTCGGGCCGGGTCAGCGACGTGGCCGTCACCGGGAAGATGGCCCGGCTCCAGATCGTGGCGAACCGTCTGAGCCGGGACTCGGGACCGTCGGGATCGACGGGCTGCCCGTCCGCGTGGGCCGGGGTGCTCACGCTATGCGTCCCACGCCGGCGAACCCCGAGAAGGCGTACGGGTCTTCCTGCTCCGGCGAGTTCTCCGGACGCCACATGGGCATCTGCACCAGACCGGGCGCGACCATCTCGAAGCCGTCGAAGAAGGTGGCGATCTCCTCGCTGGTGCGCATGACCAGCGGGTTGCGGATGGTGCGGTAGACGCCCACCGCGCCGCCGGCCCGGTCCTCGCTGAGCGGGATGCCCTCGTACGCGGCGTGGGTGAGGATCAGCATGCTGCCGGGGGCGAGCGCGTCGCGCAGCTCCGCGACGGCGGCGCGCGGGTCGTCGGCGTCCTCCACGAAGTGCAGGACGGCGACCAGGAGCAGCGCGACCGGCCGGTCCAGGTCGAGCAGGTCCGTGACCTCGGGGCTGGAGAGGATGTCCTGGGGCTTGCGCAGGTCGGCGGCGACCACGGCCGCCTGCTCGTTGCCCTCCAGGACGGCCCTGCTGTGCGCGACGGCCACCGGGTCGTGGTCGACGTAGACGACCCGCGCGCCGGGGACGGCGCTCTGGGCGACCTCGTGGACGTTGCCGAAGGTCGGTATGCCGGAGCCGATGTCCAGGAACTGCGTGATGCCCTCGTCCAGGGCGAAGCGGACCGCCCGCCGCATGAAGGCACGGTTGGCCTGCATCACCTTCGGCAGCCCCGGAATGAACTCCATGGCCTTGCGCGCGGCTTCCCGGTCCACCTCGAAGTTGTGCGATCCGCCCAGGTAGTAGTCGTAGATGCGGGACACACTCGGCACCGAGATGTCGATGCCCGTAGGGGCCCAGGCAGGACGCTCCATCTATGTCTCCAACAGCTCGCCGCGGCGTGTGATGGCCATGTGCATGGTCAGTGTTCGAGCTGAGGCTACTGATCGTCCGGCAGGAGGGCGAGTAAAAACGGAAAATGCCGATCCGTTATTGGTCACACACAAGTTCGGTCACATCGTCCGGAACACGCCCCGGTCCGGCCGGAACACACGTCGAACCCGCCACCGCGCGGGGGACACGGTGACGGGCCGACGGCCTGGGGAGGGCGCTTACTTGGCGGTGGCGATCAGCTTCCCCTCGGGCGACACGGCCCACCAGGTGCCGCCCACGCCCTGGCCGTTGGTGTCGCCGGGCTTGCTGTCGCCGGAGTAGGTGTAGACGGGCCAGCAGTTGATGGACTGCTGCTTGATGCCGTCGGGTCGGTCGAAGGTGACGAAGCCCTTCTGGATGATGCCCTCGGTGTTCTTCTTCTCTACGGGCGCGACCACCGGCCACTTCTTGAGGCAGTCACCGGTGCAGGCCGACTTCATGGGCCAGGCGGAGTCCTTCTTGAACCGGTAGACGGTCATCCCCCGGGCGTCGACGATGATCTTGCCGAGCTTGGCGTCGTCGCGGACCGACAGACCCGGCAGACTGGGTGCCTGCTCCCCGGCGCCGGAGCTGTCCGCCGAGGCCGTCGCCTTCTTGCCGTCGGGGGCCGCGGCGTGCCAGGTGCCGCCCACCCCCTGCCCGGTGGCGTCGCCGGGCTTGGTGTCCTTGGTGTACCGGTACATCGGCCACCCCGCGATCGTCAGCTGCTTGGTGCCGTCGGTGCGGGTGACCTCGCCCATCAGGCCGGCGTCGGTGCCGGGAGGGGCGACGGCACTGCCCGCGGGCACGGCCGGCCACAGCTTCGCGCAGTCGCCGTCGCAATTCGACTTGGGCGGACTGGCGGTGTCCTTGTCGAAGCGGTAGAGCGTGAAGCCCGCGCTGTCGGTGACCACCTTGCCGAGTTCCTTGCTGTCCCACACCGCGAGCTGCCCGGCCGCCTTGGCGGCCGTCTGGGAGGTGGAGCCGGACGCCGAGCCGTAGCCGCCGTCCCCGTATCCGTAGCCGGTGCCGCTGCCGGCCGCCGGGGCGGCGTTGCCGACCGACTGGCCCTTGGGCGAGGCACTTCCCTTGTCCTGACCGCACGCCGTCGCCGTGAGTGCCAGTACTGCCGCCGCCGTCACCGCGAGCGAGGCGTTGCGCCAGGTTGCCATGTCAACTCCCGTTGATCCTCTGCTGGTTGTGGCGCCTGGGGTGCGCCTTTCATGGCTCTAGGTACGCGTCAGGGACCCCCGGGCGTTCAACGCCTGCGAAAGAATTTTCCCGCCCGCGCTAAATCGCCCCGGGCGGTTCCAAACGCAAAGCGGGCCAACCTCCCCCCATCAGGCGAATCCGTGCCCGTCTCATGGCCGAACCGCGCGCGGGGCCGGATGATCCTCGGCGTGCACGTACCCCACCTGGCCCAGCGGCTGCTCTCGGCCGCGGCCCTCGCCCTGCTGCTGGCCGGCCCCGCGCCGTCCGCGCGCGCGGACGCCTGCGCGTACGCCTCGGTCTCGGGCGGCGCGGGGGACGACTGGGCGGTCGCGGTCGCGGGGGGCGGCGTCTGCACGCCCCCGCCTCCGCCCCCCACACCGAAACCGCCGCCGCCGAAACCGCCCGCGCCCAAGCCCCCGGTGCCCGAACCCCCGCCCGCTCCACCGCCGCCGCCCCCGGCCCCGCCCCGGCCGGTGCCTCCGCCGGTGGTGCCGCCCGCGCCGCCGCCCCCGAAGCCGGCGCCGGTGCGGCCCGCGGTGCCACCGCCGCCCGCGCCCGCTCCCCCGCCGCCGCCCGCGCCCGTACCGCCGAGCCCCTCGGCCGCACCGCCGCGGCCGCGTCCGGTCGCCCTGCCCGCCTACCGCAGGCCGCCGCGGAAGAAGCCCTCGCAGGGGCTCTCCCCGGTGACGCTCACCCTGCTGATCACCGCGCCCGCGGTGGTCGCCGTCGCGGTCCTGCGCCCCCGCTCCCACTAGCCGTCGGCCCCCGGCGCGCCCGCGCCGTCCCACGCTCCCCCGCCGGAGGTACCCCTTGAAGGACTGGATCGTCCTCGCCATCGCGATGGCCGCCGCGTGCGCCGTCGTGCTGACCATCGTCGTCGTCAACCACCGCCGCATCCGCGAGGACGACGACCCCTCCCAGACCCCCGACGTCATGGAGTACATGACGATGATGATGGGAGTGGTGTACGCGATCGTCCTCGGTCTCGCCATCGCGGGCGTCTGGGAAGCCCGCGGGGCGGCCTCGGACACCGTCCGCCAGGAGGCGCAGGCGCTCCACGAGGTGAGCGAACGCGTCCAGGTCTACCCGGCCCCGGTGCGCGAGCGCATCCGCGCCGACGTCGACTCCTACGTCACCTACGTCGTCCACGCCGAGTGGCACCACATGGAGGTCAAGGGCGAGCTCGGCGACAGGGGGACGGTCCTGCTCGACCGGCTGCGCCGGGACGTCACGGCCTACCAGCCCGCCAACGACCACGAGGCGCAGGCCTACCAGCCACTGGTCGACCAGGTGGCGGCCGTCGACGAGGCCCGCACGACACGGGGGCAGGGCGCCGGGGCGACGATGCCGGGGGTCGTCTGGTTCGGGCTGATCACCGGGGCCGTGGTCACCGTCGGCCTGATCTTCACGCTCCAGATCCGCCGCACCGGGCGCGAACTCCTGCTCGCCGGGCTCTTCAGCGTGCTCATCGCCTTCCTGCTCTTCCTGATCTGGGACTTCGACGCCCCCTTCGGCCGGGGCCTCTCGGCCACCGCGGCCCCCTTCCACGACCTCTTCCCCCACCTGTTCGACTGAGCCGGGCGCCCGGCGACACCCCGGGGGGTCCGCCGGGTGGGGGAACCGCATGCCCCATTCGCCGGACACCGATCGCGACCGGAGCCCCCCGCTCCTAGCGTGTCGGGCATCGAGGTGCATTTCCCGCATGGTGCGGAAACCAGTTCCGCGGTGCTCCTCGGGGACCCGGAGGATTGTCCATGGGCGCGATACGCATCGCATCCGCCACCTTGCTCGGCGCCGCGGCGATCTCCCTCGCCGCCCCCGCGACAGCTCTGGCCGCCGACGGCGGTGGCGCGCACGGCAGTACCATCACGTCGTTCGGCTTCAGCGTGACCCCGTCCACCGTCGCTCCCGGCGGTTCGGTCACGCTCAACGTCACCGGGTGCCCCTCCACCGCCACCGCCTCCTCCGGCGTCTTCAACACGGTGACCATCTCGCCGAACAGCTCCACGACGGCCCAGGTCGACTTCCAGGCCAGGCGCGGTGCCACCTACACCGTGACGTTCATGTGCGCCGGCGAGCGGGGAACCACCGATCTCACCATCTCCGGTGGCGGCTTCCCGACCCTGCGGCCCACCGCCACGCCCACCATCAGCACCACCACCGCCCCCTCGCGCGGTACCCGGGGCGGCGTCGGCGGCACCTCGCAGGGCGTCGACATGGGCGAGATCGCGATCGGCCTCGCGCTCGTCGCCGCGGCCGGTGGCGGTCTCATGCTCTATCTGCGCCGCCGCGACCAGTAAGGGACCCGGCCCGCCCCCCAGGAACGGCCGCGAACCGCCGGTCGTCCCGAGTCCTGGCCGGGGCGGGGTGAGACGAGGGTGTGTTTTTTTTTTTGGGGTTGTGTGGGTCTGGTATGTCCCCCCCCCCTT
>NZ_JBWKEI010000011.1:0-150562 GCF_056435525.1 Streptomyces sp. NPDC043908 | reverse complement strand
CCTAGACGGGGGCGCCCCCTCCCCCTTCCCCCCCCCCCCCCCCCCCCCCTTTCCCCCCCCCCCCCCCCCCTTCCCCCCCCCCCCCCCCCCCCCCCCCCCCCCCCCCCCCCAGAAACGACCGGCGGTTCGGCTCTGTCCGGGAGGTTCGGCCGGTCAGATCCGGCCGCCGTCCGTGCGGCGGCGCCGTGCGACGAACACGACCCCGCCGATGGCGGCGAGCGCCACCAGGGACCCGCCGACGGCCATCTCGGTCTGCGTCGGACCGGCGGAGCCGCCGAGCCCGCCCAGCGCGCCGCGACCGGAGAGCACGGTGAAGCTGCGCGTCTCCGTCCTGGGGTTGTCGTTGCAGCGGACCGACAGGTTGTACGTACCGGGGCTGATGTGGTCGTGGATCCTGGCGGTCGCGAACCCGGCGTTCCCGCGGTCCTCACCCGACAGGGACGTGGGGGAAAAGGCGGTGGACGTCACGATGCCCCCGTGGCCGCAGCCGTTGGCCGTGATGGTCAGCGTGGAGCCCGGGTGCACCGCGCTCGGATTGACCGTGACGTTGGTGGGACCGAAGTTGGCGGCGGCGATCGGGGCCGAGAGCCCCACCGCCGCGAAGGCGGCCACAGCCACCGGAAGAGCGCGTGCAGCACGCATGGTTGAACCTCCGAGGGAGGGCGCCCCAAAGCCGTGCTCCGGGAAATTCGACGAGTACGCCTCCCACGACGAACCCTCACCGCGCGTTCTCCACCTCGCATGTCGGCGCTGGTCCACCCTGGTGAGCCGACACGCCGGTGGAAGGGCCGCTGATCTGACGGAGTCGCAGGTCACAGACCGTCAGAACTTTTATAGGATCATGACACGGATGGGTCACCCCACCCGTCGCCCCGGACGGCCCGCCGCCCCGGCCCCCGCTCGCGGCCCCGCGCCCGGCCGCCACCCGTTCGCCCCTCTCTGATCGCCGGAGTGCGATCACGCCCTTACCGTGCCTACAGGTGGCACGCAGGGCATTGGAGGGAGCGCGATGGTGCAGGAAGAGTTCGGCTCGGAGCACCGCAGGCGGTCGCCGTGGGGTGCGCTCGCCCTGGTGATGCTCACCGGTCTGGCTCTGATGCGGAACGGCGCGGACGTCACGATGGGGCCCCCGCAGCCCGCGGCGGCCGCCGCGCTGTCGGGCAGGCCGGAGGTGTTCGTCCCCGCCAGCTCCGGCGCCCCGGTCGAGCCGCTGGCGTACGCGCCGGTCTCCCGGGTGAGGATCGACGCGCTCAAGGTCGACGCCCCGGTGATCGAGGTCGGCATCGACCAGGACGGCTGGGTGCAGGCGCCGCCGCCGGACGACCCCAACCTGGCGGGCTGGTACCAGAACGCGATCTCCCCCGGACAGCGCGGCACCTCCGTCATGGTCGGCCATGTCGACACCCGTCGCGGCCCCGCGGTCTTCTACGGCCTGGGCTCGCTGAAGAAGGGCAACCACATCGAGGTGACCCGCTACGACGGGCACGTGGTCGTCTTCGAGGTGTACGGCGTCGAGGTCTACGACAAGAACAACTTCCCGGGTGCCCGGGTGTACGGCGACACCGGGCACCCGGAGCTGCGGGTGATCACCTGCGGCGGCGGCTTCACCCGGGCCCGGGGCTACGACGGCAACGTCGTCGTCTACGCCCGCATGGTCGCCGCCCGCTGACCTGCCGGCCCCTCAGCGCCGCTTGGGCGGTACGCGCAGGCGGTAGCCCGAGGTGAGCAGCCGGGGCAGATAGGTGCGCAGCGCCGCCACGCTCTGCGAGCGGTCGCCGCCGGCGTCGTGCGAGAGCACCACGACCCCCGGGGCGGCGCCCTCCCGGACCCGGCGCACGATGGTGTCGGTGCCGGGCGTCGTCCAGTCGAGGGTGTCGAGCGTCCAGCCCATCGGCTCCATGCCCAGCTGGGCGCCGATCTGGAAGGAGTTGCGGTTCCAGGCGCCGTAGGGGGCGCGGAACCACTGCGGCCGTTCGCCCAGCACCTCCTCGATCACCTCGCTGGTGCGGGTCATCTCGTCGCGTACCGCGTCCCGGGACATCTTGATGAGCAGCGGATGGGTCCAGGAGTGGTTGCCGATCACATGCCCGTCGTCGTGCATCTCGCGCAGCAGGTCGCGGTTGTCGGTGGCCATCTCGCCGCAGACGAAGAACATCGCGCGTACGTCGTGTTCGCGCAGGGTCTTCAGGATCTGCGGGGTGTAGCGCGGGTCGGGGCCGTCGTCGAAGGTCAGCACCATGGTCTGCGGGCCGAGTTCGGGCATGCTCAGGAACGGACGGCGCCGCACCGGGGGCAGCGCCGTGCGGTACTGCGGCGGCGCCGCGGCGGTCATCGGCGCCAGGCGGTACGCGGTGGACTTCAGCCGGGGCGCCGCGGCGGCCTGCGCCCCTCCGGCGGGCCCGGCGGCCGCCTCGGCGGCCGCGCCCTCCGCAGTGCCGGTGTCCTCGGCGGTCAGCATCCGCACGGCGGCCGCGGCCGCCAGACAGGCGCCGACGCGCAGGAGCGTACGCCGCCCGGGGGGGATCTCATCCTTTTTCATGACCCATGGCTCGCACGGTGAACGGCGTCGGCGGCTGAAGCGCACCGCCCGCGCCGCCGAAAACACCCGTTGGGGTGTACCGGCGCGGTCCGCGCTGACGGGTGGCTCAGTGGCGGCGCACCAGCGGGAACGGCAGGGTCTCCCGGATCGTCAGACCGGTGAGGAACATGACGAGCCGGTCCACGCCGATGCCGAGCCCGCCGGTGGGCGGCATGGCGTACTCCAGCGCGTCCAGGAACTCCTCGTCGAGCTCCATCGCCTCCGGGTCGCCGCCCGCCGCGAGCAGCGACTGGGCGGTCAGGCGGCGCCGCTGTTCCACCGGGTCGGTCAACTCCGAGTAGGCGGTGCCGAGTTCGGTGCCGAAGGCCACCAGGTCCCAGCGTTCGGCCAGCCGCGGGTCCTGTCGGTGGCGGCGGGTGAGCGGTGAGACGTCGACGGGGAAGTCCTTGTAGAAGGTGGGCAGCTGGGTCCGCTCCTCCACCAGCCGTTCGTACATCTCCAGGACCACGTCGCCCCGGGTGTTCTCGGGGGTGTGCGGGACGCCCACCCGGTCGCACAGGCGGCGCAGGCGCGGCTCGTCGGTGTCGGCGCCGACCTCCTCGCCCAGCGCCTCGGAGAGCGCCCCGTAGACCGTCCTGACCGGCCAGGGGCCCGAGATGTCGTGCTGCACGAGCCGCCCGTCGGGGCCGGCCCGGTGGGCGACGGGCGCGCCGAAGGCGGCGGTCGCCGCGCCCTGGACGAGTTCGCGGGTCAGATCGAGCATCACGTCGTAGTCGGCGTAGGCCTGGTAGGCCTCCAGCATCGTGAACTCGGGGTTGTGCTTGTAGGAGACGCCCTCGTTGCGGAAGGTGCGGCCCATCTCGAAGACCTTCTCGACCCCGCCGACGCACAGCCGCTTCAGATACAGCTCGGGGGCGATCCGCAGATACAGGTCCAGGTCGTAGGCGTTGATGTGGGTGGTGAACGGGCGCGCGTTGGCGCCGCCGTGGATCTGCTGGAGCATCGGGGTCTCGACCTCCAGATAGCCGCGCTCCAGCAGGCCCTGCCGCAGCGCCTGGACGGCGGTGGAGCGGGCCCGTACGACGTCGCGGGCCTCGGGGCGGGCCACCAGGTCGAGGTAGCGGCGGCGCACCCGGGCCTCGGGGTCGGCCAGGCCGAGCCGTTTGTCGGGCAGGGGGCGCAGGCACTTTCCGGTCATCTGCCAGCCGGTGACGAAGAGCGAGTACTCGCCCCTTGCCGTGGTACCGGTGGTACCCGTGGCGCTGATGTGGTCGCCGAGGTCGACGTCGCGGGTGAAGCGGCCGAGCACCCCGGCGCCCGTGCCGTCCCGGGTGAGGGCGAGCTGGAGGTCGCCGGACCAGTCGCGCAGCACGGCGAAGACGACCCCGCCGAAGTCGCGTACGGCCATCACGCGCCCGGCCACCGTGGCGGCCGTGCCCGCCCGGGCCCCGCGCAGCTCCGCGAGGGTGTGCGTCCGGGCGGGGACGAGCACCGGGTACGGCTCGGCGCCCTCGGCGCGCAGCCGCTCCAGCTTGCGGTGGCGCACCCGCACCTGCTCGGGCAGCCGCCGCTCCCCGGCCCCCTCGGCGCCCGGCGCGGGCAGGCCGAGCGCCTCGATGGAGGGCAGGCCCGCGGTGCTGCCCGGACTGGTGACGCCCCTGGGGTGCCCCTTGCCCCACAGCTTGCGCAGGCTGGGTACGGAGACGAAGCCCTCGGCGATGCCGGACGCCAGGCCCACCCGGGCGAGCGAGCCGGCGTCGCCGTAGCAGAGGAAGCGCGGGAACCACTGGGGCTGGTACTTCACGTTCGACCGGTACAGCGCCTCCAGCTGCCACCACTTGGAGAAGAACAGCAGCAGCCTGCGCCACAGCCGCAGCACCGGCCCCGCGCCGATCCGGGCGCCCTCCTCGAAGGCCGAGCGGAACACCGCGAAGTTGAGCGAGATCCGCCGTACGCCGAGCTTCGGGGCGTACGCGCAGAGCTCGGCCACCATGAACTCCATGACGCCGTTGGGCGCGCCGCGGTCGCGCCGCATCAGGTCGAGGGAGATGCCGTCGGGCCCCCAGGGCACGAAGGAGAGCAGGGCGATGAGCCGGCCCGCGGCGTCGAAGGCCTCGACCAGCAGGCAGTCCCCGTCGGCGGGGTCGCCCAGGCGGTCCAGCGCCATGGAGAAGCCGCGTTCGGTCTCGGTGTCCCGCCAGGCGTCGGCCCGGTCGACGATCCGGCCCATCTCCTCGTCGGTGAGCGCCGAGTGGCGGCGGACGCGGGTGGTGGCGCCGGTGCGCGCGACGCGGCGCACCGCCTGGCGGGTGACGCGCATCTCACGGCCGTCCAGGTCGAACCGGGCCACGTGCAGGATCGCCTCGTCGCCCAGCTGGATGGCGCCCAGTCCGTACCGCGCGTAGACGGTGGCGCCCTCCATGGAGGCGCCCATCACGGCGGGCGCCCAGGCGTACTTGCGCGCCACGTCCAGCCAGGCGGCGATGGCGGGCCCCCAGGCCTCGGGGTCGCCCACGGGGTCGCCGCTGGCCAGCGCGACCCCGGCCTCCACCCGGTAGGTGACGGCCGCCTTGCCGCTCGGCGAGAACACGACGGCCTTGTCACGGCGGGTGGCGAAGTAGCCGAGCGAGTCGTCGCGGCCGTAGGCGCGCAGCAGGGCGCGGATGCGCGGCTCCTCGTCGCCGTGGAGCGCGGCCTCCATGCGCTGCGAGCGGAAGAGCGTGGCGGCGGCGCTGAGCAGGGCGACCGCGCCGAACAGGCCGAGGAAGAAGAAGAGCGGGCGGGGCGGGCGGCCGTCGAACTGGCCGCTGGAGGCGAGTCCGCCGAGCACCCGGTTGGTCGCCCACAGCAGCCGCTGGCCGCGCGGGAGGGTGCCGGGGAAGATCTCCACCAGCGCCCAGCCGGCCAGGATGCCCGCGCCGAGCCCCAGCAGGAGGACGAGCAGCGCCCGGTGGACGGCGCCGCGCCGGGTCTCGGCGTAGAACTCGCCGCGCGCCAGGATCAGGACGAGCAGCGCGGCGCCGCACACGATTCCGTTGGCGGCCCACACCCACTCGGTGACGGCGACCAGCAGCACGTCGGCGAGGAAGAGCAGCCCGAGGTAGCCGACCACCAGCCACCAGGCGACCTTCTTGCGGGCGCCGATGGCGGCGGCGAGCAGCAGCAGGAAGACGGCGTAGGCGAGGTTAGCGCTGACGGGGACGGTGACCCGGTCGAGGAACCAGGCGACCGGCCGCAGCAGCCGGCGCAGGGCGGGCACCAGCGCGATCGCCCCGCAGAACAGCCCGAGCCCGGCGAAGAACATCGCGAAGGCCTCCGGCACCCGGCTCAGGAACCGGGCCCGCGCGGGCGGGCGGGCCCGTGCCGGTATGGGCGTCTCCTCGCTGACACGCATGCCCTGCACTCTAGGGAGCGGCACGCCGGGGCGCCTGTCGGACGCGTTCGGGCGTGGGGCTAGCCTCGATGGTGTGACAGCACCCTTCGAACGCGGTACGGACGGACCCAAGGTCATCGTCGTCGGCGTGGACGGCTCCGACTCCTCGCTGCGCGCGGCGGCGTACGCCAGCGGCCTGGCGCGGCGGCAGAACGCGCTCCTCGCCGTGGTCTACGTGCAGCCCCTGGTGCCCGCGGGCGCCGCCATGGGGGCGCCGGTCGCCGACACCACCGGGGAGATCGCCGAGGGCCTCGCCCAGGAGATCCGCGCGGCGGCGGAACGGGTGAAGGACCTGTGGACCGTGCGCTGGGAGTTCCACACCCTGCGCGGCGACGCGTACGGCGGTCTGGTGACGGCCGCCGAGGAGCTGAAGGCGGACGCGGTGGTGGTGGGCGCCTCGGAGTCGGCGGGCCACCGGTTCGTGGGCTCGGTGGCGGTCCGCCTGGTGAAGGCGGGCCGCTGGCCGGTGACGGTGGTGCCGTAGTTCTGGCCCGGGCTTGGTGTGCGGGTGAGTGGGGGCCGCCTTTGTGTGCGGGTCCGTGGGTGGTAGGCCCGTTTTCGTCCGCGCGCCGGTGGTGGGTTGCTCGCGCAGTTCCCCGCGCCCCTGGGGGGGTCGGGGGCTCCGGGGTCCGGGGGCGCGGGTTCCTATCGGGCCGCCATCGTCAAGCCGTCCCGTGCCGCCCCGCGGCCGAGTACCGCCTCGCGGATCTGCGCCTGGGCCGTGCGGTAGTCCTCGCGGTCGGGCGCGGCGCCCAGGGCCCGGGGGAGGTCGACGACCCGGCCGCTGTCCACGTCGATCCACTGCGGGATGAACTCCGCCCTGGTGACCTCCCAGCGCGCGCCCGCCCGCGCGGGCGGCGCGAACGTGAAGCGGGCGATGGAGCTCATGTTGCCGCGCGGATCGCGCGCGCCGGAGTCGTTGAACATCTCCCCCGCGATCTGGTCGCCCTCGCCGTAGACGATCCAGGTGCCGTTGACCTTCTCGTACGCCTGCGGGATGTGCGCGTGCGTGCCCAGGATCAGGTCGATGTCGGGGCGGCCGGCGGTGCGTGAGGCGGTGAGGGCCTTGCCGAGGCGCAGTTGCCGCTCGTCGGGCTCGGTCTGCCACTCGGTGCCCCAGTGGAGGCTGACGACGACCACGTCGGCCCCGGCCCTGCGGGCCGCGCGGGCGTCCGCGACGATCTTCTGCTCGTCGATGAGGTGGACGGCCCAGGGCTGGCCCTCGGGCATCGGGTAGCCGTTGGTGTCGTAGGTGTACGCCAGTTGGGCGACCTTGGCGCCGCCCGCCTCCAGGAGCGCGGGGCTCGCGGACTCGGCGGCGGTGCGGCCGGAACCGGTGTGCTGGAGTCCCGCCTTGTCGAAGGCCCGCAGGGTGCGGGCGATGCCGTCGGCCCCGTCGTCGAGGCTGTGGTTGGAGGCGGTCGAGCAGGAGTCGTACCCGGTGTCCTTGAGCGCGGCGGCCACCTGCGGCGGCGAGGTGAACGCGGGGTAGCCGGCGAAGGGTCCGCCGTCCGGCCCGTACACCGTCTCCATGTGGCAGATCGCCAGGTCCGCCCGGGAGATCACCGGCTTGACGCCGGCCAGCATCGGCCGGAAGTCGTAGCCGTCGCCGTTCGCGTCGGCCGCGGCGCGCCGGATGATCGAGGCGTGCGGCAGTACGTCCCCGGTGGCGACCAGCGTGAAGGGGCGCGGGGCCGCCGTCGCCGCGCCGCCCGCGGGCGAGGGCGTGCCGGGGCGCTCGGAGTCCTGGTGGTGGGGCAGGCGCGCGGGGGCCGGGTGCTCCGCCGCGCACCCGGCGGTCGCGGCGGCGACGAGGGCCGCGAGGAGCGCCATCCGCCGGCTCGTTCTGCTGGTCATGGCACCGGACTCCAGAGGTCGGGTCGGAATTGCCTGATTGATTATCAGATATCCATATCATGCACATCCCTCCCGTTTCCCCAACCGTTCACCGCACCACTCGCCGCTTCGTTCGACCGTTCGTCGCACGCGGTGGTCCGGCGGGTGTCCCTCCGCGCCCGACTGCGCTCGGATACGGGCTGCGGCCTGCGGACTTCTCGGGAAGGGAGCACCACGGTGAGCACGGGATTCTCGGACGCTGCCCCACGGAGCACGGCGCCCCCGCGGCGCTACACCCGCGAGCCCGATCTCGCGGCGCTCCAGCGCGAGCACGGCCCCGCCCTGATGCACTTCCTGCTGGGCCTCACCTACGGCGACCGCCAGCGCGCCGAGGACCTGCTCCAGGAGACGCTGGTGAGGGCCTGGCAGCACCCGGAGGCGTTCGAGGGCCCGTACGCCTCGATGCGCCCGTGGCTGTTCACCGTGGGGCGGCGGCTGGCGATCGACGCGCGCAGAAGCCGGCGGGCGCGGCCCGCCGAGGTGCACGACGCGGTGCTGGACGCGCGCGTGGAGGCGGAGGACGACCACGCCGAGCGGTCGGCCGCGGCGCTGGACGTACGGGACGCGGTGCGCACCCTGAGCCCCGAGCACCGCGCGGTGCTGACGCAGATCTACTTCCGGGGGCTGAGCGTGGCGGAGGCGGCCGCGGTCCTGGGGGTGCCGTGCGGGACCGTCAAGTCCCGTTCGTACTATGCTCTGCGGGCCCTGGCGCGGGTCCTGCCGGGCTACGCGTCCGGCGGTCCGTCCGCCAGGTCCTCCTCGAAGAGCAGGGCCAGCATCGACGGTGTCTCCGCGACCTCCAGGTAGGCCGCGCGGCAGTCCGGGCATACGCGCAGATGACCGGCGACGCGGCGGTCCTCGTCCCGCGCGAGGGCGCCGAGGACGTACGCGCCGAGCAGCTGCCGCACATGCATGGGCACCTCGTGGGGACGACGGATCCTGCCCTTCTGGCCACGGCGGGCGCGCGCCCCCGGTTCAATGCTCCCTGGAGCTCCCTGGAGCGCCTGGACAGTCGATGAAAGAGGCGAGACGGAATGCGTCCGGAGGGTACGAACGGGACCAGTGGTGGAGAGCTGCTGGTGCCGATGGCATGGATGTACGCGGAGTACATCGCCGACGAATTACTGCGCACCGGCGATCTCATGCCGCCGACGACGCTCGAATTCAGGGCCGGACGCAACGCCTTGGCGTTGACGATCTTCCTGTCGGACGGCGCGGTCGGCGGCGCCCGGGTGGTGGCGCGGCTCGACGAGTGGAGTGCGCTGACCGCGGCCGGCCGGCCGTGGCACGGCTGGGTCCGCGAGCGGCTGCGGGAGCGGGAGGCGACCGGGTCCGGCCCGGACCTGGCGCTGGCGCGGGACGCCTGGCGGTGGCTCGAGGAGACCGAGCTGCTGGCGGCGGACCTGGACGCGGTGGTGCCGGGCGGCGTCGACCCGCGCGCCGAGGCGGAGGACGAGCCGCGGGTGTGGACCCCGGCGTGGGAACTCGGCCTGCCCCTGGGGCATCTGGCGATCCACCTGTTCTGACGCGCCCCCGGGGCAACGGCGGATCGTCAGCGCCCGCCGCGGCGCAGCAACTGGTCGCGGAGGGTACGCGCGTGGCGGCGGCTGACGGGGAGCTCGGCCCCGCCGACGCGGACGCTCATGCTGCCCGCGTCCAGGCGCAGTTCGTCGATCCGGGCGAGCGCCACGAGGTGGCTGCGGTGGATGCGGACGAACCCGTGCACGCGCCAGCGCTCCTCCAGCGTGGAGAGCGGCACGCGTACGAGATGGCTGCCGGAGTCGGTGTGCAGCCGGGCGTAGTCGCCCTGCGCCTCGGCGTAGCTGATGTCGGCGACGGCCAGGAAGCGGGTGACGCCGCCGAGTTCCACGGGGATGGGGGCCGGGGCGCCCGCGCCCGTCTGGACCTCCGCGAGCGCCGGGCCACGGTCACCGACCATCTCGGCCACCCGGCGCACCGCCTCGGCCAGCCGTTCCCTGCGGACGGGCTTGAGCACGTAGTCGACCGCCTTCAGGTCGAACGCCTGGACGGCGAAGCCCTCGTGCGCGGTGACGAAGACGATCAGCGGCGGCCGGGCGAACCCGGCGAGCAGCCGGGCGACGTCGAGTCCGGTGAGCCCCGCCATGTGGATGTCGAGGAAGACGACGTCCAGGCCCTGCTCGTCGTCGGGCCCGGCGTCGAGCGCGCCGCCGATCAGGCGCAGCGCGTCGGTGGCCCCGGTGGCACCCTCGGCGCTGCGCACCCGCGGATCGGAGCGCAGGAGGTACAGGAGCTCTTCGAGGGCGGGGGCTTCGTCGTCGACCGCCAGTACGCGCAGCATGCGCTCGGATTGTAGGTGCGACAACTCCTCGCTGTCCCGTCGCGTGGGGCGTGAGTGATTGGGCCGCCGTCTGCGTACCAGACGGCATGAGGCCGCTGGAACCGCACCGGGACGTCGGAGCGTACGCGCTAGGGGTGCTCGGCGCCGCCGACACCTTCCGCTTCGAGGAGCACCTGGCGGGGTGCGCGCACTGCGCCCGCCTGCTGGAGGAGCTCGGGAGCGTGGAGGCGCTGCTCGCCGCCTACGCCCGCTGGACGCCGCCGGGCGTGGATCCGGTCGCCGTGCCCTCGCCCGCGCTGCTGCACGCGGCGCTGGACGCGGTGGGCGGGCGGCTGCGGGCGCGGCGCAGAGTGCGCCTGGGGCTGCTGGCCGCCGCGGCGGCGCTGGTGGTGGGCGCGCCCTTCGCCGCGCTGACCCTGCTGGCGGACCCGGCCGTTCCGCACTGGACGGCGACCGCGTCGGCGCCCGGGGTGACGGCGACCCTGGCGGCGGCGCCCGCCGGGTTCGGTACCGACGTGGGGCTCGACGTGGACGGCGTGAGCGGTTCGGCCGTGTGCACGCTGGTCGCGGTCGGGCGCGGCGGCGAGGAGGACACGGTGGCGACCTGGGCGGTACGGGACGGGGCGCCGGTGACGATGCGGGGGGCCGCGGCCCTGGCGCCCGCCGACATCTCCCGCTTCGAGGTGCGCGCCCAGGACGGGTCCCCGCTCGCGACGCTGTCCCGGTCGGGGTGAGGGCGGGCCCGCGCGGCTCACCGGCCCGCGGCGGCGCCTACTTGAGGAACGCCTACTTGAGGAACTTGGACAGACGCCGGTCGGCGAGGATCTTCCCGCCGGTCTGGCAGGTGGCACAGTACTGGAGCGAGGAGTCCGCGAAGGAGACCTCGCGGACGGTGTCGCCGCAGACCGGGCAGGGTTCGCCGGTCCGGCCGTGCACCCGCATCCCGCTCTTCTTCTCCGCCTTCAGACGGCCCGCCGCGAGTCCGCGCGAGCGTTCCACCGCGTCGGTGAGGGTGGTGCGGACGGCCTCGTACAGCGCGGTGACCTCCTCCTCGGTCAGCCGGTCCACCGCCTTGAACGGCGACATCCGCGCCACGTGGAGGATCTCGTCGCTGTAGGCGTTGCCGATCCCGGCGATCAGCGACTGGTCGCGCAGGGCGCCCTTGAGCTGCCGGCGCTCCCCCGCGAGCAGCCCGGCGAACCGGTCGCGGCCGAAGTCCGCCGCGAGCGGGTCGGGCCCGAGCCGGGCGATGCCCGGCACCTCCTGGGGGTCGTGGACCAGATAGGCGGCGAGGCTCTTGCGGGTGCCCGCCTCGGTCAGGTCGAACCCGGCCCCGCCCTCCAGCGCGACCCGCAGCGCCAGCGGACCCTTGCCGGGGCGCGGCGGGGCGTCGGGCAGGACGTCGTGCCAGCGCAGCCAGCCGGCCCGGGCCAGATGGGTCACCAGGTGGAGGCCGTCGGCGTCGATGTCGAGGAACTTGCCGTACCGCCCGACCCCGGTGACCGCCCGCCCGTCGAGGGCGTTCAGGGGCGGGTCGTACGTCTTGAGGACGCTGATCGCGACGGGCTGCACGCGCTCGACGCGGTGTCCGACGAGGTGGGTGGTGAGGAAGTCACGGAGGGCTTCCACTTCGGGCAATTCCGGCATACCTCACAGATTAACCAGCTCCGCGCACCCGGCGCCCCCGGCCGGTTCGCGCCCGGCCGGTTCGCGCCCGGGGCGCCCGGCGGGTTCACCCGCCGGGCGGGGCGCCCCGCTCCGGGACGGCGAACTCGCACCACACGCACTTGCCGCTGCCCCTCGACTCCACGCCCCAGACGTCGGCGAGCCGGTCCACCAGCATCAGTCCGCGCCCCGACACCCCGGAGTCGCCCGCCTCCCGGCGGCGCGGCAGGGCGCTGGAGCGGTCCTCGACCTCCACCCGCAGCCGCCGTTCGGGCCCGGCCAGGACCCGTACGGTCACGATCGCGCCGCCGTCGGTGTGCATCAGCGCGTTGGTGATCAGCTCGTCGGCGGCCAGCTCGATCTCGTCGGCCCGCTCCCGGGCGCCCCAGGCCCGTACCGCCGCCCGGATCATGTGGCGCGAGGAGCTCAGCGCCTCCGGGTCGTTCTGCGCCACGTGCTGCTGGAGCCGGCCGCCGCTCCGCGGGGCCTCCAGGGCGCGCCGGCGCAGCAGCA
This sequence comes from Streptomyces sp. NPDC043908, assembly GCF_056435525.1. NCBI lineage: Bacteria > Bacillati > Actinomycetota > Actinomycetes > Kitasatosporales > Streptomycetaceae > Streptomyces > Streptomyces sp. NPDC043908. The sequence goes on along the minus strand of NZ_JBWKEI010000011.1, from coordinate 138,196 downwards.
GGAGCGCCACGTCGTCGTCGCCCGCCCGGTCGTCGATCACGTCGCACAGCCGGTCCGCGAGCTCCTGGAGGTCGCCGGGGCCCGACCGCACCAGCGCGGCGAGCAGCTGCATCCCGTCGTCGAGGTCGGCGCCGGGCTGCTCGACCAGGCCGTCGGTGTAGAGCAGCAGGGTCTGGCCGGGGTCCAGCTCGACGGTGGCGACCGGGTACTCCAGGCGCCCGAACTCCGCCGACAGGCCCAGCGGGAGGCCGCCCTCGACGGGCAGCCGGCGGCAGCTGCCGTCGCCGTACCGCAGCAGCGGGTCGACGTGCCCGGCCCGGACGAGCTGGACGACCCCGGTCGACAGGTCGGCCTCGGCGTAGGTGCAGGTGGCGAAGCGGTCGGTGTCCAGCTCGTGCAGGAACACCGAGGCGCGGGCCATCACGGTCGCCGGGGTGTGCCCCTCGGCCGCGTACGCGCGCAGCACGATCCGCAGCTGGCCCATGACGGCGGCGGCGTGCGTGTCATGGCCCTGGACGTCGCCGATGACCGCGCCGACCCGGCCGCCGGGGAGCGGGATGACGTCGTACCAGTCGCCGCCGATGTCCCGGCCGAGGCGGGCCGAGCGGTAGCGCACCGCGATCTGGGCGCCGGGCACCTCGGGGATGCGGCGCGGCAGCATGGCCTGCTGGAGCCCCTCGGCGAGGTCGTGCTCCTGTTCGTACAGCACCGCCCGCTGGAGGCTCTGCGCGAGGGAGCTGCCCAGTGCCACCAGGAGGTTGCGCTCGTCGGCGGTGAAGCCGGTCTTGTCGCTGTAGAGCAGGCCGAGCGCGCCGATGGGACGGGCCTGGGCGATCAGCGGCAGATAGGCGGCCGCCGTGATGCCGAGGCCGCTGATGTGCGGCCACAGGCGCGGGTAGGAGGCGGCGAAGTCCTCCGGGGTCTGGATGAACCGGGGGGCGAGGGTGCGCACGACCTCGCTCATCGGGTACTGCTCGTCGACCCGGGTCCAGCGGGTGCCCGGCACGAAGCTGCCCTCGGGCCCCTCGGCCACCAGATGGATGCGCCCCGCCTCCAGGAGCCCCATCACCAGGCTGGTGGCGCCCAGGTGTTCGAGTCCGCGCGAGCCCTTGAGCACGTCGATGACGTCCTGCACGGTACGGGCGTGGGCCAGGGCCGCCGTGGTGCTGTCCACCACGCTGGTACGGCGGCGGTGGTCCTCGTCGTCGGCGGCGGGGCGGTCGGCGTACTCGGTGAGCTCCTGGGTGGCGTCCCGGACCACGCCGATGATGCGCCGGGGGCGGCCGGTGGCGTCCCTGCGCACATAGCCCTGGGTGTGCGTCCAGCGCGCGGTGCCGTCGCGCAGCCGGACGCGGAAGTAGGCGCCGTAGTGGACGCTGCCGTTCTTCAGCGCCTGCGAGACCATGGCGTCGAGCCGGGCGGCCTCGGCCGGGGTCACCCGGCTGCCCAGCGTCTCGGGCCGGCCGTCGTACTCCTCGGGCTCCATGTCGAAGACCGCGAGCGCCGATGAGTCCATGTGCATCTGCCCGCTGGTGAGGTCCCAGTCGAAGGTGCCCATGCGGTTGAGGGCGAGGCCGAGACCGGTGGGTGCGGGCCACTCGTCCATGGTCACTCCGATCCTCGGTCCGATCGGGGGCGTCCGTCAGGAGAGTCTGGCGTCCAGCGGCGGCTCGGTGTCGAAGTCGGACATGCCCGAGGGCATCTCACCGCCGCCGGAGGGCTGCGGCGGGAAGACCGGCGGCGGCTCCGAGGGCAGCGTGGGCAGCTCGGTGGAGGGCGTCGGCACGATCTGCTCGCTGGGAGCCGTGGGGGCGATGGGGGCCGTGGGGGGCTTCGAGGTGAGCCTGGGGCTGACGGTGACGGTGGCCGTCGGGCAGCCCGGGGTGGTGGGCACGCTCGGCAGCGCGGCTCCCGGCGGCGCCGAGGCGGGCGGCCGCGTCACGGTGACGGTCGGGGCGGGGCTGGGGCAGTTCACGCTCGGCGAGCTGCTGCCGGTGGACGGCGTGGACCGGCTCGGCGCGACGGCGGGGCCGGACTGGTCCGGGCTCACCGAGGTGCTCGGCGAGTCGGTGACCACCGGCGCCGTCGGGTCGATCTGGATATCGGGCCGCTCGCGGTCGCGCATGCCCTGGTCGCCGGTGGGCCGTTCGATCCAGGTGTTGTTGACGACGTTCACGATGATCAGGCTGTTGATCACCGTGGTGGTGCGGTTGATGACGACGGTCCGCTGCGGCTGGTAGCCGGGCCAGGACTCGCCCCGGGAGGCGGCGCCCTGGGTGGCGACGGGCGGCTTGAGCGGGTTGCCGCAGGCGCAGCGCACCCGTGGCGAGCCGTGGTCGTCGACCATGACGGCGGTGCCGGCCTGGAGCACCGACTGGAAGGCGGTGGCGTGGCCGTCCTTGAAGCCGTGGTTGGTGACGCGGGTGTCGGCCCGCAGCACCACGGGGGTGAGCCCGCGCAGGAACGACGGGAGGTCGTCCGGGTTGATCCCGGCGGTCTCCGAGAAGGCGCGCGCCTTCGCCCGGTCGGCGGCGAGGAAGCGGATCTGCTGCTCCACGTCGCAACTGGCCACCGACTGGGTGCCGCCGTAGAGGCCGGGCGTGGAGCCCGGGACGGACCGGACGGTCTGCACCGTCGCCGTGGGGCTGCCGGGGGCGCTCGGGGGCGGCTGGGAGGGCGTGAGCGGCTGGGCGGCCTTGGCCGTGGACTCCGTGAAGGGGTCCGGGCCGGACGCCGCGACGGGCTGGAGGAACAGCTCCTTCTCGTCGGAGGCGCCGCTGCCCCCGCCGTCGCCGCCACAGGCCGCGACGAACACTCCGATGGACATGACGACTGCCGCCAGGGTGAACCGGCGCGGGGTCGAGCGCACGTAGATCTCCCACCTATTCGCCCCGAGTTGTCCCTCATTGTCTGCCGGAGGGCCGCCGGTCCCGCAAGCGGACGGCCGCCGTACGGGAGGGATTGCGGCGTGTCGTCGGCGGCGCCGGACGCACGGCGGCTCCGGACGCACGAATGCCCCCTGCCGGAACAGGGGGCACACGTTCTCGGGGCCGGGGCGGAGAGGCCCCGACGGCGCCGGGGCCGCTCAGTCGACGCCCGGCAGGATGTGCGGCTCGGCCAGGTCGTCCTCGTAACCGGCCAGCCGGATCGGGGCCGAACGGGCCCAGACCTCGAGGTTGCGGAGCTTCTCGGGCCGGCCGGGCCGGTCGTTGCGTTCCGGCGTCCGCTGTTCGCGTGTCGTCGTCTCTGGTGTCACCGCGCACTCCTCTGTGTCGCGTAACCCTGGGCGTACTGGCGGCTCCGGTCTCTCCCGGTCGCCGACCGCCCGAGGGGGCAGGGGTCAGGGGCAGTTCTGACGCGGTGGCGCCGGCACTCTGTCGGAAGCCGGACCCAGTGTGCGGGCCGGTTCCGGAACGGGCATCGAGGACTGGTCGATCCTTTGATGGCTTCCGTCGGAGTCAGAGTAACCAAATGAGCGGGCCCCTGCTCGATGGGGCCATTTCCTTTGCGTCATCTTTCCTTCACCGTGCGTTCGGCACGGGCCCTGTTCCAGCCATGATCCGCCGCCCGGCAACGGCCGCCACGCGGGGCCGCGCCCTGTGCTCCGTCCGGGTGAGGACGGCCGGTCCGCAGTGGTTGTCCGCCCGGCGTGGCGCCCGGACGCACCGGTGGCCGGGCTCCAGGGAGGAGTCCGGCCACCGGGCGCGTTCGGGGGGGGTACTGGCTACCAGTTCCCGGGCGCGTAGTCCTTGAGGAAGACGCTGTGCAGGTCCTCGCCCGCCTCACCGCGCACGATCGGGTCGTAGACGCGCGCGGCGCCGTCCACCAGGTCGAGCGGGGCGTGGAAGCCCTCCTCGGCGAGGCGCAGCTTGTCGTGGTGCGGGCGCTCGTCGGTGATCCAGCCGGTGTCGACCGAGGTCATGAGGATCTTGTCGGTCTCGAACATCTCCTGGCCACTGGTCCGGGTGACCATGTTCATGGCGGCCTTGGCGGCGTTGGTGTTCGGGTGTCCGGCGCCCTTGTAGCCGCGGCTGAACACGCCCTCCATCGCGGAGACGTTCACCACGTAGGCCCGGCCCTTCGGCGCCTTGCGGGCCGCGTCGGCCATCGCCGGGCGCAACATGCTGATCAGGATGAACGGCGCGGTGTAGTTGCACAGCTGGGTCTCCAGCAGTTCGACCGGGGAGATCTGGTCGATGGACTGCACCCAGGTGTTGGTGTCGACGACGTCCGGCAGCAGGCCGCCCGCGTCGATGGCGGTGCCGTCGTGGTGCCGGGCGATGCTGGCGTTGCCCGCGACCAGGGCGAGGTCCGCGACCCGCTGGGCGTCGAGGCCGGAGGCGCCGAGCGGCAGCGCGGTCGTTCCGCCGAGCTCACCGACCGCTCCGGAGTTGAAGGCGCCGATGACGTGGTGCGCGGGAAGCTCACCGGCGGGCAGCGGGGCGCCCTCGCCGTCCACCAGGGCGGCGTAGGCGGAGGGCAGCCGGCGCACGGTCTGGGTGGCGTTGTTGATCAGGATGTCCAGCGGGCCCCGCTCGGCGGTCTGCTCGGCGAGCGCGACGGCCTGCGCCGGGTCGCGCAGGTCGATGCCGACGACCTCCAGCCGGTGCATCCATTCCGCCGAGTCCTCCATCGCCTTGAAGCGGCGGATGGCGTCCTTGGGGAAGCGGGTGGTGATGGTCGTGTGAGCGCCGTCGCGCAGCAGCCGCAGCGCGATGTACATGCCGATCTTCGCCCGGCCGCCGGTGAGCAGCGCGCGCTTGCCGGTGAGGTCGGTGCGGGCCTCCCGGCGCATCCGGTTCTCGGCGGCGCACTTCTGGCAGAGCTGGTGGTAGAAGTAGTCGACCTCGACGTACCGCGTCTTGCAGATGTAGCAGGAGCGCGGGCGCTGGAGTATCCCGGCGATCTGGCCGGTGGGGGTCGCGGACGACGGCAGGATGCCCTCGGTCTCGTCGTCGATGCGCTCGGCGGAGCCGGTCGCGGTGGCGTGCGTGACGGCCCGGTCGTGGGCGGTCTTGGCGGCCCGGCGCTCCTGGCGGCGGCGCTGCTTGACGGTCCGGTAGATCGCCGCGGTGGCGCGGCGCACGGCGATCGCGTCCGGGTGGTCGACCTCGATGGTGTCGAGCTCCTCCAGCACGCCGAGGCAGACGGCGAGGCGCTCCGGGTCGATGCCGGGGCCGTACTCCACGTCGGGTTCGCCGGGCTCCTGGCCGATGCCGGGACCGTACCCCTGGTCCTGGATGTCCTCTGTCACCGTCATCGCCGTCGCCGTTCCTCGGTCATGTGCGGTCTCGCCCGCGTGTGGAAGTTCCCAAAAGCGCAATCGTACGGAGCGAGGGCGCCGCACACCAAACCGCGGGCCCGTGGGCGCCCTAGGGGCGGGCCGGAGGCCGGTCGAAGACGCAGTCGCCGCAGAGGCCCGCGTCCGGGCAGCGGTAGTAGAGGCAGCAGCTGCGGCGCCGGAAGGCCGGGCCCGGGAGCAGTGTCCCGGTGCCCGCCAGGTCGGGGTGGGCGAGGAGGTCGCCGCCGAGCTCCAGCGCACGGCGGGCCGCGTCCGGACGGTCCGCGCGCAGCGCCCAGCGGTGCAGCTCGCGGACGGCTCCGGCGAGCGCGGAGCCCGCGTTCCCCCACAGCAGGCCCGAGGAGACGGGTGTGTCGCGCCGGACGGCCTCGGCGAGCGGGACCAGGTGCCCGTACTGGACGCTCTCGCGGATCCGCTCGGCGGTGCCGGGCAGTGGCCGTACCCGGTCGAGCAGCAGGTCCTCGGGGGCGCTCCGACCGCCGTCCCAGGCCAGGGCCGCCGGGTCGAGGTCGGGCACCTCCCCGTGGAGCACGGCGGCGCCGAGGGCGATCGACCAGAGCCGGGCGACGAGCCCCAGGTGGGCGATGGAGGCGCCGGTACGCCGGTCGGGGGCGCGCAGGGCGGCCGTGACGGTGTTGATCCGGGCCGCCAGCGGGCCGCCCTCGCCCGCGTAGAGCCGCGCCAGCGGGCGGTGCGGGTCCCGCGCCGGTCCGGTGCGCAGCGCGAAGAACCCGCCGACCGAGGCGACCGCCGCCAGATCCACCCTTCGTCCCCCTCCGTACGAACCGTGGCGCGGGCGGCCACGGACCCGTGATTCTTACAGATTTTCGATCGAACGCATCTTCGACTACTAATGGACATCCCCCATCCCATACATGGCCGAAACAGCCCCATCTCACCCCTTCCGACCAGCACTTGTACCAAATGCCCGATGTATGGACGACTTCTGGAGTAGGGACCTACTCCTATGGCAGTACGTGTCAATGCGGTCTCAAGGACGACGACGGGAGGCGATCGGCGAGGGATCGTGGATGCATGAGTGCCCTTGCCCTGTCCGTGCTGCTCTCCCTGGTCTCCGCCATCGCGTACGCGGCCGCGGCGATCGTCCAGGAGCGCGTGGCCGCGGCCTCCCCCGACAGCACGTACCTCCGCCAGGGCGCCTGGTGGGGCTCCGTGGCACTCAACGGACTCGGCGCCCTGCTGCACGTCGTGGCACTCGCGTGCGGCCCGCTCACCCTCGTCCAGCCGCTGGGCGCGCTGACCATCGTCTTCGCGCTGCCGATGGCCGCCGTGTTCGTCCGGCGCAAGGCGGGTGCGGCGGCCTGGCGCGGCGCGCTCATGGCCACGGCCGGTCTCGCCGGGCTGCTCGCCCTCACCACCGACGCGGACGCCGACTCGGTCGGCGCCGGCCAGCGGCTGCTGCTGGCGGCGGCCACCTTCGGCGGGATGGCGGTGCTCTTCCTCGCCTCGCGCGCGGTGCACGGGCCGGTGGTGCGCAGTGGGCTGCTCGCCGCCGCCGCGGGTGTCTCCTTCGGGATGGCGTCGGTCTTCACCAAGCTGGTGGCCGAGGACTGGGACGAGGGCCTCCAGCTCACCGAGGTGCCCAGCCTGCTGGCGATAGCGGTGCTCGCCGCCGCGGGCCTGCTGCTCTCCCAGGCCTCCTACCGGGGCGCCGGACTCGCGGCGCCCCTGGCGACTGTCACGGTCGTCAACCCGGTGGTCGCGGCGACCGTCGGCCTCACCCTGTTCGGCGAGGAGTTCCGCTACGGGACGGCCGGACTGGTCTTCGCCCTCGCCAGCGGTGTCGTAGCGGCGGGCGGACTGGTCCTGCTCACCACCGAGCGGCTGAGCGCCGCCTCCCGGCGCTCACGGCCCGCCCCCGCGACCCTGCCGGGGATCCCGGCGCCCGGCCAGAGCGCCGAGAGCACCACGTCCGGTCAGAGGCTGACGCCGCCCGCCCTGAGGTAGGCCAGCGGGTCGATGTCCGAGCCGTACGAGGGCCCGGTGCGGATCTCGAAGTGCAGATGCGGCCCGGTGGCGTTGCCGGTGGAGCCCGAACGGCCGATGCGCTGGCCGCTGTTGACCTGCTGCCCGGACCGTACGCTCACGGCCGAGAGATGGCCGTACTGGCTGTAGCGGCCATCCGCGTGCCGGATCACCACCTGGTAGCCGTACGAGCCGCCCCAGCCCGCCTCCACGACCTTCCCGGTGGCCACGGCGTGCACCGAGGTCCCGGTGGAGACGGGGAAGTCGACACCCGTGTGGTAGCCGCTCGCCCAGGACGAACCGGCCTTGTGGTACGGGGTGCTGGGCCCGGCGTCCACCGGCGCGGAAAGGGCGCCGCTCCTGTGGACGACCTGCTTGGGGGCCGGCTGCTTGTGCGGGGCGGCCGGCTTCTTCGGCTGCGGCTTGGCGGGCCGCTTCTGCTGGGGCGCGGGCCTCGGCGCGGGGTGGGTCTTCGGCGGCGCCGCCCTGTCCGGCAGGGACAGGCGCTGCCCCGGCAGGATCAGGTCGGGGTCGGCGCCCACGACCTCCCGGTTCTCGGTGTAGAGCGCGTGCCAGCCGCCCCTGACGTGCTCGGTGTGGGCGATCCGGGAGAGGGAGTCGCCGGAGACGACGGTGTATCCCACGTACCCCTCGCGCTTGCCGGGGACCTTGGTCGGGCCCGCCTGGGGCGCGGGCTTCTTCGCCACGCGCGCGTGGTGCTCCTGCGCGGCGGGAGCGGGATGCGCGGTGTGGGTGGTGTGCGCGGTGTGGGTGTGGGTGGTGGGCGCCGCGTGCGTCGGGGTGTGGTGCGCGGTGGCACGGGTCAGACCCGCCTCGCCCGAGCACACCGGCCAGGCGCCCGGTCCCTGGGCGTCCAGCACCTTCTCCGCGACGGCGATCTGCTCGCTCCGGGAGGCCAGGTCGGCGCGCGGGGCGTATGCCCGGCCGCCGTAGGCCACCCAGGTCGACTGGCTGAACTGGAGCCCGCCGTAGTAGCCGTTGCCGGTGTTGATCTTCCAGTTGTGGGTGGACTCGCAGGCCGCGACCTTGTCCCAGACGTCCAGGGAGGCGGCGTGGGCCGCGCCCGCGCCGATCAGGGGCAGGGCCATGCCCGCCCCGCCGGCCGTCACCGTCAGCGAAGCCCGGTTGATACGGCTCGGCTGGTAGCGGCGGTGCCGCCCGCGTACGGACATGGGTCCCCCTCGAACGCATCGGGAGCCGCCAAAGTAGGGGCTCTGAACGGACCGTGACAAGGGTGCGTACCCACCCTTCGAGGGGAACGCGAGCCGAGTCGCGCGGCTCGGAGTCTTCCGTAGGGTTGACCGAGCAGCGCACCCGATGATCCGAGGAGCACAGCCATGAGTGGAACAGCCCAGATCGGCGTGACCGGACTCGCCGTCATGGGGCGCAACCTCGCCCGCAACTTCGCTCGCAACGGCCTCACGGTGGCGGTGCACAACCGGACGGCGGCCAAGACCCGGGCGCTGGTGGAGGAGTTCGGCGAGGAGGGACGATTCGTCCCCGCCGAGTCGCCGGAGGAGTTCGTGGCAGCGCTCGAACGGCCGCGCCGGCTGGTCGTCATGGTCAAGGCGGGCGAGCCGACGGACGCGGTGATCGAGGAGTTCGCCCCGCTGCTCGACGAGGGCGACGTCATCATCGACGGCGGCAACGCGCACTTCGAGGACACGCGCCGGCGCGAGCGCGAGCTGCGCGAGCGCGGGATCCACTTCGTGGGCGCCGGGGTCTCGGGCGGTGAGGAGGGCGCGCTGCACGGTCCGAGCATCATGCCGGGCGGCTCCGCCGAGTCGTACGAGTCGCTCGGCCCGCTCCTGGAGAAGATCGCCGCGAAGGCGCCGGACAGCACCCCGTGCGTGACGCACGTCGGCCCGGACGGGGCGGGCCACTTCGTGAAGATGGTGCACAACGGCATCGAGTACGCCGACATGCAGCTGATCGCCGAGGCCTACCACCTGCTGCGCACGGTCGCCGGGTACTCCCCCGCCAAGATCGCCGAGACGTTCCGGGGCTGGAACACGGGCCGCCTCGACTCGTATCTGATCGAGATCACGGCGGAGGTGCTGGCCCACGAGGACGCGGCGACCGGGAAGCCGTTCGTCGACGTCGTCCAGGACCGGGCCGAGCAGAAGGGCACGGGGCGGTGGACGGTGCAGATCGCCCTGGACCTCGGGGTGCCGGTGTCCGGGATCGCCGAGGCGGTGTTCGCGCGCTCCCTCTCCGGCCACGCGGACCTGCGCGAGGCCTCCGGCGCGCTCGCCGGGCCCGTGCCCGAGCCGCTGGACGAGAAGGCGGCCGAGGCGTTCGCGGCCCAGGTGGAGCAGGCGCTGTACGCCTCGAAGATCGTGTCGTACACCCAGGGCTTCCACCAGGTCAGGGCGGGCAGCGAGCAGTACGGGTGGGACGTCGACCTCGGCTCGGTGGCCGCGATCTGGCGCGCCGGCTGCATCATCCGGGCGGCGTTCCTGGACCGCATCCGCGCCGCGTACGACGCCGAGCCGGACCTGGTGAGCCTGCTCTCGGACAAGCGGTTCGGCGAGGAGATCGGGGCGGCCCAGGAGGACTGGCGCGCGGTGATCGTGGCGGCGACCCGCCAGGGCGTACCGGTACCGGGCTTCTCGGCGGCGCTCGCGTACTACGACGCGCTGCGCGCCGAGCGCCTCCCGGCGGCGCTCACCCAGGGCCAGCGGGACTTCTTCGGGGCGCACACCTACCGCCGGGTGGACCGCGAGGGCTCGTTCCACACGCTGTGGGGCGGGGAGCGCACGGAGGTCGAGGCGGGGTGAGCGGGGGCGCGGTCCGGGGCGTGCCTCCCCCGGACCGCGCCCGTCTCACTCCTGCCTCACTCCTGCCTCACTCCCGCCTCACACCGAGGGGACGAGGGCGTGCGGGCTGCGGCGCTGGTCGGTGCCGGGGACCGGGGCGGAGGCGTCGTCCCCGAGCTCGACGATCCGGTTGTCCGCGTCGACGTGGACCACGCGCGGGCGCAGGGCGCGCGCCTCGGCGTCGTCGACCTGGGCGTAGCTGATGAGGATGACCAGGTCGCCTGGGTGGACGAGGTGGGCGGCGGCGCCGTTGATCCCGATGACCCCGGAGCCGCGCTCGCCCTCGATGACGTAGGTCTCCAGGCGGGCGCCGTTGTCGATGTCGACGATGTGGACGAGCTCGCCGGGCAGCAGGTCGGCGGCCTCCATCAGCTCGGCGTCGACCGTCACCGACCCCACGTAGTGGAGGTCGGCCTGGGTCACGGTGGCTCGGTGGATCTTGGACTTGAACATGGTGCGCAGCACAGCGTCACTCCTGCCGGACAAAGGGTCGCGCCCCGGTCGGGGTACGCGCCGTCGCCTGACAGAGTAAGGCCCCGGTCCGCCCCGTGGCTCTGTGACCTGCCCCTCCCCCTCCCTCTTCGAGTGCCGTCCCGGTCGCCTCCCCCGGCCCGGCCCCCCGCGGCCCCGGAGCGTTACGCCGGCTCCCCCGCCTCCGGGGAGGCGTCCGTCTCCGCCCCCGGGTCCTCGCCCCCGGCCTGGCCCTGCGCCCGTCGTCCCACGACCACCGCTGCCGCCGCCGCGCTGGCGAGGAACGCCAGGGCGACCGTCCACGGGCGGTCCAGGACATGGCCGGTGGCGTGGTCGAGGGAGTAGCGTCCGGCGCCGGCCACGCCGATCGCGGCGGCCGTGAAGCCGAGGAACGCCGGGTATTCGAAGCCGCCCACCGTCGCGAAGAAGCCGGCCGGCGCGTGCACCGAGACCGCGCCCGCCATCGCCCCTGCCGCCGCCGCCCCGGCCGCCGGGGTGGCGAGCCCGAGGGCCAGCAGCGCGCCGCCGCCCGCCTCGCCGAGGCCCGCGGCCACCGCGCTCTGCCTGCCGGGCCGGAAGCCCATGTGCTCCATCGCCGCGGCCGTCCCCTCGATCCCGCCGCCGCCGAACCAGCCCAGGAGCTTCTGGCTGCCGTGCGCCGCGAGCACGGCACCGGTGCCCACCCGCAGGACCAGCAGTCCCAGGTCCCGTCGGTTGATGCATGTCATGACTGCCTCCCGCGGTGGCCGTTCGTGGCGCGGCACGCCCCTGTGGGCGTACCCACTCCACTCTCCGTGGCGCGGGCCCCGGGGCCCCGGTGTTGCTGGGCCGTACGGGTCGGAATCGCCGCCGCCGGACCGCCGGGGTCCTCAGTCGCGGGGCAGGTCGGTCCTCGCCCCGGGCGGTCCCGATTCCGGGCCGGGGACGGTCCGGTCGCCGGGTATCGCCCCGCCCAGCGCGCCCGCCTCCCCTTCCAGCAGGGTCCGCAGCAGGCGTTCGTCCTCGTCGCTGAGTTGCGAGACGAAGCGGGCGAGGACCGTGGAACGGTCCTCCTCCTTGGCGAGTTCGGTGTGCATCCGGCGGGCGGTCAGACCCGGTGAGTCCTCGGTGGGGGTGTAGGCGAAGCCCCGGCCGAGGCGGTCGCGGGTGACGGCGCCCTTCTCGTAGAGCCGGGTGAGGATCGTGGTCACGGTGGTACGGGCCAGGCCGCCACCGAGGGCGCCCTGCACCTCGCCGGGCGTCAGGGGGCCGTCGGCGGCCCACAGCGCCGCGAGCACGCCCGCCTCCAGCTCCCCGGCGGGCCGCCGCGCGTCGCCGCCCGCGCGGCCGGCGAAGGGGCCGGACCCGTCAACGACGCCCATGGGAACGATCCTCCTCGATCTTTCGTCTACAGTTCTGTAGACCGTCTACAGCACTGTAGTCAGTCGGGCCGTGTGCTGCTCGCGGCCCGGAAGCCATTATGGGAGGGCACCCGCCATGGCCGTACCCCTGTTCGCCACCACCCCCCAGGCGGTGAACGTGCTGGACGCGGGCTCGCTGCTCTCGGCCTTCGGCGCGATCGGCGTCGCCGTCGTGCTGTTCGCCGAGACCGGTCTGCTCGTCGGCTTCTTCCTGCCGGGCGACTCGCTGCTGTTCACCGCCGGGCTGCTGTGCGTGCCGGGCGGCGACGGGCCGGTCTCGCTCTCCCTGCCGCAGGTCCTGCTCGCCTCCGTGACGGGCGCGCTGGCCGGAGCGCAGGTGGGGTACTGGATCGGGCGCCGCGGCGGCCGGGCGCTCCTCGCCCGCGCCCGGTCCCGCAAGCTCCACGAGGGCGCGGCCCGCGCCGAGGAGCTGCTCGCCAGGTACGGCCACGCGAAGGCGGTCGTCCTGGCCCGTTTCGTGCCGATCGTCCGGACCGTGCTCAACCCCCTCGCGGGCGTGCTCGGGGTCCCGGCCGGCGTCTTCGCGCTCTGGCAGGTCCTCGGGGGCGCGGTGTGGACGTGCGGACTCGTTCTCGGTGGGTATGCGCTGGGTTCGTCCATTCCCCATATCGACCGCTATCTGTTGCCGCTGGTGGCGCTGGTCGTCGCCGTCTCGCTGCTGCCGATCGCCCTGGAGATCCTGCGCGCCCGCCGCGCCCGCACCGCAGAGGACACCCGCTGATGCACGTCGACAACGGCCGGTACATCCGAACCACCGAGCTCGCGCGCGACGCGCCGGGCCCGGTCGGCACCGCGGTCCGGGGCTCGGTCGGCATCCGCTGTCCGCACCACGTGCCGGCCCGCCCGGTCGTCGGCGCCGTGGCCGCCCCGGTCCTCATGCTGCTCGCGCGCCGGGCCGCGCCCCTGGTGGACCCGCTCGGCGGGACCCGGCCGTGCCCGCTGGGGGCGGCCCGATGACCAGGGCCCGGCACGTCGCGGCGGGCGTGTGCCTGCTGCTGTTCGTCCTCCTCACGGTGGTCGTCGCCGTACGGGACGGGGCACCGCTGCCCGGCGACCGGGCCGCGCACGTCTGGGCGGTGCACCACCGCCCGCCGGTGGCGCGCGCGTTGGCCCGCGTGCTGACCGCCACCGGCTCCGGGCCGCTCCCGTATCTGCTGGCCGTCGGCGCCGGGCTGCTGGCCGGACGGGACCCCCGGCAGCGCCTGTGCGCGGCGGCGGGAGCCCTCGCGGTCCTCGCCCTCGGCCAGGCCGTGCGGTTCGCGGTGATGGCCGCCGTCGCCCGCCCCCGCCCCACCCTGGCCGACTGGGGCACGTATGCCTCGGGCCACTCCTTCCCCTCCGGTCACACCGCCACCGCGGCGCTGACCGCCGGGCTGCTGGCGTGGGGCGTGACGAGGCGGTCCCGCTCGTCCTCGGCCCGGCTCACCGCCGCGCTGATCCTGCTCTGGGGCGCGGCGGTCGGCCTCTCCCGCATCTACCTGGGCGTGCACTGGCTGACCGATGTGATCGGGGGCTGGCTCTTCGCGGTGGTGTGGCTGACGCTCGGCGCCTGGGTGACGGCGCCGCACATCCCGGCGGAGATACGGCAGGAGGAGCCGGCGGGCCGCCCCTGAGCGGCCGGGGGGAGGCGGGAGTTCAGCAGGCCGCCATGCAGGCGGCGCAGTAGCGGTCGGCGTCGGAGAGGTCCGGGTCCGGCGGGACCGCGGCCTCCGGGCGGGCGAGCGCGCGCCCGCACATCGTCCTCGGCTCGTCGGCGCTCATGACGTGCCAGAGCAGGGCGGCCTCCTCCGCCGTTCCGTTCCCGTCGGGGTCCCGCTCGGCTCTCATCTCGTGCACGACAGGGGCCCTTTCGTTCAGGTCGTCCATGCTGTTCGGGAGGGGGTCTTTCAGGCGGTCCTGAAGTAGGCGTTCCAGCCGCCCGCCGGGGCCTGGCCGACGTCGAGCGCCCGCAGCCGGTCCAGGACCCGGGGGTCCTGGGCGTCGAGCCAGTCCACGAGCTGGCGGAAGGACACGAGCCGTACGTCCTTCTTGTCGGCCATCCCCTTCAGTGCCTCCTCGACGGCGTCCATGTAGATGCCGCCGTTCCACTGCTCGAAGTGGTTGCCGATGAAGAAGGGCGCGCGGTTCGTCTCGTACGCGCGCTGGAAACCGGCGAGATAGGCGCGGGTCGCCTGCTGCCGCCAGGCCGGATAGCGCGAGGGCACGCCCCGGGTGGTGTTCGCGGACTGGTTGGCGAGGATGTTGTAGTCCATGGACAGCACCTCGAAGGAGTGCCCCGGGAAGGGCACGCCCTGGAGCGGCAGGTCCCAGATCCCCTGGCGCCTGCGGGGCCACACCTGGCGCCCGCCGGGCGAGGAGGCGTCGTAGCGCCAGCCGAGCCGCCGGGCGGTGGGCAGCAGGTTGTCCTGGCCGAGCAGACACGGGGTGCGTCCGCCGACCAGCTCCTTGCGGTAGTCGAAGGGCAGCGGTTCGAGGCCGTGCCAGCCGGTGTTGGTCCGCCACTCGGTGACGAAGGACACCGCCTGCTCGATCTCGCTGCGCCACTGGCCGGGCGACCAGTGGGCCACCGATCCGGAGCCGGCGCAGAAGTGACCGTTGAAATGCGTCCCGATCTCATGCCCGTCCCACCACGCCTCCCGTACACAACGAAGCGTCTCGCGCACATGTGCGTCGTTCAGATAACCGATATCCGAGGCTCCGACGGGATTGTTGGGCGGCCGGTAACGCGATTTGGCGGATTCCGGCAGGAGATAGAGCCCGGAGAGGAAGAACGTCATCGATGCGCCGTGGTCGCGGGCGAGTTCCAGAAAGCGCGGGAAGAGCCCGTTGCCGACTTCCCCGGCGCCGTCCCAGGAGAAGACCACGAATTGCGGAGGTGTCTGGCCCGGTTCGAGCGGCTGGGGCTCGGCGGGCTGGTTCGGTTGCGGCCCGGTGTCGGCGGTCGAGCCGTCACCCACCATCCTGAAGTGCGGTTTCACCGGGGCGTTGGGCGCGGCCGGACGGGCCGGCCCGTTCCCCGGCGGCTGCGCTCCCCCGGCGGCTCCCCGCTCCCCGCCGACCCCGCACCCGGCGGCCGAGACCGCCGCGACCGCGCCAAGTCCGGCCCCCAGGACTCCCCTTCGGGTGATCTCCCGCATCGCCTCTCCCGTCAGCCGTCCCGCGGACCCTCCATGGACGGACCGGAGCGTTCCGATGATGACCCGATAGCCGATAACCGCTTCAGCGTACGACGCGTTCACCACCTTTCCGGGTAAACACAGAGGGGCCGCACCGCTTTTCTCCGGGATCACCTCCATTCCCTTGGGCGGGCCCCGCGAGGGAATGCGACGCCCGGCGCGGTTCCCGCGCCTTCCCCCGACCCGGTGGGCGGCCGGTGGTGACGGCCGGGGCCGCCCACCGGGAAGATGTGGCCATGCAGGCGACTTCGCACTCGGGCACGCGGGGCACCCCGACCGCGTCCCGGCTCTCCTTCCGTACCGGGGACCTCGACGAGGCGCGCCAGGTGATCGGCGAGACGTACTACGCCACCTCCATGGACGTACTGGACCGGACGCACCGGCTCGACGCCGTCTTCGACGTGGGGCGGCTGGGGCCGCTCACCCTCGGCGACCTGCGCTGGGGCACCGATGTGCGCATGCGCTTCGGCGACTTGGGGGCGTACCACGTCGACGTCCCGCTCTCCGGGGAGCTCACCTGGCGCCAGGCGC
The DNA here is from genome assembly GCF_056435525.1 of Streptomyces sp. NPDC043908. NCBI lineage: Bacteria > Bacillati > Actinomycetota > Actinomycetes > Kitasatosporales > Streptomycetaceae > Streptomyces > Streptomyces sp. NPDC043908. The sequence continues at coordinate 122,469 of NZ_JBWKEI010000011.1, read as the reverse complement.
GGACCCGCGCCACCGCGACCGCCCGGCGCGCGGCCGTCTTCCATCCCGAGGGCGAGCCGACGCTGGAGCGGTGGAACCGGGACTGCCGCCTGCTCGCCGTCAAGGTGGAGGCCCCGGACCTGCTGCGCCACCTGGAGGTCCTCCTCGACCGCTCGGTCCCCGCCGGGACGCGCCTGGCACCCGAACTCGACCTCACCCAGGGGCCCGGTCTGAGCTGGTCGCGGATGGTGGCCCTGGTCGTACGGGAGATGGACAACGAACACGGGGCGCTCGCCCAGCCGCTCATGGCGGCCCGCCTCCAGGACGCCCTGCTCACCGGCCTGCTCCTGGCTGCCGGGCACCGCTACCGCGAAGAGCTGGACAAGCCGGTCAGGGCCGTGCTGCCCGGGCCGGTCAAACGGGTCGTGGACGCGATACACGCCCATCCCGAGCGCCCGTACACCACGACCGAGCTCGCCGGGATAGGCCAGGTCGGCGTCCGCTGGCTCCAGGAGGGCTTCCGCCGCCACCTCGGCATGTCCCCGATGGCGTATCTGCGCGATGTCCGGATGAGCCGGGTCCACGCCGAGCTGCGCCAGGCCGACCCGGCCCGGCTGACCGTGGGGGAGGCGGCCTACCGCTGGGGCTTCACCCACCTGGGCCGCTTCGCGGACAACTACCGCACCCGCTTCGGTGAACTGCCCTCCCGGACCCTGGCCGGCTCCTGACGCCCCCGCCCCCGGCTGCGGAAAACGGCCACGCATCCCGGATCGGCGGGAGGGGATCGCGGCGATACGTTGTGAGCACCGTGCCCGGGACCCGGCACGGCGTCGGCTCCGTCGTCGACGGCAGCACGCGGGCTGTTCCTGGGCCAGATCAGCTCCCCCCGCTGAGCCGGGGGCAGCCCGCGGTCCGACGGGTCCCGAAGACGAGACGCGGGCCGTGACAGGTGTCACGGCCCGCGTCTCGTCGGTCCCCGCGGCCACCGCTCACCGCCGCAGGGCGTGGTCTCCCAGCCGGGCCCGCAGTCCGTCGACGAGCGCCCGCAGCGCGTCGCCGTCGCCCGCCGTGCCGTACAGGTAGAAGTCGGGCCGTACGAGCGCGGCGACCGCGCCGTGCTGGGCCAGGTACGGCAGCAGCACGTCCTCGTCGTCCCGCACCGTGGTCCCGTCGCCGGGGGCGGTCCCCGGCGGCACGATCCGTACCGTCCGCACGCCGATCCCGTAGAGGAACGCGCGGCGCTCCGCGTTGAGGAGTTCGGTCAGCGGCACCGTGGTCAGCAGCCGCAGGCCGGTGCCCGTCTCCTCGTCGAGGAGCCGTGCCGCGCCGGAGCCCGACACCCGGCCCTGCGGCGTCAGTCCGCCGGCAGAGGCGGCGCCGTCCTCGTGCAGGAACCCGCCCGCGAGCGGGTGCACCGCCGAGGGCTGGGCGGTGGCGCCCACCGTGCGGCCGCGCATGGCGAGCATCAGCTCGTCCCGCTCCGCGGCCGCCCGCGGGTCCGTCAGGCAGATCACCTTGCCGAGGCTCACCGACATGTCGACGGCGTGCCGCACGTGCTCGCGCCGCTCGTCGGTGTACGTGTCGAGCAGTGCCTCGTCCGCGTGCCCGGCCAGGACCAGGTCCAGCTTCCAGGCGAGGTTGGCCGCGTCCCGGAACCCCGACGACATGCCCTGGGCCGCGAACGGCGGCATCAGGTGCGCCGCGTCGCCCGCGAGGAGCAGCCGCCCGTCCCGCCACCTGTTGGCCCAGCCCGCCTGGAAGGTGTAGACGGCGTGCCGGTCCATGGTGGCGTTGCCGGGCCGGACGTCGAACTCCTCCAGGAGCCGCCAGGCGGTGTCCCGGCTGTCGAACTCCTCCGGCGACTCGCCGGGCACCCGCATGAACTCCCAGCGGCGGTGCCCGGGACCGGCGGACACCGCGGTGCGGGGCCGGGCCGGGTCGCAGATCTGGAGGTTGTTCGGCCAGAACGCGCGCGGCTCCTTGAGGACGACGTCGCAGATCAGCCAGTCGTAGCGGAAGCCGAGATCGGTCCAGTCGGCGTCCATGGCGCCCCGGACGAAGCTGTTGGCTCCGTCGCACCCGACCACCCAGTCCGCGGTGATCCTCAGGGTCCCGCCCGACTCGTCCGCCGCCTCGACGGTGACCGGCCCGTCCGCCTCGCGGGTGAGCCCCACGGCCCGGTGGCCGCGCAGCACCCGCAGACCGGGGAGGCTCTCGCCCCGGGCGATCAGGGCCGACTCCAGGCCCGGCTGGTACATCGAGGTGGAGTCGGGCCATCCGGACAGGCCACCCGTGGCGGGCGACACGTAGTGCAGCAGGTCGTCCCCGTCGGCGTTGCGCCAGATGTAGTCGCCCGACGGCTCGCCGAACTCCGCTATGTGACCGCCGACCCCGGCGTCGGCCAGGATGCGCGCGCACTCGCCGTCGAAAGCCACCGCACGGGGCATCGTGTACGGGCGGGGCCAGCGCTCCAGTACCGTGACGTCCCAGCCCTTGCGCGCCAGCAGCACGGAGAGGAGCTGGCCGACCGGCCCGTACCCGACGACCAGGACCCGCGAGGCCAGTTCCGCCGGCATCAGGCGACCTGGCCGAGGATGCGCTGGACGGCCTCCTCGTACGCCTCGGGGGTGATCAGCACCTTCACCGTCTCGCGGCCGTCGTCGACGGTCAGCAGCCGCCGTCCGACGAGGACCCGCTGGCCCTGCTCGAAGGAGCGGGCCCGGATGACGGTGTCGGCGGCGACCAGCTCGCCCTCCCAGTTCCAGGCGTCCTCGCCGTCGGCCGCGGCCTCGGCGGCGGCCGACCACTCGGAGAGGTCGCGGGCCTGGTCCTTGAAGCGGTAGACGTCCTGCCAGTCGGCGTCGCGGATACGGCGCTTCACCGCGAAGTAGCCGTCCTGCGGCACGACCTGGTAGTCGACGCCGTACTGGTGCTGTATCCCGTCGCCGACCCGCAGCGGCTCCAGGAAGCCGGGACCGGCGAAGCCCACGTCCACCAGCCACAGGTCGCCGTCGAGACGGACACCGAGGAGCATGTGCTCCAGGTCGGGCCCGAAGGTGCCGCCGGGGCCGCGCACCCCCGCCGAGAGGTGCTCGACCTGGAAGCCCAGCTCGATCAGGAGCTTGCGGAACAGGCCGTTGAGCTCGAAGCAGACACCGCCGGAGCCCTTCTCCACCACGGACGCGAAGGCCGCGTCGAGGTCGATGTCGGCGTCGGCGACGGACTGCGTGCCCTGGTCGGTGCGCAGCGCGTTGTTGAACGGGATCGTTACGAGGTGGCGCTTCTGGAGGTCGCGCAGGGTCTCGGGGGTCAGGTCCCGGGAACCGGTGTAGCCGAGCGCGGCGAGATAGGCGTCAACTGCGAACATGTCAGGCACTCCTGGTCTTCGTGAGCTTGTCGAGGAGGTGGTCGGCGAGCATGAGGGGCGTGGCGTAGTCGAAGAGCAGCGTCACGGGGAGCTTGAGTCCGGTGGCCTCGCCCATCCGGTTGCGCATCTCCACGGCGGCCAGCGAGTTGAAGCCGACCTCGAAGAAGGCGCCCTCGGGTTCGAGGACTTCCCCCTCCCGGCCGAGGGCCGAGGCGCCCTCCGCGCAGATCAACTCGACGAGCACCTTGTGCTGTTCGTCGTCGGACAGGCCGTCAAGACGGTCGGCGAGCGACATGTTCTCCTCCGTGGCCTCCAGGGGCGTGTCGATCGGGTCGATCGAACCGCCCACGGACGGGCCCTTGGTTCGCAGCCAGTAGTTCTGGTGCTGGAACGGGTACGTGGGGACGGGGTGGGCCGGGATCGCGGCGGTGGGGGGCTGGGGGTGGGTGGTGGTGTGGGTGCGGATCTGCGCGACGCTCGTCAGGAACTTGTGGGGGGAGCCTTCGAGGCGGCGCAGCGACTCCGTGGTGAAGGTGGGGGCCGGGGCGTCGTCGAGGACTTCCTGGATGCTCGGGGTGAGCACCGGGTGGGCGCTGACCTCGATGAAGGTGGTGTGGTTCTGCTCGACCAGCTTCTGGAGGGTGGCGTGGAAGTGGACGGTGTGGCGCAGGTTGCGGAACCAGTAGTCACCGTCCAGGACCGTGGTGTCCTCGACGAGCCGCTGCTCCAGCGTCGAGTAGAAGGGGATGGTGGCCCGGCCGGGCGTGATCCCCTTCAGCTGCTCGTGGAGCTGGTCCTCGATCTTCGCGACATGGCTGGTGTGGGAGGCGTAGTCGACGGGCAGGATCCGGGACTTGATGTCCAGCGTCCGGCAGCGCGCCTTCAGCTCCTCCAGCGCGGCCGGGTCCCCCGCGACGATCGTGCTGGTCGGCCCGTTGACCGCGGCCACCTCGATCCGGTCGCTCCAGCCCCCGATGAGCTCCACGGTGGCGTCGTACGAGCGGTGCACGGCCATCATGCCGCCGAGTCCGGCGAGGTGGGCGCCGATGGTCTGCGCCCGCAGGGTGACCACCCGGGCGGCGTCCTCCAGGGTGAGTACTCCGGCGATGTGCGCGGCGGCGATCTCGCCCTGCGAGTGGCCGATCACGGCCTGCGGCTCGATGCCATGGGCCTGCCACAGCCGCGCCAGACCCACCATCACCGCGAACGACACGGGCTGGAGCACGTCCACCCGCTCCAGCGGGGGCGCGTCCGGGTGGCCGCGCAGGACGTCCAGCAGGTCCCAGTCGGTGTGGGGGGCCAGCGCGCGGGCCGTGTCGTGGACGCCGGCGGCGAACACCGGGCGCGACTCGAGGAGTTCGGCGCCCATGCCCTGCCAGTGCGTGCCCTGGCCGGGGAAGACGAACACCGTCCTGCCGCCGCTCACGGCCTTGCCGGTGACCACATGGGGGTGGGCGCTGTCGGCGGAGAGTGCCACGAGGGCCTCCCGCAGCTCCTCGCCGCCGGTGGTGACCACGGCCGCCCGGTGGGCGAGAGGCGTCCGGCGGGTGAGGGCCGGCAGGATGTCGCGGGGCGTGAGGTGGGGGTTCTCCGCCAGGTGGTCCGCGAGCCGGCGCGCCTGGGCGCGGAGCGCGGCCGGGGACTTCGCCGACAGCGGCAGCACCAGCGGCGCCCCCTCGGCGAAGATCTCCGGCTCTGCCGTCTCCTCGGCCGGCTGGGCCTGCGGCGCCTGTTCCACGATGACATGGGCGTTGGTCCCGCTGACACCGAAGGAGGAGACGGCCGCCCGGCGCGGGCGGTCGGCGTCGGGCCACGGCTGGGCCTCGGTCAGCAGCCGCAGGGAGGAAGCCTCCCAGTCGATCTTCGGGCTGGGCTCGTCCACGTGCAGGGTGCGCGGGAGCTCCCCGTTGCGCAGGGCCATCACGGTCTTGATGACACCGGCGACACCGGCGGCGGCCTGGGTGTGGCCGATGTTGGACTTCAGCGAACCCAGCCACAGCGGCTGGTCCTTCTCCCGGCCCTTGCCATAGGTGTTGATCAGGGCCTGCGCCTCGATGGGGTCACCGAGGGTCGTTCCGGTGCCGTGGCCCTCGATCGCGTCCACGTCACCGGGGGTGAGCCGCGCGTTGGCCAGCGCCTGGTGGATGACGCGCTGCTGGGCCGGGCCGTTGGGCGCGGTCAGACCGTTGGAGGCACCGTCCTGGTTCACGGCCGAGCCACGGATGACCGCGAGCACCTGGTGCCCGTTGCGCCGGGCGTCGCTCAGCCGCTCAAGCAGGACGAGTCCCGCGCCCTCGGCCCAGCCGGTGCCGTCCGCGCCCGCCGCGTACGCCCGGCAGCGGCCGTCCGCCGAAAGCGCCCGCTGGCGCGAGAACTCCACGAACGTCGCCGGGGTGGCCATCACCGCGACACCACCGGCGAGCGCCATCGAGCACTCGCCCTGCCGCAGCGCCTGCACCGCGAGGTGGATCGAGACCAGTGACGACGAGCACGCCGTGTCCACCGTGAGCGAGGGCCCCTGGAGGCCGAACACGTACGACAGACGGCCCGAGGCCACACTGCCGCTGTTGCCGACGCCCAGGGTCGCCTCCAGCTCCACCGGGATCTCGGTGAGCCGGGAGGCGTAGTCGTGGTACATGAGGCCGGTGTAGACGCCGGTGTCGCTGCCGCGCTGGGCGGCCGGGTCGAGTCCGGCGTGCTCGAACGTCTCCCACGCCACCTCCAGCAACAGCCGCTGCTGGGGGTTCATCGCCAGCGCCTCACGCGGCGAGACCTCGAAGAATCCGGCGTCGAACCCGGCCGCGTCGTGCAGGAACCCGCCGTGGCGCGTATAGCTCTTGCCGGGCTGGTCGGGGTCCGGGTCGTACAGGTTCTCCAGGTCCCAGCCGCGGTTGGCGGGGAACTCCGAGACCGCGTCGCGGCCCTCGGCCACCAGCCGCCACAGGTCCTCCGGCGAACCGACACCGCCCGGCAGGCGGCAGCCCATCCCCACGACCGCGATCGGCTCGTGCGCGGACTGTGTCATACGGGTGTTCTCCGCGCGCAGCCGCTCGTTCTCCATCACGGCGGTGCGCAGGGCTTCGACGATCTTGTCGTTGGGCGTGGTCACGATGCCTCCCCGGAGGGCTGGGGTTCGGTGGTGGCGCCGGCGAGCGCACGGGCGACGAGGTCGTCGACGTCCATGGCGGCGATGCGTTCCAGCGCTTCGTCGGTCTCCCGGTCGTCCGGGGCCCCGCTCTGTCCGGCCTCGGCCGGCTCGTCGGGGAGCAGTTCGCCCAGCAGTTGCCCGGCGAGTTCGGACGGCGTGGGGTAGTCGAAGACCAGGGTGACCGGCAGCCGGATCCCGGTGGCCTCGGCGAGGCTGTTGCGCAGCTGCACCGCGAGCATGGAGTCGAAGCCGATCTCCTTGAACGTCAGCTCCGCGACGGCCGCGTCCGCCCCATCGTGGCCGAGGACGGCCGCGACGCGGGTGAGGACCAGCTGGAGCAGGAACGCGTGCCGGTCCCCGGCGTCCATCGCGGCGACCTTCGCGGCCAACGACTCCTCCGCCACGGCGCCGGCCTGCTGGACGGTGCGCCGGGGCGGCCGGACGAGGGAGCGCAGCAGCGGGGTGGTGCGCCCGGCGGCCGCCTCCGCCCGCAGCGCCGCGAAGTCGAGCCTGGCCGGCAGCAGCAGGGCCTCGGAGGAGCGCAGCCCCGCGTCGAACAGGGCCAGGCCCTCCTCGGTGCCGAGGGCCACCGCGCCGCGCCGGGACAGCCGGCCGAGGTCCTTGCCCGCCAGGTGCGTGGTCATCCCGGACGCCTCGGCCCACAGGCCCCAGGCCAGCGAGACCGCGGGGAGCCCGCGCGCGGCGCGCAGCTCGGCGAGGCCGTCCAGGAAGCCGTTGGCAGCGGCGTAGTTGGCCTGGCCGGGGCTCCCCAGGGTGCCGGCCGCCGACGAGAACAGGACGAAGGCGGCGAGGTCCAGCTTCTCGGTGAGCTCGTGCAGATGCCAGGCGGCGTCCGCCTTGGGGCGCAGGGTGGTGGCGAACCGCTCGGGCGTCAGATCGGCCAGCATGCCGTCGTCGAGGACGCCGGCCGTGTGCACCACGGCGGTCAGCGGGTGCTTGTCGGGGACGGCGGCGAGGAGTTCGCCGAGCGCCTCGCGGTCCGCGGCGTCGCAGGCGGCGATGGTGACGTGGGCGCCGAGCCCGGTCAGTTCGTCGCGGACCTCGTCCGCTCCCGCGCCGTCCGGGCCGCGCCGGCTGACCAGCAGCAACTGCCGGATGCCGTGCTCGGTGACCAGGTGGCGGGCCACCTGGCGGCCCAGGGTGCCGGTGCCACCGGTGATCAGGACGGTGCCCTCGGGGTCGAGCGGCCGTGCCCCTGCCGGGCCGGCTCCGGTGTCCCGTACGAGCCGTGGCGCGTACGCCTCGCCCGCGCGCAGTGCCAGTTGCGGCTCCGCGAGGCCGGGCAGCGCGCGCAAGGTGTGGGCGTCGGCTTCCGTGTCGGTGTCCGTGTCGACGTCGGCGATCGTGATGAGGCCGGGGTGCTCGGCCTGCGCCGTGCGCAGAAGGCCCCACAGGGCGGCGGCGACGGGGTCGGCGCCCTCGCCCGGCCGTACGGACACGGCGCCGCGCGTCACCACCAGCAGCCCGGTCCCGGCCGTGGAGCGCGCGTCCCACGCCTGGAGCTCGCCCAGCAGGCGCGAGGTGAACTCCCGTACGCCGTCGGGGCCTTCGGCGCCCGCCCAGCGGGTGGTGTCGACGACGTCGACGTCCCCGGCCGCCTCGGCGGGGCGGGTGACCTCGGTCCACTCGGTGCGGAACAGGGAGTCGCGCACCGGGGACGGTGCGCGCAGCTCCCCCGTGGCCGGACGCAGGACGAGCTCGTCGACGGTGGCCACCGGGGCGCCGTCCGGGGTCGCCAGGTCGAGGGCGAGCGCGGTGTTGGCCTTCCTGGTGATCCGTACGCGCAGGGCGGAGGCACCGGTGGCGTGCACGGTGACGCCGTGCCACGCGAACGGCAGCAGAAGGCCGTCCTCAGTGCTGTCGCCGGCGGTCGCGGCGGCCGCGTGCAGGGCCGCGTCGAGCAGTACGGGGTGCAGCTCGAACCGGGATGCGTCGTCCTGCGGGCCTTCGGGCAGGCGGACCTCCGCGAAGGTCTCCTCACCGCGGACCCAGACCGCCCGCAGTCCCTGGAACGCCGGGCCGTACGCGTACCCTTCGGCGGCCTTGCGCTCGTAGAAGCCGTCCAGCCCGACCGGGGTCGCCCCGGCCGGCGGCCACGGCTCCGGTGAGCCGCCCGGCGCGGCGCCCTGGGCCGCGAGCACACCGTTGCCGTGGCGGGTCCACACCGTGGCGGCGCCCTCTTCGACGGCTCCGGAGTACACGCCGACGGCGCGGTGACCGCGTTCGTCCTCCTCGCCCACGACGACGCGCAGCCGCAGCGCTCCCCGGTCCGACAGGACCAGCGGCGACTCGATGAGGAACTCCTCCAGTCGCTCGGCGCCCGCTTCCGCGCCGGCGCGCAGGGCCAGTTCGACGAGTCCGGCGCCCGGGACGAGGGGGGTGCCCGACACCGCGTGGTCGGCGAGCCAGGGGTGGGTGGCGAGCGCTATCTGCCCGGTCGCCACCAGGCCGCCGGAGTCCGGGAGTTCGACGAAGGCGCCGAGCAGCGGGTGCCCGGAGGTGCTGATGCCGGCCGTGGCCAGTTCCGCCGCGGCGTTCTGCTTCGGCTTCAGCCAGTACGTCTGGTGCTGGAAGGCGTAGGTGGGCAGGGGGTGCGTGGCGGGTTCGGCGGTGGGGGGCTGGGGGTGGGTGGTGGTGTGGGTGCGGATCCGGGCGAGAGCGGTCAGGTACTGCTGGGCGGAGTCGTCGTCCCGGCGCAGCGACTCGGTGGCGAGGCCCGCGTCGGGGGCGTCGTCGAGGATTTCCTGGATGCTCGGGCCCAGCACCGGGTGGGCGCTGATCTCGATGAAGGTGGTGTGGTTCTGCTCGACCAGCTTCTGGAGGGTGGCGTGGAAGTGGACGGTGTGGCGCAGGTTGCGGAACCAGTAGTCACCGTCCAGGACCGTGGTGTCCTCGACGAGCCGCTGCTCCAGCGTCGAGTAGAAGGGGATGGTGGCCCGGCCGGGCGTGATCCCCTTCAGCTGCTCGTGGAGCTGGTCCTCGATCTTCGCGACGTGGCTGGTGTGGGAGGCGTAGTCGACGGGCAGGATGCGGGACTTGATGTCCAGCGTCCGGCAGTGCGCCTTCAGCTCCTCCAGCGCGGCCGGGTCCCCCGCGACGATCGTGCTCGACGGCCCGTTGACGGCGGCCACCTCGATGCGCGTGTCCCAGGGCCGGATCAGCTCACGGGCCCGGTCGTACGGGCGGCTCACGGCCATCATGCCGCCGAGTCCGGCGAGGTGGGCGCCGATGGTCTGCGCCCGCAGGGTGACCACCCGGGCGGCGTCCTCCAGGGTGAGTACCCCGGCGATGTGGGCGGCGGCGATCTCGCCCTGCGAGTGGCCGATCACGGCCTGCGGCTCGATGCCATGGGCCTGCCACAGCCGGGCCAGACCCACCATCACCGCGAAGGAGGCGGGCTGGAGGACGTCGACACGGTCGAGGGAGGGAGCGCCGTCGCGCTGGTTCAGGACGTCGACGAGGTCCCAGTCGGTGTGCGGGGCGATGGCGGAGGCGGTCTCGCGGACGCTGGCGGCGAAGACCGGGCTGGCCTCCATCAGCCGGGCGCCCATACCGGCCCAGTGCGTGCCCTGGCCGGGGAAGACGAACACCGTCCTGCCGCTGCTGGCGGCCTGGCCCGTGATCACGTGCGGGTGGGGTGTGCCGGCGGCGAGCGCGGTCAGGGCGTCCTGGAGGTGCCCGGTGCCGGTGGTGATCACGGCGGCGCGGTGGGCGTGCGCGGTACGGCGGGTGAGGGTGGGCAGAATGGCGTGCGGGGTCAGCTCCGGGTGGCGGGCCAGATGGTCCGCGAGCCGGCGGGCCTGGGCGCGGAGCGCGGCCGGGGACTTCGCCGACAGCGGGAGCACCAGCGGCGCCGCGTCGGTGAACGCCGGCGTGCCGGGCTCCTCCGCCTCCTCCGCCGGCGTCGCCTCGGGCGCCTGTTCCACGATGAGGTGGGCGTTGGTGCCGCTCACGCCGAAGGAGGAGACGCCGGCCCGGCGCGGACGGTCGGCCTCGGGCCACGGCCGGGCCTCGGTCAGCAGCCGCAGGGAGGAAGCCTCCCAGTCGATCTTCGGGCTGGGCTCGTCCACGTGCAGGGTGCGCGGGAGCTCCCCGTTGCGCAGGGCCATGACCGACTTGATGACACCGGCGACACCGGCGGCGGCCTGGGTGTGGCCGATGTTGGACTTCAGCGACCCCAGCCACAGCGGCTGGTCCTTCTCCCGGCCCTTGCCATAGGTGTTGATCAGGGCCTGCGCCTCGATCGGGTCACCGAGGGTCGTTCCGGTGCCGTGGCCCTCGATGACGTCGACATCACGGGTCGTCAGCCGGGCGTTGGCGAGGGCCTGGTGGATGACGCGCTGCTGGGCCGGGCCGTTCGGCGCGGTCAGACCGTTGGAGGCACCGTCCTGGTTCACGGCCGAGCCACGGATCACGGCCAGGATCTGGTGCCCGTTGCGCCGGGCGTCGCTCAGCCGCTCAAGCAGGACGAGCCCGGCGCCCTCGGCCCAGCCGGTGCCGTCCGCGCCCGCCGCGTACGCCTTGCAGCGGCCGTCCGCCGAAAGCGCCCGCTGGCGCGAGAACTCCACGAACGTCGCGGGAGTCGCCATCACGGCGGCGCCGCCGGCCAGGGCCATCGAGCACTCGCCCTGCCGCAGCGCCTGCACCGCGAGGTGGATCGCGACCAGCGACGAGGAGCAGGCCGTCTCGACGGTCACCGCCGGGCCTTCGAGGCCGAGGGTGTAGGCGATACGGCCCGTGGTGGCGCTGCCCGAGTTGCCGATGCCGAGGTGCCCCTCGACGTCCTCCGGCGTCTGCCCGATGCCCGGGTCGTAGTCGTAGTACATGGCACCGGCGTAGACGCCGGTGTCGCTGCCGCGCTGGGCGGCCGGGTCGAGCCCGGCGTGCTCGAACGTCTCCCACGCCACCTCCAGCAACAGCCGCTGCTGGGGGTTCATCGCCAGCGCCTCACGCGGCGAGACCTCGAAGAACTCGTTGTCGAACGCGTCGGCGTCATGCAGGAACCCGCCGTGGCGCGTATAGCTCTTGCCGGGCTGGTCGGGGTCCGCGTCGTACAGGTTCTCCAGGTCCCAGCCGCGGTTGACGGGGAACTCCGAGACCGCGTCGCGGCCCTCGGCCACCAGCCGCCACAGGTCCTCCGGCGAACCGACACCGCCCGGCAGGCGGCAGCCCATCCCCACGACCGCGATCGGCTCGCTGCCCGCCGACTCGACCTCGCTCAACCGGTTCCGCGCCTGCCGCAAGTCGGCAAGCGTGCGCTTGAGGTAGTCGCGCAGCTTCTCGTCACTCGACATCCATGTGATCCTTCCGATCGGCCCACCGCCGCTGCGCGAATTCGCGGAGAGGTGCTTGGTCACCCAGCGTGTTCGCCGCCCAGTCTTGCCGCGCCGGGGCCGGTCCGATCCCCAGAGCCTCCCCCTATGGCCTCCCTAACTTCCCGCCGCGTCCCCGCTGTCCGGGCCCGTGCCGGAAGGCTGGGGGCACGGCGCAGGACGACAGGAGGAGCAGGGATGAGGCACCGGATGCGGACCGCGATCCAGTACGAGTTCGGCGGGCCGCGGGTGCTGCGGGTGGTGGAGGCGGAACGGCCGTCGCCGGGGCCCGGCGAGGTGCTGGTGCGGGTGCACGCGGCATCCGTCAACTTCGGTGAGACCAAGGTGCGTTCAGGTCTGGCGCAGGCCGGCCAGCCGCCGTTCACGCTCGGCTCCGACCTGTCGGGGGTGGTGGCCGGGACCGGTCCCGGTGTCACGGGGTTCGCCCCGGGCGACGCGGTGTACGGGGTGTACTTCATCGGTACGTACGCCGAGTACGTCGCCGTGCCCGCCGCGGCGCTCGCGCCCGGGCCCGCGGGCCTGGGACACGTCGAGGCCGCGGCGCTGCCCGTGGCCGCGCTCACCGCGCTGCGGGCCGTCGAGCAGGCCTCGCTCGGGGCCGGCGACCGGATCCTGATCCACGCGGCCGCCGGTGGCGTGGGGCACTTCGCCGTCCAACTCGCCAAGCTGCGCGGCGCGTACGTCCTGGGCACCGCCCGTGCGGTCAAACACGACTTCCTGCGCTCCCTGGGGGTGGACGAGCCGATCGACTACACCGCCGTCGACTTCACCGAGGCGGCGCGGAACGTGGACGTCGTCCTCGACCTCGTCGGCGGGGCGTACGGGAAGCGGTCGCTGGCGGCGCTGCGGCCTGGGGGGCTGCTGCTCGGCGCGACCCTGGACCCCGGGGTCACCGAGCGGGAGGCCGTCGAACTCGGCCGGCGCTACGCCTGGGTGTCGCTGCGGCCGACCGGCGAGGAACTGCGCCGTATCACCGGTCTGGTCGAGGAGGGAGCGCTGCGCCCGCACGTCGAGCGTACTTTTCCGCTCGAACAGCTGGTGGCGGCCCATGAATTCGCCGACACTGGGCAGATCACCGGCAAGGTCGTCGTCGTGGTGTGAGCCCCCCGCCCGTGCGACCGGGTGACTTTTCCCGGCCGCACGCCTGTGACCTGCTCGGGAACATCGATGTTCCTGTGAAACAAAAAAGTTCCTTCTTGTGCGTTCTCCCGCCGTCGAGCACGCTGGAAAACGTCCCCAAGATTTCCCTCATCGTCCCCACGATTTACCCAGCGGAGGTACCGCCATGTCTTCGGCAGCTGAAAAGGCTCCGCCGACTAACCGATGGGCAGCACTCATTGTGCTGTGCGCCGGATTCCTGATGATTATCCTGGACCAGACGATCGTCAATGTGGCGTTGCCGTCCATTCAGAGCGATCTGGGATTCTCCCCGTCCAACCTCGCGTGGGTCGTCAACGCGTATCTGATCGCGTTCGGCGGTCTGCTGCTCCTCGCGGGCCGGCTCGGCGACCTCCTCGGCCGTAAGAACCTCTTCGTCGTCGGCGTCGTCGTCTTCACGGGCGCCTCGCTGTGGTGCGGCGCCGCCACCAGCCAGGGCATGCTGATCGCGGCCCGGTTCGTCCAGGGCGCCGGCGGCGCGATCTCCTCCGCGGTGATCCTGGGCATGCTGGTGACGCTCTTCCCGGACCCGGCCGGCCAGGCCAAGGCCATCGGCATCTACAGCTTCGTCGGCTCCGGCGGCGCCGCCATCGGCCTGCTCGCGGGCGGTGCCCTCACCCAGGGCATCAACTGGAGCTGGATCTTCTACGTGAACGTGCCGATCGGCGTGATCGTCGTGATCGCCGGGATGAAGCTGCTCTCCAAGGACGAGCCGCAGGGGCTCGGCGCCGGTGTCGACTACCTCGGCTCGGTGCTGGTCACCGGCGCCCTGATGGTCGGTGTCTACACGATCCTCAAGGTCGAGGAGCACGGCTGGCTCTCGGGTCACACCCTGGGTCTCGGCGCCGTCGCCGTCCTGCTGCTCGCCGCGTTCATCGGCCGCCAGGCCACCGCGAAGACGCCGCTGATGAGGCTGTCGATCCTGCGCGTGCCGAACCTCTCGGCCGCCAACGGCGTCCTCGCCCTGATGCTGGCGGGCATGTTCGGCCAGTTCTTCCTCGGCACGCTCTACCTCCAGCGGGTCCTCGGCTACGAGCCGCTGGAGATCGGCCTGTCGTTCCTGCCGCTGGCCGTGCTCATCGGTGTCCTGTCGATGACGGTCTCCCCCAAGCTGAACATGCGGTTCGGCCTCAAGGCGGTCCTGCTGCCGAGCCTGGCGTTCATCGCCGGCGGTCTGGCGCTGTTCGGCCGCGCCCCGGTCGGCGGCTCCTACGTCCAGGACGTGCTCCCGGCCCTGGTGCTGCTCGGTATCGGCGGCGGTCTGGCCTTCCCCGCCCTGGTGGGTCTCGCCATGTCGAACGCCCGCCCCGAGGACTCCGGTCTGGCCTCCGGCATCAACAACACGATGCAGCAGATCGGCGGCGCCGTCGGCCTCGCGATCCTCGCCACGCTCGCGGCGTCCCGTACCGACAAGGCCACCGAGGACGGCAAGGACCTGGTGCACGCCGTGACCGAGGGCTACCACCTCGCGTTCATGGTCTCCGCCGGGCTCGTCACCGCCGCGCTGGTGGTCGCCGCCGTCGTCATCCGCACCCCCAAGGCCCCGCAGGGCGGCGCCGTGGAGCCGGCCGACGAGCAGCAGGCGGTGCCGACGGTCATCGCGTAACCCCTGAGTTCGGGTCCGGACGGGACATCCCCCGCTCCTGGACGGAACCCGTTGCCGGCGGCATCCGCCGCCGGCGCCCATGGCGAAGCCCGGCAGTCGCTTGCCGGGCTTCGTCATGTCGTCGTTTCCGCCCGCGCCCGCGTCCACCGCCACACCCCTTTCTCCCTTTTCCTTTTCCTTTTTCTCCGTCCCCTCTTCCTGTCGTTTCGCGGAAATGACCGGGGTGGGATAGGGGTGCCCCTGGCCCGCCACCCCCTCCTAGGCTCACAGCGAATGACAGGGAATTGTTCTGCCGCCACGGCGAACTCGTCCAGGAGGAATCATGCTGAGTCGACGGTCCATTCTCCGCGGTGGCGCGGGCGTGGCGCTCGCCACGACCGCCGCGGGAATCACCGCCAGGGCGGCGTACAGCGCCACCACCAGTGAGTGGGAGAAGCTGCGCCCGATGCTCCAGGGTGACGTGGTGCTGCCCACGGACACCGGCTACACCTACGCCAAGCAGGTCATCCTCGGGGAGTTCGACTCCCTCAACCCCGAGGGCATCGTCTACTGCGAGACCCCGGCGGACGTGGCCACGGCCATCAAGTTCGCCCGCAACAACGGCATCGCCACCCGGATCCGCAGCGGTGGCCACAACCTGGCCGGCTGGTCCACCACCAAGGGCATGATCCTGGACGTCGGCCGCATCAACCACGCCACGGTCGGCACCAGCACCGTCAAGGTAGGCCCCGGCGCCCAGGGCGTCGACGTCCTCACCAAGCTCAAGCCGCTCGGCAAGCAGGTCATCAGCGGCACCTGCCCGACCGTGTGCCCCGGCGGCTACCTCTCCGGTGGCGGCATCGGCCTCCAGACCCGCAAGTTCGGCATCGGCAGCGACCGTCTGGTCTCGGCCAAGCTGGTGCTCTCCGACGGCTCGCAGGTGCGCGCCAGCTCCTCGGAGAACGCCGACCTGTTCTGGGCGCTGCGCGGCG
Organism: Streptomyces sp. NPDC043908; assembly: GCF_056435525.1. NCBI lineage: Bacteria > Bacillati > Actinomycetota > Actinomycetes > Kitasatosporales > Streptomycetaceae > Streptomyces > Streptomyces sp. NPDC043908. Next base: position 106,886 of record NZ_JBWKEI010000011.1, on the reverse strand, counting down.
GCGGCGGCAACAACTTCGGTGTGGTCACCGAGTTCGAGGTGCGCCCGATCAACGCCCCGACCATGGTCTTCTACAACACCCTGTGGCCGTACGACAAGGCGCTCGAGGTCATCAACGCCTGGCAGGAGTGGCTCTACTTCGGCTCGGACAACCTGGGGTCGACGCTGAGCGTGTTCCTCGCCGACGGCGCCTCCGGCAACGTACCGATGGTCCAGATCACCGGTGGCTACCTCGGCCCGCAGGCGGAGCTGGAGACCGCCCTCAACGAGCTCGCCGCCGAGGCCGGCGCGACGCCCACGCTGCGCACCGTCCAGGACCTGCCGTACGCCGACGCCATGAAGCACGTGTACGGCTGCGAGCAGCTCACGGCGGAGCAGTGCCACCGCACCGGCTCCAACCCGGCCGCGCAGCTCCAGCGCGTCCCGTTCATGCGCGAGCTGACCCGGCTGCTCGACCGGCCCACCGGCCGCAAGGGCGTCGCCGACCTGCTGGCCGCGTTCGAGGCCGACCGCCGGCCCGGACAGGCCCGCAACCTGTACTTCATGGCTCTGGGCGGTGTCTCCAAGCGGCCGTTCCGTACCGAGACCGCCTATGTCCACCGCGACGCCGAGTTCTTCGTGGCGATGGCGAGCATGGCGTTCAAGGAGCCGACCGCCGAGGAGGCCGCGGCCGCCATGGTGTGGCCGACCCGCGCCTTCTCCATCATCGACCCGCTCTCCAGCGGCGAGACGTACCTGAACTTCCCCAACGGGGAGCGGGACGACTGGCGCCGGGCGTACTACGCCGAGAACTACGACCGGCTGGTCGCGGTCAAGCGGCGCTACGACGCGCCGAACTTCTTCAACCACCCGCAGAGCATCGGCAGCTGACCGCGCCGCGACAGGTGTGACCGAAGCCCGATGGGGCGCCCCCGAAGCGGGGGCGCCCCATCGGGCTTCGCGGTGCGTCGGGTCAGGCGGCGCCGTCGGAGACGCAGGACGGCACGGTACGCCGGGCCGCGATGGTGTCCTGGTGGCGGCGCGCCCACTCGGTCAGCCCGGTCAGCGACTCGTAGAGCTCGCCGGCCATCTCCGTCGCCCGGTACTCGACCTTCGGCGGGACCGTGGCGTACACCGTGCGGTCCAGGAGGCCGTCGGCCTCCAGGTTGCGCAGGGTCAGGGTGAGCATGCGCCGGCTGATGCCGGGGAGCGAACGCTCCAGCTCGGTGAAGCGGACCGGCCCCTCAAGGGCGATGAGCAGGACTCCGATGCTCCATTTCCCGCTGACCCGGTTCAGTACGTCGAGCACCGTACAGGCGTCGGCACGGTTGGGCACTCTGGTCATGGCGGCAGTGCTCGGCATGGGGAAAGCCTTTCTTCCGATGCCCGCATGGTCACACAACAGCCCCACTGTTACAAGAAATGCACTGAGGGGCTGAACTGCACCTATGCGGTTTCGGCCAAGGGACGGCGCGGGAACAACCAACGGCCCCGAGCGGCCCGTTGGCGCCGCTCGGGGCGGACTCGGGGCCGGTCGGGGCCTGGTGGCCCGGGCAGCGGTGACCTCGACGCGTCAGTCGTCCGACAGGACGAGGTCGCCGGTGACCGTGTCGGTGACGCGGATGGCGCTCATGGGGCACAGGTCCACCGCGTCGAGCAGACCCTCGTCGGGAGCGGCGTGCTCCGCCGTGGGGCGGGACTTGTTGCCTTCGAGGGTGAAGTGGGCCGGGAAGGCGCTGGCGCAGATGCCGGTGCCCATGCAGACCTTCCGGTCGACCTCGACCCGCCAGGCCGTCTCCGTCACACCGCTCACCACGTCACCTTGAGCTCGCGCACCCCGCGGGCGACGGACTCCATGCGCCAGGGCACCTCCTCGGCGGGGACGGCCAGGTGCAGGCCGGGCAGCCGGGTCACCAGGGCGCGCAGGGCGCTCTGGAGCTCCATGCGCGCGAGCGGGGCGCCCAGGCAGTGGTGGAGGCCGTGCCCGAAGGCGACGTGCGGGTTGCTCTCGCGGTGGAAGTCCAGCCGGTCCGGGTCGGGGAAGACCTCGGGGTCGCGGTTGGCCGCCGCGTAGTTGATCATCACGGCGTCGCCGGCCTTGATGGCACGGCCGCCGAGGACCATGTCCTCCTTGGCGATACGGGTGTTGTCGGAGGCGGGCGACAGCGGCGAGTACCGCAGCAGCTCCTCCACGGCACGGGGCACCAGGTCCGGGTCCGCGACCAGTTCCTCCCAGCGCTCGCGGTCCTCCAGGAGGGCGAAGATGTGGCTGCTGAGCTGGTTGGCGGTGGTCTTGTGGCCGGCCGCGAGCAGGGTGATGCCGAGCATCACCAGCTCCTCCTCGCCGAGCTGGTCGTCGCCCTCGCGCGCGGCGACGAGCGCGGAGAGCAGGTCGTCCCTCGGCTCGGCGCGTCGCTTGGCGAGCAGGTCGCCCATGTACCGCACCAGCTCGTCGAGGGCGGCGGACACCTCCTCCAGCGGGCGCTCCTCACCGGTGGTGAGCCAGACGTCGACCAGGCCGCGGAACGTCTGCTGGTCCTCCCTGGGCACGCCGAGGAGTTCGCAGATGACCGTGATCGGCAGCGGCCAGGCGACGTTCTCCGCGAGGTCGGCGCCCGGTCCGAGCGCGATGAACCGGTCGACCAGATCGGTGACGATCGACTCGACGTGCGGGCGCATCCTCTCGATGCGGCGGTTGGTGAACGCCTTGGCGACCAGCTTGCGCAGCCGGGTGTGCTCCGGCGGGTCGAGGGCCACGATGATGGGGTCCTCGAAGGCCTGGCGGCTGCGCGGCACGTCCTTGCCGATGGTGGCGGCCCGGCTGAAGCGCGGGTCGGCCATCACCGTCTTGGAGTCGTCGTAGCGGGTGGCGAGCCAGGCCTCGCCGCCGAACGGCATGGAGACCCGCTTGACCGGGCACTCCTGCCGGTACTCGGCGTACTTGGGGTGCATGTCGAGGCGCTCGTAGGGGCCGAACGGGTACGGCTCTGCCGTCTCTGCCGTCATCGGATGGAACCTTTCAGAGGGAGGTGCCCGGCGGTGCCGGAGTCGGTGCGGGGACCGGGCCCGGCTGCTGGGCCGGGACCGCGGGGATCGGCGTCCGGTCGCGGCGGCCGCGGCCGAAGCGGCGCATGACCGGCGTTTCCACGAACCGGTACAGCAGCCAGCCGGCGAGCAGGGTGGCCGCGAAGAGCAGCACCAGCAGCGCGGTGGCGGTGAGGAAGCCGTAGGTGTGGGTGTCGAACAGGTGCAGCCGGCCGTAGAAGATCGGGACGGCCTGGATCATGTAGAAGCCGAAGGAGACGGTGCCCAGCCACACCATCACCGGCCCGTTGAGCAGGCCGCGCTCCCCGCGCAGGTCGGCCGAGGCGGCGGTGCAGATGATCGCGGCGATCGGCACGACCGTGGTGAGCGAGAAGTCGTACGGCGCCGGGACGTTCAGCGCCGCGGTGTAGCCGGCGGCGGCGAGCAGCAGCACCGGCACGGCTCCGACGCGCGGCCAGCGGCCCGCGGCGACGATCCGGGCGAGCAGCGCGCCCAGGACGAACTCGAAGAGCCGGGCGGGCGGGAAGAGGTACGCGAACCACATCTTGGTCATCGGCAGCGGCGCGAGCGGGAAGGACTGGCCCGAGGGGATCAGGTACTTCGCGACCAGCGCGACCGCGGCGATCCCCGCCACCATGCCGCCGGCCCACAGCCACAGCCGCCGGTCGGCGATCCGCGTGAGCGGCCCGATGATCAGCGGGAAGAGGAGGTAGAACAGCACCTCCGAACAGAGCGACCAGGCGGGCACGTTGACGCTGCTGCTGATGTCGGGGCGCCAGCTGTAGGAGTGCAGCAGGAACAGGTTCGGCAGCCAGGCGCGCATCGGCGTGAAGGCGCCGGCGTACAGCCACATGACCACGGCCCAGGCGACCAGGTGGTTGGGGAAGACCTTCACCAGCCGGCGGCGCAGGAAGGAGCCCGCGGAGTTCGTCTTCTTGCGGGACCAGGACCAGGTGAGGACGAATCCGCTGAGGACGAAGAAGAACGACACCCCCACGTACCCGGCCGGCTCGAAGAAGTCCGCCATCCCCCGCGCGATGTCGTCGTCCGCGTAGAAGTTCACCGGACCGGTGAGATCCAGCGGATTGTTGAGCAGCGACGCGTGGGCGAAGAAGACCAGCAGCGCCGCGAAGAACCGCAGTCCGGTCAGCGAGGGCAGGTCGTTGCGGCGACGGTTCTCGTCGTAATCCCGCTCGACCCCCGTGAACGGTCTCATGAAGCGGGCTCGGCGAGGGAATCGCGGATGGCCTCGACGGCGCCGTCCATTCCGGAGGCGAATTCCGGCGCGACGTCCGCCGGAAGCAGGTCGACGAGCCACAGCAGACGGCTGCCGCTCTCGCCCGGCGCGGGCGGCAGGATCTGCATCGAGGAGTGGTGGTGGACCAGCGGCCACGGCGACCGGCGCACGCTGTAGGCGACGCGGCGGCGCTCGTCGTCGACGGTCACGACGAGCTCTTCGATGATTCCGAACTCGCCCATGTCGATTTTGCGGACGTCACCGTCGACGGTGACGGGGCCGAGAAAGGGGATCAGCTTGTTGACCGCGCCGACATCAGCGAGGGCGGCCCATGCTGTCTTTTCGTCGGCGGCTACGGCGAATTCGCGAACAATCGATGTCATGCCAGCATGATGGAAGACCGCGACACCCCGCGCCCACCCCTCATCAACCCCTATATCGGCTTGCTGTCAAGGGGGATGGCGGCCTCTTTGGACGGGCACGGAAAGGCCGATTCCCTCCTGAACGCCGCATGCCGCCGTGTTCCCGGGGGAACACGGCGGCACGGCGCGCCCGGCCGCGGGCGGCCCTGCCGGGCCGGGGCGGCGCCCGGGCCCGGCGCGGGGCTCACCGCGCCGGGCCCGGGGGCTCTCAGGACAGGCCGAGCTCGCGCTCCGCCAGCTCGAACAGGTCGTCGTCGGAGACCGTCTCCAGATCGAGGACGTCCCCTCCCACGGCGCCGCGCCCCGCCTCCCAGCGGGCGAGCAGTCCGCGCAGCCGTCCGGTGACCTGCGCGTGGACCGCGTCGTCGTCGGCCCCGCCGCCGGCCAGCGCCCGCTCCAGCCGCTCCACCTCGTCGAGGAGGAGCGCCTCGGGCGCGGTGTCCCGCTCCGGCAGCACCATCCGGCCGAGCTCCGCGGCGAGCGCCCCGGGCGTCGGGAAGTCGAACACCAGCGTGGCCGAAAGCCGCACGCCGCTGGCGGCGGCGAGCCGGTTGCGCAGATCGACCGCGGCCAGCGAGTCGAAGCCGATGTCCTTGAACGCCTGGTCGGGGTTGACGGCCCCGGCCCCGGAGTGGCCGAGCGCGGCGGCGGCGGCCGTCCGCACCAGGTCCAGTACGGCGGCCTCCCGCTCGGCGGGCGACAGCGCCACCAGCCGTTCGGCCAGACCGTGCTCCCCCGCGCTCGCGGCGCCGGCCGCCTGGCGCACCGGCCGGACCAGCGCCCGCAGCAGGGCCGGTACGGAACCGGTCCTGGCCCGTTCGCGGACGCCCGGCAGGTCGAGCGCCGCCGGCACCAGCAGCCCCTCGTCCAGGGTGAGCGCCCGGTCGAAGAGGGCGAGCCCGTCGTCCTGCGAGAGCTGCGGCAGGGCGCCGCGGCCGCCGCCGTCGGCGTTCAGATGGGCCGTCAGCTCGCTGTCGGTGTCCCACAGGCCCCAGGCCAGCGACAGCGCCGGCAGGTCCTGTGCGCGGCGCAGGGCCGCGAGGCCGTCCAGGAAGGCGTTGGCCGCCGCGTAGTTGGCCTGCCCGGGGTTGCCGAGCACACCGGCCGCCGAGGAGAACGTCACGAAGGCCGCGAGGTCCAGGCGCTGGGTGAGCTCGTGCAGATGCCAGGCGCCGTCCGCCTTGGGCGCGAGGACGCTGTCGAGGCGCGCGGCGTCGAGCGCCGTCACCACGCCGTCGTCCACGGTGCCCGCGGCGTGCACCACGGCCGTCAGCGGGTGCTCCGGCGGGATCGCGTCGAGCACCTCGGTGAGGGCCGCCCGGTCGGCGGCGTCGGCCGTGGCGATCGTCACCCGCGCGCCCAGGGCCCGCAGGTCGTCCTTGAGCGCCGCGGCCCCGTCGGCCTGCGGACCGCGCCGGCTCACCAGGAGCAGCCTGCGCGCCCCGTGGTGGGTGACCAGGCGCCGGGCGACCAATCCGCCCAGGGTGCCGGTGCCGCCGGTGACGAGGACGGTGCCCTCCGGATCCAGCGCACGGGCCGTGCCCGCGCCCGCCTGCTCGCCCGGGGCGACCCGGTCCAGCCTCGGCACCAGGATCCGGCCGCCGCGCACCGCGCTCTGCGGCTCGCCGCTGTGGAGCACGGCGGGCAGCGCGGCGAGCGCGGTCTCGTCGTCGATGTCGAGCAGCGTGACCCGCCCCGGGTGCTCCGACTGCGCGGTGCGCACCAGGCCCCACACCGCGGCAGCGGCCGGGTCGCAGGACTCCTCGCTCCCCGCCGCCGGGACCGCGCGCCGGGTGACCACCACCAGCGTGCCCTCCTCCAGGCGGGGCTCGGCGAGCCACCCTTGCAGGAGGCCGAGGACCCGGCCGGTGAGCGCGCGGGTGCGCGCCGGGGTGTCGCCGACTCCGCCGTCGACCGCCCCGAGCAGCACCGCGTCCATCGGGGCGGTGCCCGCCTCGATGGCGTCGGCGAGGGCGGTGGCGTCGGCGTACGCGGCGTTGGGCGCGGCCACGGGTCCGGCGTCGCCGCCGAGGACCGCCCAGGTCGTCTGCGACCGGGGCGCCCGCGTCTGCACCGGCTGCCACACCACCCGGAACAGCTGGTCGCCGGTGGTGTCGGCGGCGGCGCCGAGGCGCGCGGCCGGCATGCGGCGCAGCACCAGGGAGCCGACCGTGAGGACCGGCGCGCCGGTGGGGTCGGTGGCCTGCAGGGAGAAGGCCTCCGTCCCGGCGGGGACGATCCGTACCCGCAGCGCGGTGGCGCCGGAGGCGTGCAGGGTGACGTCGTTCCAGGCGAACGGCAGGGCCACCGTGCGCTCCCCGTCCGCGCCGGGGGCGTCGTCCGCCCAGGCGAGGTCGGCGGCGTGGAGCGCGGCGTCGAAGAGCGCGGGGTGCAGCCCGAACCGGGTACCCTCCGCGGCCAGTTCAGCGGGCAGCTCGACCTCGGCGAGGATCTCCTCGTCGCGGGTCCACACCGACTTCAGGCCCTGGAACGCGGGCCCGTAGGCGAAGCCCTGCCCGGCCTTGGCGGCGTAGAAGCCGTCGATGTCGCGCCGTTCGGACCCGGCCGGCGGCCAGGCGGCGAGCGGGGTGCCCGGCTCGGCGGGCCGGTCGGTGACGGTGCCCTGGGCGTGCCGGGTCCACGGCGCGCCCGCCGGGGCGTCGGCGGCCCGCGAGTGGATGCTCACCGGGCGCCCGGCGCCGTCGCCGGAGCCGACGACGACCTGCACCTGGAGGGCGTCTTCGGCGGGCAGCACCAGCGGTGCCTCCAGGACGAGTTCGGCGAGGTGGCCGGAGCCGACCTCGTCACCGGCCCGGACCGCCATCTCCACCAGCGCGGCCCCCGGCACCAGGACGGTGCCGGACACCTCGTGGTCGGCGAGCCAGGCGTGGCCGCGCGCGGAGAGCCGCGCGGTGAGCACGACCCCGCCGCCGTCGGCCATGTCGAGGCCGCCGCCGAGCAGCGGGTGCGAGGTGGCGCGCAGCCCGGGTGCGGCGCCGCCGGTCGCGGTGGCCGTCTCCGGCCAGTACCGCTGCCGCTGGAACGCGTAGCCCGGCAGGTCGACGCGGTGGGCGCCGAGGCCCTCGAAGGCGGCGGTCCAGTCGACGGCGGCGCCGCGGACGTACGCCTCGGCGAGCGCGGTGAGCAGGGTCGTGGCCTCGTCGCGCCCGCGCCGCAGCAGGGCGGCGGCAGCGGCCCCGTCGGCGGGGTCCGCGTCCTGCCCGGCGAGCGACTCGCGCACCATCGCGGTGAGCACCGCGTCAGGGCCGAGCTCCAGGTAGGTGCCGGTGCCCAGGGCGTCCAGGGTCCGCACCACGTCGTGGAAGCGGACCGCGGCGCGGACATGGCCGACCCAGTACTCGGGCGAGCACAGCTCCTCGGGCGCCAGGAGCGCGCCGGTGACGCCGGACACCACCGGGATCTCCGGCTCGTGGTAGGTCAGCCGCCCGGCCACGGAGCGGAACTCCTCCAGCATCGGCTCCATGAGCGGGGAGTGGAAGGCGTGGCTGACCCGCAGCCGCTTGGTCTTCAGACCGCGCTGCGCGAGCACGTCGGCGATGCGGCCGGCCTCCTCGGCGTCACCCGAGATCACCACGGCCTCGGGGCCGTTGACGGCGGCGACGCCCACCAGGTGGCCGACGCCCTCCAGCAGTGGCAGGACGTCCGCCTCCGCCGCCTGGACGGCGATCATCGCGCCGCCCTCGGGCAGGGCCTGGATGAGCCGGCCGCGGGCCGCGACGAGGGCCGCCGCGTCGTCCAGGTCGAGCACGCCCGCCACATGGGCCGCCGCCAGCTCGCCGATGGAGTGCCCGGCGAGGTGGTCGGGGCGTACGCCCCACGCCTGGAGCAGCCGGAAGAGCGCGACCTCCACCGCGAAGAGCGCGGGCTGGGTGAACTCGGTGCGCGCGAGCAGCTCCGGGTCGCCCTCCATGACCACGTCCGCGAGGGGGCGCGGCAGCAGCGGGTCGAACGCGGCGCAGATCTCGTCGAACGCCGCCGCGAACGGCCGGAACCGCTCGTACAGTTCGCGTCCCATGCCGGGGCGCTGGCTGCCCTGTCCGGTGAAGAGGAACGCGGTGCCGCCCGGCGCGGTGGAGCCGGTGACGGCGCCGGGGCCGCCGGCGGCCAGCGCGTCGAGCGCCGCCCGCAGGTCGTCGTAGCCGGCCGCGACGACCACGGCCCGGTGGTCGAGCCGGGCGCGTGTGGTCGCCAGTGAGTACGCCAGGTCGGCGACCGGCACCTCGGGGGCGTCGGCGACCCGCGCGGCGAGCCGGGCGGCCTGGGCGCGCAGGGCCGTCGCGGAGTGCGCGGAGAGCAGGACGGGGAGCGCCGGGGCGGCGTCCCCGGCCGGGGCCGCGGTGGCACCGGTCCCGGACACGACCGGCTCGGCGGGGGCCTGTTCCAGGACGATGTGGGCGTTGGTGCCGCTCACGCCGAAGGAGGAGACGGCCGCGCGCCGCGGCTCGTCCGCCCCGACCGTCCACGGCCGGGCCTCCTGGAGGAGTTCGACGGCGCCGGACTCCCAGTCGATGTGCGGGGACGGGGTGTCGGCGTGGAGCGTCCTGGGCAGCAGCTCGTGCCGCATCGCCAGGACCATCTTGATCAGCCCGGCGACGCCCGCGGCGCCCTGGGTGTGGCCGATGTTGGACTTGACCGAGCCGAGCCACAGCGGCTCGTCCGGGGTGCGGGCCCGGCCGTAGGTGGCGAGCAGCGCCTGCGCCTCGATGGGGTCGCCGAGGGCGGTGCCGGTGCCGTGCGCCTCGACGGCCTGGACGTCCGCGGCCGTCAGCCCGGCGTCGGCGAGGGCCTGCTGGATGACGTCCTGCTGGGCCGGGCCGTTGGGCGCGGTCAGCCCGTTGGACGCGCCGTCCTGGTTGACGGCGGTGCCCTTGACCAGGGCGAGCACCGGGTGGCCGCGACGGCGTGCCTCGGAGAGCCGCTCGACGAGCAGCAGCCCCAGGCCCTCGGCCCACACGGTGCCGTCGGCCTCGGCGGCGAACGCCTTGACGCGGCCGTCGGCGGCGAGGCCGCGCTGCCGGGAGAACTCGATGAAGTTGTCCGGCGTCGCCATGACGGTGACCCCGCCGACGAGCGCCATGGAGCACTCGCGCTGGCGCAGCGAGCGCACCGCGAGGTGCAGCGCCACCAGCGAGGAGGAGCAGGCGGTGTCGACGGAGAGGGCGGGCCCGCGCAGCCCCAGGGTGTAGGCGAGGCGGCCGGAGGCGACGCTGCCGGAGATACCGGTCAGCCGGTAGCCCTCCAGCTCCGCCGGGGCCTGCTGGAGCCGCTGGGCGTAGTCGTGGTTGATGACACCGGTGAAGACGCCGACGTCGCTGCCCTGAAGGGACGTCGGGTCGATCCCGGCGCCCTCGAAGGTCTCCCACGCCACTTCGAGGAGCAGCCGCTGCTGCGGGTCCATGGCGAGCGCCTCGCGCGGCGAGATGCCGAAGAACTCGGCGTCGAACGCGGCGGCGTCCAGGAACGCGCCCCGGTCGGTGTAGGAGGTGCCGGTGTGGTCCGGGTCGGGGTCGAAGAGCGCGTCGAGGTCCCAGCCGCGGTCGGCCGGGAAGCCGCCGATGACCTCGGTGCCGTCCTCGACCACCCGCCAGAACTCCTCGGGGGTGCCGACGCCGCCGGGGAACCGGCAGCCCATGGCGACGATCGCGATCGGGTCGTCGTCCGGGTCGGCGGGCGCCGCGGTCCGTACGGGCGCGGCCTCGGCGGCGGTGCCGGTCAGCTCGCTCTCGATGTGCCGGGCGAGCGCCTGCGGGGTCGGGTGGTCGAAGGCGAGGGTCGCCGACAGCCGCAGGCCCGTGGCGGCCGTGAGCCGGTTGCGCAGCTCGACGGCGGTCAGCGAGTCGAACCCGGCGTCCTTGAAGGCGCGTTCGGCGGCGACGTCGTCGGCGGAGCCGTGGCCCAGCACCTCGGCGGCCTGGGCCCGTACGAGTTCGAGCAGGGCCCGCGACCTGGCCTCCGGGGCGAGCCCGGCCAGGTGCGGCGCCGCCTGGTCGGCCGCCTTGCGGGCGGCCCGGCGCGCCGGGCGCACCAGCGAGCGCAGCAGGACGGGGACGTCCCCGTCGGGGGCCGTGCCGAGGTCGAGCGCCGCCGGCAGCAGCGCCGGGTCGGCGCCGCGCAGTGCCGCGTCGAGGAGCGCCATGCCCTCCTCGCTCGTCAGGGCCCGCATGCCGCCGCGCCGGGTGCGGGCGACGGCGGACTCGTCGAGGGCGGCGGTCATGCCGCTGGCCTGCGCCCACAGGCCCCAGGCGAGGGACACGGCGGGCAGCCCCGCGGCGTGCCGGCGGTGCGCCAGCGCGTCCAGGAACGCGTTGGCCGCCGCGTAGTTGCCCTGTCCGGCGTTGCCGAGGGTGCCCGCGGCCGAGGAGAACATCACGAACGCCGCGAGGTCGGCGCCCCGGGTCAGTTCGTCGAGGTGGAGCGCTCCGTCGGCCTTGGGCCGCAGCACGGTGTCGAAGCGCTCGCGGGTGAGGGCGGTGACGATGCCGTCGTCGACCACGCCCGCGGTGTGCACGACGCCGGTCAGCGGGTGTTCGGCGGGGACGGCGGCGAGGAGCGCGCGCACCTGCTCGCGGTCGGCCACGTCGCACGCCGCGACCGTCACCTCGGCGCCCGCCCCGGTGAGTTCGGCGACCAGTTCGGCCGCTCCCGGGGTGTCCGCGCCGCGCCTGCCGGTGAGCAGCAGACGGCGTACCCCGTGCTCGGCGACGAGATGACGGGCGACGAGACCGCCGAGGGTGCCGGTACCGCCGGTGATGAGCACCGTGCCGTCCGGGTCGAGCGGCCGCGGCACGGTGAGGACCACCTTGCCGGTGTGCCGGGCCTGCCCGAGGTTGCGGAACGCGGTCGGGGCGCGCCGCACGTCGTACGCGGTGATCCGCGGCAGCGACAGCGCGCCGCTCTCGAAGAGCGCGACCAGCTCGGTGAGCATCCGGCGGATGCGGCTGGGGCCGGCGTCGCGGATGTCGTACACCTGGTAGCGGACTCCCGGGTGGGTGCCGGAGACCTCCTCGGCGGTGCGGATGTCGGTCTTGCCGAGCTCCAGGAACCGGCCGCCGGGCGCCAGCAGTTCCAGCGAGCGGTCGGTGAGTTCACCGGCCAGCGAGTTGAGGACGACGTCGACGCCCCGGCCGCCGGAAGCGGTGCGGAAGTGGTCGGCGAAGTCCGCGTCGCGGGAGGACGCCAGGTGGGCGTCGTCGAAGCCCTGGGCGCGCAGCGCGGGCCACTTGCCGGGGCTGGCGGTGCCGTAGACCTCGGCGCCGAAGTGCCGGGCGAGCTGGACCGCGGCCGTGCCCACGCCACCGGCGGCGGCGTGCACCAGGACGGACTCCCCCGGCGCCAGCCGCGCCAGGTCGCTCAGGCCGTAGTACGCGGTGAGGTAGGCGACCGGCACCGCGGCGGCCTGCTCGAAGGACCAGTGGGCGGGGACGCGGGCGAGCATCCGGTGGTCGGTGAGGGCGACGGGGCCGAAGCCGCCGAAGTCGTCGGTCAGACCCATCACGCGGTCACCGGGCCCGAGGTCCGTGACGCCGGGGCCGACGGCCAGGACCTCACCGGCGATCTCGCCGCCGAGGCCGGTCTGGCCGGGCGCCATGCCCAGCGCCACCAGGACGTCGCGGAAGTTGACGCCGCAGGCGCGGACCGCGACCCGCACCTGGCCCGCCGCGAGCGGCGCGTCCGGGTCGGGCCCCGCGACCAGGGCCAGGTCGCTCAGGGAGCCGGTGTCCGCGGTGGCCGCCAGACGCCAGGTGGGGGCGCCGGACGGGACCGCGAGCGGCGGCTCGGCGTTGAGGCGGGCGAGCCGCGGCACGCTCACCTCGCCCGCGCGGACGGCCAGTTGGGGCTCCGCAGTGGCCAGGGCCGCCGCGAGCAGCCCGGCCGGGACGTCGTCGCCGGTGTCCGCCACGACGAAGCGTCCCGGGTGCTCGGACTGCGCGGCGCGCAGCAGCCCCCAGACGGCTCCGGCGGCCGGGTCGGTGACCTCGTCGGCGCTGTGCACGGCGACCGCGCCCCGGGTCAGGACCACCAGGCGGGCGGTCTCCGGGACATCCCGGCCGAGCCAGTCGCGCAGCAGGTCCAGGACGCGGCCGGTGGCGTCGCGCACGGCCTGGGCGTCGTCGGCGCCGGACGCGGGCAGCCGGGCGAGGAGCACCCCGGGGGTGTCCGGGCCGCTCAGCCAGGCGTCCAGGTCGTCGTGGACCGGCCAGGGGGCCTCCGGCAAGGGGGCGCCGAACCGGAGTTCGGCGATGCCGTCGTGGGCGGCGCCGCCCGGCAGGGGCAGCGGCTTCCAGTCGGTACGGAAGAGCAGGTCCGCCGAGGTGTCCTGGGGGCCGCCCAGCTTCTCCGCGGCGACCGGGCGCAGCGTGAGCGCGCCGAGGGTGGCGACGGGGCTGCCCGAGGGGTCGGCGAGGTCGACCCGGGTGCCGCCGCCGGGCGCGGGGGCGATCCGGACCCGCAGCGCGGTCGCGCCGGTCGCGTGGAGCGCCACACGGGCGAAGGCGAACGGCAGGTGGGGCGCGGCGCCGGGCGCCTCGGTGGCCTTGTCGGAGTGGAGGGCCGCGTCGAACAGGGCGGGGTGCAGGCCGAACCGCTCGGCCTCGGACGCCTTGTCGTCGGGCAGCGCCACCTCGGCGTACCGGACGTCGCCGTCGGTCCAGGCGGCGCGCAGCCCCTGGAAGGCCGGGCCGTAGCCGAAGCCCTCGGCCACCTGGCGCTCGTAGAAGCCGTCGGTGTCCACGGAGACGGCACCGGCGGGCGGCCACGCGGCCGGGAACGGCGTCCCGGCGCCGCTGCCGCCGCTCTCCTCGTCGGCGAGGAAGCCGGAGGCGTGCAGGGTCCACGGCGCGAGCAGGGACGCCTCGTCGGGGCGCGCGTGGACGGTGACCGGGCGCCGGCCGGTGGTGTCGGGGGCCGAGACGGTGATCCGGACCTGGAGGGCGGACCGCTCGGGCAGGACCAGGGGCGCCTCCATGACCAGTTCGTCGACGAGCGGCGTGCCGGCCTCGTCACCGGCGCGGAGCACCATGTCGAGCACGGCGGTGCCCGGCACCACGGCGTGGCCGGAGACGCGGTGCTCGCCCAGCCACGGGTGCGTGGCGAGCGAGAGGCGGCCGGTGCCGACCACCTTGTCCTCGTCGGGGACGGCGACCACGGCGGCGACCAGCGGGTGGTCGACGGCCGCGAGACCGGCCGCGGCGACGTCGGCGGCGCCGCCGTCGGAGGCGGGCAGCCAGTAGCGGCGGCGCTGGAAGGCGTAGGTGGGCAGCGGTACGGCGCGCGCGCCCGCTTCCGTCAGGGGCCCGGCCCAGTCCACCGTGACGCCGCGCACGTGCAGCTGCGCGAGGGCGGTGGTCAGGGAGCGCGGCTCGGGCCTGTCGCGGCGCAGCACGGCGAGCGCCGCGACGGCGCCGTCGCCGTCGTCGCCCAGGCAGTCCTGGACCATCGCCGTGAGGACCCCGGTGGGGCCGAGTTCGACGAAGGTGCGGGCGCCCTCGGCGTACAGGGTGCGTACGGCGTCGGCGAAGCGGACCGTCCCGCGGACGTGCCGGACCCAGTACTCGGGGCGGGTCAGCTCGCCGGGGGCGACGAGCCGGCCGGTGAGGTCGGAGACGACGGGGATGACCGGTTCGGCGTACGCGATGCTCTCGGCGACGGCCCGGAAGTCCTCCAGCATCGGCTCCATGAGCGGCGAGTGGAAGGCGTGGCTGACGCGCAGCCGCTTGGTCTTGTGACCGCGCCGCTCCAGTTCGGCGGCGATGGCCGTGACGTCGGGCTCGGCGCCGGAGACCACCACGGCCCGGGGGCCGTTGACGGCGGCGAGGCTCACCCGGTCGGTGAGCAGCCCGGTGACCTCCTCCTCGGTGGCCTGTACGGCGACCATGGCACCCGTGGCGGGCAGCGCCTGCATCAGCCGGCCGCGCGCGGCGACGAGCCGTGCGGCGTCGTCGAGGGACCAGACCCCGGCGACATGGGCGGCGGCGAGTTCGCCGATGGAGTGGCCGCAGAGCAGGGCGGGCTCGACGCCGCGCGACGCGAGGAGGCGGAAGAGCGCGACCTCGACGGCGAAGAGCGCGGGCTGGGTGTACTCGGTGCGGTCGAGCAGTCCGGCGTCGTCGCCGAAGACCACCTCGCGCAGCGGACGGCCCGTCAGGTGCGGGTCGAGTGCGGCGCACACCTCGTCGAAGGCGTCGCGGAAGACGGGCTCGGCCGCGTGGAGTTCGCGGGCCATGCCCAGGCGCTGGCTGCCCTGTCCGGAGAAGACGAACGCGTTACGGCCCGGGGCGACCGCGCCGGTGACGGCGTCGGCGGTGGGGCGGCCCCCGGCCAGTGCGCGGGCGGCCTCCACGGCCGCCGTCCGGTCCTCGGCGAGGAGCACGGCACGGTGGTCGAGGGCGGCGCGGCCGGTGACCAGCGAGAGGGCGATGTCGGCGGCCGACTGGTCCGGGTGCGCGGCGGCGTGGTCGGCCAGCCGGGCCGCCTGGGCGGCGAGGGCCTGCGCGGTCTTCGCCGACAGCGGCCAGACCACGGTGCCCGGCGCGGCGGGCGCGGTCCCGGCGGTGGCGGGCGCCTCCTCCTCGGCCTGTTCCAGGATGACGTGGGCGTTGGTGCCGCTGACGCCGAAGGAGGACACGGCGGCCCGGCGCGGACGGCCGGTCTCGGGCCAGGGCCGGGCCTCGTCGAGCAGTTCGACGGCGCCGCGCGACCAGTCGACCTTGGTGGACGGTTGGTCGATGTGGAGGGTCTTGGGCAGGACGCCGTGGCGCAGCGCGAGGAC
Source organism: Streptomyces sp. NPDC043908 (assembly GCF_056435525.1). NCBI lineage: Bacteria > Bacillati > Actinomycetota > Actinomycetes > Kitasatosporales > Streptomycetaceae > Streptomyces > Streptomyces sp. NPDC043908. The sequence goes on along the minus strand of NZ_JBWKEI010000011.1, from coordinate 91,415 downwards.
CGTCTTGATGACACCGGCGACACCGGCGGCGGCCTGGGTGTGGCCGATGTTCGACTTGAGCGAGCCCAGCCAGAGCGGCCGGTCGCCCGGCCGGTCGCGGCCGTAGGTGGCGAGCACCGCGCCGGCCTCGATGGGGTCGCCGAGGGTGGTGCCGGTGCCGTGCGCCTCGACGGCGTCGACGTCGGCGGGGGTGAGCCCGGCCTGGGCGAGCGCCTGGCGGATCACGCGCTCCTGGGCCGGGCCGCTGGGGGCGGTGAGGCCGTTGGAGGCGCCGTCCTGGTTGACGGCGGAGCCGCGCAGCACGGCCAGGACCTGGTGGCCGTTGCGCCGGGCGTCCTCAAGGCGTTCGAGCAGGACCAGGGCGACGCCCTCGGACCAGCTGGTGCCGTCGGCGGAGTCCGCGAACGCCTTGCTGCGGCCGTCGGCGGCGAGGCCCTGCTGGCGGGAGAACTCCACGAACGGCGACGGCTTCGCCATCACGGCGACGCCGCCCGCCATGGCCATGGACGCCTCGCCCTCGCGCAGCGCGCGGGCCGCCAGGTGCAGTGCCACCAGCGAGGAGGAGCAGGCGGTGTCGACGGTGACGGCGGGGCCGCGCAGACCGAGCGTGTAGGAGATGCGGCCGGTGGCGACACTGCCCGCGGCGCCGATGCCGAGGTAGCCCTCGATGTCCTGCGGGGCGCGGCGCAGATGGGACGCGTAGTCGTGGTACATCAGACCGGCAAAGACGCCCACGTCCTTGCCGTGGAGCGAGTCGGGGGCGATGCCGGCGCCTTCGAGGAGCTCCCAGGAGGTCTCCAGGAGCAGCCGCTGCTGCGGGTCCATGGCGAGCGCCTCGCGCGGGGAGATGCCGAAGAGCTCGGCGTCGAACTCGCCCGCGTCGTAGAGGAATCCGCCGGCGCGCGCGTACGAGGTGCCGCGGGCGGCGGGGTCGTCGGAGAACAGCTCGCCCAGGTCCCAACCGCGGTCCTCGGGGAAGGGGCTGATGGCGTCGACGCCGTCCTCGACCAGGCGCCACAGTTCGGCCGGTGAGGTCACCCCGCCCGGGAGGCGGCAGGCCATGCCGACGATCGCGATGGCCTCGTCCTCGGAGGTCGCGGCGGGCTCGGGCACGGCCGGGGCCACCGGCTGCTCCTGCCACAGCTCGGCCTTGAGGTAGGCGGCGAGGGCCGCGGGGGTGGGGTGGTCGAAGGCCACGGTCACCGCGAGCGGCACGCCGGTCGCGGTGATGAGCGCGCCGCGCAGGGAGACCGCGTCGAGGCTGCTGAAGCCGAGGTCCTTGAAGGCGCGGTCGGCGGCGACGTCGGGCGCGCCCGCGAGTCCGCGCACCCGCGCCGCCTCGGCCCGGACCAGTTCGGTCAGGGCGTGCAGCCGGGCCGCGTCGGGCAGCGGGTCGAGCAGGTCGCGCAGCACGGTCGCGGCGGCGTCGGGGCTCTGGGCCGCCGTGCCCGCGTCGGTGTCGATGAGCGCGCGCAGCAGGACCGGCGCGGAGCCGGAGCGGGCCGCGTCCGCGTCGACGCGCAGCACCGCGAGGTACGGCTGGGCGGTGCCGCGGGCCGCGTCCCACATGGCGAGGGCCGTCTGGGCGGGCAGGGCGGTGCCCGGCTCCCAGACGAGGGTCTGGGCGGGCAGGCCGTGCGCGTGGCGCAGCCGGGCGAGGCCCTCCAGGAACGCGGCGTGCGCCGCCTGCGCGGCGCGGTCGGCGGACTCCAGGACGGCGGCGGCGGAGGTGAGCAGGACGAACGCGGACACGTCGGTGCCGCGGGTGAGTTCGTGCAGGTTCCAGGCGCCCTGGAGGGCGGCGTCGGGGTGCCCGCCGGGGGAGGCGGGGGCGGCGCCTGCGGTGTGGAGGATCTGCGCCGGGGAGGTGGTCAGCGAGCCGAGCACCTTGGCGAGGGCGCGGCGGTCGGCCGGGTCCCCGGCGAGCAGGCGCACCTTGGCGCCCCGCTCGGCGAGGGCCGCCTTGAGGGCGGCGGCCCGCTCGTCGCCGCGGCCGTGCGGGCTGAGCAGGACGAGGTCGCGCACGCCGTGCACGGCGACGAGATGGCGGGTGAGGGTGGCGGCGACGTCGGTGTGCGCGCCGGTGACCAGGACCGGCCCGGCCGGGCGCGGGGCGTCGGGGTCGCTGTCGCCCGCGGGCACCCGCGTCAGGCGCGGCCGGAGCGCGACGGAGGGCCGCACGGCCAGGCGGGGTTCGTCCGAGGAGAGGGCGGCGGCGAGGAACGCTTCGGCGCCGGCGCCGAGGTCGGCGACGGTGAGCCGGTCGCCGTGACGCTCCCGGGCGCCCGCGGCCCAGCCCCACACGGCGGCCTGGACCGGGTCGACGGCGGGGTCCTCGCCGGAGACGGCGACGGCGGCGCGGGTCACCACGGTCACGCGGCCCCCGGCGGTGCGCGGGTCGCCGGCCCAGTCGTCGGTCTGCTCGTGGAGCCGCGCGACGAGTGCGTGGGCGGCCGTGACGGGGTCGTCGCCGGGCTCGCCGGCCGTATCGGCGACGGCGAGCAGGGTGACCTCGGGCAGCGGGGCGCCGCCCGCGACCGCGCGCCGTACGGCGTCCAGGTCGGCGTGGACGGTCGTCTCGGCGTCTTCGGGCAGGGCCGCGGCGAGGGCCGGCGCGCCCGGTCCGGCGACGGCGTAGCGGCGCGGCGCGGGCGTGTCCCGTGCCGCGAGGGGCAGCGGGAACCAGTCGAGGCGCAGCAGGGAGTCGTAGTGGCCGGTGCCGACGGCCCGCAGCCGGGCGGGCGCGGCGGCCAGCCGATGGCGGGTGATCTTGCCGGAGGCGGTGCGCGGGACGCTGTCGATCTCGTACAGCTCCTCGGGGACCTTGTACGAGGACAGCCGCGCCCGGCACTCGGCGAGCAGTGCCTGCGGGTCGAAGCCCTCGGGGCCTGCCACGAGGAAGGCGACCGGGACCTCGCCGAGGACGTCGTGCGGCTTGGCGGCGACCACGACGTCGGCGACGCCGGGCAGGCCCCGCAGGACCTCCTCGACCTCGCCGGGGTGGATGTTCTCGCCGCCGCGGATGATGAGTTCCTTGATGCGGCCGGTCACCGTGAAGTACCCGGCGTCGTCGCGGCGGGCGAGGTCGCCGGTGCGGTACCAGCCGTCGCGCATGACCTCGGCGGTGGCCTCGGGCCGGTTGTGGTAGCCGAGCATCACGTTGGGGCCGCGCACCCACACCTCGCCCTCGGCTCCGTCGGGTACGTCGAAGCCGGTCTCCGGGTCGACCAGGCGCACGCCGAGGCCGGGGACGGGCAGGCCGCAGGAGCCCTCGACCCGCTTGCCGGTGGGCCAGTTGATGGTGATGGAGCCGCAGGTCTCGGTCGAGCCGTAGGCGTCGATGAGGGGCGCGCCGAACGCCTCCTCGAAGGAGCGGCGCAGCTCCGCCGTGGTGACCGCGCCGCCGACGAGGCACATGCGCAGTCCGGGGGCGGTGAAGCCGGACCTGCGGGCGGCGCGCACCAGGTAGTGGTACATGGTCGGCACACCGGCGAGGAAGGTGGCGGACTCCTCCGTCAGGGCGTCGAGCACGTCGTCGGCCTCGAAGCCGTCGACGATGCGGGCGCTGGCGCCGACGGAGGTGACGGCGAGGACGCAGAAGATGTGGGCGAGGCTGTGGAAGAGCGGCAGCGGCCACACCACGCGGTCCTCGGCGGTGAGGCCGGTGACCGGGATGTATCCGGCGGCCACCGACCACAGGCAGTTGCGCTGGGTGGAGAGCACGCCCTTGGGCCGGCCGGTGGTCCCGGAGGTGTAGAGCATCCAGGCGGGCTCGTCGAGGCCGAGGTCGTCGCGGGCCGGGAACTCCGGCTCGTCCGTGACCAGCCGGGTGAAGGAGAGCGTCCCCTCCGGGGTGCGGCCGGGCGCGTCGCCGACGAGAACCACGGTCATCCCGGGCCGCTCGCGCAGCACTTCGCGCAGCCGGGCGTGGTGGGTGTGGTCGGTGAGCAGGACGCGGGCGCCGCTGTCGTCGAGCTGGTAGGCCAGTTCGTCCTCGGTGGCACGGGGGTTGAGCGGGACGCCGATCCCGTTGGCCCGGGTGATCGCCAGATAGCTCTCGACACTCTCCACGCGGTTGCCGAGCAGGATGGCCGCGCGGTCACCCGGCTGGAGCCGGTGGGCGGCGAGGTGCCCGGCGAGCCGGCCGGTCCGGACGTACAGGTCCCGGTAGGAGACCGCGCGGCGGGCGTCGCGGTAAGCGATCTTGTCCCCGTACTGCTCGGCATGAGCGCGCAGTCGTTCCGGTAGCGGCCGGATCAGGTCGGTTCGGAGCATGGTCACCACATCTCTTGTTCGCAAATGGTCCCGGCGTCCCGTCAGTCTCATCGCGCGGCACCGTCGCTCACCCCCTGTCCGTCCCCCTATGGCCTCCCTGACTTGGGCGCCGGAACGGGGCCCCGCCCCGCCTCCCGGCAGAGGATCCGGGAGGTGGGACGGGGACGGCGACGCGTCCCCGCACGCATCCGGAAAGGGTTCATATGACGACCGGTACGCACCGGACCATCACGGTCGACCTGGAGGACCGTTCGTACGACGTCACCATCGGGCCGGGCGTACGGCACCTGCTGCCCGAGGCGGTGGCGCGCACCCGGGCACGGCGGGTGGTCGTGGTCTCCGCACGGCCGCCGGAGTGGGTGCCGGACCCCGGCGTGCCCTCGCTGTTCGTGCCGGCCCGGGACGGCGAACACGACAAGACGCTGGCCACGGTGGAGCGGCTGTGCAGCCGGTTCGCCGAGTTCGGGCTGACGCGGTCGGACGCGGTGGTGTCCGTCGGCGGCGGCACCACCACCGACTCGGTGGGCCTGGCGGCGGCCCTGTTCCACCGCGGCGTTCCCGTGGTGCACCTGCCGACGTCGCTGCTCGCGCAGGTGGACGCCAGCGTGGGCGGCAAGACGGCGGTCAACCTGCCCGAGGGCAAGAACCTGGTGGGCACCTACTGGCAGCCGAGCGCCGTCCTGTGCGACACGGACTACCTCAGCACGCTGCCGGAGCGCGAACTGATCGGCGGCTACGGCGAGATCGCCCGCTGCTTCTTCATCGGCGCGGGCGATCTGCGCGGGCTGCCGCTGCACGAGCAGATCGCGGCCAGCGTGGCGCGCAAGGCGCAGATCGTGGCCCTCGACGAGCGGGACACCGGCCACCGCCATCTGCTCAACTACGGCCATACGCTGGGCCACGCGCTGGAGCGGGCGACGGACTTCGCGCTCTCGCACGGCGAGTCGGTGGCCATCGGCACGGTCTTCGCGGGCCGGCTGGCCGGGGCGCTCGGCCGGATCCCCGCGAGCCGGGTCGCCGAGCACCTGGACGTGGTACGCCACTTCGGGCTGCCCACCGCGCTGCCGCCCGAGGTCGACGTGGACGGCCTCGTCGCCCTGATGGCGCTCGACAAGAAGGCCACGCACGGCCTGACGTTCGTCCTCGACGGGCCCGGCGGAGCCGAGCTCGTCCCCGATGTTCCCCGGCACGTGGTCGCCGAGACGCTGACCGCGATGGACCGGGCCCCCCGTACTTCCCCGACCGGCGAAAGGGCCGACCATGCCTGAACTGCTGCTGCTCAACGGACCGAACCTGGGCATCCTGGGCCGGCGCGAGCCGGAGATCTACGGCACCGACACGCTCGCCGACATCGAGAAGGCGGTGGCCGACGAGGTCGCCGGGCGCGGCTGGACGGTCACCTCGTTCCAGAGCGACGTCGAGGGCGAGCTCATCGGCCGTATCCACGGCTCGTACGACACCGTGGGCGCGATCGTGAACCCGGGCGCCCTGATGATCACGGGCTGGCCGCTGCGGGACGCCCTGGCCAGCTACCCGCGGCCGTGGATGGAGGTGCACCTGTCCAACGTGTGGGCGCGCGAGTCGTTCCGGCACGAGTCGGTGATCGCCCCGCTGGCGTCCGGGATCATCGTCGGGCTCGGGGCCTACGGCTACCGCCTCGCGGCCCGGGCGCTGCTCGCCAAGGTCCCGCACTGACCGCGTCCGGGACCGCCGGCCCGGCGGGGGTCTCAGCCCCGCCGGGCCAGCAGCAGTGCGCCGTGGAGCGAGGAGAGACCGCCGAGGCCGGCCGCCGCCACGCGCGGCGGGCGGACCCCGGGCCGGACCAGCGCGGCCACGGACCGGGCGGTCTCCTCGACCACCGCGGGGATCGCCGCGGCGAAGCCGCCGCCGATCACGGCGGTGCCGGTGTGCAGCGCCTCGCCGAGCGAGACCACCGCCAGCGCCAGCGCCTCGCCGGTCGCGGCGACCGTCTCCCGCGCCCAGGGTTCGCCCGCCTCGACGGCCGCCCGCAGCTCGGCGAACTCCACCGCGCGGCCGCGCAGCCGGGCCGCCCTGCGCAGCGTGGCCGGGCCGGAGGCGAAGGCCTGGAGGCAGCCGCGCCGGCCGCAGTCGCACAGCGGCCCGGACCGGTCGACGACCATGTGGCCCAGCTCGCTCGACCCCCGGGCCGGTCCCGGACAGGGCCGCCCGTCGAGGACCAGGCCGCCGCCGACGCCGGTACCGACGCCGAGGTAGACCAGGTCGCGGCTGCCCGCGTGCGCGGCCTCGGCGAGGGCGGCCAGGTCGCCGTCGTCCCCGATCTCCACCCGCGCCCCGGGCAGCAGCGCGCGCAACCGTGCCCCGAGGTCCAGACCCCGCCAGGACGGCCTGTTGGGCCAGGCGGTGACGTGCTGCCGCTCGTCGAGCGTCACGGGTACGGCGACGCCCGCCGCGGCGAGGGGCCCCCGCTCCCCGGCGAGGAACTCCTGGACATGCCGGGCCAGTGCCGCCATGTCCTCGGCGGCGGAGGCGTCGGGGTGCCAGGGGAAGGAGTCCTGCGCCGGGGCCCGTCCGGCCCCCTCCAGGCGCAGCGCGACCTTGGTGCCGCCCACGTCGATGCCCAGGTACGTACGGTCTGCCGGGTTTTCGATCACAGCCGGGAGCCTAGGCCGTCACGGAACGGAGCCACCCATTCCGTGGTCATGGACCGCCAATCGCCGGGCACTGTGACCGACTTCATAAAAGTTGACACTCTGTCAACGTCCGGTGGAGGGGTGCTCCCATTTCCCCGGTCTGGTCCAGACCTGTCATCACGCTGGGTGTCCCGACCTCGCCTTCCCCCGGCCCCCCACCCCAGTAATCCGGCTTGACCAGGCAAAACGAGCTACGAAGAATGCCGGTGCCGCTCCGCGGCCAACCCCTCCCCCTACCCCCGCTCCCCCGCTCCCCACTTCCCCGTCGTGAATTGAGGGCCGTGCGCATGCAGTTCAACCTCCTCGGACCGCTCACCGTGGTCCACCAGGGGCAGACGGTGCTGATCCGCGGCCTCAAACAGCGGGCCGCGCTGGGGATCCTGCTGCTGCACGCCAACCGGACGGTGGCCACCAGCCGCCTGCTCACCGCCCTGTGGGGCGACGACGTCCCGCCCACCGCGCGCAAGGGGCTCCAGAACGTGGTGGCCGGCCTGCGCCGGGCGCTGCACTCGGCCACGGACACCTCGGTGGCCCTGGAGACCCGGCCGCACGGATACGTGCTGCGCGTGCCCGAGCAGGACATCGACTGGTACCGCCACCAGGCGCTGGTGGAGCAGGGGCGGGCCGAGATGGCCGCCGGCGCCCGGGAACCGGCCGTCGCCCTGCTGCGGGAGGCGCTGGGGCTCTGGCGCGGTCCGGTCCTCGCCGACCTCGTCGAGGCCGGCGTCGACTGGCCGGAGACGGGGCTCGTCCGCAGCGCCCGCCTGGACGTCCTGGAGGACTGCGTCGAGGCCGAACTGGCCGCCGGCTCCCACCACGAACTCGTCGCCGAGCTGCTGGCGGAGTACGAGGCGAACCCGGCCCGCGAGCGGCTGTGCGGGCAGCTGATGCTCGCGCTCTACCGGTGCGGCCGGCACGCCGAGGCGCTCAGCGCCTACCGCCGCACCCGGGACACCCTGGCCCGGGAACTGGGCCTGGATCCCGGCCGCGCGCTGCGCGACCTGGAGCAGTCGATCCTCAACCACGACGCCTCCCTGCTGCCCGCCTCCGGGGACACGCCCGCCGCGCCGTGGACCGCGGATCGCGGCGAGCGCGAGCCGGGGTACGACACGCCCCCGGTGAGCGTCGAGTGGAAGCTGGTCAGCGTGCTGATGGTCCGCGCCCACTTCGACCCGCACGCCCAGCACCACGACCCGGAGTGCGTCGCCGAGGGGCTGCGGCTCGCGGGCGCGGCGGTCCGGGACGAGGTGCGCCGGCACGGCGGGGTGGTCACCGGGGTCATCGGGTCGATGTGGCAGGCCGCGTTCGGGGTGCCCAGGAGCCAGGAGGACATCGCCGAGCGGGCCATGCGCGCCGCCCTGGCCGTGCAGCGCCGGCTCGGCGACCACGCGCCGAACGGGGTGATCACGCGGATGGAGGTCTCCGCGGCCGTGACGACCGGCGAGGCGCTGCTCTCCCGGCACTGCGGCGGCGACCGGCGGATCGACCTGACCGGCGGGGTCCTCGACCGCTGCCAGCAGCTTCTCGACTTCGTCCGCCCGGGCACCATCCGGGTCTGCGACACCACGGCACGGGCGGGCCACTGCGCGGTGGTGCACTCCCCGGCCGTCGACCAGCTCGGCGGCTGGCTGGTGACCGGTCTGCTGCCGAGCGGCCCCGCGCCCACCGGGCCCGCGCCGTTCACGGGCCGCGGCGAGGAGCTCGGGGCGCTGCGCGGACGGCTCGACGCGGTGCGCACCGGCGGCCGGCCGCATCTGGTGACCGTGGTCGGCCCGCCCGGCAGCGGACGCAGCAGGCTGGCCGCCGAGTTCGCCGCGGCGGCGGGCGCGGGCGACGAGCGGGTGCGCCGCCTCGTCGGCCGGGTCCCCCCGTTCCGCGAGCCCGCCCGGCCGGGGCTGCTGGGCGGCCTGCTCGCCTCGTACGCCGGGATCGGCCCGGACGATCCGCCCGAGGCCGCCCAGGACAGGCTCGACCGGGCGGTGCGCGGGCTCGCCGGCACCGCGCGGACGGCCGACTGGCTGATGTCCCGGCTCGCCCCCCTGGCCCTGCCCCGGCCGGACGGTGACGCCGAGCAGGAGGAGGCCCAGGCGCTGCCCGCCTGGCGGCGGTTCCTCGAAGAGCTGGCGACCGACGCGCCGCTGACCGTGATCATTGACGACCTCCACCTGGCCGACGACGCGGTGCTCGACCTGCTCGACGACCTGGCCTCGCCCGGCTCCGTCCCGGTGCTGATCGTCGCGACCGCCCGCCCCGAGCTGCTCCAGCGCCGCCCGCGCTGGGGGCAGGGGCGGCCGGAGCTGTCCACGCTGTTCCTGGAACCGCTGCCCGAGGACGCCACGGCGGAGCTGTTCGACGCGGTCCTGTCCATGCCGCCGCTGCGCAACGGCGCCGGGCTGCACACCCGGGTGGGCCTGCCCTCGCGGGCCGCGCTCATGGCGCGGATCGACGGCAATCCGCGCTTCGCCGTCGAGTACGCCGAGGCGCTGCGCGACGGCACACCGCTCTCCTGGGAGCTGTCCGCCCGCACCCTGAGCCAGGCCGACCACCTCCCGGACGCCACCGGGCTCCCGGTGCCGCAGTCCGTGTACAGCATCATCGCCACCCGGCTCGACACCCTGCCGGACCACGACCGGGCGGTGCTCCAGGACGCCGCCGCGCTCGGCACCCGGGTCACGGCGGCGGCGGTCGCGGCCGTGGGCGGGCGGGACCACGACGAGGCGGCGCACTGCCTGCGCCATCTCGAACAGGCCGGCCTGCTGCGCCGGGTGCCCGCCGCCCTCGCCTCGGGTGACCAGATGGAGTACGCCTTCCGTACTCCCCTGGTGCGCTGCGTGGCGTACGTACAACTGCCGCGTACGGCACGGGTCGCCAAATATCGGCGGGCCGCCGCATGGCACGGCGATTCGGGCGCGGAATTTCCGGATCAGGTTATTCCGCATGAGGATCCGCTGTCTTCCCGGGATGGCTGCACCATTGCGGAATGCTCGCTGGAGGAGCCCTCCACGCGTGCGCCCATGCGGCGGTAATGAGGAGGCACCGGCGCCGCCGAATTGAATGTAATAAGCACTCACCTTCGACGAACCGGCAGATCAACGGTAAAAACCGGCACCGGGGTCGGATTTTCGCTGGCGGAACCCCGCATTCTGCCGGGATCCGCCGCGGCAGGGGCCCGGGCCTTTTGAAAACCGGTCGACCGACCGGGAAAACACCCGACTTCTCCCCCGACCGGCATTGCCGGGGCATGGGCCGAACCTCACCGGCCCGTGGCCGGTCGGTGTTATGTTTCCGATCGTTTCCAGCCCACTAGCACAAAACGGCAGGGCGACGGATATCAATGGGGGAAAGTAATGCATCTAGTGGAGCGGCGAGAACACCTCGCCCAGCTCGGAGAACTGGCCGCCCGCTCCAGCGGGAGGCAGGGGCAGGTCGCCCTGGTCTCCGGCCCGCCCGCCACCGGCCGCACCTCGGTGCTCCAGGCCTTCGTCGAGCAGCAGCTCGGTGAGGGAGCGCTGGTCCTCAGCGCCTCCTGTGTGCCCAACGAGAGCACTCTGCCGCTGGGCGTGGTCCGCCAGCTCCTGCACGGCGCGCCGCTGCCCGGCCGCCACCCCGAGGAGATCAAGGAACTGCTCGCCCAGGCCGCCCGGCACGCGGTGGGCTTCAGCTCCGACGTCGCGCCCGAGGAGCTGCTCGCCGTCCACCACCACCTGGTCCTGCGGCTGAACGAGGTCGCGGCCGACCGGCTGCTGGTGGTCACCGTCGACGACATCGAGCACGCCGACATCCCCTCCCTCTGCTTCCTCATCCAGCTGGTCCGGCGCAGCCTGACCGGCCGCATCATGATCGTCCTCACCGACGAGGGGCAGCGGTCGGGCGTGCCCTCGCCGTTCGTCACCGAACTGCACCGCCAGCCCCATCTGCACCGGATCCCCCTCGCCCCGCTCTCCGCCGAGGGCGTACGGGAGTTCCTCGCGCTGCGGGTCGGCACCGCCACCGGCGACCGCCACGCGCAGCGCCTGCACGAGGAGACCGGCGGCAACCCGCTGCTCCTCGACGCCCTCGTCGAGGACCGGTTCGCCTCGCGGGACGGCTCGGGCCGCTATGAACTCGCGGTCCTCAGCTACCTCCACCGGGGCGGGCCGCGGATGCTCGAGGTCGCCCGCGCCCGCGCGCTGCTCGACGAGAGCGCCGAGTGGGTGGCGCCGGGCCGTCTGATCGACCTGGCGCCCAAGGCCGAGGAGCAGGTCGTGGCCCAGCTGCGGGACGCCGGCGTGCTGGACGGGACGGGGGGCTTCCGCCGCGCCTCCGCCCGCGCCGCCGTCCTCGACGAGATTCCCGCCGAGCACCGGGCGGCCCTGCACCGGCGGGCGGCCGAGCTGCTCGGCGACTGCGGCGCGCCGCTGCCGGCGATGGCCGGCCATCTGCTGGAGGCCGGCGCCCCGCCGCCGCCGTGGGCGACGCCGCTCCTCCAGGAGGCCGCGGAGCAGTCGCTGCGCGCCCACGACCTCCAGCGCGCCGCCCGCTACCTCGAACTGGCCCTGGAGGGCGCCACCGACCCGGCCGTCGCCGCCATGACCCGCGCCCGGCTCGCGCACGCCGAGTGGACGATGTCCCCGGGCTCGACCGGGCGGCACATCCCCCAGCTGACGGCGGCGCTGCGGGCCGGCCACCTGCAGCGGCGCGAGGGCCTCAACCTCGTACGCCATCTGCTGTGGCACGGCCGGACCGACGAGGCGGTGGAGCTGCTGGACCTGCTGCGCTCGCAGGCCGAACAGGACAGCGAGGCCGCGGCCGAGCTGCGCGGACTGGAGCAGTGGCTGGCGATCACCCACCCGACGCTGGCCCGGCGCGTCGGACCGCCGTCCGGCGGCCCGGACGGCAACGTCCACCTGCTGTCACCCCTGGCCGACCCCTGGCTCCAGTCCACCGCCGCGCTCTCCGGGCTGCTCTCGCGGGGGCAGTCGGCGAAAGCGGTCTCCCGGGCGAAGGAGACCCTGCGCGACCTCCACCTGGGCCAGCACACCTGCTGGGTCGACGAGGCGGCGCTGCTCTCCTTCTCCACCCTCACCGCGGCGAACCAGCTCGACAGCGTCATGGAGTGGTGCGAGCGGCTCTTCGAGCGCGAGAAGGGCGGCCGCACCCTGCCGTGGCGGGCCGTCGTCCTCGCCGTGCAGTCCGAGGTCGCGCTGCGCCGCGGCGACCTGACCGGCACGGTCGAGGCGTGCACCGCCGCCCTGGAGGAGCTGAACGTACGGGCCTGGGGCGTCGCGGCCGGGCTGCCGCTGGGCAACCTCCTCCAGGCGTACGCGCGGCTGGGGCGGTTCGACGAGGCCGCGGAGGTGCTGGCGCAGCCGGTGCCGGACGCGATGTTCCGCACCCGGTACGGGCTGCACTATCTGTACGGACGCGGACAGCTCTATCTGATGACCCGTCACTACCATGTGGCGCTGGCCGACTTCCTCTCCTGCGGCGACCTGGTCCGGGGCTGGGGCCTCGACCCGGTCGGGATCGTCCCGTGGGCGGCGGGCGCGGCCGAGGCGTGGCTGGGGCTCGGCAACCACGACCAGACGCGGCAGCTCGTCAGCGACCTGCTGGCCCGCACCGGCGACCGCGGCGCCCGCAACCGCGCGCTCGCCCTGCGGCTCATGGCCGCGGTGAGCCCCGCTCCGCGCCGCCCGCAACTGCTGCTGGAAGTGCTGGAGTTGATGGAGAGCTGCGGCGACCGCTACGAGCAGGCCCGCACCCTGGCCGATCTGAGCGACGCCTACCACCGCCTCGACGACAACCGCCGGGCCCGCATGCTGCACCGGCGCGCGCTGCACATGGCCAGGATGTGCGAGGCCGAGCCGCTCGTACGGGAGCTGCTGTCGGTCAGCCGCGAGCTGGTGGAGGTGGTGGCCGACTCCGGCGGCACCGACCACCTCGCGGCCCTGACCGACTCCGAGCGGCGGGTGGCGGCGCTCGCGGCGATGGGGTACACCAACCGGGAAATCGCGGCCAAGATCTACGTCACCCCGAGCACGGTCGAGCAGCATCTGACGCGTGTCTACCGCAAGTTGAACATCAAGCACCGCAAGCAGCTGCCGTCGGACCTCAGCTGGCACCTGGAGGCCGCGAGCTGAACCGCCCGTCGTCCGGGGGCCGCACGGCCCCGGACGACGGGCGTCCGGCGTTCCGCTCAGACCGCGCCGGCCACCCGGTCGGCGGCGAGGTCCGCCTCGACGGCACCCGCGATCGACGCGATGTGGTCGAGCAGGTAGAAGTGCGCGCCGGTGAAGGTCCGCACGGAGAACGGGCCCTCGGTGTGGCCGCGCCAGTCCGCGGCCTCGTCGGCGCTCACCATCGGGTCGGCGTCGCCGGTGAGCACCGACAGCGGGCACCCCAGCCGCTCGGCGGGGTCGTGCCGGTAGGTCTCGATGGCCCGGTAGTCGCCGCGTACGGCGGGCAGGACGAGCTCCACCACCTCGGGGTCGGCCAGCAGTTCGGCGTGCGTGCCGGCCAGCCGCCGCAGCTCCGCCCCGATCCCGGCGTCGTCGCGCCGCCAGACGTTCTCGAAGCGGTACCGGGACGGAGCCCGGCGCCCGGAGGCGAACAGCCGCACCGGCCCGGGCAGCCCCGCGCGCCGCATCAGCAGCGCCACCTCGTACCCCACGACGGCGCCCATGCTGTGCCCGAAGAGCGCCACCGGCCCCGGTCCGAGCGTCCGCAGCGCCGTGAAGACCTCCCCGGCCAGCTCCCTGAGATCGCTGATCACCGGCTCCCGGTAGCGGTCCTGGCGGCCCGGGTACTGCACCCCGAGGGTGGGCACGCGCTCCCCCAGCGCCTCGGCGAGCGGCCGGTAGAAGCTGGCGGAGCCGCCGGCGTGGGGCAGGCAGACCAGCCTCGGGACGGAGTCGTCGACCGTGCCCGCGGGGCCGAAGGGGCGTATCCAGTTCTGGGCTTCGTCGGATGTCATGGTGCGTGTCATGGTCCCACCCTGCCCCGCGCCGCCCCCTTCCCCGGCCGTCCACGAGGCGGTTAGGGGGCGAAGTGGGGTACCTCGCGGCCCCGGGCGCCGAAACAATCTGGCTGTCAGCTTGAGTCGGACATCGAGGAACCACTGGGAGTCGGCGTGACCGCCACTACGACGGCCCTTGCCGGGCCGGGCCCCTTCGGGCCCGCACAGGGCGGGCGCCGGCCGGCCCTCGCCGAAGCGCTCGCCAAGCCCGCGCTGCAACAGCCGGGCTGGCCGGATCAGGAACACGTGGCTGCCGTGGTCGAGCGGCTGCGCGAGGCGCCGGCGATCGTCGCCCCCGCGGAGGTCGACCGGCTGCGCGAGCGCCTCGCGGCGGTCTCGCGCGGCGAGGCGTTCCTGCTCCAGGGCGGGGACTGCGCGGAGAGCTTCGCGGCGAGCACCGAGGCCCGGCTGCGGGCCACCGTCCGCTGCCTGGTGACGATGGGCGCGGCCCTGACCCGCACGGTGGGCACGCCCGTGGTGCTGGTCGGCCGCATGGCGGGGCAGTACGCCAAGCCGCGCTCCTCGGACACCGACGCGCTCGGACTGCCCGCCTACCGGGGCGACATGGTCAACTCCTTCGAGCCGGACCTGGCCGCCCGCGTCCCCGACCCCGAGCGGCTGGTACGGGCCCACGCCCACGCGTCCGCCGCGATGAGCGTCGTACGGGGCTCCGCCCACGACGGCCACGAACTCTTCGTCAGCCACGAGGCCCTGGTCCTCCCCTACGAGCAGGCGCTGCTGCGCGAGCGGCCGCCGGGCAGCCGCACCCCCGGGCTCTACGGCGGCTCCGGCCACTTCCTGTGGATCGGCGAGCGCACCCGGCAGCTCGACCACGCCCACATCGCGCTGGCCGAGCTGATCGACAACCCGGTCGGCGTCAAGATCGGCCCCAACGTCACCCCCGACGAGGCACTGGAGTACGCGCGCCGCCTCGACCCGGACCGCACCCCCGGCCGCCTCACCTTCATCACCCGGATGGGGCACGGCAGGATCCGCGAGGCGCTGCCGCCGATCGTGGAGCGGATCACGGCCGAGGGCCATCCGGTGGTCTGGCAGTGCGACCCCATGCACGGCAACACCCAGGAGTCGCCCAGCGGTTACAAGACCCGGCGGCTCGACCACATCCTCGACGAGGTGCGCGGCTTCTTCGAGGTCCACCGGGAGCTGGGCACCTGGCCGGGCGGGCTGCACGTCGAGTCGAGCGGCGAGGACGTCACCGAATGCCTCGGCGGCCTCCAGGAGCTCTCCGACGACGATCTCGTGGCCCGCTACGAGACCCTCTGCGACCCGCGCCTGAACACCCGTCAGGCCATCGAACTGGCCCTCACGGTCGGGGAGTTGCTGGCGGCATGACCACGGACCGCACGTCCGGCCCGGCGGGCGCCCCCGCCATCTCCGGGACCACCCGGCTCTACGCCGTCCTCGGCGACCCGGTGGCCCAGGTCCGCGCCCCCGCTCTGCTCAACGCGCTCTTCGCACGGCTGGGCACCGACGCGGTCCTGGTGCCGGTGCGGGCCGCCGCGGCGGACCTCACCCGGGTCGTCCAAGGCCTGAAGGCGATCGGCAACCTCGACGGGATGCTCTTCACCGTGCCGCACAAGGCCGCCGCCCTGGCGCTCGCCGACCGGGTGAGCACCGCGGCGGCGGTCGCGGGCAGCACCAACGCGATGCGCCGCGACCCGGACGGCACCTGGTACGCGGAGAACTTCGACGGCACCGGCTTCGTCGGCGGGCTGCGGGCGGCGGGCCACGAACCGGCGGGCCGGCGCGTCGCCCTGGTGGGCGCCGGCGGCGCGGGCAGCGCGATCGCGGCGGCCCTGCTCGCCGCCGGGGTCGCGCGCCTGTCCGTCGCCGACCCCGACACCGCGCGCGTGGACGCGCTCCTGGCCCGGCTCGAAGCGCACTGGCCCGGCCGGGCCGCGGCCACGGCGGCGCCCCGGCTGGCCGACGCCGATCTGGCGGTGAACGCGACCCCGCTGGGCATGCGGCCGGACGATCCGCTGCCGTTCGAGCCGGACGGGCTGCCGGCCGGCGCCGTGGTCGCCGACATCATCATGAAGCCGCCGCGCACCGCCCTCCTGGAGCGGGCGGCGCTCCTGGGCCGCCCCGCCCACCCGGGAACGCACATGCTGGACCATCAGCTCGACGCGTACCGGGAATTCTTCCGGCTCGTTCCGGACCGGGGGGATTCACCTTCGGAATAAGGGGATTCCAAGGGTGTCGGGGGGTGGAGAACGAAGCCTAGGGTCGGTGACGAGCCATTCCCTCATTCCGCCCCCAGAAGCGCGAGGAATTCCCGCGATGACGCATCATTCGTTGTCCATCCGCCCGCTGCCCGCGACGGGCCACCGCGCGGCCGGCGACCCGGTCGGGCTGTTCGTCTCCGACCTCGTTCCCGGCCTCGTGGAGCAACTGCGCGCCGCCGACCGCTCGGGCCGGTGGCGCTTCCACCACGTCGATGCCGCCGGGCAGCAGCCCGCCGGCATCGAGGTGCGTTTCGAGGCCGTGCCCGAGGCGGTCGACGCGCTGGAGCGGCGGCTCACCCGCGACTCGGCGCGGCTCGGCCTCGCCGTCGACGTGGCCCGCACTCCCGAGCGCGCTGCCGCGGGCCCCTCGGCGCTGTCGATCCTGACCGGCGATCTGGCCCTCGGCCTGCTCGGGGGCGAGCGGCTCGCCCCCGCCGACGAGTTCTCCGTCGCCTCCCTGCACCTGCGGCTGCTCACCGAGCTGCTGCCCGAGCGGGACCGGCTGCCCTTCCTCTTCCTCGGGTGGCAGCACTGGAGCCGCGCCCTGGCTCCGACGGCCCGCCGCGACCTGCACAAGCGGGCGGGCAAGGAGGCGCAGGCCCTCTTCGCGACCACCGCCTCCACCGCCCTCGACCCCGTGCTGCGCCCGGTGTGGGCCCGGTACGCGCAGGACCTTCGGCACACCGTACGGACCACCCCGACCCTCAACTACGAGCTGTTCGACCACGCCCACGAGGTCCACACCCGGCTGGGCATCGGCCCCGAGGCCGCGGCCTCGGCCGCCCGGGCGCTGCGCTCCGCGCTGACCGGCCCGGACCACCGCGACGCGCAGACCGCGTACCAGCTGGTGCTGGGCGAGGCCCCGGTGGCGGCGTAACCCTCCGGGGAAACGGGGAAGGGCCCGGAACGCCGAAGCGTTCCGGGCCCTTCCCCGTAGGGGGGGTCAGATGGCGACGCGTACGTGGACCAGGTCGAGCAGTTCGGCCGGCTCGCGCAGCACCGCGTCGGGCAGCATGGCGAGCAGCTCCTTCTCCTCGGTCTCCCCCCACAGCGCGGCGACGGCCGAGACGCCGGCGCCCCGGGCGCTGATCAGATCCGTCACCGCGTCACCGACCATCACGGCCTCGTGCGGGCCCACCCCGAGCAGGCGCAGCGCCTTGAGCACCATGTCCGGCGCGGGCTTGGCGCGGGGTGCCTCGTCGCCGCCGATGACGTACTCGAAGTGGTCGATCACATCGAGCCGCCGCAGCAGGGAACGAGCCCGGTCGCCGCTCTTGCCGGTGGCCACGGCGAGGCGGACGCCTCCCGCGGTCAGCTCGGCGAGCAGCTCCCGGACGCCGTCGAAGAGCCGGACCTTCCCCTCCAGGCGGTAGCTCTCCCTCACGAAGGGCTCCTGCATGGCCAGGGGCAGGCCCATGGTCCGCATGATGTC
Source organism: Streptomyces sp. NPDC043908 (assembly GCF_056435525.1). Taxonomy (NCBI): domain Bacteria; kingdom Bacillati; phylum Actinomycetota; class Actinomycetes; order Kitasatosporales; family Streptomycetaceae; genus Streptomyces; species Streptomyces sp. NPDC043908. Next base: position 73,796 of record NZ_JBWKEI010000011.1, on the reverse strand, counting down.
CGGGAAGTACCGGCCGAGGTGACGGCTGTACTCCTCGAACGGGGCCGGACCGTCGCCGACGACTTCGCGGTAGGCGATGCGGAACGCCTCGCGCATCACGTCGAAGCTGTCGACGAGCACGCCGTCCAGGTCGAAGACGACGGCGGTCGGCCGGCCTTCGCGTGCCAGGGAAGCGATGTCGATCTTCATCAGAACTCCTGAGCTGTGGCTGTGCCGGTACGGATCGGGTGCGGTGTCACCGCGTGACCCGCGTCGCGGCGGCGGGTTCCGCGCTGTGGCGCGGTGAGCCCGCCGAGCGGTAGAGACGCTCGATCACACCGACGGTGCGCCGGGCCTCCCGGGCCGCCCGGCCCTTGCTGTCGGGGGCGGCGAGCCGGTCCGCGATGTCGTCGAGCTGACGGTCGTACTCGGTACCGATGGGTTCCTCGGCGAACGGCACCGCGGTGGTCTCGCCGGACCGGGTGAGCAGGAGCCGGGAGCCGCCGGAGCGGCGGGGGCTGAAGCCGAAGGTGCAGCGCAGCGTGGCGGTGCCGGCTGTGCCCTCGACAGTGACCGTGGTGGTGTCGAACTCCTCGTGCGAGGCCCAGCTCGCGCGCAGCGCGAGGGAGATCCGGTTGTCGTACACCAGGAAGCCGCGGGCGGTGTCCTCGACGTCGACGCCGGCCGCCGGGCCGGTCTCGGTGTCGCCGCGCCACCCGGCCGCCGCCCGGGCGTCCGCGAGGAAGTCCGCCGACACGGCGCCGACGACCTGCTCGGCGTCGGCGTCGCCGGTCAGGGGGCCGACCACGTCGAGCAGGTGCCAGCCGAGGTCCAGCAGGGCGCCGCCGCCCGCGAGTTCGCCGTTGGTGAACCAGCCGCCCGCGCCGGGCACGCCGCGCGAGCGGACCCAGGAGGCGTCGATGTGCCGGATGGCGCCGAGGCCGCGCACGGCCTCGTACAGGGCGCGTACGTCGGCGCGCCCGCGGGCGGCGCTGCCCGCGAGCAGCACCCCGTCCCCGGCGGCCTCGGCCTCGACGAGCCGGCGCGCCTCCTCGGAGCTGAGGCAGACCGGCTTCTCGATGAAGACGGTGTGCCCGCGCTCCAGCAGGCCGACGCCGATGGCGGCGTGCAGGTGGTTGGGGACGGCGACGACCACGAGGCGTGCCTCGGCCGGGTCGATGTCCTCGATGGAGGCCACGGCCCGTGCGCCCGGGGCCAGTTCGGCGACCCGGGCTCGGGCCTCGGCGACCGGGTCGACGACGGCGGCGACGGTGAAGCGGGGGTGCCGTCGCAGCCGGGGCAGCCAGATCTCCCTGGCCGCCCAGCCGAGGCCGACGACGGCCACCGGTATCGGCGGGGCGGACTCGCTCACCGGGCGGCCACGGCGGCGGCGACGCGCTCGGCCACCTGGTGCATCTGCTCCTCGGTGCCCAGCAGGGTGCGGTGGTGGAGCCAGATGCTCTCCGCGTTGATCAGCTCGCTGTTGGGGCAGCGGGCGGCTATCTGCTCCACCGTCTCCTCGGGAGCCGAGTGCTCCCAGAACGCGTTGGTGCGATAGATCGCGCGGAACGAGGCGAAGGCGGGCAGACCGAGGGCGATCAGGTCGTCGACGAGCGCGTTGCGCTGGTCCTCGGTGATCCCCGGGACCCGGAACATGGCCATGTAGTGCGGGTGGCGGTCGACGCGCTCGTCGTCGCCCTGGGGCACCACACCGGCCTCGGCGAGCAGCCGGGACAGCAGCGGCCAGCGCTCCTCGCGGGTGTCGATCTGCGCGTCGAGCCGGCTCAGCTGGGCGCGCAGCACGCTCGCCGAGAACTCGTTCATCCGGAAGTTGGAGCCGGAGGTGGCGTGCCGGTACGTGCGGTCACCGCGCGGGCGGCCGCAGCTGTGCCGCAGGAAGCCGAGCTCGTAGGACTCGCGGTCGGGGAAGAGTACGGCGCCGCCCTCGCCCGCGGTCATGAGCTTGCCGTTCTGGAAGCTCATGGCGGCGATCGAGCCGAGCTCGCCGATCCGGTTGCCCTTCCAGCTGGCGCCGTGCGCGTGCGCGGCGTCCTGGACCAGCTGGATGCCGGCGTCGGCGGCGATCTTGCCGAGGGCGTCCATGTCGGCGACGACGCCCGCCATGTGGACGGGCATGATCGCCCGGGTCCGGTCGGTGACGGCGGCGGCCGCGGCGGCCGGGTCGATGTTGTAGGTGTCGAGGTCGACGTCGACCGGAACGGCGACCGCGCCGAAGCGCTGCACGGCCTGCGAGGAGGAGATGAAGGTGAAGGCGGGGACGATGACCTCGTCGCCCGGCTTGATCCCCATCACTTCGAGGGCCAGCTCCAGCGCGTGCGTGCCGGTGGTCACCGCGAGGGCGTAGGGAGCGCCGTGGTACGCGGCGAACTCGGCCTCGAAGGTGTCGACCTCGCTGCCGCCCATGCGCCACCACTGGCCCTGCTCCAGGGCGCGGATGAGTCCCTCGCGCTCCTCGTCGCCGTACTGCGGCCAGGCCGGCAGACTCAATTCCTGGTCAAAGTTAGCCACTTCTGCACCCTTTTCCGTTTACCGAATTACGGCGAACATTACTCACGCCCGCCGGGCACAGTCATTCCCCTAAACCACCCCTAGCCCTGGGAATTGGGCCCCCTATCGGGGCCGCGCGCCTTACCGGAAAATCCCCGCCGCGAAGGGGCGGAACGACCGGGTGGCGGCCTCTTCTCGGCCCCGGGTGACCGTGACGGGGCGCCCAACGGCCCCGGAAATGCCGGAAGGCCGTATCGGATGTTTCCGATACGGCCTCTGACTCGCGTCCACGCAAGTCGGGACGACAGGATTTGAACCTGCGACCCCTTGACCCCCAGTCAAGTGCGCTACCAAGCTGCGCCACGTCCCGGTGCCCGTCTGACCTGGGGTTTCCCCCGGCCGGTCGTGCATGAGAACCATACCTCACTCAGGGCGGTGTTCCGGTACGGGGAGCGACGGCGGGGGACAATGGGCGCATGGAGACTTCTTCGCGCCGGGACCGGGACGCCGAGGGGCGGGCGCGCAACGCCCGGCCCAGGGACGGGCTGGGGCGCCCCCTGCCGTACGGCTCGCCCGGAGTGGAGCGGCAGCCGGAGGGCGTGGCGCGCACCCCGGGCGAGACCGTGACTCAGGCGCAGCGGCTGCTCGACGCGGGGATGCCGTTCCACGCGCACGAGGTGTTCGAGGACGCCTGGAAGGCGGGGCCGGAGAGCGAGCGGGAGCTGTGGCGGGGGCTCGCCCAGCTCGCCGTGGGACTCACGCACGCGGCGCGCGGCAACGCCAGGGGCGGCGCCGCGCTGCTCGCGCGGGGCGCGGACTCGCTGGGGCGGTACGCGGGGACACCGCTGTACGGGATCGACCGGGCCGGGCTCATCGAGTGGGCCCGGGCGCTGGCCGGCCGGCTGCCCGGGCCGGTGGACGCGGCGGCCGAGGCACCAAGGCTGGCCCGCTGACGCCAGGGGGGTCAGCGCGGCGGCCGAGGCGTCCCGGCCGGCCCGCTGACGCCAGGGGGTCGGTCGCCGACGAGCACCACCTCCAGCGTGCGCGGGCCGTGCACGCCCTCCACCCGGTCCAGCTCGATGTCGCTCGTCGCGGACGGCCCGGAGATCCAGGTCAGCGGGCGCGTCGGAGCGAGCCGCCCCATCGCCCGCGGGACCGACGCCACCACCTGGTCCGGCACCCGCACCACGCAGATGTGGTGGTCCGGTACGAGGGTGATCCGGCGCCGGCCCTGGTCCGGGGAGCCGTCCAGGACGAGGGTGCCGGTCTCGGCGATGGCGAGGGCGCAGCCGGTCACCACGCTGTCCACCGCGTCGAGTTCGGCCGGGGTGGACGCGGCCCGGTCCCGCACCTGTACGGCCCCGGCCGTGCTCAGCCAGCTCGGGGGCAGCCCGGGGGGCGCCAGGACCGTCGCCGCGCCGCGCTCGGCGAGCAGCCGCGCCAGCAGCGCCGGCAGGCCCTCGGTGTCCGTGCGGTGCACGAGCGCGCGGTAGTCGGCCAGGTTCGCGTGCAGCAGGTCGACGAGGGCGCCGGGGTCGTCGTCCGGGGTGTGACCGGTGAGGTAGTCGCGGGCGGGCTCCGGCGCCTCGGGGGCGTCGGCCACGGCGGCGCGGACGCGGGCCAGGACGCGGTCGCGGGAGTTCATCGGTTCCTCTTCTTCCACCAGTCGCGGAACGGTTCCGGCGGCATCTCGGGCAGGGCGCGGCTCGCCGTCCACGCTCCGGCGCCGGGCGGGTTGGCCGGGTGCACCCTCCGGGTCCGGGTCACCGCCCGCTCGGCCGCCGCCATCACGGCCGGCCGGTCCATCGCCCAACTCGCCGCCTTCCAGGCCGCCTTCTCCAGCCGGTGGCCCCTGCCGCCCGCGTCCGCGACGCGCTCGCGCAGGTGCACGAGCACCTCGGGGATGTCGATGGCGACCGGGCACACCTCGTAGCACGCCCCGCAGAGCGAGGAGGCGTACGGCAGCGAGGCGTCGATCTCGCTGGCCGTGCCCCGCAGTTGGGGGCTGAGGATGGCGCCGATGGGGCCCGGGTAGACCGAGCCGTAGGCATGGCCGCCGGCCCGTTCGTACACCGGGCAGACGTTGAGGCAGGCGGAGCAGCGGATGCAGCGCAGCGCCTGGCGGCCCACCTCGTCGGCGAGGGTGTCGGTGCGGCCGTTGTCCAGCAGGACGAGGTGGAAGGCGGAGGGGCCGTCGCCGTCGGTGGTGCCCGTCCACATGGTGGTGTACGGGTTCATCCGCTCGGCCGTGGAGGAGCGCGGCAGCGTCTGGAGGAAGACCTCCAGGTCCCGCCAGGTGGGGATGACCTTCTCGATGCCGACGACGGAGATCAGCGTCTCGGGCAGGGTCAGGCACATCCGGCCGTTGCCCTCGGACTCCAGGACGACCAGGGTGCCGGTCTCGGCCACCATGAAGTTCGCGCCGGAGATCCCGACCCTGGCGCGCAGGAACTTCTCCCGCAGATGCAGCCGGGCCGCCTCGGCCAGCTCGGCGGGGCTGTCGCTCAGGCCCTCCGGGGCGGGGCGGCCCCACTTCCCCATCTCCTCGCGGAAGATGTCGCGGATCTCGCCCCGGTTGCGGTGGATGGCGGGGACGAGGATGTGGGACGGCCGGTCGTGGCCGAGCTGCACGATCAGTTCGGCGAGGTCGGTCTCGTACGCGGAGATACCCTCGGCGGCCAGCGCCTCGTTGAGGCCGATCTCCTGGGTGGCCATCGACTTGACCTTGACGACCTCGCGCTCGCCGGTGGCCTTGACCAGGTCCGCGACGACGCGGTTGGCCTCGTCGGCGTCGGCCGCCCAGTGGACGGTGCCCCCGGCGCGGACGACGGACTCCTCCAGCCGCAGCAGGTACCGGTCGAGGTGGCGCAGGGTGTGGTCCTTGATCCGCCGGCCCGCCTCGCGCAGCTCCTGCCAGTCGGCCAGCTCGGCGACGGCCGCGGCGCGCTTGTCGCGGATGGTGTGGGTGGCGTGGCGGAGGTTGGCGCGCAGGACGGGGTCGCCGACCGCCTCCCTGGCCGCCGCCGGGAAGGCGGGCATGCCGACGAAGGTGCCGCTCATACGTAGGGCTCCGCTTCCGTACTGGCCAGGATCTCGGCGAGGTGCAGGGCCCGCAGGGGGTCGCCCCGGCGGCGCAGGATGCCGCCGAGGTGCATCAGACAGGAGCTGTCGGCGCCGCAGAGCACCTCGGCGCCGGTGGCGAGCGCGCTGTCCGCCTTGTCGGTGCCCATGGCCGCCGACACGTCCGGGTTCTTGAGGGCGAAGGTGCCGCCGAAGCCGCAGCACTCCTCGGCGCCGGGCAGTTCCCGCAGTTCAAGCCCCTTGACGGCGTCCAGGAGCCGGCGCGGCCGGTCCCCGAGTCCCAGCACGCGCAGACCGTGACAGGAGGGGTGATACGTGACGGTGTACGGGAAGTACGCGCCGACGTCCGTGACGCCGAGGACGTCGACCAGGAACTCCGACAGCTCGTACACCCTCGGGACCAGCGACCGGGCGATCTCGCCGAGCCCGGTGCCCCGGCCCTCGGCGGCGGCCCGGCGGGCCAGGCGGGGGTAGTTGTCGCGGACCATCGCCGCGCAGGAGCCGGACGGGGTGACCACATGGTCGTACCCCTCGAACACCGCGCCCATCCTGCGCACCAGCGGCTCGGTCTCGCGGCGGTAGCCGGTGTTGAACTGGGCCTGCCCGCAGCACGTCTGGCCGGCCGGGAAGTCGACCTCCACGCCGAGGCGTTCGAGGAGTCTCACCGTCGCGATGCCCGTGGCCGGGTACACCGCGTCATTGACGCAGGTGACGAAGAGTGCGACACGCATGGTCGGAGGATAGGCGGTGCTCCCCCGTCCCGACAGGCCTCGCTGTTCGCGCCGTGGTACGGATGCGGCAGACTCGGGGCCGTGAGAAAGATCTATGTGATCGGCATCGGGGCGGGCGACCCCGACCATCTGACGCTCCAGGCCGTCAAGGCGCTGAACAAGGCGGATGCCTTCTTCATCATGGAGAAGGGCGAGGAGAAGTCCGATCTGACCGGGCTGCGCCGGGACATTCTCGACGCGCATGCCGGCGGGCGCCCGTACCGCCTGGTCGAGGCGCGCGACCCGGAGCGCGACCGCAGGACATCGGACTACTCACCGGCCGTCGACGACTGGCGGCGCCGCCGGGCCGACCTCTACGAGCGGTTCATCGTGGACGATCTGGCCGAGGACGAGTGCGGGGCGTTCCTGGTGTGGGGCGACCCGGCGCTGTACGACTCCACGCTCGGCATCCTGGAGGAGATCCTGGAGCGGGGCGCGGTGGAGTTCGACCACGAGGTGGTGCCGGGCATCAGCAGCGTCTCGGCGCTCCTGGCCAAGCACCGTACGGGGCTGAACCGGGTCGCGAGGCCCGTGCAGATCACCACCGGGCGGCGGCTCGCGGAGGGCTGGCCGGAGGGGGTGGACGACGTGGTGGTGATGCTCGACGCGCGCCAGGCGTTCACCCGCCACCTCGACCAGGACGCGTACATCTACTGGGGCGCCTACGTCGGCACGCCGGACGAGATCCTGGTTCAGGGGCGCCTGTCGGAGGTCTCCGACCGTATCGAGGAGCTGCGGGCGCGGGCCCGGGAGCGCAAGGGCTGGATCATGGACACGTATCTGTTGCGGCGGGACTGAGCAGGGCGAGGACGCTGTCCACGTCCGGGACGGTGGTGACCCCCGCGGGCGGCTCGGGGCGCCGCACCACGACGACCGGCAGGCCGAGTTCGCGGGCGGCGGTGAGTTTGGCGGCGGTGGCGGGGCCACCGCTGTCCTTGGTGACGAGCACGTCGATGCGGTGCTCCCGCAGGAGCCGCCGCTCCCCGTCGAGGGTGAACGGGCCCCGGTCGAGGATGACTTGGCAGTGGCGGGGAGTCGGCGGGTCCGGAAGCTCCACGGACCGGACGAGGAACCGGAGCGGGTCGGGACCGCTGTCGCCGACGGGTACGAAGGCGGCGAGGCCGAGGCGGCCGGTGGTGAGGAACACCCGGCGGCCGAGCGAGGGCAACAGGGCGGCGGCCTCGTCGAGGGTGCGCACGCTGTGCCAGCGGTCGCCCGGACCCGGGGCCCAGCCGGGGCGGCGCAGGGCGATGAGCGGGATGCCGGTGCGGCGGGCGGCCTCGGCGGCGTTCTCGCTGATGCGGTGGGCGAAGGGGTGGGTGGCGTCGAGGAGCGCGGTGACGTGGTGCTCCCGCATCCACACCGCGAGCCCCCCGGCGCCGCCGAACCCTCCCACGCGGAGCTCGCCCGGGAGCGCGCGGGGGGTGCCGACGCGTCCGGCGAGGGAGGTGGTGACGCGGATGCCGACGGCGTCGAGGGCGGTGGCGAGCTCGCGGGCTTCGGTGGTGCCGGCGAGGATCAGGGTGTGGGGGGGCAGGGGGTCGGCGGGGGTGGGCATGGGCCGAGGATAGTTCCCCCACCCCGCCCCTTCCCTGAATCCTCCGGAGGCGGGTGGGCGGGGGCGAGGTCCCCGGGCCCCTGCGCGGTGGCCTGCGGCCCCCGGGCCCCGCTTTCGTCTTCTCCTGCGGGCCGGTGGGGGCTAGTCGCGTAGTTCCCCGCGCCCCTGAAGGAACGGGGCCTTCGGTCCCTGTTCCCCCCCGCCACACCGTCCCCCTCAGGGGCACGAGGCCCGGCCTCGAAGCGGCGCGGGGAACTGCGCGACCGGCCGACCACCCACCCGCAGACGAAAGACCGCCCACAACACCCCTCACCACGCCAGCTCCAGCACCTCCGGTGACCGGTGGATCAGCGTTGGTCTCATCCGTACCGGTGCGTCCGGGGACGCCAGGCACAGGGTGGGGAAGCGGCTGGTCAGCAGTTGGATGGTGATGCGGAGTTGTTCGCGCGCCAGCTGCGCGCCCGGGCAGCTGTGGGCCCCGTGGCCGAACGCGAGGTGGCGGGAGGCAGGTCGGGTGATGTCGAAGACGTCGGGTCGCTCGTGGCGCCGCGCGTCCCGGTTCGCCGAGCCGAAGGCCACGAAGACGGCCGCGCCCGTGGGCAGCTCCGTCCCGGACAGCAGCACCGGCCGCGTCGTGATGCGCCGGAACCCCTGAAGGGCGGAGTCGTACCGCGCCGCCTCCTCGACCGCCGCCGGAATCAGCTCCGGCTTCTCGCAGAGCAGCTCCCACTGCGCGCGATGGCGCAGCAGGTGCAGCACCGTCGTGCCGATCTGCGCGCTCGTCGTGAGATGCCCGGCGAGGAGGAAGTTCTGGAGGTGGGCCACCATTTCGTGGCGCTCCTCCAGGGTCAGTTCACCCGTGCCGGGCGCGAGCGCGGTGAGCAGCGCCGTGCACAGGTCGTCGCGCGGCCGGGCCCGTCTCGCGCGCAGATACGTGTCGAGCAGTTGCTGCATCGTCACCACGTCCCGCGCCGCCGCGATCTGCTCCGGCTCCTCCCGCGGCCGGAACAGCAGTTCCTCGGCCCGGTTGCCGCCGTGTACCGCCACCGGCACGTCCGCCGGGTCCAGGCCGATCAGCCGTCCGACGACGTCCCCGGGCAGCAGCGTCGCGTACTCCCCCATCAGCTCCACCCGCCCCCGCCCCGCGAACGACTCCACCAGGGCGGTGGCGCGCTCGGTGGCGTACGGCAGCACGGCGGCGACCCGGGCGGCCGAGAGGCCGTGGACGATGGGGGCGCGCAGCCGGTGGTGCTGGGGGCCGTCGGAGGTGACGACGACCGGGCGGCCGCCGAAGCCGGAGCCGAGTTCGGCGAGGACGGCGGGGCCGGGGATGACGTCGGGGCGCAGCGCGTTCGCCGAGGAGAAGGCCTCGGGGCGGCGCAGTACCTCGCGTACGTCGGCGTCGCGCGCCACCAGCCAGGCGTCCAGTTCGGGGACGAAGGTCAGGCCCTCGGCGCGGCGGGCGCGCGCGTAGTGCGGATAGGGGTCGCGCTGGAGCGCGTCGAGCCGTGCGTGCTCATGCCTGTCCACAGGCTCATCGTGTACGAAGCGGCTCTCCGGCGGAAGAGCACCGGTAGGGGAAGAGCACCGGTAGGGGCGGACATGTCCGGGGGCGGGGCGGCGGGGTCCGTACCCCGGGACAAGCCCGCCCCGCCCGGCCCCGCCCTGTCCCGGTCCCCGCCTCACCCCTCCGTGGTCAGCACCCCGATCAGCCGGGTGACCGCCTGCACCATCGCCTGCCGCCCGACGGTGAGGTAGCCGCGGGCGTCGACCGCCTCGGGATGGGCGGCGAGATAGGCGCGGATCGCGTCGGTCATGGCGATGTTCAGCGCCGTACCGATGTTGATCTTCGACATACCGCCGGCGACCGCCGCCGTCAGCTCCTCGTCGGGGACGCCCGAGGAGCCGTGGAGCACCAGCGGGACGTGCAGCGCCGCGTCGAGGCGGGCGAGGAGCGCGTGGTCGAGCGCGGCCGTGCGGGTGGTCATGGCGTGGGTGTTGCCGATGGCGACGGCGAGCGCGTCCACCCCGGACTCCGCGACGAAGGCGCGCGCCTCCCCGGGGTCGGTCCGGGCGCCGGGCGCGTGCGCGTCCAGCGGCGGCCGGCCGTTCTTGCCGCCGACCTCCCCCAGCTCGGCCTCGATCCACAGTCCCTGGGTGTGCGCCCAATCGGCGGCGGCACGCGTCGCGGCGAGGTTCTGCTCGTACGGCAGATGGCCGCCGTCGTACATCACCGAGCTGAACCCGGCGTCGGCCGCCTGCCGCAGCAGGTCGTCGCGTTTGACGTGGTCGAGGTGGAGCGCCACCGGTACGGCGGCGGCCTCGGCGGCGGCGACGGCGGCCCGGGCGAGCGGCAGCACCCGGCCGTAGCGGTATGTCACCGCGTTCTCGCTGATCTGGAGGACGACCGGCGAGTGCGCGGCCTCGGCGCCGGCGATGACGGCCTCGGCGTGCTCCAGCGTGATGATGTTGAAGGCGGCGACGGCGCCGCGCTTGGCGGCGGCTTCGGCGACCAGTGCCCCGGTCCGGGCGAGTGGCATCGTGCTTCCCCTGTTCTGTGGTGTCCTCGTGCTCGTGGCGTTGTCGGGCCCGGGTCAGGAGCCGTCGAGGATCACCGAGCGGGTGAGGTGGCGCGGGCGGTCCGGGTCCAGGCCCCGGGCGGCGGCGACGGCGACCGCGAGCCGCTGCGCCCGGACGAGTTCGGCCAGCGGGTCGAGGTGCCCGGCCACCCACTGGGCGCCGGTGGCCCGCACCTGGTCGGCGAGGCCGTCCGGGGCCTCGCCGAACATCCAGGTGGCGGTGGTGGCGGTCGAGATGCTGATCGGACCGTGGCGGTACTCCATCGCGGGGTAGGCCTCGGTCCAGGACAGCGAGGCCTCGCGCATCTTCAGCGCCGCCTCCTGGGCGAGCCCTACGGTCCAGCCGCGCCCGAGGAACGTGAACTGGCTCCGGCCGACGAGCCCTTCGGGCAGCGGCTCGGCCAGCGCGGTGCGCGCGTCGGCGACGGCCTGCTCGGTGGGGAGGCCGAGGTGGGCGCGGAGCAGGGTGAGGGCGGTGGTGGCGAAGCGGGTCTGCACCACGGACTCCTCGTCCGCGAACTCCAGGACCACGAGGTCGTCGGCGGCCCGCATCACCGGGGTCTCCGGGTCGGCGGTGATCGCGGTGGTGCGGGCGCCGCCGCGCACCCGGGTGAGGAGTTCGAGGACCTCGGTGGTGGTGCCGGAGCGGGTGAGGGCGACCACCCGGTCGTAGGAGCGGCCCGCCGGGTACTCGGAGGCGGCGAAGGCGTCGGTCTCGCCCTGGCCCGCGCCCTCGCGCAGCGCGGCGGCGGCCTGGGCCATGAAGAGCGAGGTGCCGCAGCCGACGATCGCGACCCGCTCGCCCGGCGCGGGAAGGGCGTCCTTGTGGTGCACCGCCAGCTCGGCGACGCGCTTCCAGCACTCGGGCTGGCTGCTGAGTTCGTTCTCGACATGGCTCATGCCGGGCTCCCACTCCCTCTGGATCCGTCGACGGATGCATGTTTCTGCAAAATATAGCTAGCTTTCGAGCACAATCAAGCATCTGGGGGTGGGTTAAAGTCGCATCTCTACGGTCATCACCGTCGTCACTGTCATCGGCGCCTTCACCCGAAGGCCGTCACCGGCGCTGATGGCGGCACAGGTGCGAGATGTGCGAGAGAGCACGGGAGAGAAGAGGATCCGGATGTCGCGCGACGCCCGCTGGCAGGCACTGCTCGAACTGCTCGTGGAGCAGGGCCGCCTCGACGTCGAGGAGGCGGCGACGGTGCTCGGCGTCTCGGCCGCGACCATCCGCCGCGACTTCGACCAGCTCGCCGAGCAGCAGATGCTGGTGCGTACGCGCGGGGGCGCGGTCGTCCACGGGGTCAGTTACGAACTGCCGCTGCGCTACAAGACCGCCCGGCAGGCCTCGGAGAAGCAGCGCATCGCGAAGGCCGTGGCGGACCTGGTCGCGCCGGGCGAGGCGGTGGGGCTCACCGGCGGCACGACGACCACGGAGGTGGCGCGGGCCCTCGCCGTGCGGCCGGAACTCGCCTCCGGTTCACCGGCGTTGACGATCGTGACCAACGCGCTGAACATCGCCAACGAGCTCGCGGTACGGCCGCAGTTCAAGATCGTGGTGACGGGCGGGGTGGCCCGGCCGCAGTCGTACGAACTCACGGGCCCGCTGGCCGGCGGCGTACTGAACCAGATCACGATGGATGTGGCCGTGCTGGGGGTCGGCGCGTTCGACGTGGCGCACGGGGCGACCGCCCACGACGAGGACGAGGCGGGGATCAACCGGCTGCTGTGCGAGCGGGCCGAGCGGGTCGTGGTCGCCGCCGACTCCACGAAGCTGGGGCGGCGGACCTTCGCGCGGATCTGCGCGACGGACCAGGTGGGCACGCTGGTGACCGACGCGGGGGTCTCCGCGGAAACGGTCGCGCGGTTCACCGACGCGGGGGTCAGGGTGCTGGCGGTCTGAGCAGGACCGTCCGGGTGCGGGCCTTGGGGGGGGTGGCTGGGCGACCGCGGGCGACGGAGGCTTTCGAGCCCGTGCGCCGGGGGAGGACTGGGCCGCCAACCCCTTGGGAAACCGGGCGAGTTGACGGAGCGTCAGTCCAGGCCGAGCGCCGGCAGCAGGACCGCTTCCAGGAAGTCGAGCAGTGTGTCCTCGCCGGTGAACCGGTCCTCGAAGAGGCGTTCCACCCGCAGGACGCCCATGAACGCGGGCGCCACGAAGTCGATCGCGCGGTTGTCCGCGGCCACCTCACCGCGCTCCACCCCGCGCCGCAGCATCGCGTCCAGCGCCGCGATCTCCGGGTTCAGGACGGTCTCGCGCAGCGCCTCGCGCAGATCGGGGTGCATCACATAGGCCTGGCCCACGGCCTCCATCAGCTCGGCGTCGCGGCCCTTGCCGCGTGACGCGGCACGGGCCGCCTCGCGCAGGTCGCCCGCCAGGGTGCCCGTGTCGATCCCGGTGAAGAACGAGCAGCGGCTCGCGCCGAGCGCCGCGGTGACCAGGACCGGCTTGGACTTCCACTGGCGGTAGAGCGTGGCCTTGCCGCACTTGGTGCGCGCGGCGACGCCCTCCATGGTCACGGCGTCGTAGCCGCCCTCGCGCAGCAGGTCCAGCACCGCCTCGTACAGCTCCAGCTCCCGCTCGGGGCTGATCTTGCTGCGGCGTGCGGCGGCCGTCGCGGCCTGCGTGGACATCGTGTCCCTCCGGTGCGTGGGGCAGGGCTCCTGCTGGTACGAGCGTAAGCCCCGCCCCTCCGAGACGCAAACGTATCGAGACGTTTGCGTCTCGATGAAATCCGATCTAGCCTTCCTACGTTTGCTTGTCCGATTTCTGCTCGAATTCTCGTCTCAGAGGGGCCGGAGAATGACTGCCGGTATACGTCCAGGGACCCGGCGTCCCACCGGACCGGAGACGACCGGTACCCTCCGGCCGCCCCTGGTGCGCGAGCTGCTGCTCGTGACCGCGCTCTTCCTCGTGTACAAGTTCGGCCGCCAGGTGGCCAACGGCCACGAGACACGCGCCTTCGACAACGCCGACCGCGTCTGGGACTGGGAGCGCGCGCTCCATCTGCCCGGCGAGGGCGCGGTGCAGCGCCTGCTGCTCCACGACGACACCGTGATCCATGTCGCCAACACCTTCTACGCCACCGTCCACTTCCCCGCGACGGTCGCCTTCCTGGTCTGGCTGTACGTCCGCCGGCCCGCCCACTACCTCTGGTCCCGCCGGGTCCTGGCCCTGGTGACCACGGCCGCGCTCGCCCTGCACATCCTGGTGCCGCTGGCGCCGCCCCGGATGCTGGCGGCGGCCGGGCTCGTCGACACCGCGCAGGTGTACGGACCGTCGGTGTACGCGGCGACGCCGGACACCGACACCATGGCCAACCAGTTCGCGGCGATGCCGTCGCTGCACTTCGGCTGGGCGCTGATGGTGGCGATCGGTCTGATCGCCGCGACCCGCGGCCGGTGGCGCCTGCTGTGGCTGCTGCACCCGGTGCTCACCCTGCTGGTGATCGTCGGCACCGCCAACCACTACTGGCTGGACGCGCTCGTCGCGACCGCGCTGCTCGGCGCCGCCCTGTACCTGGTGCCGCGCCCGGCGCCGGTACGCACCGGACGCACCCTCGCCGTGCGGGTACGCCGTGCCCCCGCCCCCCGGCCCGCCGTGGCCCCCGAAACCGCCCGTGCCCCGGAATCCGCCCTGACCTCCGGGCGCACGGGCACCCCCCGGTCCGCCGACGAGCCCGTGCTCGCGGAGGCCCTGCGATGAACGAGTCCGCGGTCCTCGCCGTCCTGCTCTCGCTCGCCTCGGCCGCCGGGTACGCCCTCGCCGCCGTCGCCCAGTCCCGGCTGGCCTCCACCGACGGGGGCGGCGGACTGGCCGCGCTGCTCGCCCGCCCCCAGTGGTGGTGGGCCGTCGGGCTCAACGCGGCGGGCGCCCTGATGCACGTCGCCGCGCTCCACTACGGCCCGCTCACCCTGGTGCAGCCGCTGGGCGCGCTCACGCTCGTCGCCGCGCTGCCCATCGGCGCGTACTACCAGCGGCGCCGGGTCACCCGCCGCGAGTGGCGCGGCGCCGCCTGGACGCTGGCGGGGCTGGCCGGACTGATCGCGGTGACCGGGCCCGCCTCGCCCGGGGACGCGCTGAGTCTGCGGGAGGCGCTCGCGGTCGCGGCGGCCACCGCGCTCCTGATCGCGGCGGCCTCCCGGGCCGGGGAGGGCCACGGCCGCGTCGGTCTCGGCCACGCCACCGCCTCGGGTGTCGCCTCCGGTGTGGGCTCCGCCCTCACCCAGACCGTCACCGCCTCGCTCGCCCGCGAGCTGCCGGGCGGCCCGCTCGCCTGGTGGCAGACGGCTCTGCTGGCCGTGCTCGTGGCGGCGTTCGCCGTGGGCGGGCTGCTGCTCTCGCAGTCCGCGTTCCGGGGCGGCCTCGCGGCGCCGCTCGCCGTGGTGAACCTCGCCAACCCGGCGGCGGCCGCCGTGATCGGGGTGGCCCTGCTGGGCGAGCGGTTCCACGGCGGCCCGCTCGGCTGGCTCACGGCCGCGGTGGCGGCGGCGGTCGCCGCCCGTGGCGTGCTGATGCTGACCGGCGCCGAGCCCCCGCAGGTCCCGGCCCCACGCGCCCCGGAACCGGCGCGCGTACCGGTCTGAGAGCGCTGACGGACAAGCGGGGCCGCGCCGGGAAACCCCGTGCGGCCCCGCTTGTCCGTGTGGGGTCAGACGAGGGTGAGCGTGAAGCCGTGCGCGGTCGGGACGGAGGCCGTCCTCACCTCCGTCACACCGGTCCGGGCGTCGTGGAACCACCCCGACCCGGCCGCGGCCAGCTCCCGCGCCGAGCCGTAGCGGCGCAGCCGCTCGCCGCCCATGGCCACCGCGGCGGGCGCGGACGCGGCGTGCACCGTGAAGCGGTACGCGCGCGCCGAGGGCTTGCCCGCGTACGTGCCCACGCTGGGGCCGACCTCGATGACCGAGGCGCGGCCCGCCGCGTGCACCTGGACCTTCTGGGTGGCCGATGCTCCCTGCGCGAACCGCCGGGTCACGCCGTCGTCCTCGTACAGCGTGTACGAGGACCTGCCCGCCCGCGGGTAGATGTCGTAGTCCATCTCGCCCTTGTCCCGGGTCTGCCAGGAGAGCGTGCCCTCGGGCCACATCGGCACGATGGAGCCGCCCTTCACGAACAGCGGAAGGGTGTCGAGCGGTGCCTTGTAGCCGTTGACCGTGGTCGGGCCCTGGTAGGTCTTCCCCGTCCAGTAGTCCGTCCAGGTGCCCTTGGGCAGATAGATCCCGTCGCGCACCTCGGTGTCGCTGTAGACCGGGGCGACTAGGAAGTCCGGGCCCGCCAGGAACTCGTACTTCGCGTTCGGGCCGAGCGTGTCCGGGTCGTCCGGGTACTCCAGGGAGAGCGGCCGGACCGCGCCGACACCGGTCTTCGTCGCCTCCCGGGAGAGCCCGTACATGTACGGGATGAGCCGCTCCTTGAGCTGGAGGTACTTGCGGTTGATGGAGGTGTACGGCTCGCCGTCGAGCCAGGGCTGCTGGTCGTGCGGCTGGTGCGTGGTGAGGTCGCTGGACCAGCCGTCCATGGTCATGATGGCGGGCAGGAACGCCTTCCACTGGAGGTCGCGGGCGTACATCTTCGGGTCGTGGGCGTAGATGCTGCCCACGTCGCCGGTGTTGTAGGCGATGCCCGAGAGGGTGGCGCCCGCGTAGGTGGGGATCTGCCAGCGGATGTAGTCCCAGCTCAGCTTCTGGTCGCCGCTCCACAGCACGCCGCAGCGCTGGGCGCCCGCCCAGGAGACGGGCAGCCAGACGAAGCCGCGGGCGTCGCTGTTGTCCTCGATGCCGGCCTTCGCCCGGTCGCAGGCGTTCAGGGCGAAGCCGTAGCCGTTGCCGACCCAGGCGACGTCGAGCTTGGCGACGCGCTGGCCGGCCTTGACCTGCTCGGCGAGCTTGTCGAGGCCGTCCTGGGTCCACAGGCCCAGCTGGGCGTGGTGCGCGTTGAGGCCCCGGCCGGTCTCGGCGAGGTTCTCGTAGCCGCAGCCGTAGCCGTCGTTGACGAGCATCCAGCCGAGCGGCATCCGGTTCCGCGTGTACCCGTCGGCGACCTTGAGCGCGTCCAGGGTGTGCCGCTCACCCCGGTTGGCGTTGTGCAGATAGCAGTCGGAGTCGCCGGGTTCGAGCCCGTACACCGGGGGCATGAACGGCTTGCCCACCAGGGAGGTGTACTTGCCGATCACGGACTTCACGTCGCCGGTGAAGTAGTAGGCGTCCAGGCGCCGTTCCTGCTGGCCGGTGCGGACGTGGGGGCCGAAGTCGTAGACGCCCGGGGTGAAGGTGTTGCGGAAGACGCCGTAGCCGGCCGAGGAGACGTAGAACGGCTGGGAGTTGTTGTAGCCGCCCTCGTTCCAGTTGGTGTTGTTGCCGACGTTCATGACCTGGTCGCGATGGGAGAAGCTGCCGTTCTGCTCGCCGCCGCCGAAGAACTGCTCGTCCGCGCCGCGCGCCAGGCTCTGGCGCAGCCCGCCGGTGGTCCAGCGCAGCGGGTCGGCCTCCTGCCATATCGGGGTGCGGTTGTCGGCCTTGTAGAGGGCGAACCGCAGGGGCTTCTTGTAGACGCGCAGGACGGTGCCCCCGGCCCGGATGCCGTGGTAGGCGCCCGCGTCGAAGGAGGTGGTGGCCCGACGCGGCTCCGGCTGCCGTTGGATCATGCGGCTGCCCGGCGGGTCGGCGAGGACGCCGTCGGGTGACGCCTGGAGGCGCAGGGTGTCGTCGGCGAAGAACTCGGCCCGCGCCGTGAGCGCGCCCGCCGCGATCTCGTACCTGCCCTGCCCGCCGGTGAAGCCGGTGAGGTTCCCGGCGTCGCTCGCCTCGGGCAGATAGGCCTTGCCCGTGAAGGAGTTGTCGTGCACGTCGTAGGGGACGACGACCACGTGGTACGTGCCCGATGCCCTGGGGATGACCGTGGCCTCGGGGTCGGCGGTCCCGGCGCTCTCGGCGACCTTCCTGCCCGCCGCGTCGTAGACGTAGAGGTCGAAGTCGTCGGTGGGTTTCTCCCACTGGATGGAGACGGGGACCCCGCCCTCGGGGTTGTCGTCCCACTCACCGGCGGGCGGGTTCACCGTCAGGTCGAACCGGGCGCAGACGGCGTTGGCCGGGTCCTCGGCGGGGGTGCCGCACTTGTCGGGCGAGCCGACCGTGCCCTTGGGGTAGACCGGGCTCTGCCAGGTGACGCTCGTGGAGGCGCCGTCGAGCGTGCCGGACGGCGGGGCGGCGTCGGCCGCCGAGGCGGCCGGGACCGTGAGGGCGGTGAGGGTGAGCGCGGCCGCCGCGAGCACGGCGGCGGCCACTCTCCCCGGGCGGTGTCGAAGATTCCGCAAGGAGTGTTCTCCGTTCGTACCGAGCCGCTTCCGAGCCGCGCCCGGGGGTGTCTCCGAGCTGCCGCCGAAGCCGCTGTCGAACAACAGGGGTGCGGTGCGTGCGCGTTCATGCTTGGAACTGCTGGGTTTCGAGCATCAAGATTCATGACGCGGCCGGTACATGTCAACGGCTTCGCGCATACCGGACGAGTAAAGCCGCACGGCCGGCCCTCCACTTTCGTCACCTTGACGATATTCACGCGACCCAATATCGTCGCCGTGACGAAAACAAGGAGGTCCCGCCGCCATGGCCGACATCAACCGCAGACTGGGCCTGCGTCATCTGCGCTCCGCCCCCACCTCCCACATCCGCCACCACAAGCGCGGCCGGCTCGTCCACGACGGGCCCGGGCTCAGCTTCTGGTTCCGGCCGCTGAGCGCCGCGCTCTCCGAAGTGCCGGTCGACGACCGGGAGCTGGCGATGGCCTTCCACGCCCGCACCTCGGACTTCCAGGACGTCACCGTGCAGGCCACCGTCACCTACCGGATCAGCGACCCGGCCGTCGCCGCCGCCCGGCTGGACTTCTCCGTCGACCCCGACAGCGGCGTCTGGCGCGGCGCCCCGCTGGAGCAGCTGTCCACCCTGCTCACCGAGACCGCCCAGCAGCACGCGCTCGACGTCCTCGCCCGCACCCCGCTGGCGGCGGCCCTCGTCGACGGGGTGGCCGCGGTGCGCGAGCGGATCTCGGACGGTCTCGCGGCCGAGCCCCGGCTGCCCGCCACCGGGATCGAGGTGGTGGCCGTACGCGTGGTCGCCATCCGCCCCGAGTCGGAGGTGGAGCGGGCGCTGCGCACCCCGGCCCGCGAGCAGATCCAGCAGGAGGCCGACCGGGCGACGTACGAGCGGCGGGCGGTGGCCGTCGAGCGCGAGCGCACGATCGCCGAGAACGAGCTGGCCAGCAAGATCGAACTCGCCCGCAGGGAGGAGCGGTTGGTCGAGCAGCGCGGCACCAACGCCCGCCGCGAGGCCGAGGAGAACGCCGCCGCCGACGGGGTACGCGCCGAGGCCGAGGCCGCCCGTACGGTCCGGCTCGCCCGTGCCGAGGCCGAGGCCGCCCGCACCACCGGCGAGGCGCGCGCCCAGGCGCAGGCCGCCTGGCTGCGGGTGCACACCGACACCGACACGGCGACGCTCCACGCGCTCACCGCGACCCGGCTGGCCGAGAACCTGCCCCGGATCGACAGCCTCACCCTCTCCCCCGACGTGCTCACCGGCCTGCTCGCCAAGCTGGCGCGCCCGGGCGGTGAGGAGCGGTGAGCCTCGCCCCGCGCGCGGTGCTGGTCCACCGCACCACGGAGTACGAGGAGTTGCTCGCCCGGCACGGCACGCACGGGCAGGCCGCCTTCTTCCTCGCCTCGCGCGGGCGCTCCCTCGACGAGGTGGCCGAGCGCCACCACCGCGCCCGGCGGGCGCTCACCGAGGTGGCGGCGGCGGTGCCGCTGCGCTGGCGGCAGTCGCGGGTGGAGCGCGCCGACCTGGACCGGTTCCTGTTCGCACCGGAGGACGTGGTCGTCGTCGGCCAGGACGGGCTGGTCGCCAACGCGGCCAAGTACCTCGCGGGCCAGCCCGTGATCGGCATCGACACCGACCCGGGCCGCAACCCGGGCGTCCTGGTCCGCCACCGCCCGTCCGACGCGGCCGCGTTGCTGGCATCCGCCGCCACCGGCCGCGCCGACGAGCTCACCATGGTGGAGGCGGTGGCGGACGACACCCAGCGGCTGCTCGCGCTCAACGAGATCTATCTGGGTCCGCCCGGCCATCAGACCGCCCGCTACCGTCTGGGCCCGGACGACCCGGACTCCGCCCCCGAACCCCAGGCCTCCTCCGGTCTGCTGGTGGGCACCGGTACCGGGGCCACGGGCTGGCTGCGCTCGCTCTGGCAGCAGCGCGGCAGCGGGCTCGCGCTGCCCGGTCCGGCCGATCCCCGGCTCATCTGGTTCGTACGGGAGGCGTGGCCCTCCCCCACGACCGGGACGAGCCGGGTGGAAGGGGTGCTGGAGAGCGCCGAACGCCTGCGGGTCACCGTCGAGTCGGACCGCCTGGTGGCCTTCGGCGACGGAATAGAGTCGGACGCACTGGAGTTGACATGGGGTCAGACGGTGAGCCTGGGGCGGGCCGACACGGCGCTGCGGCTCGTCGGATAGCGACGCCGGCCGTGTTCACGCTGCCCCGTGGGCGCGTGAGCCCCCTCACAGTGCGTAATCCACTTTCTCCTCTCTCGTTGACCCTGCCAGAAGCGAACAAATAGGCTTCATCCATGTGCGATACGGGGTAGGATCGCCGCTCTTCGAAGCGGAGATCATCCATATCCACCGGCACTGCCGGAAGATCCCTTCAGGGCATCGGCGGAGTCGGGGGATTCCAGCACGAAGCACGGGGGAAGCACGGTGAAAGTTCGTCTGCTCGGATCACTCGAAATAACCGACGGCCATCTCACGTTCCGGATTCCCGGCGAGAAGTTACGGGCGATCGTGGCGGCCCTCGCCCTGTCGCCGGGCCGGCCGGTCTCACGGCACGATCTCATCGACGAGTTGTGGGGAGAGGAACTCCCCCGCAACGCCGAGAACTCGCTCCAGGGCCATGTCGCCCGGCTGCGCCGCATCATCGAGTCCCGCACCGGCCGCGACGGGCCGCGCGGACTCATCCAGACGTCGAGCTTCGGCTACGCGCTCTCGCTGCCCGAACGCGACGTCGACGCCTCACTGTTCACCGCCCTGGTGCGGCAGGCCACCGCCGCGCGCCGGGCCTCGCCCGAGCGCGTGGTCAGACTGCTCACCGAGGCGCTGGCCCTGTGGCGCGGGCCCGCGCTCCTCGACACCGGCCAGGGCATGATCAGCCGGCTCGCCTACACCCGGCTGACCGAGGTGCGGCTGATGGCGTACGAGCACCTCTTCGACGCCGAGCTGGACCTCGGCAGGCACCGCGAGGCGGTCACCGAACTCCAGCAGCTGCACGCCCAGTACCCGTTGCGCGAGCGGTTCTGCGAGCAGCTCATCACCGCGCTCTACCGCTCGGGGCGCCAGGCCGAGGCGCTCGACGCCTACCACCGCACCCGCCAGCGGCTCTCCCACAGCCTCGGCCTGGAGCCGGGGGACGCGCTGCGCGCCCGCTTCCAGGACATCCTGCGAAGGGAGCCGGTCGCCCTCTGACGCCGCCCCGGCCGTCAGGGCGCCGCGGCCGACCTCAGCAGTCGGCCCAGCGCCCCGCCGGCCGCCCGGCCCTGCCAGGCGAGGTACCCGGGCTGCACCAGGTGCGGATCCCAGATCCGCTGGTAGGCGAGCCGCCGGGCCGTCGCGTGCCGCCACGCGCCGTGCCCGGCGGCAAGCCGCAGCAGCCGCGCCGCCGCCGCGCTCGCGGTCCCGAACTCGTACTGCGCGCAGAGCCCGGCGAAGGCGGTGAAGCCGAGGTGCAGCCACTGCGCCCCTTCGGCGGCGAACGCCCGTACGGCCGCCAGGTTGACCGCCTCCACGGCGCCCCGGGGAGCGTCCGGCGCCCGGTGCGCGGTGTGGTGGAGCCAGCCGGGGCGGGAGCCGAAGACCGGCAGGTAGGTGACGGACGCGACGTCCCGGCCTCCGGCCCGCCCCGCGAACACCCGCCTCCCGTCGGCCGCGCCGGCCTCCTCGCGACCGCCCGCCCTGTCCCCGTACGCCCTGTCCCCGTACGACACTTCGGCCGTCTCGACCCCCGCGAGCCACGCCCGGGTGACCGCCAGCCGCAGCTCGGCCAGGCGCGGGCCGCCGAGGCGGAATTCGGGAAGGTAGACCGCGTAGGACGAGCCGGCCTGGTTCACGGTGAAGCCGCAGCGGGCGAAGAGCGCGGCCTCCGGGCGCCGCAGCCGGGTGGCCACGACATTCCTGCGCCGTTCCGCGGCGAATTCCGTGAAAGCGCGCAACAGCGGTTCCTGGCCGTCATGGGGAGCGATCACTCCGCCGCTCTGGTGCAGATGGCCACCGGTATCCCGAAAAGGGATCACTCCGGACCTGCCCGCCACACGGAAGTATTCCGCTCCCTCGCTCATCGCCAGAAAGGCGCCGGGATGGTCGCCGTAGGCACGTAAGACCTCGCGGACCGTATCGCCGCCGCGCACGGCGAAGGTGTCGATGCTCATGACATTCCCCCCTGTCATGAGCATCGTCGCAGCCGCGGGCCCCCATTCCCTGACACGCGCGTCTCAGTCGGGTATCAGAGTCCTCGTGTCGCACCCGCCGCCTAGCGGTTGGGCTACGACGCCGGGCAGGAGGCCAGGGTCCGCACCACCGCCGCCGCGGCCACCGCGTGCCCCCGGCTGTTCAGACGGCCCGGCTGCGGGCCCCACAGCGCCCCGGGATCGGCGCCCTGGTGCTTCATCAGGTCGATGTGCAGGGCCCCATGACGAAGGGTCACTATCGTCAGGCGTTCCACCAGGAGGCGCTGGCGGGAGCGCACCCGGTCGCGGTGGGCCGGAGCCACCTGGCCGGAGGCGGACCAGTCGAACGGGCTGACCACCACGGTGTGGCGGCACGCCGTCTCCTTCAACGAGGCGAGAATTCGGCTGAGTTCGGTCTCCACCGCATCCGCGTCGAACCGGCGCGCCCGTACATCGGGTCCGCCGCACGCGATCACCGCGAGGTCGGACCGGAAGGCGAGCGCCTGGGCCAGCTGGCGCGAGCGCACCTCGGCGAGGACGAGTTCGCGCCGGGCCTGCACGAGCAGACAGGCCAGGCCCGGGCGGGCCTCGCGCAGCGCCCGGGCCACCCGGTCGGGCCACACCCGGGGCCGGTAGCCGGGGACCGCGGCGGCCCGGGCGAGCCGGCCCTCCTGCCCGCTGAGCACCACCGCGCGCCGCCACGGGAGGCCGCCGAGCAGGGTCCGGGCCTCGCCCGGGCGCAGACAGCGCGGATCGTCGTCCTCCATCGCACGGCCCAGCCTTTCGCTCGCCCCCGCGCTGCCGTCGTAATGACCGCGGCGCCGGCCGTCAACCGCTCGTGGAGCCGGGGCAGACGGGCCGGACCGGATCGGGCCACCCGGCCGCCCAGTGGCGGGTACCGGGCGCCGGACCGGCGAAACACGCGTCTCAGCGCCGTCTCAGCGCGGTCTCAGCGGCCCCGGCGAGGATCCATCCGTACGAGGACGGGAGAGGTACCCGAAGGGGTCCGATCGGGGGTTGCGGGCAGGCGCCGGACCGGGCGCCGGCGGCCCGCGCAGGTTCGAGTCCTGCCCTCTCCGCCACAGCACTGCTGCGTCGGGCGCGCCGAGACGTCCGTCGATGTGTCCGTCCCCCGAGCCGCTTCCGGTGGTGGACAGTCCGGCCACGGGAACGGCACCCGGGGACGGGGCACGAGGTCGCGCGACGGATCGCGGGGGCCGGTACGCCCGGCGAGCCGGCTGTGACAGAGCGGCCGGGCCCCGCCCAGCAGTTCGTCCGCACCGCGGGCGGGCCGGGCGGCCCGGCCGTCCTGGTACGCGGGGAGGGCGCGGGGGCCCCGCCCACGGGACCCGCTACCCGCCGGACACGGTCCCGCGCGCGCTGCCGGTACTCGCCCCGTAGCCCCGCGGCACCTCCGGCTCGGGCAGCCCGCGCGCCAGCCACCAGGCGAGGGCGCACAGCGCGATCAGCGGGGCGAGCGCCACGCCGAGCCCGGCCGCCTCCCCCAGGGCGCCTATCCCCGGCGAGACCACTCCCCCGACGCTCACCGCGAGCCCGAGCGTGACCCCGCTCGCCGTGCCGGCCCGGTTCGGCAGGAAGTCCTGCCCGAGGGTGACGTGGAGGGAGAACGGCACGTACAGCACGGCCGCCGCCAGCGCCGCGCAGCCGAAGAACGCGGGCCCGGGCACCAGGACCGCGCCCGCCACGGCCGGGACCGAGGCGGCGTACGCCCTCCGTACGGTACGGACCCGGCCCCACCGCGCCGCGAGCCGTCCCCCCGCGACGGTCCCGGCGGCGCCGCCCGCGAAGAGGGTGAACAGCGCGGCCGAGCCGGTCGCGGGGCCGCCCCCGACGCGCTCCTGGGCGTAGAGGCCGATGAAGGCGCTCAGGCCGACGAAGACCACCGAGCGGCACACCACGATCGCCGAGAGCCGCAGGAACACCGGCCAGTCGTCCGGCCCGGCCGGATGCGCGGCGCCCGCGCGCCCGGCCGCCGCAGTCCGCCGCGCCAGCAGCCGTACCGCCGGTGCCGTGCACACCACCCCGGCCACCGCGGGCACCACCAGCCACGGCGTCGCCCCGAGTCCCCCAGCCGTGAGCACCGGCCCGACCACGACCGGCGCGAGGGCGAAGCCGAGGGTGCCGCCGAGGGAGTACCACCCCATGGCGACATGGCTGCCCCGCCCGGCGGCGCGGGCCAGCCGCGCGGACTCCGGGTGGTAGGCGGCGACGCCGGTCCCGGCGAGCGCGACGGCGAGCCAGGTGAGCGGATAGGAGTCGCCGAGGCCGGACAGGGCGATGCCCACGCCCGCGCCGAGGCTGCTCAGCGGGATCAGCCACGGCATCGTCCAGCGGTCGGTGAGCGCCCCGAACACCGGCTGGACGACGGAGGAGAGCAGGGTCGCGGCGAGCACGATGCCGGAGGCGGCCGCATAGCCGTAGCCGCGACCGGCGACCAGGAAGGGGACGAGGGCGGGCACCGCCCCCTGGGAGAAGTCGACCGTGGCGTGGCCGAGGGCCAGTAGAGCCACAGGGGACGGTCTCTTGGCGGGGCCGGCGGGCGGCGCTGTCGTCGTCACCCCTCGATCCTGTGGGCGCCGCCGGTCGGCGGGCTTCCGATAAAGTGCCGAGCTGTGCCGATATTCCGCCACGGGCCGCCGCACGTCCCCACCACGACCCGGTACCTCGCCCCGGGCACGGGGGTGCGGACCCACCGCCACGAGGTGCACCAGGTCGTCTACGCGGGCCGGGGCGTCCTGTCGGTGACGACGGACGCGGGCACCTGGGTGGCCCCGGCCACCCGGGCGATCTGGGTGCCCGCCGGGACGCCGCACGAGCACCGGGCGTATGGCGAGACGGATCTGCACACCGTCGGCGTTCCGGTGGACCGCGATCCGCTGGGCCTCGCCCGGCCCGCGGTCCTGGCGGTGGGGCCGCTGCTGCGCGAGCTGGTCATCGCGTACAGCTCGCCGGGCCCGAGGGGGACGCCCGAGGCCGACCGGATGCTGGCGGTCGTCCTGGACCAGCTGCGGCACGCGCCGGAGCAGCCGCTGCACCTGCCCACGGCCCGCGATCCCCGGCTGGCGGCGCTCTGCGCGCTCCTGGACGACGACCCGGCCGACCCCCGGCCGCTGGCGGAGCTCGGGGCGGCGGTGGGGGCGAGCGCCCGCACCCTGGCCCGGCTGTTCCGCGCCGAGCTGGGCATGACGTTTCCGCAGTGGCGCACCCAACTGCGGCTCCACCACGCGCTGGTGCTGCTCTCGGGGGACGCCACGGTGACCTCGGTGGCGCGGCGGTGCGGCTGGTCCTCGACGAGCGCGTTCATCGACGTCTTCCGCCGGGCGTTCGGGCACACACCGGGGGCGCGTCGGGCGGCGCCGGGACTCGCCGCGCCCACCTCCGGTGTACCGCACAGGTTTACCCCGGGCCCAACGGCCGGTTGACGCCGCGCACATGTGGGGCTTGCCACCATGGGTGCGGGGGCGGGTCCCGGGGGGAAATCGGGGGCCGGCGGGGACCGGGGGTCACGGGGGTGCCCCCGGTCCCCCGCACATGGCCCTGGACCCGATCGAAAACAGTCATCGCGCGATCCGAACACGCCATTGCCCATCACTGCTCCGCAACGGCCGTCCCCCGCCGGCGGATCGCGGGCATCATCGGCCCACCGATCGTCGTTGGGCCCGGAGGTGCGCGTGATACGGAAATTCCTCGCCAGGCCGAGGCGCCCCGCGAGCGGCGGCCCGAGCCCGGCCGGGGCGGCGCTGTGGGAGGAGGCCGCCGAGTTCGTCCGGCTGCACCACGCGGAGGAGCCCGCGCCCGGCGGCCCGGAGCAGCGGCTGGCGGAGATACGCGAGGAGATCGGGGCGACCGGCACCTACCGGCACACCACCGCGGAGCTGGAGTTCGGCGCCCGGGTGGCCTGGCGCAACAGCAACCGCTGCATAGGCCGCCTCTACTGGCGGTCGCTGCGGGTGCGCGACCTGCGCCACCTCACCGACGCCGAGCCGATCGCCGAGGCGTGCGCCGGACATCTGCGCGAGGCCACCAACGGCGGCCGCATCCGCCCCCTGATCACCGTCTTCGCCCCCGAGGCGCCGGGCCGCCCGGCGCCGCGCATCTGGAACGAGCAGCTCATCCGGTACGCGGGCTACCGCACCGCCGACGGCCGCGTCCTGGGCGACCCGCGCAACGCCGGGCTGACGGACCTGGCGCTGTGCCTCGGCTGGCCGGGCGGGCCGCGCACGGCCTTCGACGTACTGCCGCTGATCGTCGAGGGCGTCGACGACAAGCCGCGGACCTTCGAACTGCCCGCCGACGCGGTCCTCGAAGTGCCCCTCGACCACCCCGAGGACGACTGGGGCCGCGCGTGGGGGCTGCGCTGGCACGCCGTGCCCGCGATCTCGGGGATGTGCCTGGAGATCGGCGGGATCCACTATCCGGCGGCGCCCTTCAACGGCTGGTACATGGGGACGGAGATCGGCGCCCGCAACCTCGCCGACACCGACCGCTACGACCTGCTGCCGCGCGTCGCCGAGCGGCTGGGCCTGGACACCGCGGACGACCGCTCGCTGTGGAAGGACCGCGCCCTGGTCGAGCTGAACCGGGCGGTGCTGCACTCCTTCGACCGGGCCGGGGTGACCATGGCCGACCACCACACCGAGTCCCGGCGCTTCGTACGGCATCTGGAGCGCGAGGAGCACAAGGGCCGCTCGGTGCCGGCCGACTGGTCCTGGATCGTGCCCCCGATGTCCGGCGCGACCACCAAGGTCTTCCACCGCACCTACGACCCGGCGGAGCTGCGGCCGGGGTTCGCGCATCATCCCGAGGCGGCCGCCCGGGCCCGCGGCGAATCGATTCGGCGCATGTCGTGACGGTCCTCCCGGCCACCGGTGCGGGGGATGCGTAGGGAGGTGCGGGGCCACGGGCGTACCGGGGTGTCCCCCGAGGGACTGAGATGCTCTGGTACTTCCGTCCGCCGGTGCCGTCCGGCCGTCGGCCCGAACCCCCTGATGTGCGCGACGGCCCCGGACCCTCAAGGGGGCGGGGACGCTTAGGGCGCGGGGCGCGGCCGCCGACGGGCGGCCCGTGGGACGGGCGGCATCACGGAGGGGCCAATGCCAGACTGGCGTAATTGCACATGATGCGCAAGAGTGACGCACCGCAATGACCTGCCGAACACTCAACCGGGCCGGGACGCACGGGAGTCGGGGCCGTACCGGAGGGCCCGGACCGCTACAGGGCCGTCGACTCGTCCGCGACCGCGAGCCGTTGCAGTAGCTGACGCAGCACGTCGCGCTCCGCCGCCGACAGGGGCTGCAGGAACGATTCATGGACCTTGACCATCAGGTCTCCCGCGTCCCGCAAGCACACGGTGCCGCGGTCGGTCAGATAGAGCGCGAAGGTCCTGCGGTCGGCGCCGCGACGGCGCTCCAGGAGATCCTTGCGCTCCAGGTCGTCGACGAGCCCGACGATGGTCGTACGGTCGATGCGCAGGGTCTGCCCGACCATCCGCTGGTTGATCCCGGGCTCGGAGTCCACCACGTTCAGCACACCGAACTGACGCAGCGTGATGTCCAGATGACCCAGGGCCTGCTCGGCCTGCTCGGTGAAACGCTGGCCGGCCTTGCGGAGGAGGAAGCCGTGCCAGCCCTGCAACCCGGGGAACAACGGCTGTGTCCCACTGTTCGGTTCCCTCTTCGCCACCACTTTTTCGGTTCACCCTCCAGTGGTGACGGTCCATCATGAGGGCCGCGAAACAGGGCCCTTGACTCTCCAGTCACCGGTCGGCCATGCTCCCGATTTGACAGAGCACCTGATTGTCACTGTAGCAGACAATCTATCTTGCTCAATTCGCGCGCCCTCATCCGCGCGATCTTCATGACCTACGGGGGAACCATGGTCAGCGTCATCGAGTATGTCGATCCGGTCGAGCACTGCCCCGGTTACCTGGTCTACGACGCCACGGACTGCCGCCTCGCGGCGGGCGGGTGCCGTATGCAGGCCGGGCTCACCGCCGAAACCCTCCAGACCCTCGCGGGACGCATGACGCTCAAGCAGCGCGTGCTCGGGGTCAACGTCGACGGTGCCAAGTGCGGCATCGCCTACGACCCGCACGGCCCGCACCGCGCGGAGGTGCTGCGCCGCTTCGTCGCCTTCCTGGCCGAGGAGCTGAGCACCCGCTTCAGCATGGGGTGCGACATGGGCACCCGGTTCGAGGAGCTCGACGCGATGGCCGGGGCGCTCGGCATCGACTCCGCCAAGATCGCCGTCCGGCGGGCGCAGCGGATCACCGACCGCGAGTTCCGCGCCCGGATGGGCCTGCTCGACACCCGCGTCGGTCTGCTCACCCTCGGCCAGCGCCGGGCGGGCCAGGCCCTCGCCCACTCCGCGCTCGCCGCGACCGCCCACACCGGCCGCCGCGACAGCCGGGTCAGCGTCGCCCTCCAGGGCTTCGGCAACCTGGGGCGGGCCGCCGCGCTCGCCCTGCTGGAGGCGGGCGTCCGCATCACGGTCGTCGCCGACGAGTACGGCTGCGCGGTCGACCCGCGCGGCCTGGACATCGCGCGGATGCTCACCCTCGACCAGCGCCGCCCGGTCCAGAGCCTGCTGGCCGAGCCGATGCGGCTGCCCCGCGAGGCCCTGTTCGAGCTGCCCGCCGACGTCCTGGTCCTCGCGGGCGGCGAGGACGCGGTCACGGCCGAGCGGGCGGCGGTGCTGCCGGTGCCGATCGTGGCCGTGGGCGCCAACTGCGGGCTGAGCGCCACCGCCGAGCGGCTGCTCCTGGACCGCGGGGTCGTGGTCGTGCCCGACTTCATCGGCGGGATCGGCGGCTCGGCCTCGATGGAGGCGCTGTTCGGTCCGCCCGCCACACCGACGGCGCCCGAGGTGCTCGACACCATCGGGGCGATGATGCGCGAGCTCGTCGGGGACATCCTCTGCGGAGCGCGCGACCGGCGGGTGAGCCCGCGTCAGGTGGCCGCCGGAATCGCCGCGTCGGCGATCGTCTCGCCCGGCGAGAAGCCGTATGGCGCAAGTCCGTACCGCCCGGTCCGCCCCGCGCCGCGGGGCAGCCGGGGGCGTTCCGTCCGTACCCCGCAGAAGTCCGAGAGGCGACCGTCATGACCACCGCACCCTCGCCCGAGACCCCCGCCACCCGTCCGGCCCCCGCCCCGGAGGCCACCGAGTGCGCCCACTTACGCAGCCACATCACCGACTCGCGGTTCTACGGGCACCGGTACAGCACCCAGGCCAGCCACCGCGTCTTCTGTGACCGATGTCGCTACCAACGGTGGCTCGACGTCGAGGCGGCGCTCGCCCTGAGCCAGGGCGAGCTGGGCATCATCCCGGCGGCGGCCGCCCGGATGATCGCGGAGGCCGCCGACGTGGACCGGCTCGACCTGGCCGCGATCCAGGCCGAGATCCGCCGCACCAGCCACTCCCTCGTCGGTTTCCTCCGCGTCTTCCAGGCCTCCTGCGAGGGCGGCGCGGGTGAGTACGTGCACTACGGCGCCACCACCCAGGACATCCAGGACACCGCGCAGGTGCTGGAGATGCGGGACGTCCTGGACGAGATGGAGGGGCTGCTGCGGGGACTCGCCGGGCAGCTCGCCGACCTGGCCGAGGCCAACGGCGCCACCGTGGCCCTGGGCCGCACCCACGCCCAGCCCGCCCTGCCGATGGGCTTCGGGATCAAGATCGCCAGCTGGCTGGACGAGGTCGTCCGGCATCTGGAGCGGATCGAGCAGCTGCGGCCGCGGGTGCTGGCGGCGCAGCTCTTCGGCGGCGTCGGCACCATGGCCGGCTTCGGGGAGCGGGCGCTGCCCCTCCTGGAGGCGTTCGCCGCCCGGCTCGGCCTCGCGGCGCCCGCGGTCGGCTGGCACGTGTCACGGGACCGGGTGGTGGAGTTCGTCTCCACGGTGGCGATGGTGGCGGGGACGATGGGCCGGATCGGGGACGAGGTGCGCGTCCTGTCCCGGCCGGAGTTCGGCGAGCTGGAGATCGGCTGGCGGCACGGCCAGGTCGGCAGCAGCACCATGCCGCACAAGCGCAACCCGGAGGCGTGCGAGCAGGCCGTCGTCATGGCGCGGCTCGCGGCCGCCCAGATGGCCAACGCCCTGGCCTGCATGGGCGGTGACCACGAACGCGACTCGCGGGCGCTGCGCATCGAATGGGCCTGCGTGCCCGACGCCTCGCACTACGCCCTGTCGGCGTGCGAGATCGTCACGCACCTGGTGAGCGGCCTCGCGGTGCGCCCGGAGCGGCTGCGGACCAACGTCGCCGCGGTCGCCGAGCAGATCGCCACCGAGAAGCTGATGCTCGCGCTCGGCAAGCACATCGGGAAGCAGACCGCCCACGAGTACGTGTACGAACTCGTCCAGGCGGCGCGGGACAACGGCACCTCCATGCGCGAGGTGACCGGCCGCGACGGGCTGGCGGGCGCGCCGCTGGACGCCGCCGCCCTCGACGAGATCTTCGACCCGGCGACCTATCTGGGCCAGTCGGTGGCCCTGACCGGCCGGGCGGTGGCCGGGGCGCGCGAGGCGCTGGCCCGGCCCGCGCGGCACACCGAGGGCGGCGACGCGCGATGAACGCCGCGCTCGCGCCCGCCGAGTCCGACACCGGGGAGATATCCCGGGCCCGCGAGATCGTCTTCCCGCGTCCCCTCTACTCCAGCCTGGTCGCCCACGCCGTACGGAAGTTCACCGGCCACTACCTGGCGGGCGAGACCGAGGAGCGCAAGGCGTTCGGGATGCTCGCGGGCCGCCCGGTGCCGGGCGGCATCCAGGTCGGCTCCGTCTTCCCGCTCATCGTCAACATGCGCCACGACAGCGGCCACCGGGCCCGGATGGACGAGGTGGTCCAGGAGCACGCCGTCCCGTCCGAGACCCCGATGGAGCAGCGCGGCTGGATCGCCGATCCGCGTGAGCTGATGGCCATCGACGACGCCTGCGACGACGCCGGCTGGGTGCTGTTCGGCAACTACCACACCCACCGGGTGCCCTGGCCGCACGATCCGCTGCGGGACACCTGCACCCATCTGGACCGGGTGCTGGCCGCCGAGTCGGGCCAGTGGACGTTCATCCTGTCCGTCGTCGATCTGCACCGGCCGCTCCTGCGGGCGTTCTTCGAGGGCGACAACGACCGCGAGGCGACCGTCCGCATCGTCCCGCCGCTGCCCGGCATGCGCACGGCCCGGGCCTGAACCGCCCGGTCCTCCGCGCAGTACCGACCGTTCCGCATCCCATCCGCACATCCGTAAAGAGGTCGTCATGGATCGCACCCAGGCTTACAACGACGTCATCCGCTTCCACGGCCACGAGTGCCCCGGCGCCGCCTTCGGCGTCCGGGTCGCCGAGGCCGGGCTCGCCGCCCTCGACCTCAAGGACCCGGGCACGCCCCTGGTCCTGGTCTCCGAGACCGACGCGTGTGCGGTCGACGCGCTCCAGGTGCTCACGGGCTGTACGTACGGCAAGCGCAACCTGATCCACCAGGACGCGGGCCGCAACGTCTTCACGCTCTGGGAGCGCGACGGCTCCCAGGGGGTGCGGATACGGGCGAAGGCGGACAGCGTCGTCTTCCGCACCGAGGAGATCTGGGCGCTGGCCGGCCGGATCGACGACGGCACCGCGACCCTGGAGGACGAGGCGTCCTTCGCACGGCTCCAGGGCGAGCGGATCGCGAAGCTGCTGAGCGTGGCGGACGAGGAGATCCTCGCGGTCGAGAAGGTCGAGGCACCCGCGCCGGGCGTCAAGCACCTGGCCCGCACGGACCTCTGCGTGGACTGCGGTGAGCCCACCAGTGTGGAGACGCTCCACGACCACCGGGGCCGCATGGTCTGCCCGGCCTGCCACCTGGCCGCGCACGGCGGGGTGCTGCCCGAGGGCCACGGCGACCACGGACACCACCCGCAGAGCCACCAGCACCGCCACGGCCACCAGCACGAGCACAAGCACTGACCGATGCCGACCGAGCGCGTACGTGCGGAAGGGGCCCAGGGGCCGTGACAGTGTTCGTGATCGGCGCGGCGGGCGGACTGGGACAGCTGGTGGTCCGTGCGCTGCGGGAGCGTGAGGTGGAGGTGGCCGTCCTGGCGCGGGACCCCGAGCGGGTCCCGGCCGGGCCGGGCGTGCGGGTGGTGACCGGGGACCTCTCGGACCCGGGCCCGGTCAGGGCGGCGGCCGAGGGCTGCGCGAGCCTGTTCCTCTCGGCCGCCTGCGACGTGGAGTGCCAGAGCGCCGCGGTGGACGTCGCCGCCGACGTGGGCGCGCGGCTGGTGAAGATGTCGCCGTGGCAGGCGGCGGTACGGGAGGACAGCCCGGCGCCCGGGGCCCGCCACCACTGGATCACCGAACGGTATCTGGCCAAGCGGGACCTGCCGTACACGATCCTGTCCCCCAACTACCCGATGCAGGAACTGATCCGGCACTACGCGCCCGAGGTGCGCCGGCGCGGGGTGCTGGTCGACCCGGCGGGCGGGCGCGGGGTGAGCGTCGTCGACGAGCACGACGTGGCCGAGGCCGCGGCCCGCGTCCTGACCGAGCCGGGGCACGAGGGCCGCACCTACGCCCTCACCGGCCCGGCCGCGCCCACCTTCGCCCAGCTCGCCCAGATGCTGGCCGGGCTGCTGTCGGCGCCGGTCTCGGCGCGGGAGCTCGCCGGGGCGGAGCTGGCGGCGTGGCTGGCGCGGGAGCACCGGCCGTGGGAGGCGGAACTGGACGCGCTCTTCGGCCAGTTCCGGGAGGGCGCGGGCGAGCCGGTGACCGACGACGTGCGCCGGCTCACCGGGCACGAGCCGCGCCCCGTCGCGGACTTCCTCAAGGCCCACCTCCCGCACTTCCTGCCGGACGCGGAGGGCTGAGCCGATGCCCGTGACCCCGCGCGCCGCCGAACGGGCGGTCGTCGCCGACGACTTCCTCGCCGCGGGCTTCGCCGCCCGCTCCGCGGTGGCGGCCGGACGGCTCCTCCTCGATCTGCGGATGCAGCACGAGGACGGCCTCGCCCCCGGCGGCGCCAAGATGGCGCAGCTCGGCCGCACCTGGTCGGGGCTGCTGCTGCGCAACCGGATCCGCGCCCGCTATCCGCGCGACGGGATGCTCACCGGCCCGGCCGACCGGGCGCCGGAGTCCCTGCGCAGACGCCGGGTGTGGCTGGTCGAGCCGCTGGACTCGGCCGAGGAGTACCACGCCGGCGGCGATCCGCACTGGTCGGTGCAGCTCGCGCTCTGGGAGCGGGAGCGGGGTGTGGTGGCCGCGGCCGTCGCGGTCCCCGCGCTGTGCGAGGTGGTGTGCACCGCGGACCGGGACGCGGGGTGGCGCCGGCCCCGGCCGGTGCCCCGGCAGCGGCCGAGGGTGGTGGTCGACACCCGCGACCCGGCCGCGTTCGCCCGTACGGTGGTGCGCCAGACCGGGGGCGAGCTGGTCCCGATGGGCTCGTCCGGGGCCAAGGTCCTGGCGGTGGTCCAGGGCGAGGCCGACGCCTACATCCACACCGCGGGCGCCTGGGAGTGGGGCGACGAGGCGCTGTTCCGGGTGGCCCGGGCGGCCGGGCTCCAGGTGAGCCGGCTGTACCCGCCGCAGGAGGGGCGGCCCGGTCCGGTGGACCCCGGCCGCCGGGCCCCGCTGGCGGTGATCTGCCGTCCGGGGCTGACCCGGGCGCTCCTGACCGCCTTCGCGGTGCACGGCATCCGGCCGGCCGCGACACTGCCGGCGCCCCGGGCCCGCCCGGGGTCACCGGCCGCGGGGTGAGGCCGGGGGGCCGGGCCCGGCCCCCCGGCCGATCGGGGCGTCGCCTCCGCGCGGCCGACTCCCCACCGGCGGCGCGGGCAGTCTTGACGCCCCTTCCCGCGCTCAACATACTGCCAACAATCAGGACCTCTGACAATCAGTCACCTGTTCTACGCCCGCCGCGTGTCGAGACGCCGGGTCGCCGATCCCTCCAGAACGGACAGGACCGAACCGAGATGGCCGACGACTTCACTTCCGTGTTCGAGCCCCCACTTGACCAGCTGCCCGACATCGACGACCTCGTCCGCGCGACCATGGAGTGGCACTTCTCGCCGCTGACCGGCAGCCCGTACTGGGTCGAGCGCGCCAAGGACTTCTCCTTCGACCCGCGCACCGACGTCCAGAGCCTGGCGGATCTGCGCCTGTTCGCGGACGTGCCGGTCGACTGGAGCCGGATAGCCGCCGACCAGCTGGTGCCGCGCGGCAGCGCGCCGGGCACGCGGTACGGGATCTACGAGTCGGGCGGGGCCACCGGAGCGCCCAAGCGGATCGTGGACGCCACCTCGCGGCGCCGCAACGTGCAGTGGCAGAGCCTGATGCTCGACGAGCAGGGATTCCCCTCGGGCGAGGGCAACTGGCTGCACATCGGCCCCACCGGGCCGCACGTCATGGCCAAGAACATCAGCACCCTCTCCGAACTGCGCGGCATGCTCTGCTACTTCGTCGACCTCGACCCGCGCTGGGTGCGGCGCTGTGTCAGCGAGGGGCGCCAGAGCGAGTTCCGCCGCTATGTCGACCACATCCTCGACCAGGTCAAGGACGTCCTGCGCACCCAGGACATCCGGGGCATCTCCACCACGCCGCGCATCCTGGAGTCCATCGGCGCCCGCGAGGACGTCCACGCCCTGCTGCGCGACAGCGTGCGCGGCATCATCTGGGGCGGCACCAGCATGGACGGCGAGACCCTGCGCCTGCTGGACGAGGAGATGTTCCCGCGGGCCAGGCTGGCCGGCGCGTACGGCAACACCATGATGGGCGTGGCCCCGCAGCGCACCCCGCGCCCGGGCGACGCGGCGCCGTGCGTCTTCCGCCCCTTCTATCCGTACACCGTCGTCGAACTCGTCGACCCCGCGCAGCCGGACCGGATCGTCTGCGACGACGAGGACGGGCGGGTCGTCATCACCGTGCTGACCCGGGACTACTTCACCCCGCCGACCCTGGAGCGGGACCTGGCGACCCGCCGCGCCGCGGTCGACGGCTTCCCCGGCATCGAGCTCTCCGGGGTCCGCCCGTACGAGTCGGTCGGCACCTCCGTGGTCGAAGGGGTGTACTGATGGACGGGGCCGAGGACCTGTACGAGATCCCGCTGATCCGGGCGGGTCTGCCCCGGCAGTCGGCCGAGCGCGCCGAACTCGCGGGCGTCGACGGCACCCCGCTGGCGCTGGTCCACCTCGCCCCGCCGCTGCTGGCGCGGCTGACCGTGGCGGACGCGCGGGCCGGGGCCGAGCGGACACCGGAGCCGGAGCGCATCGCGGCGGCGGGCGAGCTCTTCGCCACCGCGACCCTGGGCGGGCTGACACCGCAGGCCTACGGCGAACTCCAGTCCCGCGTCACGGGGGTGCCCGTCGCGGTGGCCCGGCACTCGCTGAACGATGTCGCCGAGACGTTCCGAGACGTGGGCGCGAAGTTCCTCGCCGAGCGCCCGGCCGGCGTCCCGGCCGCGCCCGTCCCGGGCGAGATCTCCACGGTGTGGACGCGCCGCGGCGACGTCCTCGCCGTGATCGCGCCCAGCAACAACCCCGGTACGCACACCCAGTGGCTCACCGCGCTGGCCTGCGGGTACCGGCTGGTGGTGCGGCCGGGGACCCGGGATCCGTTCACCCCGGCCCGGATGATCGCCGCACTCCTGGACGCGGGCGTCGCCCCGCACTACCTCTCGCTGCTGCCCGGCAGCCACGCCACCGGGGACGCGCTGGTGGAGGCGGCCGATCTGAGCCTGGTCTTCGGCGGGGACGCGGCGGCCCGGCGCTACGGCGAGGACCGCCGGGTCATCCTGCGCGGGCCGGGCCGCTCCAAGCTGCTGCACACCGGCGCGATCACCGAGCAGACCGTCGACGTGATCTGCCGTTCGGTGGGCTACGACGCGGGGATGCGCTGCACCAACGCGACCGCCGTGTTCACCGACGCCGACCCGGCGGCGCTGGCCGCGGCCGTGGCCGAGCGGCTGGCCCAACTGACCCCGGCGCCGCCCCAGTCGCCCGAGGCGCAGGTGCCGGTGCTGCCACTGGCGGAGGCGAAGGCGCTGCGCGAGCATCTGACGGCACGCCTGGAGGGGGCGGTCGACGTGGCCGCGCCGCTGTATCCCGAGGGGCCGGTGGCGGACCTCGGGGACGGGTCGGCCGCGCTGCGTCCCGCCGTCCTGCTCTGCGACCGCTCCGACCATCCCGGCGCCCGGATCGAGCTCTCGTTCCCGTGCGTGTGGATCCTGCCGTGGCGGCGCGAGGAGGGGTTCGGCCCGCTGCGGGACACCCTCGCCCTCACCATCCTCGGCGGCGACGAGCCGCTGGCGCGCGAGGCGCTGCGGGAGCGGTCGATCCGCAAGGTCCTGCTGGGCCCCATCCCCACGTACCAGGCGGGCCGGACCAGTCCGCACGACGGCTATCTGAGCCACGACCTGATGGAGGCCCGGGCCTTCGGCACCTCGGCCTGAGACGCGGCCCGCGAGCCGCCCGCGCGACCCCGCCCTACTGCGCTGCAACGACCCCTGGAGTGTGTGGAGATGACTCGAACCGTCCTGGTGACCGGCGGCGGCACCGGCATCGGCAAGGCGATAGCCGCGGCCTTCCTCGCCGACGGCGACCACGTCGTCATCAGCGGCCGCCGCGAGGACGTGCTGCTGAGGGCCGCCGAGGAGCTCGACGGCCGGGTGACGGCGCTGCCCTGCGACGTCACCGACCCCGAGCAGCTGGAGGGCCTGCGCGAGCGGCTGCCCGACGTGCTGCACGTCCTGGTCAACAACGCGGGCGGCAACCGGGAGTTCGACGCCCCGCCGCCGGGCGATCTGCGGGCCATGGCCGAACGCTGGCGGGCGAACCTGGAGGCGAACCTGCTGGGCGCCGTGCTGACCACGGCCGCCGTCGACAAGCAGCTCGCCTCCGGGGGCGCCGTGGTCAACATCAGCTCCTTCGCGGCAGACCGGGGCGCGGGCTCGTACGGCGCGGCCAAGGCGGCCATGAACAGCTGGAACATCTTCGCCGCCCGCCAGCTCGGGCCGCGCGGG
Organism: Streptomyces sp. NPDC043908; assembly: GCF_056435525.1. NCBI lineage: Bacteria > Bacillati > Actinomycetota > Actinomycetes > Kitasatosporales > Streptomycetaceae > Streptomyces > Streptomyces sp. NPDC043908. Next base: position 36,839 of record NZ_JBWKEI010000011.1, on the reverse strand, counting down.
GTGACCTGCAACGTGGTCGCGCCGGGCTACGTCGACAAGACGGAGTTCTTCCGCGACCGCCGCTCTGAGCAGTTCCACGAGGCCCGGGTGGCGGAGACCATGCTGGGCCGGGCCGGACAGCCCGAGGACATGGCGGCGGTCGTCCGGTTCCTCGCCTCGCCCGCCGCCCGCCACATCACCGGGCAGGTCGTCCGGGTCGACGGCGGCGTGATCCCCACCCGGTGAGGGCCCGTCGCTGAGCGGCGGACCGGTGCGGGCCGGCCGCCCGTCGTGCCCGTACCGGACCTCTACGATGGGCCCATGAGCGCGAGCAAGCACCTTCCGGATGCGCACTCCTCGCACCCGCGCACCACGGGCGAGGACGAGCGCCTGGACGTCGCGGTCGCCGTACTGACGCTGCTCGCGGACCGCACCCGGCTCGCCCTGCTCAAGGAGCTGGGCGCGGGCGAGGCCGATGTCACCACCCTCACCGAGGCCTGCGGGGCCGCCCGCCCCTCGGTCAGCCAGCACCTGGCCAAGCTGCGCCTGGCCGGTCTGGTGGCGACCCGCAAGGACGGACGCCGGGTGGTCTACTCGCTGCGCCACGGCCATCTGCGCCGGCTGGTCGACGAGGCCATGAACGTGGCCGACCACCAGCTCGGCGCCCTCCCGCCGCACGACTGACCCGCACGCCCGACCCGCGCGACCGGCCCGCCCGGCACCGGCGTCCCACGGGTGACGACCGCCGAACATGTGCATAAGTACGCACGCATTGGTTACGATGGGGTTCCCCGCACCTTCTCGTGCCCCCGGGACGGATCCCATGCTGTCCGTACTGCGCAACCGCACCTACCGCCACCTGTTCACCGCCCAGGTCGTCGCGCTCCTCGGCACCGGCCTCGCCACGGTCGCGCTGGGCCTGCTCGCCTACGACATGGCGGGCGGCCACGCCTCGGCCGTCCTCGGCACCGCGCTGGCGATCAAGATGGTGGCGTACGTGGGCGTCGCCCCGCTCGTGGGCGCCTTCGCCCACCGCGTCCCGCGCCGGGCCCTGCTCGTGGCGAGCGATCTGCTGCGCGCGGGCGTGGCCCTGACCCTGCCGTTCGTCGCGCAGGTCTGGCAGGTGTACGTCCTGATCTTCCTCCTCCAGGCGGCCTCGGCCGCCTTCACGCCGGTCTTCCAGGCGACCGTGCCCGAGGTGCTGCCCGCCGAGCGCGACTACACCCACGCGCTGTCCATGTCACGCCTCGCCTACGACCTGGAGAGCCTGCTGAGCCCCGCACTCGCGGCCCTGCTGCTCACCGCGGTCTCCTACCACTGGCTCTTCGCGGGCACGACCCTGGGCTTCCTGGCGTCCGCCGCCCTGGTCGTGTCGGCCGTACTGCCCCGGCCCGCGCCGGAGCCCGCGCGCACCGGGGGCGCGTACGCCACGGCGGCGTCCGGGGCCAGGCTGTTCTGGGCGGAGCCGCGACTGCGGGCGCTGCTCGCCCTCGACCTCGCGGTGGCGGCGGCCGGCGCGATGGTCTTCGTCAACACGGTGGTCGTGGTGCGCGGCCACTTCCACGAGTCCGCCGGGGCGGTCTCGCTGGCCCTCGGCGCGTACGGCGCGGGCTCCATCGCCGCCGCCCTGTGGCTCCCCAGGCTGCTGTCCCGGGCGAGCGACCGCGCGGTGATGCTCCGCGCCGCCTACGCGCTGCCGGGCGTCCTGGTCGCGGTGGCCCTCACCACCCTGGCCCCGGCGGGGAGCGGGAGCTGGGCGGGGATGCTGGTGACCTGGGCGGCGATCGGCGCGGCCAGTTCGGCGGTGCTGACCCCCGGGGGCCGGCTGATCCGGCGCTGCGCGCCCGCCGCCGAACTTCCCGCCGCGTTCGCCGCCCAGTTCTCGCTCTCCCACGGCTGCTGGCTGCTGACGTATCCGCTGGCGGGATGGCTGGCGGCGGGGGCCGGGGTGCCGGTGACGGCCGGGGTGCTGGGGGTGGTCTCGCTGGCGGCGGCAGCGGCGGCGACGGCGGTGTGGCCGCGGGAACGCGCGCCGGAGCGGGCGGCCGTACACCGGGCGACGGTGTCCGTGCGCTGACGGCACGTCACGTACGGGAAACCACCGGGAACACGGGAAGATCCGGGAAAAGCGGACCGCCCCGGCCGGGCGTGGTGCCGGCCGGGGCGGTCGGGTGCCGCTCGGGATCAGCCGAGGAGCGCGAGGGCCTCGTTGAAGGTCGTCGACGGGCGCATGACCGCCGCCGCCTTCGCCGGGTCGGGCTGGTAGTAGCCACCGATCTCGGCCGGGGAGCCCTGGACCGCGATCAGCTCGGCGACGATGGTCTCCTCCTGCTCGGCCAGCGTCTTGGCCAGCGGGGCGAAGGCCTGCGCGAGCTGCGCGTCCTCGGTCTGCCTGGCCAGCTCCTGGGCCCAGTACAGGGCCAGGTAGAAGTGGCTGCCGCGGTTGTCGATGCCGCCGAGCTTGCGGCTCGGGGACTTGTCCTCGTTGAGGAAGGAGCCCGTGGCGCGGTCGAGCGTGTCGGCCAGGACCTGGGCGCGCGCGTTGCCCTTGGTCGTGGCGAGGTGCTCGAAGCTGACCGCAAGGGCCAGGAACTCACCCAGGCTGTCCCAGCGCAGGTAGTTCTCCTTGACCAGCTGCTGGACGTGCTTGGGCGCGGAGCCGCCGGCGCCCGTCTCGAAGAGGCCGCCGCCGTTCATCAGCGGGACCACGGAGAGCATCTTGGCGCTGGTGCCCAGCTCCAGGATCGGGAAGAGGTCGGTGAGGTAGTCGCGCAGCACGTTGCCGGTGACGGAGATCGTGTTCTCGCCGCGGCGGATGCGCTCCACCGACAGCTTGGTGGCCTCGACCGGGGCGAGGATCCGGATGTCCAGGCCGTCGGTGTCGTGCTCGCCCAGGTACTGGCGGACCTTGGCGATCAGGTTGGCGTCGTGGGCGCGGGTCTCGTCGAGCCAGAAGACGGCCGGGTCACCGGTGGCACGGGCGCGGGTGACGGCGAGCTTCACCCAGTCCTTGATCGGCGCGTCCTTGGTCTGGCAGGCGCGGAAGATGTCGCCGGCCGCGACGGCCTGCTCCAGGACGACGTCGCCGTTCTGGTCGACCAGGCGGACGGTGCCGGTGGTGGAGATCTCGAAGGTCTTGTCGTGGCTGCCGTACTCCTCGGCCTTCTGCGCCATGAGGCCGACGTTCGGCACGGAGCCCATCGTCGCCGGGTCGTAGGCGCCGTGGGCGCGGCAGTCCTCGATCACGGCCTGATAGACGCCGGAGTAGGAGGAGTCCGGGAGCACCGCGAGGGTGTCGGCCTCCTGGCCGTCCGGGCCCCACATGTGGCCGGAGGTGCGGATCATGGCCGGCATGGAGGCGTCCACGATCACGTCGGACGGCACGTGCAGGTTGGTGATGCCCTTGTCGGAGTCGACCATGGCGAGCGCGGGGCCCTCGGCCAGCTCGGCGTCGAAGGAGGCCTTGATCTCGTCGCCGTTCGGCAGGGCCGCGAGGCCCGCGAGGATCCCGCCCAGACCGTCGTTGGGGGTCAGGCCCGCGGCGGCGAGCGCCTCGCCGTACTTGGCGAAGGTGCCGGGGAAGAAGGCGCGCACGACGTGACCGAAGACGATCGGGTCGGAGACCTTCATCATCGTGGCCTTGAGGTGCACGGAGAACAGCACGCCCTCCTGCTTGGCCCGGGCGATCTGCGCGGTCAGGAACTCGCGCAGCGCGGCGACGCGCATCACCGAGGCGTCGACGACCTCGCCGGCCAGGACCGGTACCGACTCGCGCAGCACGGTGGTCGAGCCGTCGTCGCCCTTGAGCTCGATGCGCAGCGTGCCGTCGGCCGGCATGACCGCGGACTTCTCCGTGGAGCGGAAGTCGTTCTCGCCCATGGTCGCCACGTTGGTCCTGGACTCGGGGGTCCAGGCGCCCATGCGGTGCGGGTGGGCCTTGGCGTAGTTCTTCACCGAGGCGGGGGCGCGGCGGTCGGAGTTGCCCTCGCGCAGCACCGGGTTGACGGCGCTGCCCTTGACCTTGTCGTAGCGGGCGCGGATGTCGCGCTCCTCGTCGGTCTTCGGGTCGTCCGGGTAGTCCGGGAGGGCGTAGCCCTGCGCCTGAAGCTCGGCGACGGCGGCCTTGAGCTGCGGGATCGAGGCCGAGATGTTCGGCAGCTTGATGATGTTGGCGTCGGGCGTCTTCGCCAGCTCGCCGAGCTCGGCGAGGGCGTCGTCGATGCGCTGCCCCTCCTGGAGGTACTCCGGGAAGAGGGCGATGATCCGCCCGGCCAGCGAGATGTCCCGCGTCTCCACAGTGACCCCGGCCGTCGAGGCATACGCCTGGACCACAGGCAGGAACGAGTACGTCGCCAGCGCGGGCGCCTCGTCAGTGTGGGTGTAGATGATGGTCGAGTCAGTCACCGGGTGCTCCACTCCACGTATGCAACATTGCTCGACATCAAGATATCTCGTGGCGGCCCCGGCCCGGACAGGGCCCTGCCCCGGGGTGGCGGGCCCTGGAAGGGGCCCGGGAACGGGAGAAAACACACGGAAAGCCGCCTTCTCCGATGGAGAAGACGGCTTCCGACCTGCGAAAACGCTGGTCGGGACGACAGGATTTGAACCTGCGACCCCTTGACCCCCAGTCAAGTGCGCTACCAAGCTGCGCCACGTCCCGGTGCCCGTCTGACCTGGGGTTTCCCCCGGCCGAACGTGCACGAGAACAATACCGCACTTCGACCGGTGGTCACGAACCGCTTTCGGCCGTCGGGTCCGGCGCCGTGGAGCGGCGCCGCTGGCCGCCCGCGAAATACGCCACCAGATCCGGGGCCGGCGGCTCGACCCGGCGGGGCGTGCCGCCGTCGCGCAGGGACATGGTCGCCTCGTAGCCCGCCGCCACCGCCATCCGCGCGGCGACCGGCGAGGTGTCGGTGGGGCCGCCCTCGCGGGCGAACCGCAGGAACTCGTCCATCAGCAGCGGGTCCGCCCCGCCGTGCCCCGAGTCGTCCCGGGCGGGCGGCACCTCGTGGACCTCGTCGGGCTCGTCCCGGAAGTGGGAGCGGCGGGTGTTCCACACCTTGACCCGGCTGCCCGGCCCGTCGCCGAAGTTCTCCAGGCGGCCCGCGTCCCCGATGACGGTGTAGTTGCGCCAGTAGTCGGGGGTGAAGTGGCACTGCTGGTAGGCGGCGAGCACCCCGTTGTCCAGGCGCATGTTCAGCAGGGAGACGTCCTCGATGTCGATCACCGGGTTGAGCGCCCGCTGGGTGTGCGGCGGCCAGTGGCCGTCCTTGGTGTACCAGTCGTCCGCCTTGGGCTCCCCCGCCGCGCGCCGGTGCGGGTTGTCCCCGTAGACCATGAGGTCGCCCATCGCCTGGACGTCGCGCGCGTAGCCGCCGGCCAGCCAGTGCAGCACGTCGATGTCGTGGGCGGCCTTCTGGAGCAGCAGCCCGGTGGTGCGGGCCCGCTCGGCGTGCCAGTCCTTGAAGTACCAGTCGCCGCCGTAGCCGACGAAATGGCGGATCCACACCGTCTTGACGGCCCCGATCGCCCCACGCCCGACCAGGTCGCGCATCAGCCGGACCACCGGCATGTGGCGCATGTTGTGGCCGACGTAGAGCCGCGAGCCGGTCTCGTACGCCGTACGCAGGATCGTGTCGCAGCGCTCGACCGAGATGTCCAGGGGCTTCTCCACCAGCACGGCCTTGCCGGTGCGCAGGGCCGTGCAGGCGAGGTCGGCGTGGGTGTGGTCGGGAGTGAGGACGAGCAGGGCGTCGATGCCGGGGTCCTCGACGACCTTGCGGTGGTCGCCGGTCAGGGCGGCCTCGGGGAAGGCCCCGGCCGCCTCCGCGCGGGCCCGGGGGTCGGGGTCGGCGAGCGCGGTCACGACGGCGCCGCGGCCGGGGCGGTGGGCGACGCGGGCGAGGCTGCCGCGCAGGCCGTAGCCGAGGACGCCGATACGGAGGTCGGTCATGGTCAACTTCCTTACGGTCCGGGCGGGATGGCCCGCTCGCCGGGCCGCCCCGCTGCCCGATGATGACATCGGCGCCCGGGCCGGTGCCGCGCGCCGGGGCGCGCGCCTGCGACGACGCTTTCGCGCCATCTCCACCGGACTCCGCTCCAAGGCGCCGGTGCGCGGTCCTGCCCGAGGGGCGCCGGGTGAAACGATCAGGTTCGCACAGGCGGAGGCCGTACGGCGGATGGCCGAAGGGCCTCCAAACGCGTTCACGCGCGGCCTCTCCGCGCTTTCCCGGGTGCTCCTCGATGCCATTTCGGTGCGCATCCGGGACCAGAACCTGTCCCTCAGTGCCGTATGCCCACGAAACCTTTGCCGTTGGCATGTGGCAAGAAGACGAGACCGGGGAATGCCAACCGAGTGGAACCGAGGAGGCCAACCTCACAGAACACACCAGTAGTCAAACGTCAACACGCCCTGTTTCGGCCAAAGTTGACAAGGACGTTGTAGCGCCAATGAATGATCAACAACATGAGTGGGTCGGCCTCTTCGGGACGGGGACCACTGCCGATGCACCACCTGCTCGAACACCGTGACGAGCAGGCGTTTCGCGGAGGAGGGCTCGCCATGGACGGATACTTCAGCAGCCGCCCGCACCATCAACTACGGGAGCGTGTACGCCAGTTCGCGGAACGCGAGATCCGGCCCCGGATAGCGGCGATGGAGGCGGCGCGTTCCGTCCAGTACGACCTGTCACGACTGATCGCCCGGCAGGGCTGGATAGGTGCCACCGTCAGTCCGTCGTACGGAGGGATGGGGGTCGGACACCTCGGAAAGACGATCATCATCGAGGAGCTCTCCCGGGTCAGCGGCGCCATGGGCGCCATGGTCCAGGCCTCCCAGCTGGGGGTGGCCAAGATAGTCCACTTCGGCAGTGAGGAGCAGAAGAAGCACTGGCTGCCCGCGATCGCCGCCGGTGACTGCCTGCCCACGATCGCGGTGACCGAGCCCGAGTCCGGCGGGCATGTCCTCGGGATGACGGCGAGCGCGGTCCGCGACGGCGACAGCTACGTCCTCAACGGGCGCAAGGTGTACGTGGGGAACAGCCATGTCGGGGACGTGCACGGCGTCGTCGTCCGCACCGGCCCCGGCTCCGGCGGGCTGACCGCGTTCCTCGTCGAGTCCGACCGGCCCGGGTTCTCCCTCGGCGCCGAGCGCGACACGATGGGCCTGCACGGCTTCAGCTTCGGCGAACTCCGCTTCGACAACTGCCGGGTGCCGGTGGAGAGCCGCCTCGGCGAGGAGGGCGACGGGCTCGCCGTGGCCTACTCCTCCAGCGTCCTGTACGGCCGGGCCAATCTGACGGCCGTCTCGCTCGGCATCCACCGGGCGATCCTGGAGGAGACCAGCCGGTTCTGCGCGGAGCGTGTCCGCTACGGAAAACCGCTGTACGAACTGCCCAACATCAAGATCAAGCTGGGCCAGCTCCAGTCCCGGCTGATGACGGCCCGGCTCGCGGCCTACCACGCGGTGCACCTGCTCGACCAGGGGCTCCCGTGCGACGCCGAGCTGATGAACGCCAAGGTGGTCAACGTCGAGTCCACGCTCGACTCGGCCCGCAGCGCCATGGAGATCCACGCGGCGGCCGGTCTCTTCACCGACTGCCCCATCGAGCGGTACCTGCGCGACGCGCACCACATCTTCGCCCCGGCCGGCACCACGGACGTCCAGCTGCTGCGGCTGGCGGAGGTGGCGCTGGGCACGGCGAAGGGCCAGTGGTCCCAGCGGCTCTCCGACGTCGTACGCACGGACGAGTTCGCGGCGGCCCACTGACCGCGCGGAAGTCATCGGGGGCGGCGGTCAGAAGCCGCCGTCCTCCCGGTGGTGGATCTGCTCGATCAGCTCGGCCGCCATCGACTTGATCGTCTCGAGACCGGCCCGGCCCCACGGCCGGGGCTCGGTGTCGACGACGCAGATCGTGCCGAGCGCGATACCGGTCCGGTCGATCAGCGGCGCGCCCAGATAGGAGCGGATGCCGATCTCGTCGACCACCGGGTTGCCCGCGAACCGCGGATAGTCGCAGACGTCCTCCAGGACCAGGGCTTTTCGGCGCACCACGACGTGCGGGCAGTAGCCGTGGTCGCGGGCCATGAAACGGCTCACCCCGCCGGCCGCGGCCACCGCGTTCAGATCGGTGCCCGCGTGCGCCCCCTCGGGGGTGTGCAGCCCGGCGAAGAACTGCTGGTGCTCGTCGATGAAGTTGACCATCGAATAGGGCGCCCCGGTGACCTCCGCGAGTTTGTGCGCGAACTCGTCGAACGCCGGATCGACGTGCTCCCCGATACCGAGCTGGCGCAGCCGCTGGACGCGGACGGGCGCCTCCTGGTCGACCGGGGTGAGCAGCAGATGGCCGGTGGGGTCGTACGTCATGTGTGGGCTCCATGGCTGGTGGCGGCCGGAAAGGTGGACAGCAGGTGCTGGACCAGGGTGACCAGGGTCCCGATCCCGGAGCTGCCGATACGGGCGTCGCACAGCACGACGGGAACCTCCGGCTTGAGGTCTATGGCGGAGCGGACCTCGTCGGGGCTGTAGCGGTAGGCACCGTCGAACTCGTTGACCGCGACGAGGAAGCCGATCCCGCGCCGCTCGAAGAAGTCCACGGCGGAGAAGCAGTCCTCCAGGCGCCGGGTGTCGGCGAGGATCACCGCGCCGAGCGCGCCCTCGGAGAGCTCGTCCCACATGAACCAGAACCGCTCCTGTCCGGGCGTGCCGAACAGGTACAGCACATGCCGCTCGTCGAGCGTGATGCGCCCGAAGTCCATGGCGACCGTCGTGGTGGTCTTGGACTCGACCCCTTCGAGGCTGTCGTGCGCCACGCTGACCGTGGTGAGCAGCTCCTCGGTGGAGAGCGGTTCGATCTCGCTGACCGCGCCCACGAAGGTCGTCTTGCCGACCCCGAAGCCGCCGGCGACGAGGATCTTCAGCGCGGTGGGGAAGAGATCCACGGCGGGGCTGACGTCAGAGCCGTCGTCGTAGGCCATCGAGCACTGCCTCCAGCAGAGAACGGTCGGTCGGGGTGTGGTGGAAGCGGGGTGCGCGGGCCGTCACCGCTCCGCAGTCCACCAGGTCGGACAGCAGCACCTTGGTGACGACGGCGGGCAGCCGCAGATGGGCCGCGATCTCCGCCACCGAGGTGGGTCCCTCGCAGAGCCCGAGCGCCTGGGAGTGCTCGGGCCCCAGCGGTGCCTGGGGCGGCTGTCCGGTCGCCATCACCTGCGAGAGCAGGTCCAGCGTGGCGGTCGGCCGGGTGCGCCCGTTGCTGACGGTGTACGGCCGGATCAGCCGCCCGGCCGCGTCGTCCAGCCATGGGCCGTCCTGCGGGGCGGGCACGCTCAGCGCCTCGTGCCGCTCGGCGTGCCGGCGCCTTGCCGGGCCGGCGTCACGAGATAGGGCCGTACGCTCTTGACCAGCATCGCCATCTCGTACCCGAGCACCGCCGCGTCCGCCTCGCGCCCGGCGAGTACGGCCAGACAGGTGCCCGAGCCGGCCGTGGAGACGAAGAGCAGCGTGGAGTCGAGCTCCACCACCACCTGGCGGACCTCGCCGCCGTCGCCGAAGCGCGCGCCCGCGCTGCGGCCCAGCGAGTAGAGCCCGGAGGCGAGGGCCGCCATGTGGTCGGCGCTGTCGACGTCGAGACCGTGCACGGACTTCACCAGCCCGTCGGAGGAGAGCAGGACCGCGTTGCGTGTGTAGGGCACCCGCTGGACCAGTCCGCTGAGCAGCCAGTCGAGGTCCGAGACGTGTCCGGTCGGCGCATCGCTCGCCATGGTGCATCTACTCCTTGGAGTGTTCGGCGTCAGTTTCTGCCGGGTGCTGTAACGACTGGGCGGGGTGGGGCGGGTGCGGCTGCGGTACGGCCGTGTGGTCGTGCGGGGCGGGCTGCGACTCGGCGAGGCCGATGCCCCGCTGGAACGCCGCCATCAGCCCCGGGTCGTGCACGGCGTGCTCGTCCTCCCTGCGGGCGGCCGGGGCGTCGCGCAACTGCGGGACGAGATGCTCCTGGCTGCGGCGCCGGGGCAGATCGGGGCGGCCCGCGCCGCGCACCGTACCGTTCGCCGGGGGTATGGGAGGCACCGCGGTCTCCCCGGTGACCCGGTGGGTGCCGGGGACGGCGGCGGCCGGGCCCGGTCGCTCCTCGTGGGCGGCGCGGACCGGGAGGGGTGCGGTGCCCTGGGCGGACACGGTCTCGCCGTGCCGGGGCCGGCCGGGCGACGACGCCGGTGGCTCGGCGTGCTCGGGCGTGCGGGGGGCGGGCGGCGTCATCGGCGCCGCGGCCGGGGCCGGCGGGGGTGCCTGCGGAGGGACCGCGGGGGCCTGGGGCTGGGCCGGGAGGGGGGTGCGGGCGGGCTCGGGCAGGGGTTGCCGCTCGCTCGACTGCCCCTCCTTCGGGGCTTCGGAGTCGGCGCCCAACAGGCCCTGCGGCAGCACCAGTACGGCCTGGACGCCGCCGTAGATGTTGGTCTGGAGGCGGACGGCGATGCCGTGCCGGCGGGCCAGCGCCGAGACCACGAACAGGCCGATCCGGCCGTCCTGGAGGAGGTGGGCGACATTCACCTGATCGGGGTCGGCGAGCAGCGCGTTCATCTTGTTCTGCTCGGTGACCGGCATGCCCAGGCCCCGGTCCTCGACCTCGACCGCGAGCCCGGCGGTCACCAGCTGGGCGCGCAGCAGGACCTGGGTGTGCGGGGCGGAGAACAGAGTGGCGTTCTCGACGAGTTCGGCCAGCAGGTGGATGACGTCGGCGACCGCGTGGCCGCGCAGGGTGCCGTCGATCGGCGGCACCAGCTTGACCCGGGGGTACTGCTCGACCTCGGCGATCGAGGAGCGCAGCACCTCGGTCATGGTCACCGGGTGGGACCACTGGCGGCGGGAGATGGCACCGCCGAGGACGGCGAGGTTCTCCGCGTGCCGGCGGATGCGGGTGGCCAGGTGGTCGACGTGGAAGAGGCCCTTGAGCAGCTCCGGGTCCTCGACCTCGTTCTCCAGCTCGTCCAGGAGCTGGATCTCGCGGTGCACCAGGGACTGGAGGCGGCGGGCGAGGTTGACGAAGACCTCGACCTTCTGTTCGTTGCCGACGCTGCTGGAGAGCTGGGACGCCTGCACCACGGCGGCGACGGCCGCCTCGTGGGAGCGGGTCAGCTCGTGCGCCAGGAGGTCGAACTCGTCCGCGCCGGGCGGAAGTTGCGCGGGTCCGCGACGGGCGGGCGGGCCCTCGCCGCGGCGCAGTCCGTCGACCACCGTGCGCAGGTCGGCGGCCGAGCGGGCGCTGCCCCTGCGCAGTCCGTTGGCGCGTGCGAGCACGGTCCTGGCGGCCCGGTCGGCGCCGATGGCGGCGGCGGCCACGGCCGCGAGGGCGAGCAGCGCCATCCCGGCGAGCGCGGCCCAGAGCGTCTTCGAGGGGTGGGCGTGGGTGGAGTGGAGGGTGACGACGACGGCGGCCGTGCCGCACAGCACGGCGGCCAGGGCGGGCAGCACCGCGCTGCGCAGCAGCTGGGGCCGTATCCGGCTCTCGGTGGACGGGCGCTGCCCGCTCGGCGGACGTCCCGCCGGGGCCGGGGCGCCCGCGGGTGCGGCCGGGGGGGTCGCCCGGTGTGCCGTACGTCCGTGCCGCCCGCCCTCGCGGCGGTCGGACCGCGCGGCGGGTGCGCGAAGATGAGACATCTGCGTCCTCGGTACGTGGGGTCCCAGAGATCGTGGTCCCGGGCCCCGCTCGTTCCATGAGGGCCCGCGTTGATCGTCGGCCACTCACAGTAGGGGTCAACCCCTCACCCTCGGTGCGCAGTTGGAAAAGTCCCCCCTTCCGTGTCCCGCTCTGGTATGACGCCTCGTACGGCAGCACGAAATACCGGCTCGTCCCGGCCGCCGCCGGGCGTGTCCTAGGAGACGACCGGCGCCGCCTCCTGCTCCCCCGCCTTGGCGGGCCTGCGGGTGTGGGTGGGCCAGCCGTCCGCCGGGGGCGGTGCGACCGGGCGCCACCAGGGGGCGGACGGCACGCTCTCCGCGGCGGGCTCGAAGGGCTCGCCCGGGATCGGCAGCGCGATCCTGGCGTCGGCGGCCGCCGCGGCGGCCATCGTGCCCTCGCCCGGCTCGGACCACGGGTGCGGGGCGAGGTTGAAGGTGCCCCAGTGGATCGGGAGCATCAGGCCGTGCGGCCGGCCGCCCTGGAGGTCGAGGTGGGCGCGCATGCCTTCGGCCGGGGTCATGTGGATGTCCGGCCAGAACTCGCTGTAGGCGCCGATCTGGATCATCGTGGCGTCGAACGGGCCGTGCTCGGCGCCGATGGCCGTGAAGCCGTCGAAGTAGCCCGTGTCACCGCTGTGGTAGATCCGGTGCTCGGGACCGGCGACGGCCCAGGACGCCCAGAGGGTGTGCTGCTGGTTGCGCAGGCCCCGGCCGCAGAAGTGGCGCGCGGGGGTGGCGGTGAGGGTGAGGCCGTTGACCTTCGTCGACTCGTTCCAGTCGAGCTCGTGGAGGCGGTCGGCGGGGACGCCCCAGTGCTCCAGGTGGGCGCCGACGCCGAGCGGGACCGCGAACACCGTCCCCGTACCCGCGAGGGCGCGGATGGTGGGCAGGTCCAGGTGGTCGTAGTGGTCGTGCGAGATGACCACCACGTCGACCGGGCCGAGCGAGGCCAGCGGGACGGGCACCGGGTGCAGCCGCTTGGGGCCGGCGAAGGCGAAGGGGGAGCAGCGCTCGCCCCAGACAGGGTCGAAGAGCACCCGGCGGCCGTCGATCTCGGCGAGGACGCTGGAGTGCCCCATCCAGGTGATCCGCAGGCCCGTGGCGGGCGGCCTGGCGAGGTCGGCGAGCGTCGTCGCGTGCACCGGGATGTTGCCCATGGGGGCGCGCAGGGCCCGCTGCTCCTTCTGGAAGTAGATCTTGGCGAACTCCACCATCGACCCCGAGGGACGCGTGCGCGCGCCCTCGGGGTTCTGGAAGACGCCGTCCGCGAAGTTCGGTGAGCGGCGGATCCGCTCCAGGCGGTCCCCCGCCGGGTCGGCCCCGAAGGCGGCGGGGCGCAGCTCGCGCAGCCGGGAGCGGAGTGGGAGCAGAGAACCAGCGCCGGTCACGGCACCTCCTGGGGCTCGGGGGTCATTCCATTATGTGCAACGGGTACGACAACGCGGGAACCGCGCCGTGCGGCGGTGGCACCCGCCGGGGACGGGCTCAGGCGCGCGGCTGCCCGTAGGCGCGCTCGACCCGCAGCCGGAGCACGAGGCGCCGGTCGCGGACCATGGCCCGCCGGTAGTCCTCCCAGTCCGGGTGCTCGCCCTGGACGTCCCGGTAGAGCCGGACCAGCTCCTCGACGGTCGCGTCGTACGGATCGGCGGCCACCGGGGAGAGGTCCGCCACCCCCTCGGCGACGGTCCAGGCCCAGCGGTCGGCGCTGGTGACGTGGTAGCCGGCGCGCGGGTCGCGGCGCAGGTTCCGGGTCTTGGCGCGGTCGTCGGTGAGGGAGACCTTGATCACGCCCTCGTCCGGGTAGTACGCGTGGTTCACGTTGGACAGCTGCGGCCAGCCGTCGCGCTTGAGGGTGGCGAGTACGCCGCCCTTCTCCTGTGCGACCAGCTTGAGCAGGGCTTCCTCGGATGCGTCGAATGCCGTCATGGCCACTGGAACAGCGCGCGCGGGGCTCCGGATTCCCCGGTGGGCCCCCGCGGGGTGAAGGTCGTGTGGGGAGCGCTCGATGACTGTGTGATGGACCTGGCATGACTGTACGGAGCGGATCGGCGGGCCGGGGCCCTAGTCTGGACGCATGTCCACTTCCTCCGACCAGCCTGGTTCCGTACTGCCGGACGCCGAAGCCGCCAACGCGGCGATCCGCGACCTCGTCGAGAGCACGGACCCCGAGGGCGGCTGGCCGTCGGAGGAGTACGAGCGGCTGCTCACGGTGTGGGCGCAGGCCACGACGGCCGACCTCGACGAGGCCGCGTAGCGCCTGCCGGTCCGGCCCGGACCCCCGGCGGCCGTCGCCCGCACGTCCCGTACGTCTCGCAGGTCCGGTGACGTCTCGGGGCGAACCGGTCCGTTGCCGTCCGTCCCGTTGCGGTCCGTGTGACCTCCGGCGATAGGCTCGACCCTCCTTTGTGCCCGCCCGGGCCCGCGTCCCACCGTCACGCGGCACCCCCGGGGCCCCAGAGAACCGCAGGAGAGCGTCCGCCGTGTCCGAGACATCCGAGAACCGCGTACAGGAGCGGGCCGCGGCGGCGCCCGCCCCGGTGGACGACCGCTCCCGGCTGCGGGCCGACTGCGCGAACTGCTTCGGCCTGTGCTGTGTGGCGCTGGCGTTCTCGCGGTCCACGGACTTCGCCGTCGACAAGGCCGCCGGGGATCCCTGCGCCAACCTCCAGCAGGACTTCCGCTGCGGCATCCACGACCGGCTGCGCCCCCAGGGCTTCCAGGGCTGCACGGTGTACGACTGCTTCGGCGCGGGCCAGAAGATCTCGCAGGTCACCTTCGTGGGCCGGAACTGGCGCGAGTCTCCGGACGGGTCGCGGCGGATGTTCGCGGCGCTCCCGGTGATGCGCCAGCTGCACGAGCTGCTCTGGTACCTCGCCGAGGCGGGGAGCCGCCCCGCCGCGCGTCCGGTCCACCGCCGGGCGGCGGCCGAGCGGGAGCGGATCGAGCGGCTGACCCTCAGTGACGTGGACACGCTCCTGGAGCTGGATGTCGCCGAGCTGCGCGCCGGGGTGAACACCCTGCTGCTGCGCACCAGCGAACTGGTGCGCGCCGAGGTCAGGGGCAGGAAGGACCGCAGGGGCGCCGATCTGTTCGGGGCCCGGCTCAGGGGCGCCGACCTGCGCGGCGCGGACCTGCGCGGGGCGTACCTCATCGCGGCCGATCTGAGCGGGGCGGATCTGCGGCTCGCCGATGTGATCGGCGCGGACTTCCGGGACGCCGACCTCGCGGGGGCGGACCTCACGGACTGTCTCTTCCTCACCCAGACGCAGGTCAACGCGGCCCGGGGCGACGACGCCACCGTGCTCCCGGCCGGGCTCGACCGGCCCTCGCACTGGCGCGCGGGGACGGCGGGGCCCGCGGCGCGGTCCGGCGGCGGGGAGAAGGCCCCGGGTACCGCCGGCCGCCGGGGCGGTCCGTCCCGCAGGTCCGGTGGCGCCCGGCGCCGGGGCTCCGGCCCGACCGGATCGCGCCGGTCGTAACCGGTCGGCCTGCGACGCCGCCGTCCCGCAGCCCCGACCCCACTATGCATTGCGTGTATACACCTCGCGTATAGTCCTCAGCATGTTCAGGTCCAGGCCGAAGGGGAGTCGCCTCATGCGCAGCAGCAATTCCGGAGTCCGCCGTGCCCGGGGGCGGTCCGCGGCCGCACTGGTGGCGGTGGCCGCGCTCGGACTGGCGCTGACCGGCTGCTCCGACAACGCCGTCTCGCCGCGCTCGGCCCGCGACGACGCGCTCGACAGCAAGGCCGCGGTCGGCGCCGACGCGGGCGGCGCCACCGGGGTCGACTGCCGCAAGGCCAAGTGCATAGCCCTGACCTTCGACGCCGGGCCGGGCGTCAAGACGCCCCAACTGCTCGACACGCTCAAGGAGAAGAAGGTGCACGCCACCTTCTTCCTGCTCGGCGCGAACCACGTGGAGAAGTACCCCGACACCGTGCGCCGCATCGCGGCCGAGGGGCACGAGGTCGCCAACCACACCTGGTCGCACGAGCGCCTGGACAAGCTCAAGCCCGCCGAGATACGCGCCGAACTCAACCGCACCCAGGAGGCGGTGGCCGCGCTGACCGGCCGCAAGCCCGTCCTGATGCGGCCGCCCCAGGGCCGTACCAACAAGGACGTCACCAAGGTCAGCAAGGAGCTCGGGCTCTCGCAGATCCTGTGGAGCGCGACCGCCAAGGACTACTCCACCAACGACTCGGCCCTGATCACCGAGCGCATCCTCGACCAGGCCGACCGCGACGGCATCATCCTGCTGCACGACATCTACGACGGGACCGTGCCCGCCGTGCCCGGGATCATCGACGCGCTGAAGGCCCGCGGCTTCACCTTCGTGACCGTGCCCCAGCTGCTCGCCCCCGCGGCTCCGGAGCCCGGCCGGCTCTACCGCCCCTGACGACTCCCGCCCCGCCCGGCCGTGCCCGCCCGGCCCGGCGGGTGTCGCGATTTCGCCCTCAGCATGGAGCTGTTCTCAGGACCCCTGCGAGCGGGCAGAGTTGCGGCCATGAAGCTGTTGATACTGGGTGGTACGGAGTTCGTCGGACGTGCCGTGGCCGAATCCGCCGTGGCACGCGGGCACGAGGTGACGGTCTTTCACCGGGGCCGCCACGAGCCACCCGCCGGAGTGCGGGCGCTGCTCGGCGACCGGACGGCCGAGGACGGTCTGGCGGCGCTCGCCGACGGCCGCTGGGACGTGGTGGTGGACACCTGGTCGGGCGCGCCCTCGGCGGTCCGCGACGCCGCGCGGCTGCTGGCGGAGGGCCGCGCCGCCCGGTACGTGTACGTGTCGAGCCGTTCCGTGTACGCGTACCCGGTCCCGGCCGGGGCGGACGAGGGCGCGCCGCTGGTCGACGGGTCGCCGGACGCCGCGGGCGAGGTGGCGTACGCGCAGGCCAAGCGCGGCGGCGAGCTGGCCGCGGTGCGGGAGTTCGGCCCCGACCGCTCGCTGCTGGTGCGCGCCGGGCTGATCCTCGGCCCGTACGAGAACATCGGGCGGCTGCCGTGGTGGCTGGGGCGCGTGGCGCGCGGCGGTGAGGTGCTCGCGCCGGGGCCGCGCGATCTTCCGGTGCAGTTCATCGACGTCCGGGACCTGGCGGAGTGGATCGTGAGCGCCGCCGACTTCGGGCTCTGCGGGCCCTACAACCTGGTCTGCCCGCCGGACCACACCACCATGGGCGAGCTGCTCGACGCGTGTGCGCGGGTCACCGGCGGCGGCGCGGAGCTGCGCTGGACGGCCCCGGAGCCGATCCTGGCCGCCGGGGTGGAGCCGTGGAACCATCTGCCGGTGTGGATTCCGCCGGGTGAGCTGCACGACACGATGCACGGCTCGAACGTGTGGAAGGCCGTGCTGGCGGGGCTCGACTGCCGGCCCGTCGAGGAGACGGTCGCCGACACCTGGGCGTGGCTCGGGTCGCTCGGCGGCGAGGCGCCGCAGCGGCCGGACCGCCCCCGGGTCGGACTGGACCCGGAGACGGAGCGGAAGCTGCTGCACGGCTGAGCCGTGCGGGCGCCGCCCTCGGGGCGGTCCGTCGGTGACGCCGTCGGCCACGGAGGGCCGACTGGGCTGATGACCCGTCAGAGAGGCAGCAGGTCGGGGCGCTTGGGCTCCACGTGGTCGCCCGAGCTCTCGCCCCGCAGGCGTCGTCCGATCCACGGCGCCAGGTGCTCGCGCGCCCACTGGATGTCGTCGCGCCGCACCTCCAGGGTGCCGCGCGGCGGCTGCGGCGGCCACGGCTGGTCCGGGTCGGCCGGCACCGCGAGCCCGAGCACCTGGGCGGCGCGCAGCGCGACCCGGGTGTGCCCCTCGGGCGACAGGTGGAGCCGGTCGCCGTCCCACGCCCGCCTGTCCTGCACGGACTTCAGCGACCACAGGTCGAGCACCGGGCACCCGTAGCGGTCCGCGATGGAGCGCACGTGCGCGGTGTACGTCGCCACCTTGCCGCGCAGATGCTTGAAGACCGGAATCCCGCGCGTGTCGAACCCGGTGGTCACCATCACCGTCGGGATCGTGCTCTTCAGGTCCGCGACCGCGCGCTCGAAGCGCTCGGCCACGTCGTCCGGGTCGCTGCCCGGCCGGATGATGTCGTTGCCCCCCGCGCAGAAGGTCACCAGGTCGGGCGCGAGTTCCTTGGCCCGCGGCACCTGCTCCTCGACGATCTGGTCGAGGAGCCTGCCGCGGACCGCGAGATTGGCGTAGCGAAAGGCCCCCTCCGGTCGCTGATCTGCCAGTAGCACGGCGAACCTGTCCGCCCAGCCGACGAACGCCCCGTCCGGGCCGGGGTCGCCGACGCCTTCCGTGAAGCTGTCGCCGATCGCCGTGTACGACCCGAACGTACCGCTGTTGAATGATCTCGAATCGTCTGCCACGGGACCATATCTTTCCCCTACCGGTGTGACCTACGCGACCGTAAGGAGGGGTTGACGGTGGGTGATATAGACCACCCGGTCAGTTTCGCCCAGCGGGAATACGCCGAATACCTCCGGCGCACCGGACAAATCCGGGGCCGACCGGCTTCGTCAGAGGGCCGCGCCCTGCTGCCTGAGATAGGCGATCGGGTCGACGTCCGAGCCGTAGTCGGGCGTGGTGCGGATCTCGAAGTGCAGGTGCGGGCCGGTGACGTTGCCGGTGGCGCCGGAGAGTCCGATCTGCTGGCCCGCGGTCACGGTCTGCCCGGCCGAGACGGAGAGCTGGGAGAAGTGGGCGTACTGGGAGTACATGCCGTCGGCGTGCCGGATGACGACCTGGTTGCCGTAGGCCCCGCCCCAGCCGGCCGAGACGACCGTGCCCGGGCCGACGGCCCTGACCGTGGTGCCGGTCTCCGCCGCGAAGTCGACGCCGGTGTGGTAGCCGCTGGACCACATGGACCCGGCCATGCGGTACGGGGTGCCGATGCTCACGCTGTCGAGCGGCGCGCGGAAGCCGGTGGAGGAGCCCTGGTCCGCGGTGGTGGAGGTGTTCGTGGCCGGGGCGGGCGAGGACGGCGCCGGGGTGCGGGGCGCGGGGGACGCCGCCTTCGTGCCGGACTCGTGCGTGGTCGTCCTGGCGGAGCCGTGCGGCGCGCCGGTCCTGGCCTTGGCGCCGAGCACGAGCTTCATGCCCGGGCGGATCAGCGCCGGGTCGGCGCCGACGACCTCGCGGTTGTCCCGGTAGAGCCGCTGCCAGCTGCCGAGCCGGTGGTCCTCGGCGATCCGCGAGAGGCAGTCGCCGCTCTTGACCTTGTACGTGGTCGGGGCGGCCTGGGGCGCGGCGGCGGCGAGGGTCCCGGTGGTGCGGGCGGCCTGCTGGGGCGCGGTGGCGGGGGCGGCGGTCTGCACGGCGGCGTGTGCGCCGGTGGCGCCGAGCAGCGGGATGGCGAGCGCGGCGCCACCCGTTCCGGCGGCGGCGATGCCCCGGGATATCGGGCTGGACTTGGGACGGCGGTGCTTACCCTTCGCGGGCATGGCGGATTCCTCTCCGGCGCCTGCGAGGTGAGCTGTCGGGTTCGGGCTGGAGATGCCCGGCCGGGCACCGGTCACGGTGCTTCGGCTTCACCCCGAGCCGTGCCGGAATTCCGGACGGCGCTTACCTGGGTCCCCCGCTCCTGCCACGCGTGGATGGGTGCGGATTCCGAGCGGTGGCAGGATTCGGCGGTCCACTCGGATTGCGGTGACCGTAAGCGAGCCCGGTGGGCCACGACAAGTGCCGATTTCCCTTCGGCATTCCCGGCCGGGAATTCCTACGGGAATCGCGGTCACCCTGCGTCGACCGTCATTCCCAACGGGCCCGGCCGGACGGGGGAATTCATCCGGGACCGCCACCACGGAACGTCACGGATATGACGCTGCTCACGGGTAATCCCCCTTTCCCGAGCGGGAGATGGACAGGGGTCACCAAATCGCCCCATAAGGGCGAAAGTTCTGCCCCTCTTCACCCCTCTCCCCCACCACCGCCCCACTCTGCCCGTTTTGCTCACATGCGACCGGAAAGCAACCGGACCCGTCCGCCATCCCCGGTCTGGATCATCCCGAGCCCCAGGACCGCACAGGTACACACAGGCGCCAACGGCGGCGCCGGCATCGGGACAGGACTTCGCGCGGGGCAATGGGCGCGAAGGGGTCGCATTCCGGCCAGACGATCGAGATGATTGCCCCGGGAACCCATGTCGTATCGTCGGGACCGAGGCGGCGTGATCTTCTTTCGACCCCCATCAGGAGCCAACGTGACCCAGCAGACTCCGCAGATCCCTTCGACCGAACCCGAGCTCTCCGGCGTCCGCAACTTCCGTGACGTGGGCGGACTGCCGACCGTGGACGGCCGGCGGCTGCGGTACGGACGGCTCTTCCGCAGCGGCCACCTCGCCCACGCGACCGCGCAGGACGCGGCCTTCCTCGCCTCGCTCGGCCTCCACACCGTCTTCGACTTCCGCAACGCGGCGGACCAGAAGCTGGAGGGCCCGGACGTGGAGCTGCCGGGGGTGCGCAACGTGAACATACCGCTGACGGACCCGGCGGACGGGGCGGAGTTCTGGAAGATGGTCCGCGACGGCGACATCGACCAGCTGCGGTCGGTGCTCTCCGAAGGCCGGGGCGCCGAGCGGATGGCGCGCTCGTACCGCACGATCATCCGCCAGCGCACGGCCGAGCACAGCAGGGTGCTGCACGCGCTCGCCGAGGACAGCGTCCCGGCCCTGATGCACTGCGCGGCGGGCAAGGACCGCGCGGGGCTGTCCATCGCGGTGGCGCTGCTCGCGGTGGGCGTCGAGCGCGACGCCATCGAGGCCGACTACCTCAAGTCCAACGACCCGCACCGCCGTTACAAGATGCACCGCAGCGACAGCTCCCCCGCCGGCCTGAGCACCGAGGTCGTGGAGCTGCTCAACCCCCTCTTCGACGCCCGCGCCGGCTATCTCGACGCGGCCTTCGAGACCATCGAGGAGACCTGGGGCAGCACCGAGCGCTACCTCTCCGAAGGCCTCGGGCTCTCCCCCGAGACCCGTGAGCGGCTGCGCGAGCGGCTGGTCGAGGACGCCGTCTAGGGGGCGCGCCCGGTCACTTGCCGACCGTGAACAGCAGGTAGAGGAAGGCCGCGAAGATGTGGCCCGCGATCAGATAGGCGAACAGCCGGACCACGAGACCCCGGGGGAACTTCGTCTCCCGGGTGTCGACGCCGGACCGTCCCTGGTTCTGCGACATGTCGTACCTCTCAGCCGTGCGGATGGTGCGGATGCGGATCGGGGCTCTGGAGCAGGGTGTGGACGAACAGGAACGCGGCCCCGCCGTGCGAGACGGCGGAGATCCGGTGCGGGGTGAGCGAGTCGAAGTGCGCGCTGTCGCCGGGGTCGAGCTCGTGCGTGGCGTCGCCCAGGGTGAGCCGCAGCCGCCCGGACAGGACGTGCAGCCACTCCTCGCCCGGGTGGACGCGGACGAGCTCGCGCTGGGTGCCGTACGGGACCTCGACGCGCAGGGCCTGCATGGCGCGGCCGGGGTGCCCGGCCCGGTGGTAGGTCCAGCCGTCGGCCTCGGCGGGCTCGGCCCGGCCGCCCCGGATGACGGGCTCGCGTCCGGGCGCCATCTCGCCCAGCAGCTCCGAGACCGTCGTACCGTAGGTACGCGCGAGCGCCAGCAGCATCGGCAGCGAGGGCTGGCGGGCGCCCGTCTCCAGGCGGGAGAGGTGCGCCGGCGAGAGACCGGCCCGCGGGGCGGCGGCCTCCAGGGTGAGACCCCGGCGGCGGCGCAGTTCGCGCAGGCGCGGGGCGACATCGGGGAGGGCGGGGCCCGCTGGCTCCCCGGCGCCTTCGGCGGGAGTGCTCATGCACTCCATTCAGTCAGGGCATTGCCTCTGGGGCAACTTTTTTGCCCCAGAGGCAAATCCTCCGTGCCCTTCACCAGGATCGAACGCGCGGCTGGCCTGCTCTGAGGGTTCACAGCCGTCCGTCGGCGTCCGGCGGCATTCGCCGGGGTTGTCACTCAGTTGGACACTCACTGTCGCACTCACGCCTGGTGAGCAGCGACGTGAGGTACTGAGCTAGCTGCCGCTATTCGTTCCTGTTCGTGTCAGCTGCTGGTGTCACGTTGGGTGCCGCTGCCCTACGGCGCCGCCATGCCGTGCGCGCTCGTCGGGCAGCCAGGGTCACGAGACCGATCAGCCCCGCGCTGAGGATGTTGACGGACAGATCTTGTACCAAGCTCCGCATGAGGGGTGTGGACGCGCCGAGGGGCCGGTTCGCGCATCGCACTCCTTATGTAGAGGATCAGCAAGGTACGACGTTAACGCTGGCAATGCCCCGGCCCGAAGCAAGGTCCAGCGGTAAAGGCGCATTCACGCCTTGCACCGTGCTGGGCTCGCTTCCTCGATCCGTGAGCAGACATAGCTGTGCTGTCGAAGTGGCCGGCGCTCTGGCGCGTCGCCGCGCTTCAGCTAGCGCGTTCTCGACTGGGATGCCTTGCTGTGCCGCCGTACGAACCCGAGCGATGACACACGCGCGGGAGAACTCAGAACGTACACCTGGTCTGTTCAGCCGGACCAGAACGGCTACCTGGATAGTGGTGAACCTCAGACCGCAGCTCTCACAGAGGCGGAGTCGCCTGGTCGAAGTGCCATCGTGGCTGGTCACAACGCGCAGAACGCTGGTGGGCACGGAGCATGAAGGACAATGCACTTGCCCTCCTGCTCGCGGGTAGAGGCTGCCGACGAACTAGATGCTACGGCGCTCCGGCCGCGAGGGTGAGAGATCTCGTGAGGTCGGCGGAGCGGCTTTGGCCGGTGTCCTGCCCGGTTTGGGGTTGAGCATGATCAGGGGGCCGTACGCTTGCCAGCTACTCGGGCAGGCTTGCCTCCTGCCCGCAATGTGTCCGAGTGGCCCCCTGGTCTTGCTCAACGCGGGACCCGAACCGGGGAGGTGGGTAAAGCCGTGGAGCCGACCGTCCCCCACCCCGGCCTTGCATTTTTCGCCCCCTCGGGCGCGCCGGGCGACGGCGCGCGGCCCCGGTGGCGCAGACAAGGAGGGGCAAGCGCGGCGGCGGCCGGCGGCGCCGCCGCGCTGTGCGCGGCACCCTGCGATCTCTGATCGCACTACCTCTGTAGTTCAGGAGGCCGGAACGCAGACGCTCTCGCGTTTAGTGTGGTGATCTCCCGGCGACCACCGTTCCTCGGGCCGGTAGGCGTGGCGTTGTAGCTGTCCGGGGCCGCTCGACGCATTGGAGGGCGGAGGCGAGCCGACCCATGGTGCGGCCGGCGGCGGCTACTGATCTGAACTACCCGTGTCCGGTCGGCGCGACCGGGCAGCGAGCGCAGCGAGCCTTGAACCCGTAGAGAAGGTTTTTACTCACCCCGCTCCGGACGATGAGTGATCGCGCTCTGTCGCCTGTCAGGGGCTGCGGCTACGCTGGTGCGGGCCAGTTGATGACGTCAGGGAGTGTGCTCAGCCAATGGGACCCAAGTCGCTTCGGGCCTACCGCGCGATTCGTGAACGGGTGGCGTCAGGTGAGTACAAGCCGGGCGAGAAGATCCCTTCCGAGCGCAAGCTGGAGACCGACCTAGAGATCGGGCGGACGCAGCTTCGTGTTGTGCTGGCGAAGCTGGTGGAAGAGCGCATCCTGGAGCGGAATGCGCGAAGCTCGTATCGAGTGCCATCCCGAGACGTGAGCATCGAGCGCCCGGGGGAGCTGGAACCCTGGCAGATTCACGGTGAGCGCGTCGTCTATGACAATCGATGGGTCAAACTGGCACTTGTAGACGTGGAACCGCCGGGAGTTGAGCGGTTCGAGCATCACGTCGTACGACTGCACCACGTCGCCATCTCGGCGGTTCTCGACGACAACGACCGGGTGCTCATGCTCTGGCGCTACCGTTTCGTTCCCGACAAGTGGGGCTGGGAACTCCCGGGCGGCATCGTTGACGAAGGCGAGGAGCCGCAAGCGACCGCGATGCGGGAGTTCGAGGAAGAGACTGGATGGCGCCCACAGTTCTTGGAGCATGTGGTCACCTATCAGCCCATGGTCGGCATGGTCGATTCGCCCCATGAGATCTTCGTCGGACGGGGAGCGGAGCACATCGGTGATCCCACGGACGTTGAAGAGGCCGGGCACGTGGCATGGGTGCCGCTCTCTGATATCCCCGGCTTGATGGCAAGAGACGAATTGATGGGTTCGGGCACGCTCGTTGCCCTCCTACACCTGCTCGCTTCGCGAGGGGAGTCCGCTGCTACAGCCGCTGGGTGAGCTGCTCCACGCGTCGGCGCTGCCGTACTGAACCGGTGCGGTTCGCGAGCAAACGAGCTTGGCGTAGATGCTCCTGGGCCTGGTCGAATTCCCCGCGCGCTGCATGCGCTTGGGCCAGATCGCATCGGAGACCGGCGGTGGCTCGGATGAACGTAGGGTCTGCCGCGTCGAGCGCCGCGTAGAGGCTACTTAGTGCGTCATCGTCACCCAAGAGGGCGAGTGCGTTCCCATGCCATCGGGCTAAGTGCCCACCATTCAGAAAGATGCTCAGCATGTCGGGGTCGCGGGCCTCGTCACCGTCGGGAAGGCAGGCAAGGGCACTATCCAGCGCGCGGCGGCAATCGTCGGCCAGGCTGGCCTTTGCGCACAGTTCGGCTTCCGCCGCGAAGAGCCAGGTGCGGAGCCGTGGCGACACGTGCTGACCACCCAATCGCTGGGCCTCGCGGACAAGATCTACCGCCATTTCTGGCCGGCCAGCCTCGTTGAGTACGTACGCCTGCTCTGCGGTGGCATGCGCTAGATACATCGGCTCTTCGGCCTCTTGGGCTGCCCGTTTGCCGAGTTCGTAGTGTCGCCATGCGCGCTCGACGGATCCAGCATCAAGAGCCTGCCATGCGGCTAGAGTTGCCGCTCCGGCTAAAGCGAGGGCTACCGGCCTGCGGGTCTCGGGAAGTACTGCGAAAGTGAGCGCTTCCTCCAGGGTCGCCAAGTGTCCGGTCATCTGATCAACGAGGCTTGAAGCGCCCATCTGACGGTCGACAGTCCGCAGGAGCTCGGTCTGATCCATGAATGTCTTGACCATGGTCAGACTCACACTTCGGGCGGAGTCAATACGACTGATCAGCTCGCTGTACCCGCCGACCTCGACAGATGCCGCCGACGGTGCATGCCTGCCGTACAGCTCATCGTCAGTGACTCCAAGCAACGGGCGAAGGATCCTCGCGTAGCGCTCGCTGAGCTGCCGTTTCCCGTTCTCCCACTCTGAGACATAGACGTGCAGGCTCGCAGTCGAAGCGACATCGAGCATGTGTTGTCGGGCGTATCGCTCGATCTCACGCACCAGCCGCTGTTGTGACCATGCGCGCGCGTTCCGTACGTCCCGCAGCCGATTGGACACCTGCACCGCCTCGCATGTGTGGCCGTCAGCCCTTCCCAGCAGCATGCCTCACATCGGTGCAGGTCGGCAGGGGTTAACACGTGCCTCGTTAACTTCTGTTGGCTACCGGCGCGTTGAGCGACGGAGTTCCCTGGAGTTGTTGCAGGAAGGCGAGTTGCCAGCCTGATGGCGACACCCCGTTGACATCTGGTGCGCACCAGATGCATCCTGCTGGTGCGCACCAGATGGGAACACAAATAGCCCCCTGGCACTCGCCGAGAGGGCTCATCCTCCAACTCCAGGAAGCGGCGCCCTACCGCCAAGCAAGTCACCGCTTCCGCCCCAAACAGGGAGCTTCCATCATGCCATCCTTCAAGATCGACACTCAGACCGCTGTCGTGTTCGTCGCGGTGGAGCCGAAGCCGAAGGTGATCAACAAGCAGACTGAAGAGGTCGCGATCGACCGGGAGACCGGTGCGAAGCTGATGACGGTCGGCCTGACCATCGCTGATGAGGGTGAGGCGAACCTCTTCACCGTGACGATCCCGGAAACCGGGGTGCCCTCCGGGCTGACGCTGGGCCTGCCGGTCAAGGTCATCGGGCTCAGGGCCCGGGACTGGGAGAACACGTTCAACGGTGAGAAGCGGTTCGGGATCGCGTTCCGTGCCGTGGCGCTGGTCGCCCCGTCCGCGTCCGCTGCCTCCTCGTCCAAGGGCTGATTGCCATGGGTGGGGGTGTGCTCTTAGCGCTGGTGGTCCTGGCCGTGGTGCTGCTGCGGGTGGCCCGGCTCAAGGCCCCGGCCGTGTACTGGGTGCTGGTGGGTCTTCCGGCTGCGCTGGGCCGGGTGCTCTCGTCCTACCGAGCCACGATGGAAGCCTGTGAGCTGACCGTGGCCCCGCCGTGGTGGCGGGTCTTCTCCAAGGGCGCGAATGGCTCGGGGCAGGTTCCGCCGGGCATCCCCCTGATTCGTGGCATCCGGCCGACCGCTACCGGAGTGCGGTTGCGGATGCGGCTTGCGGCAGGGCTGGAGCCGGCTCATGTGGTGAAGTCGGCTGAGCGTCTGCGGCACGCCTGGGGCGTCCACTCCGTCCACGTGTCCGTCATCAAGCCGGGCGTGGTGGAACTGCGGCTGACGGGGTTCGATGTCCTGGCACGGGTGCGCATGCCGCGCCGCCTGGTCGCCGGTCCGCTCTCTGCCGTGGTCGGCGTGCGCGAGGACGGGCGCCCGTTCGTGCGGGACTTCCGCACGATCCCCCACAGCCTGACCCTGGGGGCGAACGACTCGGGTAAGTCGATGTACCAACGCTGCCTCATCAAAGCCCTCGCCCCGCTGGATGTCGCACTGGTGGGCATCGACTGCAAGCGCGGGGTGGAACAGTCCCCCTTCGCCCCACGGCTGACAGCCCTGGCCACCAGTCCCCAGGACGCTGACGGACTGCTGTCCGCGCTGGTGGGCGAGATGGAAGACCGCTTCGACGTGCTGTGCCTGCACCAGGGCATCACCCCGGGCACTGCCCTGGAAGACATCACCTCCGACATCTGGGGCCTGCCCGCCAAGCTGCGCCCCGTTCCGGTGGTCGTGCTGATCGATGAGATCGCGGAACTCTTCCTCACCAGCTCCCGCGCCGATACCGAGCGCCGGGACCGCATGGTCACCCAGCTGATCCGGTACGGACAGCTCGCCCGCGCGGTCGGCATGTACCTGGAGATCAGCGGGCAGCGTTTCGGCTCCGAACTCGGCCGTGGTGCAACCGCCCTGCGCGCTCAGCTCACCGGCCGTGTGGTGCACCGCTGCAACGACAAGCAGACCGCCGAAATGGGCCTCGGTGATGTGGACGAGCTGGCCGTACTGGCTGCCACGAGCATCCCGCCCGAGCGGCGCGGCATGGCGGTAGCCGGGGATTCCTCCGGCGGCTGGTCCCGCATCCGCACCCCGTACACGACCTTGGGCGAGGCGGCGGGTGTGTGCCGCCAGTTCGCCCACCTCACCCCGCACCTTCCGGCCCTGGATGCCTGGCGCCCGGCCGCCATCGAAGCCGCCGCCTCCTCCCGCATCCCGTAGCCCTTCGCATCCCCGGTCGGCGCGGCCTCTCGCGCCAGGTCCCTACCCGCTCCATGCCCGAAAGGGGAGAGCCATGGTCACCAAGAAGACCACCACCCGTCGCCCCGCCAAACCGACTGCTTCCGCGCCGTGCCCGGACTGCAAGAGCGACGGGCAGACCTCCGAGACGTTCTTGGTCGGCGGTCGCAAGAAGCGCGAGAGCACGGCCCGCCAGGAAGCGCTGTGCATGACCTGCCTCGGCACGGGCGACGCCCCCGCCACCTGATCACCGCCGGGACCGGGCGGCAGGAGATTACTTCCCCGCCCGGCCCCGGCCACCAGCCGAGAGGACGCACGCGATGTGCAATGAGAACGGACAAACGCCAAGTGCAGAACCGCAGGCGCTGAACTCCGACGAGGCTCCCACGCTGCTGGAACTGGCCCGCATCGCTGAACAGGCGATGGCTAACGGGTCGGGGGAGATCGACGACCTGTTTCCCGATGCGGTGTGGCAGTGATGGCCCGCCCCACGCTCCGTCCCGATGCTCTCCTAGTCCAAGCGGTGATCGCTGGTTCCCTGTCGTTCGCCCACCTGCACGACATCGCCGCCGCTGCCGGACAGGACGGCTGGAAAGCCTGGGCCTACCCCATCAGCGTGGATCTGCTGCTGGTCGCCGCGTGGCACCGGCTGCGGACCCTGCGCGCTACTGGCGGGCCGACGGGCGCGGCCTGGACGTGGTTCACCGTCGCCCTCGCCGCATCGCTGGGCGCCAACGTCGCCACCGCCGGACTCCTGAACCTGTCCGCTGTTCCGGCCTGGCTGCGGATCCTCGTCGCCGGATGGCCCGCGCTGGCCTTCCTCGGCGGCACCCTCCTCGTCCACACCCCGGCTGCCGCGACCGCCACCCCGGCGCCTGAGCCGCTGCCCGAACCGCCCGCTCCCGTGCCGCCCGCCCCGGTCATCGAGCCGTTACCCGAGGCGGTCACCGCCCCGGAGCCTGCCTCGCCTCTGCCCGCCGGCCGTTTGGCGGATCTTCCCCCGGCCCTGGTGGACCACGCCCGGAAGGTCGCTGACGCGCACCGCACCACCACCGGCCGCCCGATCGACGCGGCCACCCTGTCCGACCGCCTGGGCCTGCCCGCCCCGATGGCCACCCAACTCGCCACGCACTTCGCCTGACCTGGAAGGAGAACCGCCATGGACGTACCCCTGTGGCTCGCCCTGATCGTCATCGGCTGGCTCGGCATCAAACTCACCCGCCCACCGGCCTGGCTCGTCGCCGTGCTCCTCCTCGGCGGCTTCCTGCTCGCCGGAAGCGACTTCGCCCCCGCCATCAACGACGCCCTCAACCCGTAACCCACCCCGGAAGGAGAACACCGATGATCCGCCCCAAAGTCCCCGCCAACCCGCTCCCGGCCACCATCCAGAACCTGACCACCCCGGTCGTCTACCAGCCCCAGCCGCTCACCCCGGCGCCCTGCCACTGCCAGCACCCCACGCACACCCCGGCACCGGCCCCGGCCACGCCCACGTCGCATCTGTCCCCGGCCGGTGTCCTGGCCGTGATCGGCGGCGGCACCGCCGTGGTTCTCGTCCTCGGCGCGGTCCTCGTCTCGCTCCTGCTGGCCGTGGCGATCACCGGCGCCTCGGTCGCCATCTGCGCGCTGGTCGTGCGCTCGCTCATGAACTCCCAGCGCCCGACGCGCTGAGCGGCCCTCCGGGCGGTCTCAACCGCCAAGTCCAGCCCGCCCGGACGGCCCTTCCCTTCCCGATCCAACGGACCCGAAAGGCACACCCATCATGCCCCAGCACCACCCCACCCCGGCCCGCGTCTGCCCCGACTGCGACGGCTTCGCCGCCGCCGCCATCACCACCGGAACCGTGGACCGGTTCGGCCGCCGCCGCACCGTCCGCGTCTTCTGCCCGGCCTGCCGTGGCACCGGCCACACGCTCACCCTGCGCCCGCAGTACCGGGCGGTGACGGCATGAGCCTCCTGAACTGGCGCTCCGGCGACCACTTCGACCACACCGGGGACTGCGCCTGCACCCAGTGCGGCAAGCCCACCCCGCTGCGCGCCCACTCCGGCGAACCGGTCCACAAGGTGTGCGCGGAGGACTGGAACGACAACCACCCCGCCGCCCCGCGTCACCTGCACGACGGCCGGGACCTGGGCACCCGCCGCTACCACTCCGACCCGCCCCGCAATCACAGCAAGGACGGGTCCCGATGACCACCACCATCACCCCAGCCGCCTGCCACTGCCAGGGCACCACGGTCACCAGCCACTGCCCCACTTGCCGGGGCACCGGCACTCACCCGGCCCGCACCGTGGTGGTGACCCATGTCTGACCTCACCCCCGCCCCCGGCCTCCCCGGGGCAGGTGCGCGCGGGCTGCGCGTTCTGGATGCGTTCTGCTGCCAGGGAGGCGCCGGCAAGGGTTACGCGGACGCTGGGTTCGACGTCACCGGTATTGATCTCGCACCCCAGCCCCGCTACCCCTTCACGTTCGTCCAGGGCGACGCCGTTGCCTTCATCCGCGAGCACGGCGCAGATTTCGACTTCATCCACGCCTCACCGCCCTGCCAGGGAGACAGCGACTGCCAGCGCTTGCAAGGCAACACCCACCCCGATCTGATCGCACCCACCCGCGCCGCACTGGAGTCCACCGGGCGGCCGTGGGTGATCGAGAACGTACGGGGCGCGCTGCCCAAGCTCTACGCCCCCTTGCTGCTGTGCGGGCCCATGTTCGGCCTTGAGACCTACCGCCACCGCTACTTTGAGACCGGCGGCGGCTTCGCCTTCACCCAGCCCCGCCACCCTCGCCACACCGCACCCCAGGCCAAGATGGGCCGCCCGGTCCCGCCCGGCCACTTCGGCCAGTACATCGGCAACTTCTCCGGCGTCAGCCAGGCCCGCACCGTGATGAGCGTCCCGTGGATGAACCGCGACGGCATCCGCGAATGCATCCCCCCGGCCTACACCCGCCACATCGCCGGCCACTACCTCGCTGCCCGCACCCTGGAGGCAGCGTGACCACCACCACGCCCCCTGCCGGGGAACTCGCCTACCTCGCCCGCCTGGGCACCATGCCCGGCCTCATGGCCCAGCTCCGGAGCCTGGGCGGCTGCGCCAACCCGGTCCGCCTCGACGGACACCGCACCGAACACACGGTGAACACCACCACAGGACAGATCGGCCCCGTCCTTTCCCACATCACGGCGGCCGGCCTTCCCGCCGGACACCTCCTCGTACGGTGCAACAACCGCCGGGCCACGCGCTGTGCCTCGTGTGCGGAGACCTACCGCCGCGACGCCTACCAACTGATCACCGCCGGGCTCAAGGGCGGCAAAGGCACCCCGGCCGACGTGGCCACCCACCCCCGCGTGTTCGCCACGTTCACTGCCCCCGGCTTCGGCCCCGTCCACAACCGGCCCGCCTCCGGCCGCTGCCGCTGCGGCCTCCAGCATCCGGACGATGCAGAGGAGTTAGGCACCCCGCTTGATCCCGAACGCTACGACTACGAAGCAGCCGTGCTGTGGAACGCGCACGCCTCGAAGATCTGGGCCCGCTTCTCGATCTACCTGCGCCGGGAGGTCGCCAAGCGGGCCGGACTGACCCAACGCGAGTTCGCGGAACACGCCCGGATCTCGTTCGCCAAGGTCGCTGAGTACCAGAAGCGGGGTGCGATCCACTTTCATGCCGTGATCCGCCTCGACGGGACAGCGGGCGGTGCTGCCCTGCCGCCGTGCTGGGCGACGGCCGCACTTCTCACCGACGCGATCAAGGCTGCCGCTCGTGCAGCGTCCGTGCCCGGCCCGGTTGTCAACGGCCGCACGCATTCCTTCGCCTTCGGCCGACAGCTCGACATCCGCATCATCCGCTCGGCCGACTTCGCCACCGGCACCGAACTCACCGACCGGGCGGTCGCCGCCTACATCGCCAAGTACGCCACCAAGGGAGCCGAAACCGCCACCGGCACCCTGGACCGGCCGATCAGGTTCCTGGCCGAACTGGCCCGCATGCGCATCCCCGAGCACGCCCGCCGCATGATCCGCACCGCCTGGACGCTGGGCGCCCGCAAGGACCTCGAACACCTCCGACTGCGGGCCTGGGCTCACATGCTCGGCTTCCGAGGCCACTTCCTGACCAAAGGGCGTCGCTACTCCACCACCTTCGCCCTCCTGCGTGCTGCCCGTGCCGAATGGCGCCGCCAGCAAGCCGCCCAAGCCCAGGCCGAACACCACCCCGCCCCGGACCTACCGGCCGACGAAACCACCCTCGTCCTCACCCACTGGACCTTCGCCGCAACCGGCCTCACCCGAGCCGAAGAATGGCTCGCCGCTGGCATGGGAGGCGGTGACGCGGATGAGTGACGACTTCCTGACCGTGGCTGAGGTCGTGTGCAAGCTGAAGATTGGCAAGTCCGCCGTGTACGACCTCCTCCGCACGGGTCGGCTGCCGTCCATCAAGGTCGGCCGCTGCCGTCGCATTCCATTGGACGGCTACCGCGCGTACGTCGCATCCCGCCCGAATGGCTGGGGGGCTGCCTGATGGCCAAGCGACGCAGCCGGGGTGACGGCGGACTTCACTGGGATGACAAGCGCCAACGCTGGATCGCCACAGCCAGCCTCGGTTACGACCCGAGCGGCAAGCGGATCGTGAAGCGCGGCAGCGGCCGTACCAAGACTGAGGCGAAGAACAAGCTCAAGGCGATTCTTCGGGACTCGGATGACGGATTGCCAATCGC
Source organism: Streptomyces sp. NPDC043908 (assembly GCF_056435525.1). Lineage (NCBI taxonomy): Bacteria > Bacillati > Actinomycetota > Actinomycetes > Kitasatosporales > Streptomycetaceae > Streptomyces > Streptomyces sp. NPDC043908. Next base: position 5,102 of record NZ_JBWKEI010000011.1, on the reverse strand, counting down.
ACCGAACCGCTACACGGTCAAGGACGCGGTGGACGACTGGTTGGCGTACGGGCTGGCTGGGCGGGATCAGGGCACCCTCGGTACCAACACCAGCCTGTGCAAGAGGCACGTGATCCCCGCCCTGGGGGCGCGCAAGCTGCGGGACCTCAGCGCGGATGACGTGGACAAGTGGTTGGCGGTGAAAGCCAGTGTCCTCAGCACGCGCAGCCTCCGGGCGATCCATTCGTGCCTGAACCGAGCTGTCAAGCGGGCCATGGCTCGGGACAAGGTCAAGCGCAACGTCGTCGAGCTGTGTTCCATCCCCACCGGGCGTCCCGGCCGACCGTCGAAGTCGCTGTCGTTGGCCCAAGCGGAGGCGGTCCTGGCTGCTGCGGAAGGCACAGTGTTTGGCGCGTACTTCGTCGTGTCGCTGCTGACCGGTGGCCGTACGGAGGAAATGCGACCTCTCCGCTGGGATCACGTTGACTTTGACGGGGACCCGGATGCGGTTCCGGAGATCCCGCCGCACATCGCGGTTTGGCGCTCGGTCCGTAGAAGCGGTGATACCAAGACCAAGAAGTCCCGCCGGACCTTGGCGCTGCCCCAACGCGCAATCGACGCGCTCAAGGTCCACCGTGAGCACCAGGCACAGCAACGGGCGGCGGCCGGTGACCACTGGCAGGAACACGGTCTCGTCTTCACGTCGGCAGTCGGTACACAGCTCACCGCTGCCGACATGCGCCGGGAATTGCGCCTGATCCTGGAACGGGTTCCGAAGATCAAAGCGGACGACTGGACGACACGCGAACTGCGTACCTCCTTCGTGTCGATCCTGTCGGACAAGGGCATCCCGCTCGAAGAGATCTCCCGGCTCGTCGGCCACTCCAGCACGGCGGTGACCGAAGAGGTATACCGGAAGCAGATCCGGCCCGTGATCCAGACCGGGGCCGTGGCCATGGACGAAATCTTCCGAACGTCGGCGTCACCGGAGCCCTAGTCACGCAGATAGTCACGCACACACGATCAAGGCCACCCAGGAACCTTCCCGGGTGGCCTTGACCTTGTGTTTCCTAGTGCCGGTGGCGGCCCGTGGGATCACTGGTCTTTCTCCCAGAGGCAAGAAGCGCTACCGGTTGGCTACCGCCTGCTGAACCAGGGTGCGCCCGAAGTCCCACATCAGGCCACCCCCGCCGTGTGCGTCGTCCATCACGGCCGTGAACGCCTCGACGAAGCGGTCCACCTCGCGCTCGCCGATCGTCAGCGGCGGAATCAGCTTGATCACCTCCAGATGGTCCCCGGAGACCTGGGTGAGGATGCGGTGCTTCTGGAGCAGCGGGACCACGACCATCTGCGCGAACAGGCCCTTGCGGGCGGCCTGGAGCATGGTCCAACGCCCGCGCAGCCGGATCGAGGAGGGCTTGCCGAACTCGATGCCGACCATCAGGCCGCGCCCGCGCACGTCGTGCAGCAGCTCGTAGCGGCCGACCAGCGCGGCCAGCCTGGACTTCAGGAGTTCGCCGGTGGCGCGCGCGTTGGCGACGACCTCCTCGTCCTCCATCACCGCGAGCACCGCGAGGCCCGCCGCCATCGCCTGGGCGTTGGAGCCGAAGCTCGCGGAGTGGACCAGGACCCGGTCCATCGACGAGTAGACCTTCTTGAAGATCCACTCCTTGCCGAGGGTCGCCCCGACGGGCACGTACCCGCCGGAGAGCGCCTTGGCGACACAGACCAGGTCCGGCTCGACGCCCTGCTCGTGCTGGTAGGCGTAGAAGTCGCCGGTCCTGCCGAGACCGGTCTGCACCTCGTCCGCGATCAGCAGCGCCCTGTGCCGGTGGAGCAGCTCCTGCGCGGCGAGCAGATAGCCGGGCGGCGCCTCGTGGACGCCCTTGCCCTGGATCGGCTCGACGATCAGCGCGGCCACGTCCCCGTGCTTCAGCTCCCGCTCCAGGGCGGCGAGATCGCCGAGGGGGACGGCCGTGTCGGGCAGCAGCGGGGCGAAGCCGTCGCGGAAGCCGGACTCGCCGTTGACGGAGAGGGAGCCGGTGGTCAGCCCGTGGAAGGCGTGGGAGCAGTACAGGACCCTGGGCCTGCCGGTGGCGTACCGGGCGAACTTCAGGGCGGTCTCCACCGCCTCCGTACCGCTGTTGCCGAAGAACACCCGGTCCAGGTGCGGGCTGTGGGCGAGCAGCTTCTCGGCGAGCAGGCCGGGCAGCGGCTGGCAGTCGAAGCGGGTGAGGTCGGCGAGCGAGGCGTCGAGGACGTCGTGGAGCGCCTTGCGCACCACGGGGTGGTGGCGGCCCAGGCCCATGACCCCGAACCCGGCGAGCATGTCCAGGTAGTCCTGGCCTTCCGCGTCCCAGAAGTACGCGCCCTCGGCCCGCTCGTAGACCTTGTCGAAGCCGATGGTGTGCAGCATCCGCGGCAGCTGGTGGTTGAGGTACTTCGTGTGCAGCTCGTAGCGCTCGCCGCCGCGTTCGGCGAGGAGCCGGGCCAGGTCGAAGCCCTTGGGTCCGCCGTCGGTCATCCGTCATGTCCCTTCTCGGCCGCCGCTGCGGCGTCCTGGCGCGCCGCGAGGGCGGCGCTGATCCGTCCCGCGATCTCCACCGGGGTGAGCCCGATGTCGGCGAGGACCTCGGCGCGCTTGGCGTGCGCGAGGAACTGCTCGGGGATGCCGAAGGCGCGCAGCGGGGTGTCCACCCCGGCGTCCCGCAGCGCCTGCCCGACCGCCCAGCCGACGCCCCCGGTACGGCAGTTGTCCTCCACGACCGCGACCAGCGCGTGCCGCTCGGCCAGCGGCGCGAGCTGCTCGTCGACGGGCTTGACCCAGCGGGGGTCCACCACCGTGCACCGGATGCCGCGCCCGGCGAGCAGGTCGGCGGCCTGGAGGCAGACGGGCGCGAGCCCCCCGACCGCCACCAGCAGCACCTCGGCGTCCTCGTCCCGGCGCAGCACGTCCATCGAGCCGATCCGTCCGAGGACCGCGAGGTCCGGGCCGACCGCCTCCTTGGGGAAGCGGAGCACGGTCGGGGCGTCGTCGACCTCGACCGCCTCGCGCAGCTGGGCCCGGAGCTGGGCCGCGTCGCGCGGGGCGGCGATGCGCAGACCGGGCACGACCTGGAGGACCGACAGGTCCCACATGCCGTTGTGGGAGGCGCCGTCGACTCCGGTGACACCGGCCCGGTCCAGGACGAACGTCACTCCGCACCTGTGCAGGGCCACGTCCATCAGGACCTGGTCGAAGGCGCGGTTGAGGAAGGTGGCGTAGACGGCGACCACCGGGTGCAGCCCGCCGGTGGCGAGCCCGGCCGCCGAGACGGCGGCGTGCTGCTCGGCGATCCCGACGTCCCAGACCCGGTCGGGGAAGCGCGCCGCGAACTCGGTGAGCCCGGTGGGGTGGAGCATGGCGGCGGTGATCGCCACGATGTCCTCGCGCTCCTCGCCGAGCGCCGCCAGCTCCTTGCCGAACACCGAGGTCCAGGAGGGGCCGCCGGCCGGGGTGAGCGGGACGCAGGTCAGCGGGTCCATGGCGCCGACGGCGTGGAAGCGGTCGGCCTCGTCGTCCAGGGCGGGCTGGTAGCCGCGGCCCTTCTCGGTGAGGCAGTGCACCAGGACGGGGCCGTGGAAGCGTTTGGCGCGCCGCAGCGCCGACTCGACGGCCTCGATGTCGTGCCCGTCGATGGGTCCCACGTACTTCAGCCCCAGATCCTCGAACATCCCCTGCGGCGCGACGGCGTCCTTGAACCCCTTCTTGGCGCCGTGCAGCGACTCGTAGAGCGGGCGTCCGAGCACCGGCGTCTGCTGGAGCACCTGTTTGCCCCAGGCCAGGAACCGTTCGTAGCCGTCGGTGGTGCGCAGGGTCGCCAGGTGGTCGGCGAGGCCGCCGATGGTGGGGCCGTAGGAGCGCTCGTTGTCGTTGACGACGATGATCAGGGGCCGGTCGCGGGCGGCGGCGATGTTGTTCAGCGCCTCCCAGGCCATACCGCCGGTCAGGGCGCCGTCGCCGATGACCGCGACGACGTGGTCGTCCCTCTTCAGGACCTCGTTGGCCTTGGCGAGGCCGTCGGCCCACCCGAGCACGGTCGAGGCGTGACTGTTCTCGATGACGTCGTGCTCGGACTCGGCGCGCGAGGGGTAGCCGGAGAGGCCGCCCTTGGAGCGCAGCTTCGAGAAGTCCTGCCGCCCGGTGAGCAGTTTGTGTACGTAGCTCTGGTGCCCGGTGTCCCACAAGACGCGGTCGACGGGCGAGTCGAAGACCCGGTGGAGGGCGATGGAGAGCTCCACCACCCCGAGGTTCGGGCCCAGGTGGCCCCCGGTCCGCGCCACCGCCTGGATCAGGAACTCCCTGATCTCCTGCGCCAGCGCGGGGAGTTCGGCGCTCTGAAGCGCCTTCAGGTCGTGCGGCCCCCGAACATTCTCCAAGATCGTCACGCTGGAGCCCCCTTCGGATCCCGTTCAGCTCTCGGTGGTTGCGGTCAGCCCCGTGCGGTGACGCTGGGGACGCCGGAGGCGGCGCCCTCTCCCTCCATCCGCTCCGCGATCTTCATCGCTTCCTCGATCAGCGTCTCCACGATCTTCGACTCCGGGACCGTCTTGATGACCTCGCCCTTCACGAAGATCTGCCCCTTGCCGTTGCCGGAGGCCACCCCCAGATCCGCCTCACGCGCCTCACCCGGCCCATTCACCACACACCCCATCACCGCGACCCGAAGCGGCACCTCCATGCCCTCCAGACCCGCCGTGACCTCCTCCGCCAGCTTGTACACATCCACCTGCGCCCGCCCGCACGACGGACACGACACGATCTCCAGACGCCGCTGACGCAGGTTCAACGACTCCAGGATCTGCATCCCCACCTTGATCTCCTCCGCCGGCGGCGCCGACAGCGACACCCGGATCGTGTCCCCGATCCCCTGGCTCAGCAGCGCCCCGAACGCCACCGCCGACTTGATCGTCCCCTGGAACGCCGGACCCGCCTCCGTCACCCCCAGATGCAGCGGATAGTCACACTGCGCCGCCAGCTGCCGGTACGCCTCGACCATCACCACCGGATCGTTGTGCTTCACCGAGATCTTGATATCCCGGAAATCATGCTCCTCGAACAGCGACGCCTCCCACAACGCCGA
>NZ_JBWKEI010000010.1:69760-372930 GCF_056435525.1 Streptomyces sp. NPDC043908 | reverse complement strand
GTAGACGGCTACGCTGGCGATCCCGGCGTCCCGACACGCCCGGGCAACGCGGACAGCGATTTCGCCACGGTTGGCGATGAGCACCTTGCGCACGACGACTGCTCCTCAACTTGCGGGTGCTGAAGCGGAAAGATCGAGAGCGAAACGCCCTGTGGTTTGTACAGCTCCACCCTCGAAGCATCCTGGAGAGACCGTATCCGGCGTTACTCCGCAGTTGTCCACCGTCCGGTAACCCAACGAGAGCGCCGGGTACCGGATAGGGCCCAAGCCCCTTGGTGGGAACGGGAGTCGGGGACGCGCGGCCGGTGACTTCTCGGCCCGGGGGCGGCCTCGGGCGGGGAATTGCGGGAAAGGGCCGAGGGGGTGACTTCGGTACCGCCCGGTAACCGGCCGATAGGCCCCGTTCATGCATTCCTGGTCGCGGGAGACTGGAATCCCCGAATTCCCGCACTTCACCGTGGACTTCCCTGCGGATCACCCCGGCCGGCTGTCGCGTACGTCACAGATCGCCGCCCCGCGGCCGCAGTTCCCGGGGCTGGGTGCCGTCTCCCGGTAAAGCGCGCCAAAACCGACCTGTCGTACGGTTCCTTTGACTGAGTGGACGCGGGAACTTCGCAATCCCCTTACGGTTTTGGGTGATTCGTTCGCGTTTCCTACCTTTGACAAACCGGGATGCCGGTTTGTAATCTCCTCGACAAGTCAATGCGGCACGCTGGTGCACACAGGACTGGGGGGAGTTATGCGCTTTCGGATGTTGGGCCCACTGGAGGTGATGTCCGGTGGTCGGCAGGTGGCTCTGGGGGGAGTGAAGCAGCGGGCGACGCTGGGCTGCCTGCTGCTCCAGGCGAACCAGGTCGTCCCGACGAGCCGGCTGCTGTCCGCGCTCTGGCGCGCGGACAGCACTCCCGCGACGGCCCGCAAGATCCTTCAGAACGCGGTGTGGGGGCTGCGCGGCATCCTCGGCGAGAGCGATCCCGAGGCAGCGGGAGGCGCCGAGCTGGTCACCCGCGCGCCCGGGTATCTGCTCCGCACCGACCCCGACCAGATCGACCTGCACGTCTTCCGGCGCAAGGTCGGAGAGGGCCGGGCCGAACTCGCGGGCGGCCGCCCCGAGGCGGCCGTCGCCTCCCTCGGCGCCGCGCTCGGCCTGTGGCGCGGCCCGGCGCTCGCCGACCTGGCCGAGACGGGCGTCGTCTGGCCCGAGCTCAGGGCCGTGCAGAACACCCGCCGCGACGTCCTGGAGGACTACTTCGAGGCGCGGCTGGCATGCGGACAGCACTACGCCGTCCTCGGTGAGCTGGAGTCCGCCGTCGAGGCCGAGCCGCTGCGCGAGCGCAGTTCGGGTCAGCTGATGCTCGCCCTGTACCGCTGCGGGCGGCAGGCCCACGCGCTGGCCGTCTACAACCGCCTGCGCGCCACCCTGGTGGAGGACCTGGGGCTGGAGCCCGGCCACGAGCTGCGCGGCCTCCAGCGGGCCATCCTCGCCCACGACCCGTCCCTGGACCTCGCCCCGGCGCGCCCGGCCCCCGCCCCCGCCCCAGCGCCGCCGACGGCCCTCGCGCCCGTCGCCGCCGAGCAGCCGTGCGAGCGCGGCGACCGGCGCCGCACGCTGACCGCCGTCTCCGGCCACCGCAGGCACGCCAAGGCCCCGGAGCGTACGGCGTCGGTGCGGCCGGCCGCCGTGCCCCAACGAGGGCCCGTACCGGCGGATGTGACGCGCCGTGAGGTGGTGAGCGTGCTCCTCGTCCAGGCCCGGATCACCCCCGGGCCCGGCGGCGGTCTCGGTGCGGGATTCGACGAGGCGGCCGGTCTGGACGAGACGCTGGAGCGGGCCGGCGCGGTCACCCGCGCCCGGGTCGAGCACTTCGGCGGTCTGGTCGTCGGCTCCGTCGGCCCGGTCTCCCTCGGCCTGTTCCAGGACGCGCGGGGCGACGGCGCCGCCCTGCGCGCGCTCCGGGCCGCCGCCGCCGTACGGGACGCGGTCGCCCCCGACCGGGGCGTGAGCCTGCACGCGGCCGTGGCGACCGGCCGGGCCCTGGTCCGCTTCGCCCCGGGCGACCCCGCCGCCCCGCTCGCCGTCAACGGGGTCCTGCTGGACCTCTGCCAGCGGCTGCTCACCCGGGCCGCGCCCGGCGAGATCCTCGTCTGCGACGGCTCCCGCCTGGCCGCCGGGCCCGAGGTCTCCTACGGCCCCGCCGAGGGCTTCCCGGGCCACTGGCGGGTGCGCGAGGCCTACGCGCGGCCGGGCACGCCCCGTACGCGCCCCCAAGCCGTCGGCGGGCAGTTCGACGGGCAGGCGCCCCGGGTGCCGGCGGCCGCGTACTCCGCGCCGTTCGCGCGCCCGCCCCGGCGGATCGGGGCCTGACCGCCCCGGCCATGGACGCGTGCGGGCGCCGAGGCGGGTCCGTGCCCCGTCGGGGGGCGGGACACGGACCCACCCCGGCGCCCGCACCCCGGCGGTGCGTGACGAGAACGGGGCCCGTCCGGCTGGACGGGCCCCGCATCGATGTCCGGGCGCCTGTGTCCGGACGTTTGTGTCCGGGCGCCTGTGTCCGGGCGGCTAGAGGGGCAGCGCCGCGGCCAGGCCGGGGCTGCCGTCGGGCCTGAGCGAACCGAGCGCGTCGGCCCGGGCGAGGCGGGGCAGCAGCAGCCGCCAGAACTTGCCGAACATCTGCCGCGAGGACCAGCGCGGCTGACTGCGCCCCATCGCCTCGAAGCCGACCGTGGTCGCCGCGATCACCGCCTTGGCGTCCTCCACCGCGACCCCCTCGGCGAGCGCGCCCTCGGCCGCCGCCCCGGCCAGCACCTCGCCGACCCAGTCGACCCAGTACTGGCGCAGATCCGTCGGCCCCTTCCAGGTCGCGTCCGAGCTGAGCCCGAACCCGGCCCGCAGGACCACGTCGTCACCGAGCCGGAACGCCAGCGCGTGCGTGGTGTCCACGAGGACCTGGAGCGCCCGGCCGTGCCCGGCCTCGCGCGGGGGCGCGATCTGCCGCAGGGACGTCATGGCGTGCTCGCCCACCGCCTCGGCCAGGGCGTTCTTGCTGACGAAGTGGAAGTGCAGCGCCCCGTTGCTGACGCCTGCCCGGGTGCTGATCGCGGTCAGTGAGGACGGGGCGAAACCGTCCCTGTCGAACACCTCGGCCGCGGCCAGGATCAGCGTCTGACGTGTCCGCTCAGCCCGTTGCTGCTTGCTCATGGTGTCACTCCGTTGTCGCGCAGGAAGGAGGGGGGCTTCTGGGGGACAGGAGCCGAGGAGAAGAGTGTATAGAAACCAACCCGACGGTTTCTTTAGCGCCGATGGAGTCTGGCCCAAAGCGTTCGCAGAGCGGTTCCGGCGCACTGTGCGTCCTACCCATCTGGCCTGCCGCTAAAGGTGAGTTGGGGATCTGCCGGGCGGCGATCTCCGGCCGGAAGCGGACGGGTGCTCCCGTCCGGGGCCCACCCGGAATGTCCCTTCGGGGCCTGACGAACGGGACAACCGGTCTGCAAGCCTCCGCTTCATGGGTACGCGAAAGGGCCCGGCGGGTCAGTGGGTTCCACCGACCAGCCGGGCCCTTCGGGGGCGTATGTCCGTTTCGTACGGACCGCGTCCCCGCGCCCGTACCGCCTACGGCACTACATCACTACGGCACTGCATCGACTCGCCACCACGTCACTGCGTCTGCTTCTCCCCGGCCGCCGCGCAGTCCGCGCAGGTGCCGAAGATCTCCACGGTGTGCGCCACGTTCACGAAGCCGTGCTGCTCCGCGATCGCGTCCGCCCACTTCTCCACGGCCGGCCCCTCGACCTCCACGGCCTTGCCGCACATCCGGCAGACCAGATGGTGGTGGTGGTCACCCGAGGAGCAGCGCCGGTAGACGGCCTCGCCTTCGCTGGTGCGCAGCACGTCGACCTCGCCCGCGTCGGCGAGCGACTGAAGGGTGCGGTAGACCGTGGTCAGCCCCACCGAGTCGCCCCGGTGCCGGAGCATGTCGTGCAGCTCCTGCGCGCTGCGGAACTCGTCCACCTGGTCGAGGGCCGCCGCCACGGCGGCCCGCTGCTTGGTCGACCGGCCGCGTACGGGTGGTCCAGCCGTCGCCACAGGTGCCTCCCTCTAACCGTCGCCCGCTCACGTCGTCGGGCCATTCTGCCAGGTCGGGGTCAGACCGTGGCCTCGTCGGGCGCGGCACGCGAGCCCGGCACCTCCAGGGTGCACCGCTGCGCGGCGGTTTCGGCCACCCGTGCGCGCCTGCGCGCCAGGGGCGCGGCGAGCGCGGTCAGGGCGATGAACGCGCCGATCGCGAGCAGCACGATCGTCGCCCCGGGCGGCACGTCCTGGTAGTACGAGGTGACGGTTCCGGCCAGGGTGACCGTGGTGCCGATGACCACCGCGAGGACGAACGTCACCGCGAAGGAGCGCGAGACCTGCTGGGCCGCCGCGACCGGCACCACCATCAGCGCGCTGACCAGGAGCAGCCCCACGGCCCGCATCGCGACCGTCACCGTGATCGCGGCGGTGACCGCGACCAGCAGGTTCAGGGCCCGCACCGGAAGCCCGGTGACCCGCGCGAACTCCTCGTCCTGGCTCACCGCGAACAGCTGCCGCCGCAGTCCGACGGTGACGAGCACCACGAACGCGGCCAGTACGCAGATCGAGGTGACGTCCGAGTCGGAGACGGTCGAGAGCGAGCCGAAGAGGTACGAGGAGAGGTTGGCGTTGGAGCCGGTGTCCGAGAGGTTGACCAGCAGCACACCGCCCGCCATACCGCCGTAGAAGAGCATGGCGAGCGCGATGTCGCCGCGCGTCTTGCCGTACGCGCGGATCAGCTCCATCGTCACCGCGCCGAGGACGGAGACGAGCGTCGCCATCCACACCGGGCTGGTGTTGAGCAGGAAGCCGAGGCCGACGCCGGTCATGGCGACATGGCCGATTCCGTCGCCCATCAGGGCCTGGCGGCGCTGGACGAGGTAGATGCCGACGGCGGGCGCGGTGATGCCGACCAGGACGGCCGCGATGAGCGCCCGCTGCATGAAGGCGGTCTGGAGGATTTCCATGGTCAGCTCAGCAGTCCTGTGCGGATCGGCTCGACGGCCGAGTGGGGGTGGACGTGGTCGTGGCCCGGCAGGGCGTGCTGGCCGGTGGCCTCGGGCGGGGGGCCGTCGTGGGTGACGCAGCCGTCGCGCAGCACCACCGCGCGGTCGATCAGCGGCTCCAGCGGGCCGAGTTCGTGGAGGACCAGCAGCACGGTCGCGCCGCCCGCGACCTGCTCGCGCAGGGTCGCGGCGAGGATCTCCTGGCTGGCCAGGTCGACGCCCGCCATCGGCTCGTCCATGATCAGCAGTTCGGGCTCGGAGGCGAGCGCGCGGGCGATCAGGACGCGCTGGTGCTGGCCGCCGGAGAGGGCGTTCACCGAGTCCTTGGCGCGGTCGGCGAGGCCCACGAGCTCGATGGCCCGGCCCACGGCCGCCCGGTCCGCCCGGGAGAGCAGCCCCAGCCTCGCACGGGACAGCCGCCCCGAGGCGACGACCTCGCGCACGGTCGCGGGCACCCCGCCGGCGGCGGTGGTGCGCTGGGGTACGTATCCGACGCGCGCCCAGTCCCGGAAGCGCTTCAGCTCCGTACCGAACAGCTCGACGCGGCCCCCGGTGAGGGGCACCTGGCCGATGACCGAGCGCACGGCGGTGGACTTGCCGGAGCCGTTGGCGCCGAGCAGGGCGACGACCTCGCCGCGCTCGACGGTGAGGTCGATGCCGCGCAGCACGGGGCGCGAGCCGAGGGTCGCGCTGGCCGCGCGCAGGGATATGACGGGTTCCGTCGTGGGGTCCATCACGGGTGCCTCCGATGTGCCGGATGCGGACGGGGGGGTGCTCACTTCGCGCCGAGCGCCTTGCGGAGCGCGGCCAGGTTGGACTCCATGACCTGGAGGTAGTCCTCGCCCCTGGACTTGTCGGTGATGCCCTCCAACGGGTCCAGGACGTCGGTCTTCAGACCGGTGTCCCCGGCGAGGGTCCTGGCCGTCTTGTCGCTGGCCAGCGTCTCGAAGAAGACCGTGTCGACGTGGTCCTTCTTCGCGATGGACTGGAGCTCCCTGACCCGGGCGGGGCTCGGCTCGGCCTCGGGGTCGATGCCCGCGATGCCCTCCTGGGTCAGCCCGTACCGCTCGGCGAGGTAGCCGAAGGCGGAGTGGGTGGTGATGAAGGTCTTGGTGGCGGTGGTCCTCAGACCCGCCGCGAACTTCTCGTTCAGCGCCCCGAGGTCCTTGACCAGCGCGGCGGTGTTCTTCTCGTAGTCCGCCGCGTTGTCGGGGTCGGCCTTCTCCAGGGCCTTGCCGACGCCCCGGGCGACCTCGGCGTACTTGACCGGGTCCAGCCAGACATGGGGGTCGGCGCCCGCCTCGCCCTCGCCGTGGTGCTCCTCGCCCTCGTGGCCGTGGCCGACCTCGGCGCCGTGGTCCTCCAGTTTGGTGAGTCCGGCGGCGTCGACGGTGTGCCCGGCGCCGGACTGGGCGATGGCCTTGTCCACGGCGGGCTGCACGCCCTTGAGGTAGACGACCAGCCCTGCCTTGCCGAGGGACGCGGTCTGCTTGGGGCTGAGCTCCAGGTCGTGCGGCTCGACGCCCGGCTTGGTCAGGCTGCGTACGGAGACGTGGCCGGCGCCTATGCGCTCCGCCAGGTACTGCATGGGATAGAACGACGCCACCACGTCCAGCTTGCCGTCCTTGCGGCCCGAGCCCGCTTCGGTGTCCGAGCAGGCGGTCAGGGCGCCGAGGCCCAGCACCACGGTGGTGGAGAGGGCGGCGGCCGGTATGAGGCGTCGTACGTTCATGACAGTCATTTTCAACAAAAGTGGAAACGATTGTCAACAAGGGGTCGGAGACGACCCTCTCCGGGTGCTGGCGGGATGCCTGGCGGGTTGCCTGGCGGGATACCGATTTGATCCAGGGGTGCGGGCCGCCGCTAATCTGAGGCATTCGCCGTTCGTCGTCGTCGTAATGAAGAGAGCAACGTGGCCGCCGACAAGATCGACACCATCGTCAACCTGAGCAAGCGCCGTGGCTTCGTCTACCCGTGCAGCGAGATCTACGGTGGTCAGCGCGCCGCCTGGGACTACGGGCCGCTGGGTGTCGAGCTGAAGGAGAACCTCAAGCGCCAGTGGTGGCGTTACATGGTCACCGCGCGCGAGGACGTCGTCGGCATCGACTCGTCGGTGATCCTGGCCACCGAGGTCTGGGAGGCCTCCGGCCACGTCGCCACCTTCACCGACCCGCTCACCGAGTGCACCTCCTGCCACAAGCGGTTCCGCGCGGACCACCTGATCGAGGCGTACGAGGAGAAGCACGGCAAGGAGCCCGCGAACGGCCTCGCCGAGCTCAACTGCCCCAACTGCGGCAACAAGGGCACCTTCACCGAGCCCAAGAACTTCTCGGGTCTGCTCTCCACCCACCTCGGCCCGACCCAGGACAGCGGCTCCGTCGCCTACCTGCGTCCCGAGACCGCGCAGGGCATCTTCACCAACTTCGGCCAGGTCCAGCAGACCTCGCGCAAGAAGCCGCCCTTCGGCATCGCGCAGATGGGCAAGTCCTTCCGCAACGAGATCACGCCCGGCAACTTCATCTTCCGCACCCGCGAGTTCGAGCAGATGGAGATGGAGTTCTTCGTCAAGCCGGGCGAGGACGAGCAGTGGCAGGAGTACTGGATGCAGGAGCGCTGGAACTGGTACACCGGCCTCGGCCTGCGCGAGGAGAACATGCGCTGGTACGAGCACCCGAAGGAGAAGCTCTCCCACTACTCCAAGCGCACCGCCGACATCGAGTACCGCTTCCAGTTCGGCGGCAGCGAGTGGGGCGAGCTGGAGGGTGTCGCCAACCGCACCGACTACGACCTCTCGGCGCACGCCAAGGCGTCCGGCAGCGACCTGTCGTACTTCGACCAGGAGGCCGGTGAGCGCTGGACCCCGTACGTCATCGAGCCCGCCGCCGGTGTCGGCCGCTCCATGCTCGCCTTCCTCCTCGACGCCTACAGCGAGGACGAGGCGCCCAACGCCAAGGGCGTCATGGAGAAGCGCGCCGTGATGCGCCTCGACCCGCGTCTGGCGCCGGTCAAGGTCGCGGTGCTGCCGCTCTCGCGCAACCCGCAGCTCTCGCCGAAGGCGAAGGGCCTCGCGGCGGACCTGCGGCAGAACTGGAACATCGAGTTCGACGACGCGGGTGCGATCGGGCGCCGCTACCGTCGCCAGGACGAGATCGGTACGCCGTTCTGCGTCACCGTCGACTTCGACACGCTCGACGACAACGCGGTGACCGTCCGCGAGCGCGACACCATGTCCCAGGAGCGGGTGTCCCTGGACCAGATCCAGTCGTACCTGGGCGCGCGGCTGCTGGGCTGCTAGTCGCTCCCCGAGGGCGCCGGAAAATCACGACGAGCCCCGTACCGCCGATCAGGCGGTACGGGGCTCGTCGGTGGTCGGGGCGGTGTCCGTGCCCGAGTTGAGCTCTCCGGCTGCGGCGCCCCCCTCAGGGGCGCGGAGAACTGCGCGACCGGCCCCCACCGGAGGCGCGGACGGCAGACAACCCCCACGGGCCGCGCGCACGGCAGGCACCCCCAGGGGGCGCGGGCAACCCCGCGATCAGGAAGGCCGCCTTGTCGCCACCACCGCGCACCCCGCCGCCAGCGGCAGCTCCACGCATGCCGCCAGCGCGACCGCCGTAGCGAGCTGCGGACCCGGCGCCGACGTCGTGACGTCGAACCACGCGTCCATCACCAGCAGCGCCCCCGTCGCGGCCGCCGCGACCTGCGCCCTCGGGTCCCCGCGCCGCAGCAGCACCCCGGTCCCCGCGAGCCCCACGGCGAGCCCGGCGTCCAGACCTATCCAGGCCAGCGGCCAGTTGGACACCTCCACCGTCGACGGCAGCGTCCTGGCCAGCACCACCATCCACGGCACCAGGACGACCCCCGCCCCGGTCAGCAGCGTCGCCAGGCGCGGCCGGCGGATGCGGGTCTGCGGGGCGACGAGCGTCATGGCGGCGGTCTCCTTCCGGCCCGGCGGCCAGTCCGCCGGACACGGCAACAAGCCTCGCCTGCCCGGCCGTTGAGATCAGTAACGCGACGGTCCGAACCGGGGGTGGTGCCAGCTTCACCCCCGGGCGGGCAGTAGCGTGATGGCACCGCTCCGAGCTGGGCGTTTACGGTATGCGCATGGCAACTCCCGGCCCGCTGCGGCGCGCGACCGACTGGGCCGCCGCGCACGCCCCCTGGTCGGCGTGGGCCTGGCGCAACACCGCCTTCGCGGTGGCGGGCATACCGCTCGCGCTGCCCGCCGCGGGTTCGATCACGTACATGGTCCTGGCGCCCGGACACACCCCGAGTGCCCTGCTCTTCATGCTCCTCCTCAGCCCCCTCCTCACCACGCTCCAGCGCAGCCGCTTCTGGTCGCTGCTCGGCCTCGACGTGCCCGGCATCGCGTGGGACAGCCGCGCGTTCACCTGGCGCGGGCTCGTCGAACGGCTGCGGTCGGAGGCGACCTGGCGGAGCTACGGCTACCACCTCCTCGTCGCCCCGCTCGCCGCGGCGGCCGGCGTGCTGGTGGTCGGCGGCTGGGTCGGGGGCCTCTTCTGCGCCTTCGTGCTGTCCTGGCTGTGGGCGGTGCCGCTCAACGCCGGGCTGCCCGACTGGACCGACGCGTACGCGCTGTTCACCGTCGCCGGGGTGCTCCTCCTGCTCGCCACCCCCTGGTTCACCGCGGCCGCCGTCCGGCTCGACGGCCACGCGGCCGCCGCCCTGCTCGGCCCCAGCCGGGCCAAGGAGCTGGAGCGGCGCGTGGAGACCCTGGCCGAGAGCCGCGCCGGGGTCCTGGACGCCGCCGACGCCGAACGCCGCCGCATCGAACGCGATCTGCACGACGGCGCCCAGCAGCGCCTGGTCTCCCTCGCCATGAACCTGGGCCTGGCCCGCGCCACCCTCACCGACCTGCCGCCCGAGGCCCGGGCCGTCATCGACGAGGCGCACCGCGAGGCCAAGGAGGCCATCGAGGAGCTCAACAGCCTGGTGCGCGGGCTGCATCCGGCCGTCCTCGACGACCGGGGCCTGGACGCCGCGCTCTCCGGCATCGCCGCCCGCGCCCCGCTGCCGGTCGCCCTCACCGTCGAGCTGGACCGGCGCCCCGCGCCCACCGTCGAGGCCGTCGCCTACTTCGTCGTCTCCGAGGCGCTGGCGAACGTCGCCAAGCACGCCCACGCGACGCGCTGTTCCGTCCGCGTGCGCCGCCGCGGCGACCTGCTGTGCCTGACCGTCAGCGACAACGGCGCCGGGGGCGCGGACGCCGCCGCCGGCACCGGACTGCGCGGCCTCGCCAAGCGCGTGGGCTCCGTGGACGGGACCATCCACCTCACCAGCCCCCTCGGGGGACCGACCGTCATCACCGTGGAGCTGCCGTGCGGGCTGTGATCGCCGAGGATTCGGTACTGCTGCGAATAGGCCTCGTCAAGGTCCTGGAGATGGCGGGGTTCGAGGTCGCCGCCGAGACGGAGGACGCCGACGGGCTGCTGGCCGCCGTCGAGGAACACCGCCCGACGCTGGCCCTCGTCGACGTCCGGATGCCACCCGGCTTCACCGACGAGGGCGTACGGGCCGCCCTGATGATCCGCCGGCAGTGGCCGGACACCGCCGTCCTGCTGCTGTCCCAGTACGTCGAGGAGCGGTACGCGGCCGATCTGCTCAGCGCCCGGTCCGGCGGCATCGGCTATCTGCTCAAGCAACGCGTCGCCGACGTCGAGGAGTTCGTCGACGCCCTGCGGCGGGTGGCCGGCGGCGGGACCGCGCTGGACCCGCAGGTCGTCGCCCAACTGCTGCTGCGCCGCAGCGGCGGCACCGACCCGCTGGACCGCCTCACCCCGCGCGAGCGCGAGGTCCTCGCCCTGATGGCCGAGGGGCGCTCCAACGCGGGGATCGCCGAGCAGCTGGTCGTCGGCGAGAGCGCCGTCGCCAAGCACATCAACAGCATCTTCGCCAAGCTCGACCTGCCGGTCGCCGACGGCGACCACCGCCGCGTCCTCGCCGTCCTGCGCTTCCTGGACGGCGGCTCACCGGACGGCGGCGCGTGAGCACCGCCGCCCGGCCCGGCCCGGACCGCCGCCCCGCCCCGGACGCCGAGCGCCCCCGGCACCGGGGCCGGTGGATCCTGGTCGCCGTGTTCAGCGCGCTGTTCGTGGTGGCGCCGCTCGGCGTCGAGGTGTACGCGCAGCTCGCCCGCCAGACCACCAGCCACACCAGCGTCGAGACCAGCGACCGCCACCCGGTCGGGGCCGTCGAGGTCGAGGCGGGCAGCGCCGAGCTGACCGTGGTCCCCGGCGCCGACGGCGAGGTCCGTGTCCAGGAGCGGCTCTCCTGGTCGCTGCGGAAGCCGAAGGTCCGCAAGGAGTGGGACGGCGACACCCTCCGGCTGCGGCCCGAGTGCGACGGCCGGTTCGCCGTCACCAGCCTGGGCTGCTCGGTCCAACTGGACCTGACCGTCCCGGCCGGGGTCCGCCTCACCGTGCGCAGCGGCTCCGGCGCGGTCCGGGTCAGCGGCCTGACCGGCCCCGTCGCGGTGCACGGCGGCTCCGGCAGCGTCAAGCTCTACGGGGTGCGCGGCCCGCTGAAGGCCACCGTGGGCTCCGGCTCGGTCAGCGGCACCGCGCTCGGCTCCGCCGAGGCCGAGGTGCGCTCCGGGTCCGGCCGCGCCGAGCTGGAGTTCGCCGCCCCGCCCCGGAAGGTCACCGCCTCCACGGACTCGGGCACCATCGAGCTGTTCCTGCCCACCGGCTCGCGCTACCGGTTCACGGGCGGCAAGGGCTCGGGCACCCGTGACATCGACGACGCGCTGCGCGACCCCGCCTCGGACCGCCTCGTCGACCTCTCGGTCGCCTCGGGCACGGCGACCGTGGCCCCCACCCGCTGGTGACACCGGCCGTCCCCCCCCGTCACGCCCGGGGCGCCCGCAGGCCGTGCACCACCAGGTCCACCACGGCCGTGAAGTCGGCCTCGATCTCCGGCCGCAGCCACTGCGACGCGTACGCCGGGTCGTGGAAGCGGTTGGTGGCGTCGAAGACCGCCCGCGCCATCCGCGCGTCCGGCCCCAGCGCCGCGAACCGGCCGCACTCGACGCCCCGGTGGACGATCTGCGCGAGCTGGCCGACCAGTTCGGTGATGTGCTCCTCGACCACCGTGCTGTTCTCCGCGAGCAGCACCTCGTACGTCGCGAAGAGCTCGGGGTCGTCGCCCGCCTTGCGCCGCTTGGCCTCGAAGAGCTTCGCCAGCCAGGCGCGCAGCGTGGCCTCCGCCTCCCGGGGCTCGTCGTCCGCGATCGAGGCGAGCTCGCGCGTCGTGCGGTCCAGCCAGCGCTTGGTGACGGCCTCCCGCAGCGCCGACTTCGTACGGAAGTGGCGGTAGACGCTGCCGTGGCTGACGCCGAGCTGGCGGGCGACGTCGACGACCGTGGCCTTCGCCGGGCCGTGCCGGCGCAGCACCTCCTCGGTCGCTTCGAGGATGCGCTCGGCGGTCAGGGGTTCCGTACTCATGACCTCGACGTTACCCGCCGGGTCCGCCACCGGGTCCGGCCCTGTGGACAACTCAGTGCTCGCTGTCCAGATGCGCCATCTGCGCGGCCGGGTAGCGCTCGCCCGCGGCCGCTCCCGCCGGGACGGCCGCCTCGATGGCGGCCAGGTCACGGGCGTCGAAGGTGACGTCCAGGGCGCCCAGCGCCTCGGCCAGGCGGTCCCGGCGGCGGGCGCCGACCAGCGGCACCACGTCCGCGCCGAACCGCTCGCCCTGCGCCATCACCCAGGCGATGGCGATCTGCGCGACCGAGACGCCCTGGTGCTCGGCGACCTTCCGCAGCGCCTCGACGAGGTCGAGGTTGCGGTCGAGGTTCTCGCCCTGGAAGCGGGGGCTCATACCGCGGAAGTCATGGGCCGCCAGCTGCCGGTCGCGGGTGAAGTGGCCGCTGATCAGCCCGCGCGAGAGCACGCCGTACGCGGTGATCCCGATGCCCAGCTCCTTGGCGGTCGGCAGGATCTCGTCCTCGATGCCGCGGGAGATGAGCGAGTACTCGATCTGGAGGTCGCAGATCGGGGCGACGGCCGCGGCCCGGCGCAGGGTGTCCGCGCCCACCTCCGACATCCCGATGTGCCGTACGTGACCGGCCTCGACCAGCTCGGCGATGGCGCCGACGGTCTCCTCGACCGGGACGTCCGGGTCCAGCCGGGCGATGCGGTAGACGTCGATGTGGTCGACGCCGAGGCGCTGGAGGGAGTACGCGACGAAGTTCTTCACCGCCGCCGGGCGGCCGTCGTATCCGGCCCAGCCGCCGTCGGGGTCGCGCAGGGCGCCGAACTTGACGCTGGTGAGGGCCCGGTCGCGGGCGGCGGCGGGCGCGCTGCGCAGCGCCTCGCCGATGAGCAGTTCGTTGTGGCCCATGCCGTAGAAGTCGCCGGTGTCGAGCAGGGTCACGCCCGCGTCCAGGGCGGCGTGGATGGTCGCGATCGACTCGGTCCGGTCGGCGTCGCCGTACAGCGCGGACATGCCCATGCAGCCGAGGCCGAGAGCGGAGACCTGGGGGCCGGTGGTGCCGAGGGTGCGGGTGCGCATGGTGGTCGCTCCTTGAGGGGGGACGGGAGGGGATGCCCCTCCACTGTCGCATGTCAGATGACAGATTTCAATATCTGTCATCTGACACCTGATACTCGTCATCCCCCCTGCGGAGCCCGCCCTCACCCCACGGTCTTCGGCAGCCGCCGGCTCAGCAGCGTGGTCAGGACCACCGCGGCGAGCTGCACCAGCAGCGTCACCGCCAGCGCGTCCCGGGTCCCCATCGACGGCAGCAGCGAGAGGAAGAGGCTGCCGAGGGTGGCGACGCCGAGGGCGAGGGCGGACTGCTGGGTGGTGACCAGGACCCCGCTGCCCACGCCCGCGCGGTCGGTCGGCACGTCCGAGAGCACGATCCGGAACAGCACCGGCAGCTGGAGGCCCTGGCCGAGCCCGGCGAGAGCGACCCCCGGCGCCAGCTCCGCGATGCCAAGCCCGGACCAGCCGCGCCACACGGTGAGCACCAGGATCGTGATGCCCAGGCCCTGGAGGATGCCGCCGGTGGTGACGACGCGGCTCCCGTAGCGGCCGATCAGTCGCGGCCCGGCCAGCGAGGCGGCGAAGAACGCCACCGCCATCGGCACCAGCGCGAGCCCGGCCGACACCGGCCCCATCCGCAGGCCCTGCTGGAGGACGACCGCGATCACGAACATGAAGCCGCTGAAGCCGACCGAGAACGGCACGATCATCACCAGGCCCCGCCGGAGCGAGGGCAGCCGCAGCAGACTCGGCGGGACCAGCGGCGTACCGCCGAGGCGGTCGGCGCGCCGCTCGGTGCGGTAGAACGCCAGGGCGGCGAAGGGGAAGACGGCGAGCGAGACCCAGGTCCACAGCGGCCACCCCGCCGCGCGCCCCTCGGTCAGCGGCAGCAGCAGGCTGATCAGCGAGAGCGCGAGGAGCAGCGTGCCGGGCACGTCCACCGAGGCGGGCCGGTCCGAGCGGGTCTCCGGCACACTGCGCGCCGCGAGCACCAGACCGACGACCACCACGGGGACGTTCACCAGGAAGACCGCGCGCCAGCCGCTGCCCGCGATGTCGGCGGCCACCAGCACCCCGCCGAGGATCTGTCCGGCGACCATGGAGAGCCCGGCGGTCGCGCCGTACAGGCTCATCGCGCGCGCCCGGCGCGGTCCCGCCGTGGTGGCCTGGATGGTGGCGAGCACCTGCGGCAGCATCAGCGCGGAGGCCGCGCCCTGGGCGACCCGGGCCGCCACCAGCGTCCAGGCGGTCGGCGCCAGACCGCAGGCGAGCGAGGTCACCCCGAAGGCCGCCATACCGATGAGGAAGAGCCGGCGCCGCCCGGCCATGTCGCCGAGCCTGCCGCCGAGGACGAGCAGCACGGCGTACGCGACGCCGTACCCCGCGACCACCAGTTCCAGCGTGGCCGCGCCCGCCGCCAGGTCCTGCTCCATGGCGGGCAGGGCGACGTTGACGATGAAGAAGTCGATCAGGGGAAGGGCCGCGCCGAGCAGGACGGTGAACAGCCCGAGCGGGCCGATCACCGCACCGCCGTGGCGGATCACCGGGACGGCCGGGGCCTCGGCCGTGGCGATGGATGCGGGAGTAGTCACGTCATTGCTCACGCAGAAGACGATCGCGCCTCGCCCAGCCTGGTACCAGAGTCTCTTTATCCTGGTACACGCACTACCTGGCAATGGGGTGAGCGGTCCGGCACCCTGGTGCCATGACCACTGTGGCCCCACAGTCCGACGTCCGTCGGCACGAGCTGGCGGAGTTCCTGCGCAGCCGCCGCGAACGCATCACGCCCGAACAGGTCGGCCTGCCGCACGGCCGCCGCCGGCGCACCCCGGGGCTGCGCCGCGAGGAGGTCGCCCACCTCTCCGCCGTCGGCGTCACCTGGTACACCTGGCTGGAGCAGGCCCGGGAGATCCAGGTCTCAGCGCAGGTCCTGGACGCACTGGCGCGCGCCCTGCTGATGGACGCCAGCGAGCGCACCCACCTGTTCGCCCTCGCGGGCGCCACCGACCCCAACCCCAACGCGCCCTGCCCGACGGTGACTCCGGCCCTGCGGGCGATGCTGGACCAGCTGGAGCCGGTGCCCGCCTGCATCCAGAACAGTCGGTACGACATCCTCGCCTACAACCGCACCTACGCGAGGCTGCTGTGCGACCTCGACGCGCTGGCTCCCGAGGACCGCAACTGCATGTGGCTGGCCTTCACCAACGACGACTGGCGCGCGGCCGTCGCCGACCTGCCGGAGGTCAACCGGATGATGGCCGCCAAGTTCCGCGCCGCGATGGCCGAGCACCTGGCCGAGCCCGCCTGGAAGACGCTCCTGAACCGGCTGGAGAACGGCTCGCCCGAGTTCCGCGAGATCTGGGCGCGGCACGAGGTGGTCGACCAGAGCGGCCGGGAGAAGTACATCCGCAACGCCCAGGTGGGCCTGCTGCACCTGGAGCACACCAACCTGTGGCTGGGCCCGTCCTCGGGCCCGCGCCTGGTGGCGTACGTCCCGCTGGACGCCCCCTCGCGCGCGGGACTTGAGCGGCTGCTGGAGATCTCGGTCCGGGAAGCGGAACCGGTCGGGGTCGTGCGGTGATCCCGACCGGCGCACGTTCAGATGGAGCCGAACGCGCCGGACTTGAGACCTGCCACGAAGGAAGAGAAGACGCCCGCGGGAAGGTTCAGGGCCGGGCCGCCTGGGTTCTTGGAGTCACGGACGGGGACCGTGCCGCGCGTGGCGGCGAGGTTCGTGGCGACCTGTACGCACTGGCCGCCGTTTCCGCTGTACGAACTCGTGAACCAGCGGGGGGATTCGGTCGTCACTGGGAACCCTTTCGAAACTGGTCGATCAGAGCCACGGAGGCCGCTTGCGGCAACGCCTCGGCCTGTAGCTGATGGTATGCCTTGAGTATGGCCACGACAGCGGCGCCGTCCTGCTCCAGATGTCCCCGCTGTGCCGACTCGGCATAGGACATGATCGAGCGGTCCGGCATGGTCAGCACGGTGACCGGCAGGCTGAACGGCCTTCTCGCTCCCATGCTGAACGGGGCCACCTGGAGCAGGGTGTTCGGCATCTCGGCGAACTCCAGCAGACGGTCGAACTGGGCAGCCATGACGGAAGAGTCGCCCATCGGCCGCCGGATACAGCTCTCGTCGAGCACGACGTGGATCAACGGGGACGGCGTGCGGACGAGCGTGGACTGCCTGTGGGCCACCAACCTGACGCGTTCCTCAGCCTGCTCGGGCGTAGTGGCCTCCCGCCGGACCGCGTCGGCCTCCAGTGTGGCCGCGTACTCCCTGGTCTGAAGCAGACCTGGGACGACGCCTACCTCGTACAGCCGCAACTCCACCGCCCGCCCTTCGTACTTGACGTACTCCGGGAACCCCTCCAGCAGGCTGCCTTGCCGCATCTGCCGGTACTCGCGCTCGAACGTGTCCGCGGTGCCCTGAAGGCCCAACGCCCGGTCCGCACTGCGCGAGAACCGGAGAGTCGGAGGCTTCCGGCCGGTTTCCACCGCCGAAATATGCACGCTGGAATATTCCATCGGGACGGCGAGATCATCTTGCGTCCAGCCTCGCGCCTCCCGCAGACTGCGCAGACGCGCTCCGTAAGCCGCCTGCGGCGAGGCGTCCGGCCTCAACTCCTTGCGGTTCAAGGGATGTTCACCGACCTTCCGTTCGCTTCCAGCAGGTTGAACGGTTCCCAGGTGTGAGCCACGCTGAACCCGCCCGGTAGTAATAGCACTACGGAGAGGAGCGGTCGTGTCCGTCGAGAACGGGGCCCCCGTGGGCGGGTGGCGCTGATGTGGGCGTTCCCGGTGGGACTGCCGACCGGGCCGGAGGGTGACACGGCACCTGTTCCCCCGGGTGCCGCGGGCACGCCGTGCGGCGTTGTCCACAGGCTGCTGCGGCACCCGTCCAGCGAAGTGACCATGACGGCCCAGTGCCTCCACGGCAGCGGATGCACCTGGACGCTGGCCGCGACGGACGACCTTGAGGCGGGAAGCGTCGCGATCATGTCGCATACCGCCGAGACGGGGCACGGGACCTTCACGCGCCGCCTGGAAGACGTGGCGTACGTGGTGCGGGGCGCTGCGCGGGAACAGGCGCGCCGAGTGGCCGTCGGGAGCGGACCCACGCGCGCGTGACGGCGGCCCGGGGGGATACGGGGTTACGGAAGCCCCGCCCCCACCTTCTCCGTCTCCAGCCGTTCCGCCGTGCGCCGGGCCGACTCCCTGGCCCGGCGGCCGCTGGTGGCCGCGCCCACGAGCAGCACCGCGAGGCCGCATCCGGTGATGATCCACCACGCCGGGCGGGCCGCGTCCGGGAACGCGTCGGCGTAGCCGCCGCCCGCCGTGCCCGCCAGGCCGCCCGCGAGGACCGCGCCGATGACCGCGACGCCCAGGGTCTGGCCGGTCTGGCGGCTGGTGGAGGCCACCGCCGCCGCGACGCCCGCCTGGGCGCGGGGCATCCCGGAGACGGCCGTGTTGGTGATGGGGGAGTTGACCATGCCGAAGCCCAGGCCGAACAGGACGTACCCGGTGAAGAGCAGGCCCGTCGAGGACTCGGAGTCGAACGCGGCGAACAGCAGCCCGCTCGCGGCCATGGTGACGCCCGCGACCAGCAGCGACGGCCGGGGCCCGCGGCTCGCGACCAGCCGTCCCGACAGCGGCGCCACCACGAGGGTGACGGCCGCCATCGGCACCATGGCGAGCCCGGCGTGCAGGGCGTCGTAGCCGCGGACGTTCTGGAGGTAGAGCGTGTTGACGAAGAGGAAGCCGCCCAGCGCCGCGAACGCCGCGACCGCGATGACGGTGGCCCCGCTGAACGGCGTGCTGCGGAAGAAGCGCAGGTCGATGAGGGGTTCGTGGCGCCTCGGCTCGTAGAGCAGCAGGCCGGCCAGGGCCGCGAGGGCGAGGGCGCAGAAGAGGACGATGCGCGGGGAGGTCCAGCCCGCGCTGGGCGCCTCGATGATCGCGTACGTGAGTGAGCCGAGCAGCGCCACGACCAGGAGCTGCCCCACGGGGTCGGGGCGGCGGGGCCGGGGCGCGCGCGACTCCGGTATGTACCGCCAGGTCAGCAGGAGCGCGGCGAGGCCCACCGGCAGATTGATCCAGAAGATCGAGCGCCAGCCGACCGAGTCGACCAGCAGACCGCCGATGATCGGTCCGGCCGCCATGGAGAGGCCGACGACGCCGCTCCACACGCCGATGGCGCGGGCGCGTTCGCGCGGGTCGGTGAAGGTGTTGGTGATGATCGACATCGCCACCGGGTTGAGCATCGAGCCGCCGACCGCCTGGAGGGCGCGGAAGGCGACCAGCGAGGACAGGTCCGGGGCGAGCGAGCAGAGCAGCGAGCCGAGGGTGAAGAGGGTCAGGCCCGCCATGAAGACCCGGCGCCGGCCGATCCGGTCGGCGGTGGAGCCGGAGAGCATCAGCAGGGAGGCGAGGACGAGGGTGTAGGCGTCGATCGTCCACTGCATCCCGGAGACCGTGGTGTGCAGTTCGCGCTGCATGGTGGGCAGCGCCACGTTCAGGATCGTGTTGTCCAGGCCGACGATCAGCAGGCTCATGCAGCAGATCGCCAGCACGAGTATGCGGCGGCGGGGGCTGAGATCGGGCATGCGTCGATAGTACGGCTAACTAACGACCTGGTCCATGTAGTACGGCTAACTAATGACCTCGGGGATGCGCGACAATGGCGTAATGACCACGCTCAACATCGGCCCGCATGCCGTGCAGCCTCCCGTGGTGCTGGCACCCATGGCCGGCATCACCAATGCCCCGTTCCGTACCCTGTGCCGCGAGTTCAGCGGCGGCAAGGGGCTGTTCGTGAGCGAGATGATCACGACGCGGGCGCTGGTCGAGCGCAACGAGAAGACCATGCAGCTGATCCACTTCGACGAGACGGAGACGCCCCGCTCGATCCAGCTGTACGGGGTGGACCCGGTCACCGTCGGCAAGGCGGTCCGGATGATCGTCGACGAGGACCTGGCCGACCACATCGACCTGAACTTCGGCTGCCCGGTGCCCAAGGTGACCCGCAAGGGCGGCGGCTCGGCCCTGCCCTACAAGCGGCCGCTGCTGCGCGCGATCCTGAACGAGGCGGTCTCCAACGCCGGGGACCTGCCGGTCACCATGAAGATGCGCAAGGGCATCGACGACGACCACATCACCTTCCTGGACGCCGGGCGCATCGCCGTCGAGGAGGGCGTCACCGCGATAGCGCTGCACGGCCGCACCGCCGCCCAGCACTACGGCGGCACCGCCGACTGGGACGCCATCGCGCGCCTGAAGGAGCACGTCCCGGAGATCCCGGTGCTCGGCAACGGCGACATCTGGTCGGCCGAGGACGCGCTGCGGATGATGAAGGAGACCGGCTGCGACGGCGTGGTCGTGGGCCGCGGCTGCCTGGGCCGCCCCTGGCTCTTCGGCGACCTGGTGGGCGCCTTCGAGGGGACGGACTCGTACGCGCGCCCCACCCTGCGCACCGTCTCCGAGGTGATGGTGCGGCACGCGACGCTGCTCGGCGAGTGGATCGGCGACGAGACGCGCGGCGTGATCGACTTCCGCAAGCACGTGGCCTGGTACCTCAAGGGGTTCTCGGTCGGCTCGGAGATGCGCAAGCGGCTGGCCGTCACCTCGTCCCTGGACGAGCTGAGCGCTCAGCTGAGCGAGCTCGACCTGGACCAGCCGTGGCCGGACGGCGCGGACGGCCCGCGCGGGCGCACCTCGGGCAACAACCGCGTGGTGCTGCCGGACGGCTGGCTGAAGGACCCGTACGACTGCTCGGGTATCAGCGCGGACGCCGAGCTGGACACCTCGGGCGGCTGAGAGCCCCGGCCGGGGTCCGGACCGGGTCCGGACCGGGGTCCGGATCGTGGAATTCCCGCCCTCCGCACGGCGTGATTCTCGCCACCCCTGATAGGGGTTGCGCTCAGATGAGCACTTCGAGGGCGGTTGCATCTCTAGAAGGGGTGGCACTGAGTGCCACCCCTTCTGCCTTCAAGAAATGAACTCACCTGTCGTGCGAGTCGCTCAGACGAGCGCCTACCGTTGGTTTTCGGCAAAGCCGTCTTCAGGGAGTGAACGCATCATGATCGCTCCGGTTACTTCCCGGTTACTTTCGATCTGCTGGCGGACGAGTGGTTAAGACCCCATGACGCGCAAGTGGACGTACCCAGACACCTTCGATCTGGGTATGTTCCTGGCCGTCAGGGCAGCCGCCACGCTTTTTCGCGCCGAGGAGTCGAGACCCGTGTCGGAAGACAAAGACCTCCAGCACAGCCAGAAGTTCGTCTACGACTTCACCGAAGGGAACAGGGACCTCAAGGACCTGCTCGGTGGAAAAGGCGCGAACCTCGCCGAGATGACCAACCTCGGTCTGCCGGTCCCGCCCGGCTTCACCATCACCACCGAGGCGTGCAAGGTCTACCTCGACAGCGGCGAGGAGCCGGCCGCGCTGCGCGACGAGGTCAGCGCGCACCTCGACGCCCTTGAGCAGAAGATGGGCAAGAAGCTCGGCCAGGCCGACGACCCGCTGCTCGTCTCCGTACGCTCGGGCGCCAAGTTCTCCATGCCCGGCATGATGGACACCGTCCTCAACATCGGCCTCTCCGACGCCTCGGTGACGGGCCTGGCCAAGCAGTCCGGCGACGAGCGCTTCGCCTGGGACTCCTACCGCCGCCTCATCCAGATGTTCGGCAAGACCGTCCTCGGCGTGGACGGCGAGCTCTTCGAGGAGGCCCTGGAGGACGCCAAGGCCGCCAAGAAGGTCACCGTCGACACCGACCTCGACGCCGCCGACCTGAAGAAGCTGGTCAAGCACTTCAAGAAGGTCGTCAAGGCCGAGGCCGGCCGCGACTTCCCGCAGGACCCGCGCGAGCAGATGGACCTCGCCGTCAAGGCGGTCTTCGACTCGTGGAACACCGACCGCGCCAAGCTCTACCGCCGCCAGGAGCGCATCCCCGGCGACCTGGGCACCGCCGTCAACGTCTGCTCCATGGTCTTCGGCAACCTCGGCCCCGACTCGGGCACCGGCGTCGCCTTCACCCGCGACCCGGCCTCCGGCCACCAGGGCGTCTACGGCGACTACCTCCAGAACGCCCAGGGCGAGGACGTGGTGGCGGGCATCCGCAACACCGTGCCGCTGGCCGAGCTGGAGAGCATCGACAAGAAGTCGTACGACCAGCTCATGCAGATCATGGAGACCCTTGAGACCCACTACAAGGACCTCTGCGACATCGAGTTCACCATCGAGCGCGGCCAGCTCTGGATGCTCCAGACCCGGGTCGGCAAGCGCACCGCCGGTGCCGCCTTCCGCATCGCGACCCAGCTGGTGGACCAGGGCCTGATCGACGAGGCCGAGGCGCTCCAGCGCGTCAACGGCGCCCAGCTCGCCCAGCTGATGTTCCCGCGCTTCGACGAGTCCGCCCGGAGCGAGCAGCTCGGGCGCGGCATCGCCGCCTCGCCGGGCGCGGCGGTCGGCAAGGCGGTCTTCGACTCGTACACCGCCATCAAGTGGTCGCGCTCGGGCGAGAAGGTCATCCTCATCCGCCGCGAGACCAACCCCGACGACCTGGACGGCATGATCGCCGCCGAGGGCATCCTGACCTCGCGCGGCGGCAAGACCTCGCACGCGGCGGTCGTGGCGCGCGGCATGGGCAAGACCTGTGTCTGCGGCGCCGAGGAGCTGGAGGTCGACACCAAGCGGCGCCGGATGACCGCTCCCGGCGGCGTGGTCGTCGAGGAGGGCGACGTCGTCTCCATCGACGGCTCCACCGGCAAGGTGTACCTCGGTGAGGTCCCGGTCGTGCCCTCGCCGGTCGTGGAGTACTTCGAGGGCCGGATGCACGCGGGCGCCGACGACGCCGACGAGCTGGTCGCGGCCGTGCACCGGATCATGGCGTACGCGGACCGGGTACGCCGGCTGCGGGTACGGGCCAACGCCGACAACGCCGAGGACGCCCTGCGGGCGCGCCGCTTCGGCGCCCAGGGCATCGGCCTGTGCCGCACCGAGCACATGTTCCTCGGTGAGCGCCGCGAGATGGTCGAGCGCCTCATCCTCGCCGACACCGACGACGAGCGCGAGAAGGCACTCAGTGCCTTGCTGCCGCTCCAGAAGAAGGACTTCGTCGAGCTCTTCGAGGCGATGGACGGCCTGCCGGTCACCGTGCGCCTGCTCGACCCGCCGCTGCACGAGTTCCTGCCCGACATCACCGAGCTGTCGGTGCGCGTCGCGCTCGCCGAGTCCCGCAAGGACGCCAACGAGAACGACCTGCGCCTGCTCCAGGCCGTCCACAAGCTGCACGAGCAGAACCCGATGCTGGGCCTGCGCGGGGTACGCCTCGGCCTCGTCATCCCGGGCCTGTTCGCCATGCAGGTACGGGCGATCGCGGAGGCGGCGGCCGAGCGCCGGGCCGCCAAGGGCGACCCGCGTGCGGAGATCATGATTCCGCTGGTCGGCACGGTCCAGGAGCTGGAGATCGTCCGCGAGGAGGCCGACCAGGTCATCGCCGAGGTCGAGGCCGCCACCGGCACCGAGCTCAAGCTGACCATCGGCACGATGATCGAGCTGCCGCGCGCCGCCCTGACGGCGGGCCAGATCGCCGAGGCCGCGCAGTTCTTCAGCTTCGGCACCAACGACCTGACCCAGACGGTCTGGGGCTTCTCGCGGGACGACGTGGAGGCGAGCTTCTTCACCGCGTACCTGGAGAAGGGCATCTTCGGGGTCTCGCCGTTCGAGACCATCGACAAGGACGGCGTCGGCTCGCTGGTCCGCTCGGCCGTCGAGGCCGGCCGGGCCACCCGCCCCGACCTGAAGCTGGGCGTCTGCGGCGAGCACGGCGGCGACCCGGAGTCGGTGCACTTCTTCCACGAGGTGGGCCTGGACTACGTCTCCTGCTCCCCGTTCCGCATCCCCGTGGCGCGGCTGGAGGCGGGCCGCGCGGCCGCTGAGTCGCAGGGCAGCGACTCGCGCTGAAGCTCCGGAGCCGCCGTCGGGTCCCCGACCCTCACCACCGATCCGACGGCGGTTCCGGTTCACATGGAAGGGGCGGCACCCTGTGCGGGGGTGCCGCCCCTTCCGCATGTCCGCGCGCGCTTCCGCTTGTTGTTGTTCCGGGCCCGCCGCGGAGGTGTTTCTGGGTGTGCCCCCGCTTAATTCCTGTTGAAGTGCGGACATTTAACGGGCGCGTGGCCCTAAATGCAGAGTGCGGTTCACGGATCCCCATCCGCGAACCGCACTCTGTCATCCCCGCCGGGCACGGAGCCGCCACCATGCCAACCGCCGCCAGACGAAGCAAAGCCCCCCACGGTCCTCACAACGTCTTTCCGGTCGGCCCGGTGTCGTGCCCGACGTCGTACAGCTTTTCGGTACACACCGGCTGCTCGCGATGCCTTTCAACTGTGGCTGAAAGGCCGGTGGTCACGGCCTGTGACGGTAGGCATACTCAGGGGCGGGACGATTGCGGGTGCAACATGATGCGACACGTTGCAACATTCGAGACAGGTGGAGATTCGGTGCTGCGTATTCATTTCACTGGCGTGGACCTGGCCCGGGTGCGCATGGCGCCTGGTCCGGACGCGCTGTGGGAAACGATTCTCAGCTTTCATCGATTAAGAGACCGTCGGGGCGCCCTAGTCTTCGGTGAATGGCGAACGGAAACGCGTACCCGGTTGAACGGTGAAACACGTCTGCTCTCCGCAGTGGTGCCGGGCCGCGGCTATTTTCCCGACTTTCTCACGCCCACCGAAGGGCCGCACACCATCGACTCCGGGCTCGAAGCCGTCCGCGAGACGGGACAGGACCGGCTGCACGACGAGCTGTCCCGGGTCGCGGGGCCCCGAGGGCTGCCCCGGTGGCTGCGGGCGCTCGCCGACGGGAGCGCCGAGCCGCTGGATCGTCTCATGGGCGTCCTGCGCGGCTACCACCGGGCCGCCATAGCGCCGTACTGGACGCACATCCAGGCCCGCGTGGACGCCGACCGGGCGGCCCGGGGGCGCGCGCTCCTGGACGGCGGGGCGGATGAACTCCTCGCCTCGCTCCCGCCGATGATGCGCTGGCGGGCCCCCGTCCTGGAGGCGGACTACCCGGTGGACCGGGACGTGTACCTGGAGGGCCGCGGGCTGCTGCTCCAGCCGTCGTTCTTCTGCCGGCGCACCCCGGTGTCGCTCCAGGACCCGCTGCTGCCGCCGGTGCTGGTCTATCCGGTGACGCACACCCACACGCCGTACGAGCGGCAGGGCGCGGGCACCGCGCCGGGTCCCTCGCTCGGCCGGCTCGTCGGGCACACCCGCTCGGCGGTGCTCCAGTCGATCGGCCACGGCTGCACGACGAGCGAGCTCGCCCGCCGCGCTGGGGTGTCGCTCGCCTCGGCCAGCCAGCACGCCGGCGTCCTGCGGGAGGCCGGTCTGCTGGTGACCCTGCGGCACGGCAGCGCGGTGCTGCACACGCTGACCCCGCTGGGGTCGGCGCTGCTGCGGGGCGGCCAGCCGGCGGTGGCGGAACGTTCCGCCCCGGTTTCGCTGTAGGGCGCGTCGGTACGGGGGGTTCTCCCGGGGGTGGCCGGAAACAGCCGGTCCCGGGAGGGCCGTCCTACAGCCCGTACCGCACCCCGGTCAGTTGCTCGGAGGCCACCCACAGCCGTTCCCCCGCGGTGTCGTCCAGGGTCCACTTCGCCCGGGACGACCGCGCGGGGGCGCCGCGCCAGCCCTGGAGGCGGGGGCCGGTGAAGGAGTCGGGGCGGACGCCGGGGGCCGTGGCCGCGTAGAGGGTCGGCAGGGCGCCCGCCTCGGCGGGCTGGGCCAGCAGGCGGTTGCCGAGCCGGACCACGCGTTCCGCAGCCCGGCGGCCCTCCATGCGGACGCCCGCCGTCTGGAGGTTGGTGGAGGCGTAACCGGGGTGGGCGGCCGCGGCGACCACCGTCGAGCCCGCGGTGCGCAGTTGGCGGGCCAGCTCGTGGATGAAGAGCAGGTTCGCCGTCTTGGAGCGGGCGTAGGCGATCCAGCGCCGGTAGCGGCGCTCGCTGTTGAGGTCGGTGAGGTCGAGGGCGGACAGGGCGTGCAGCCCGCTGGAGACCGAGACCACCCGCGCCGCCGGAGCCGCCCGCAGCCGGGACAGGAGCAGGCCCGTCAGCGCGAAGTGGCCCAGGTGGTTCACCCCGAACTGCCGCTCGAAGCCGTCCGCCGTCGTGCCGTACGGCAGGGCCATCACCCCCGCGTTGTTGATCAGCAGGTCCAGGCGGTCGTGCGGGTACGTTTCCGCGAAGGCGCGGACGGATGACAGGTCCGCCAGGTCCAGGGGCGCGAACTCCACGTGCGCGCCGTAGACCTGACGATGGATCAGGGCCTCGGCCTCCCTGCCCCTGGCCTCGCTGCGGCAGGCCAGGATCACCCGGGCGCCCTTGCGGGCGAGTTCGCGTGCGGTGACGAGCCCTATGCCGCTGTTGGCCCCCGTGACCACCGCCGTACGGCCGCTCTGGTCGGGGATGTCCCTCGCGCTCCAGCCCTCAGTCATGCGGGTACCGTACCGTCCGGTAGGTCCGGACAGCAGGGGGCCGCCGGGCCGCCGGGCTCAGGCGGCGGCGCCCCCGTCGATCACCAGGTCCGTGCCCACCGCCGACGCGGCGTCGTCCGAGGCCAGATAGAGGACCGCCGCGGCGATCTCCTCGGTGGTCGAGACGCGCCCCAGCGGCGACTGCTCCTTCATCCGCACCGCCCGCTCCGCCTCGCTCTCGCCCGCGCGCAGCGACATCGCGGTGGCCGAGGCGCCGGGGCTGACCGCGTTGATGCGGACGCCGTCCTGGATGTGGTCGAGGGCGGCGGCCCGGGTCAGGGCGGAGACCGCGGCCTTGGTGGTGAGGTAGCCGGCGACGCCCGGGAACCGCTTGTGGGCGCCGAGGTTGGAGGCGATGTTGACGATCGCGCCGCCGTGCTCCTGGGCGCGCATCTGGGCGACCTCGGCCCGCAGGGCGAGGAAGACGCCGGTGAGGTTGGTGTCGAGCATGGCCCGCCAGTCCTCGGGCGCCAGGTCGGCGAGGGCCGCGCCGCCCCCGCGCAGCACCCCGGCGTTGTTGACGGCGACGTCGAGCGAGCCGAAGCGGGCGACGACCGCCGCCACCAGGGCCTGGACGTCCTCGGCGCGCGAGACGTCCGCGGTGAACGCGGCGGCCGTCCCGCCCGCCTCCCCGGCCAGGGCCACGGTCTCCTCCAGGGAGGCGAGGGTACGGCCGGCGACCGCCACCTTGGCCCCCTCGGCGGCGAAGGCGAGCGCGACCGCGCGGCCGATCCCGGAGCCCGCGCCCGTGACGAGGACGGTCCTGCCGGTGAAGCGGGCGGCTGAGCGAGCAGACATATTTGACCAACCGTTCTGTTATGAGGAGAGGAAAAAGGGGCGCCGACTCGACGCGGCGCCCCTGGGGGGCCGTTCAGTCCAGCAGGGTCAGCGCGGCCTCGGCCGCCTCCCGCACCCGCGCCGGGTCCTCGCAGGCCCTGCCCATCACCCGCATGCCCTGCATGAGCACCAGGAACATCCGGGCCAGGGCGCGCGGATCGCGTTCCGGCGCCAGCTCGCCCTGGGCCGTTGCGCGTACGAGCGCGGAGTGCAGCAGCGTCTCCAGCCGCTCCCAGGACTGCTCGACCCGGCGGGCCGCGGCGCTGTCGCGCGCCCCCAGCTCGGCGGCCGTGTTGGTGACGAAGCAGCCGTCCCGGCGGGTCGCGGCGGCCGTGGAGTCGGTGGCGAAGCGGCGCACGACCGCGCGCACCGCGGGCAGCGCCGGGCCGGGCCCCGACAGCTCGCGGAGCAGGATCGCGGTGTGCGCCTCGCCGTACCGGTCGAGCGCCTTCAGATACAGCTCGTGCTTGTTGCCGAAGGTCGCGTAGATGCTGGCCCGGCCGATGCCGAGCCGGTCGACGAGGTCCGCCATCGACGTCGCCTCGTAGCCGCGCTGCCAGAACAGCTCCAGGGCCGACTGGAGCGCGGCGTCCGGATCGAATTCCTTGGTTCTGGCCATGAGGACGACAGTACGGCTATCTGGAACGAACGGTCAAGATTCTTTGGGTGGTCCGTTCAGGACGCCTCGGCCGCGTACGCCTGGATGCTGACCTCGTCGTCGTCCAGGCACCGGCCCGTCTCCAGGTCGAAGCGCTGCTTCAGCAGCGGGGAGGCGACGAAGACCCGGCCCCCGGCGGAGCCGAGCAGCCCGCGCGACATGACGTACGCGCCGGTGAACGGGTCGCGGTTGTCGATCGCGTACGCCCGTCCCGTGCGGTCGGTGAAGACCGCCGCCTGGCGCCCGTCGGGCAGCAGCGCGGCGACCCCGCGGCCCGGGATGAGCCGCTCGCGCCCGCAGACCTCGAACCAGCCGTCTTCCAGTCGCAGTCGGATGCTGTTCTCGTTCATCGTGCGGCCACCTCCAGGGCCAGGACGGGCAGTTCGGGCTTGATCTGGCCGCGCTCGGGCACGAACCGGACCGTGGGGTCGGGCGTGCCGGGCGCGTTGACGAAGGAGACGAACCGGGCGAGGCGCTCGGGGTCCTCGACCGTCTCGGCCCACTCGTCGCGGTAGGCGGAGACATGGGCGGCCATCAGCGCCTCCAGCTCGTCGCAGATGCCGAGGGAGTCGTCGACCACCACGTCCTTGACGTGCTTGAGACCGCCCTCTATCCGCTCCAGCCACACCGAGGTGCGCTCCAGGCGGTCGGCGGTGCGGATGTAGAACATGAGGAACCGGTCGATCAGCCGGACAAGTTCGTCGTCGCTCAGATCCTGCGCCAGCAGGTCCGCGTGGCGCGGGGTGGCGCCGCCGTTGCCGCCCACGTACAGGTTCCAGCCGTTGGCCGTGGCGATCACCCCGAAGTCCTTGGACTGGGCCTCGGCGCACTCGCGGGCACACCCCGAGACGGCCGCCTTCAGCTTGTGCGGGGAGCGCAGCCCCCGGTAGCGCAGCTCCAGGTCGATCGCCATCTTCACCGAGTCCTGCACCCCGTAGCGGCACCAGGTCTGCCCCACACAGGACTTCACCGTCCGCAGCGACTTGCCGTAGGCGTGGCCGGACTCGAACCCGGCGGCCACCAGGCGCGCCCAGATCACCGGGAGCTGGTCGACCCGGGCGCCGAAGAGGTCGATGCGCTGACCGCCGGTGATCTTCGTGTAGAGGCCGTAGTCGCGGGCCACCTCGCCGATGACGATCAGCTTGTCCGGGGTGATCTCGCCGCCGGGGATGCGCGGCACGATCGAGTACGAGCCGTTGCGCTGGATGTTGGCGAGGAAGTGGTCGTTGGTGTCCTGGAGCGCGGCCTGCTCGCCGTCGAGGATGTGGCCGTGGCCGAGGCTCGCCAGGATGGAGGCGACCGCGGGCTTGCAGATCTCGCAGCCCTCGCCGCCGCGCGCGGCCGGGCGTCCGTGCTCGTCCAGGAGCTGCCGGTAGGAGCCGACGCGCAGCGCCAGCGCGATCTCGTACAGCTCCTGGCGGGTCTGCGCGAAGCAGTCGCACAGACCGCCGTCGCCGGTCTTGGGGAGCAGCTTCTCCAGCGTCTTGACGCAGCTGCCGCAGCCCGTGCCCGCCCTGGTGCACTTCTTCACCTCGGGCAGCGAGGCGAGCGGGGTGACCTCGCCCTTGGTGACGTTGTGGCAGGAGCAGATCACCGCGTCGTCCGGCAGCGCCTCCGGGCCCAGCGCCACGGGCGCGCCCAGACCCGCCGGGAGCACCAGCTGCTCGGCCGGGATCGGCGGGACGTGGCCGGTGAGCGGGCGCAGCGTGCCGTACATCTCGGCGTCGCCCACCAGGACCCCGCCCAGCAGGGTGCCGTCGGGGGAGACCACCAGCTTCTTGTAGATGCCGGAGCGGGCGTCGGTGTAGACGACGTCGAGGCTGCCCTCGGCACTGCCGTGCGCGTCGCCGAAGGAGGCCACGTCCACGCCGAGCAGCTTGAGCTTGGTGGACATGTCGGCGCCGGTGAAGGACTTCTCCGGCTCCTGATCGCCCCGCGCCAGCGCGTCGGCGACCGCGACCGCCATCTCGTAGCCCGGCGCGACCAGGCCGTACACCTTGCCGTCGCAGGCCAGCGCGCACTCGCCGATCGCGTAGACGGCCGGGTCGGAGGTGCGGCACCGCTCGTCGACCACGATGCCGCCGCGCTCGCCGACCGCCAGACCGCAGTCGCGGGCCAGCTGGTCGCGGGGGCGCACCCCGGCCGAGAAGACGACGAGGTCGGTGTCGAGGCGGGAGCCGTCGGAGAGGAGCATGCCGTCCACGGCCCGCTCGCCGGTGATCTCCTGGGTGCCGACGCCGGTGTGGACCGACAGGCCCATCCCCTCGATGGTGCGCAGCAGGGCCGCGCCGCCCCCGTCGTCGACCTGCGCGGGCATCAGCCGGGGCGCGAACTCCACGATGTGCGTGGCCAGTCCGAGGCCCTTGAGCGCCCCCGCCGCCTCCAGGCCGAGCAGCCCGCCGCCGACCACCGCGCCGGTCGTCGCGGTGCGGGCGTACTCCTCGATGGCGAGCAGGTCCTCGATGGTCCGGTAGACGAAGCAGCCCGTCAGGTCCTTGCCGGGCACCGGCGGCACGAACGGGTAGGAACCGGTGGCGAGCACCAGCACGTCGTACGCGAAGACGCGCCCGGAGCGCGCGGTGACCGTGCGCCCGGCGCGGTCCACGCTCCGCGCCGGGTCGTCCAGGTGCAGTTCGATGCCGTACTTGTCGATGAACCCCTCCTCCACCATGGAGAGTTCCTCGGGGGTGGTGCCGGTGAAGTACGAGGTGAGGTGGACCCGGTCGTAGGCGGGCCGGGGCTCCTCCGCGAGGACCACCACACGGGCGTGGTCGGTGACCCCCTTCTCGGCGAGGGCTTCCAGGAATCGCTGGCCGACCATGCCGTGGCCGACCACGACGATCGTGCGGGCTGCGGCCGAGGGTGCGGGTGTGGTCATGTCGGAACCCTCCGTCGTGGGTGAGCGGGTGCGGCGGGGGCCAGATGGCCGGCGGCGGGCCGGCATGGTGTCCGAACCCATGACCGCAGCCTGCAAGACGGCTGTTTCCCGGTCGGATCTGACCGGTTTCCCGGGCGCAACGGCCCGCTCAGCCCCGCGACGGGGTGCCTGTGAGTGTTCTGCGCCCACGGCCGGGACGGCCGTGAGCCGCCGCACCCGGCGAGGCCGCGCGACGGGCCGCCGGGCGGGTTCCCCGATGGGCTCCCCGAGGGGCCCCGGGGCTCACTCCCTCCCGGTCAGATGGGCGAAGACCACCACGTTCCCCCGGTAGCCCGTCTTCTCTCCGAACCCGCCGCCGCAGGTGATCACCCGCAGCTCGGGGCGCCCGGCCGGGCCGTACACGCGCCGGTCGGGGAAGGCGTCGTTCGGATACACCTCGACCGCGTCGACGGTGAAGACGGCCGTGCGCCGGTCCGCGCGGGCCACCTCGATACGGCTGCCCTTCTTCAGCGCGCCCAGCGCGTAGAAGACGGCGGGCCCGCGGGCGTCGTCGACGTGCCCGGCCATCACGGCCGTACCGTCGGCGCCCGGCGCGGTCCCGTCCTTGTACCACCCGGCCGAGCCGCCGCTGCCCGGCGGCACGTCCAGGGAGCCGTCCCGGGCGAGGCCGAGCCGGATCACCGGCGCGTCCACCCGGATCGCCGGGATCCGCAGGCGTACCGGCTCGGAGGGGGCCAGGGCCGCTCCGGCGAGGGCGCCGCCGGTGCGGGGCCCGTCCCCGCGCGCGGGGGGCGAGCCGGTCCCGGCGGCCGGTGCGGGGGCGGTCCTCGCGCCGACGAACGCCTCCGCGCGCGCGGGCTGCGGCGGCTCGGACGTCTCGGTGCCCTGCCGCAGCAGCCACACCCCGACGCACACGGCGACGCAGACCAGCCAGCCGTTGCGCCGCCGTGCGGCCTCGGCGTCCCGCAGGGCCTGGGCCGAACGCGCCGACAAGAGCGGTCAGCCCCGGTCGCGCGGCTCGCCGGCCCGGCGGCGCAGCAGCAGCCCGCCGGTGACGGCGGCGACGGCCAGGACGGCCGCCCCGGCCGCGATCTCGGTCCGGTTGGAGGTGGCCGTACTGCCGCCCAGCCCCGTCCGCACATGCCCCCGTGGCTCCTGCCGCTCGTCCGAGGGGTGGTGCTCGCGCTCCTCCGAGGGGTGGTGCTCGCCCCAGTCGCGGAAGGTGTTCTCGCCACCGCCCGAGATGGTCAGCTCGCCCCGCGCGGACTTGCCGCTGTCGCAGGCCACCGTGATCTCGAAGGTCCCGGACCTGGCGGTGGGGGGCACCGTGAACTGCCCGGCGAGCACTTCCTTGTGGGTGGATGCGCGCAGCGGGAACTCCCCGTCGCCCACCGCGCGCGCGTCCCCGGTGGCATGGCCGTCATGGCCGCACGCGGTGGTGTTCACGGTGACGGTGGCGCCCGGCGCGGCCGTCGACGGCCACACCTCCACGCCCGCCCCGCCGAAGTCGTTGGCGTACCCGGGTGCGGCGCCCAGGCCCAGCAGGGCGGCCGCGAGCGCGGAACCGGTCAGCAGGCGGGCAGTGCGCATGGGTCCTCCGGGGAGCGGGATGCCGTGCTTCTCCCTCCGAGGTAAGTGGCCCGCGCGGACGCCCGCTCCCCGGCGGGGGGCGAACGAGTGACGGCGGTGCGCCTCCCGTCACCCGTTCGCGCGGGCGCCCGTGCTCGGGCGGGGGTTCCGCAGGCGGCCTCTCAGACCGCGTCCCACGGCACCTCCGCGTACAGCCGCCACAGGGTCTCCATCAGCTCGGTGTCCACGGCGAAGGCGGTGTCGTCGATCCGGGCCACCGGGGCGATGCCCTGCGAGTTGGTGACGAAGGCCGCCCGGTACGCGCCGAGGCCGCCCAGGGTCACCGGGCGCCGGGCCGTGGCCGTGCCGTACCGGGGCAGCCGCTCCTCGACCAGGGCCATGGTGATGCCCCGCAGCGCCGGGCGGTCGGGCCACACCACCGTGCTCCCGTCCCAGAACGCGATGTTGGTGACGGCCCCCTCGGCGACCTCCCCGCCGGGGCCGGTCAGCAGCGCGTCGGTGTAGCCCTGGTGGACGGCGGCCCGGCCGTAGTACCGCTGGGCGAAGCCGCCGAGGTGCTTGACGTGGGCGACCGGCCGCTCGTAGGGCACGGAGAGCAGGTGCTGCGGCTCCGGAGAGAGGTCGATCGGCGGGCGCACGGTCACCATCACGGCCGGATCCTCGTCCGGGCCGTACACATAGACGCGCACCGCCGCGTCCTCGGCGCCGGCCCCGGCCAGGGCGCGGCGGATGAGCGTACGGACCCGCTCGCCGTCGAGACCCGGGCCGAACAGCTCAACGGTCGCCGCGTCCAGCCGCGCCAGGTGCAGGGCGAGTCCGCGCACCCGGCCGCCGCGCACCTGCATCGCGGTGAAATGCCCGTAATTGCCGGTCAGGGCGGGGATGCGGAGATTCTCCGCGTCGGCGGGGAGGCCGTTGATCTCGACATGGGGGCTCGTCATGGGGCCACCGTAGACCGGGCTTGACCTCAAGCTAAGTCGAGGTGTGAGGCTCCTCCGCATGGACCTCACCACCGCTCCCCACGCGGAGCCCACCGACTCCCGCCCCGCCCCCCTGCGCCTCACCGTCGTCCTCGGCTCCGACCGCGAGGGGCGCTTCGGCCCCGTCGTCGGCCGGTGGCTGCTCGCCCGGCTGCGTGAGCGCGACGACTTCGACGTGGAGGTGGTCGACCTCGCCGAGGACCGGCTGCCGACCTCGATCTCCTACGAACCGGCGCCACCGGTCCGGGCGGTCCTCGACACCGTCACGCCGAAGCTCGCCGCGGCGGACGCCTTCCTGGTCCTCACCCCCGAGTACAACCACTCCTTCCCGGCCTCGGTGAAGAACCTCATCGACTGGCACTTCGTCCAGTGGCAGGCCAAGCCGGTCGGCTTCGTCTCCTACGGAGGGATGTCGGGAGGCCTGCGGGCGGTCGAGCACCTGCGTACGGTCTTCGCCGAGATGCACGCGGTCACGGTCCGGGACACGGTCAGCTTCCACCACGCCCACGGCCTGTTCGGGCCCGACGGCGAACTGGCCGAGCCCAGCGGCCCCGAGACCGCCGTCAAGCGGCTGCTGGACCAGCTCGCCTGGTGGGGCAGGACGTTGCGGGACGCCAAGGAGACCCGCCCGTACGCCGCCTGAGCACGGCGTACGGACGGGAACGGGCGCCGGGCTCAGCCGACGGCGACCGCCGACCAGGCGGCGGCGACCGCGTTCTGCTCCGCGCTGCCGCTGCCGTACAGGTCCTTCGCCGCGTTCAGGGTCGCCGTGCGGGCGGCCGCGTAGTTGGTGGAGGACGTCATGTAGACGGTCAGGGCCCGGTACCAGATCTTGCCGACCTTGTCGTGGCCGATGCCGGAGACCGTGGAGCCGTTGCAGGTGGGGCTGTTGTACGAGACGCCGTTGATCACCTTGGCGCCGCTGCCCTCGGAGAGCAGATAGGCGAAGTGGTTGGCGACGCCGGAGGAGTAGTGGAC
Source organism: Streptomyces sp. NPDC043908 (assembly GCF_056435525.1). NCBI lineage: Bacteria > Bacillati > Actinomycetota > Actinomycetes > Kitasatosporales > Streptomycetaceae > Streptomyces > Streptomyces sp. NPDC043908. The sequence goes on along the minus strand of NZ_JBWKEI010000010.1, from coordinate 338,888 downwards.
GTCGAGGTTGCCGACGCCCGAGTACCAGCAGTCCGCCGACTTGGTGTCCGTGGACGGCTTGTCCATGAAGCGCAGGGCGGGCTTGCCGAAGCCCGGCTTCACGATCTTCTCGCCGATGAGGTAGTCGCCCTGGTCGGCGGAGTTGCCCGCGTACCACTCGACCATGGTGCCCATGATGTCGCTGGTGGCCTCGTTGAGGCCGCCGGACTCACCGCTGTAGGTGAGGGCGGCGGTCTTGGAGGTGACGCCGTGCGACATCTCGTGCCCCGCGACGTCGAGGGCGACGAGCGGCCCGAACGTGGTGCCGTCGCCGTCGCCGTACGTCATGCAGAAGCAGCTGTCGTCCCAGAAGGCGTTGTTGTAGTTGCTGCCGTAGTGGACGCGGTTGTACGAGCCCTTCCCGTCGCCGGCGATGCCGTTGCGGCCGTGGACGTTCTTGTAGTAGTCCCAGGTCGTGTTGGTGCCGTACTGCGCGTCCACGGCGGCCGTGGCGCGGTCGGTGGTGGCGCCGTTGCCCCAGTGGTTGTCGGCGTCGGTGAACAGGACGGCGGGCGCCCGCACGAAGCAGATGCCGAAGAAGCACAGGTCCGTCTTGTTCTGGGCGTCACCGGTGTAGGTGTTGCCGCGGGTGGGGTCCTTGAGCTGGTACGTGGTCCCGGACAGCGTGGTCTCCAGGGCCACGGTGCCGCTGTAGAGGGACTGGCCGTCGCCGGTCGCGGTCTCGATGGAGTCCCAGGCGTCGATCGCGGCGCCGGTGCGGGCGTCGGTGAGCACCACGCGCGCGACGGGGTTGCCCTGGGAGTCCCGGCCGGCCGTCTGGGTCCGCCAGGCCAGCCTCGGGGCGCCGTGCAGGGCGTCCACGACGAGCTGCGGCTTGGCGGTCAGCCCCTTCAGACCGGGGTGGGCCGCGCGCACCTCGGCGGAGGCGAGGCCCGCGGCGCGGGGCGCGGAGAGCGCCGGGGTCACGGTCGGGACGGAGAGGTCGTTGGCCACGGCGCGGTCGGCGCCGCGGTAGGCGCCGGAGGGGGCGAGGTGGACGACGAAGTCGCCGCCGAGCACGGGCAGTCCGCGGTACGTACGGTCGTAGCGCACATGCCGGCTGCCGTCGGCGTCCGTGATCACGTCCCGTACGGACGTGCCCTGCGCGGCGGTCACGGCGAGCGCGGCGGCGTGGGCCGTGACCGCGCTGTTCGCGGCCTGGACCGCGGCGTCCCGGACGGGGACGTGCGGCCGGGGTTCGGCCACGGCGGAGGTGGGGGCGAGCGCGGCGGCGATCATGGCGCCGGCCGCGACGGCTATCCCGGCGGTGGTGAGGCGCGATGCGTTCCGTGTCGGTCTCATCGGGCTCCTCGGTCATGGGGGGTCGGTCGGCTCGGGTAAAGCTGATGCCGCATCAGTTTTAGGGGGACATGACAGGGGCTGTCCATAGGGCGGGGGCGCTCCGCGGGGGTGGGGTGAAGTGGGGGGTGGGGTGTTGCCGGGGGTGTTTCGGCCGCGGGAGGTGGACGGTCGCTCGCGCAGTTCCCCGCGCCCCTGGGGGGTGGGGTGGGGCGGGCTTGTTCGGGTGCGGGTGGTGGTGGGTTGCTCGCGCAGTTCCCCGCGCCCCTTAGGGGGTGGGGCGCCTGTGGGGTGTTCGGCTGCGGACCGCGGGTGGCTGAGCGCGCAGTTCCCCGCGCCCCTTGGGGGTGGGGTGTGCCGGGCTTGTTTGGGTGCGGGTCGTGGGTGGCTGGTCGCGCAGTTCCCCGCGCCCCTTGGGGGGCGGCGCATCCTGCCGGTTGGCTCGGCCACGGGCTTTTAGGGGCGCGGGGAACTGCGCGCTCAGCCGTCCACGGTCCGCAGGGGGGGGCAGGCGTCGCAATATGGACGGCGGTCCCCCTAGGGGCGCGGGGAACTGCGCGAGCAACCCACCACGGTCCGCAGGGGGTAGGCGTCGCAACATGGATGGCGGTCCCCCTAGGGGCGCGGGGAACTGCGCGATCAGCCACGATCAACCCGGCACCCGGCACCCCGCACCCCGCCACCCGGGACACTGGTAACAGCCGTGCGCATGCACAGGCACAGCCGTCCGTCGACGGACCGGCGAGGCCGCCGAAGCCCCCGCACCCCGAAGGAGCCCCCCCCCGTGACACCCCCCGAGTGCCTGACCGTCCTGACCACGACCGACAGCCGCGCCGAAGCGGACGCCCTCGCCCGGGGCGCGGTCGAGGCCCGTCTCGCCGCCTGTGCGCAGATCACGGGCCCGATGACCTCCGTCTACCGCTGGCAGGGCGCCGTCGAGACCGCCGAGGAGTGGCGGGTCCAGTTCAAGACCGCCGCCGCGCGGTACCCGGACCTGGAGCGCCACCTGCTCGCCGCCCACCCCTACGACACCCCGGAGATCATCGCGACCCCCGTGGTGCGCGGCAGCGCCGACTACCTGGCCTGGCTCGCGGCGGAGACGGCATGAGGGCCGACGCCCCGGCCGCCCCCGCCCTGCCGTTCTTCGTCTACGGCACCCTGCGCCCCGGCGAGCGCTACCACCGGCTGCTGCTGACCGGCCGCACCGCCCACGAGACGCCCGCGCGGCTGCCGGGAGCGGTGCTGTACGAGGGGCCCGGCTATCCGTACGCGGTGCGGGGCGACGGCGTCGTCACCGGCGCGCTGATCACCCCGCGCCCCGAGGCGTACCCCGAAGTCCTGCGCGTACTGGATCAGTTGGAGGAGTACCGCGGGCCGGGCGACCCCCGCAACCTGTACGACCGGGAGGAGCGGACCGTCGAGCTGCCGGACGGGACGGCGGCCCGCGCCTGGGTGTACCTGGCGGCGGCCCCGCTCGCCCGGGAGCTGCGCGAGCACGGCACCCCGCTGCCCGGCGGCGACTGGCTCAGCCCCCGTCCGCCAGCGCCCGCGCCACCCCGTTCTCCTTCGGCCCGAGGAAGCGCGGACCGGGTTTGAAGGCGGCGTCCAGGGCGGCCTTGCCCGCCGCGAACACCTCGCGGGTGGAGCCGTAGTACCAGGTGGCGTCGTGCACGGCGTCCACCGCGACCCCGTAGGAGTCGACCCCGGCCGCCTCGCACAGCGCCACCGCCCGCCGGATGTGGAACCCCTGGCTCACCAGCACCGCCCGCTCCACCCCGAAGATCTTTCTGGCGCGTACGCACGAGTCCCAGGTGTCGAAGCCGGCGAAGTCGCTGACCACCCGCCCGTCCGGGACGCCGTGCCGCACCAGGTAGGCGCGCATGGCGTCCGGCTCGTCGTACTCGGGCCGCCCGTTGTCCCCGGTCACCAGGACCGCCCTGACCTTTCCGGCCCGGTACAGCTCGACGGCCGCGTCGAGGCGGTGCGCCAGGTACGGCGAGGGCTCGCCCTGCCAGAGCCCGGCCCCGAACACCACCGCGACGCCGGACGCGGGCGCCCGCGCCACCGTGCCGACCTTGCCGTCGGCGGCCGTGAACATCCACGCGGCGGGCGTCAGGGCCAGCGTGCACAGTGCCGCGACGGCCTGCACGGCACGCCGCTGCCCCGTGCGGGTGCGCGGCAGAGCGATCCGTAGGCGAAGGCGCGGCAGGCGCATGGGGTCCCCCTGGGATCGACGGTCCGGCGACGGCGTTACGGGTGGTCGGACGCGGGGGAGGGGGCGCGCGGTTCTGCCCCCGCGCCCCTTCGTGCGAGATCCCGCCGAGATCCCGCCGAGATCCCTCCGCGCGCCCCGCCTCCGTGAGGCGGCGGAAAACACTCGTCACCACGACGCAACGCCATGGCAATGTGGGCCCGGCAGGATCGGTCCACGACGAAGACGCGGCGGATACGGATACGGAGACCGAGACGGATACCGATACCGATACCGATACGGATACGGATACGGATACGGATACCGGCCCCCGGATACCTGGCCCCGGACCGTCCGCACCTCCCGCCCGCCCCGCCCGGGCGGCCGGCTCAGCCACGTACGACTGAACGGGAGCCGCAAGCCGATGCCCACGACCTCCCGGCCCACCCTGGTCGCCGTCGCCCACGGCAGCCGCGACCCCAGGGCCCTGCGCACCGTCACCGCCCTGCTCGACCTGGTCCGCGACCTGCGTCCCGGACTCGACGTGCGGCTCGGCCACATCGAGATCGACGAGCCCGCGCTGCCCGACACCCTCGCCGGACTCGCCGCCGGGCACGGTGACACCGCCACCGACGCCACCGCCATCGAAGCCGACGCCACCGTCGACGCCGTTCTCGTACCGCTGCTGCTGAGCCGCGGCTACCACGTCAAGCAGGACATCCCGGCCGCCGCCGCCGACGCCCCGCGGCTGCGCACCCGTATCGCCCGGCCGCTCGGCCCGCACCCGCTGCTCGTCGAGGCGCTGTACGAACGGCTCGTCGAGGCCGGGTGGGACGACGACCCGCGCGCGCGGGGCGGGCGGGCGGTGGTGCTCGCCGGGGCCGGATCGCGCGATCCCGAGTCGGCCGCCGACACCCGCCGCACCGCCGCGCTGCTCGCCGACCGCCTCGGCGTACCGGTGATGCCCGCCTACGCCTCGGCCGCCGCCCCCACCGTCCCCGACGCCCTGCGGGCGCTCGCCGCGCGCGGCCGCCACCGGGTCGCGATCGCCTCCTACTTCACCGCGCCCGGCCGGTTCGCCACGCAGAGCGCCGCCCACGCGCGCGGGGTCGCCGCCGCCCCGCTCGGCGCCCACCGGGCCGTCGCCCGTCTCGTCCTGCACCGTTACGACCAGGCGCTCGCCGGGGCCCCGTTCACCGCCGCGCCCCGCGAACTCGCCACGGCCTGAACCCCCGCGCCGCCCCGCTTGTCAGTGGTTCCGTTTACTGTCGGTGCATGGAAGGCATCGCAGCACACCACCCCGGGTACGAGTCGACCGACGTCGAGCGGTGGGCCGCCGAGCCGGACAAACGGCCGGGCCGCACCGCCTTCCAGCGCGACCGCGCCCGCGTGCTGCACTCCGGCGCACTGCGCCGGCTCGCGGGCAAGACGCAGGTCGTGACCCCCGGCGAGACCGGCCGCCTCTGGGACGCCAGCCCGCGCACCCGGCTCACCCACTCCCTGGAGTGCGCCCAGGTCGGCCGCGAGCTCGGCGCCGCCCTCGGCTGCGACCCCGACCTCGTCGAGGCGGCCTGCCTCGCGCACGACATGGGCCACCCGCCCTTCGGGCACAACGGCGAGCAGGCGCTCAACGACTTCGCCAAGGACTGCGGCGGCTTCGAGGGCAACGCCCAGTCGCTGCGCCTGCTCACCCGCCTCGAACCCAAGCGCTTCGTGCGCGACGAGCAGAGCGGCGAGCCCGTCAGCGTCGGCCTCAACCTCACCAGGGCCGCCCTGGACGCGGCCACCAAGTACCCCTGGCCGCGCGGCGGGCACCCCACCGACCCGCAGTCCACGAAGTTCGGGGTCTACGAGGACGACCTGCCGGTCTTCGACTGGGTCCGCCGGGGCGCCGTGCCCGACCGCACGTGCTTCGAGGCCCAGGTCATGGACTGGGCGGACGACGTGGCGTACTCCGTCCACGACTTCGAGGACGGGCTGCACGCCGGGCACATCGACCCCAACCTGCTCTTCTCCGAGCCCGAGCGCGAGGACATCTGGCGCGTGGCGATCGGGCGGTACGTGCCGTCCGGCACCGACCCGCAGGAACTGGCGGACGCGCTGGACCGGCTGATGGACGAGGAGTGGTGGCCGCACGGGTACGACGGCTCGGCGGTCGCCCAGGCCCGCCTCAAGGACGCCACCAGCCAGCTCATCGGCCGGTTCTGCCTGGCCGCCGAGGGCGCGACCCGCGAGCGCTGGGGCTCGGGCCGGCTGACCAGGTACGGGGCGGAGCTGGTGGTGCCGCGCGCCGCGCGCAACGAGTGCGCGGTGCTCAAGGCGGTGGCGGTCCGCTATGTGATGCAGCGTGACGAGCAGGAGCGGCTCCGCGCCGACCAGCGCGTCATTCTGGCCGAACTGGCCGAAGCGCTCACGGCGCGCGCTCCGGCGGACGGGCTCGACCCGCAGTTCCGCGCGCTCTTCGCCGCAGCCGGTGACGACCGCGCCCGGCAACGCGTGATCGTCGACCAGATCGGGTCCCTGACGGACGCGGCGGCCCTGTCCCTGCACGCCAGACTCGCCATGCCGCCCCGCTGAGCCGCGGCGGAGCGGCCTTTCCGGCGCCGCACCCCGCCGTATCCCCGTCGTCCCATCGCATTTCCGTACGTATGACGCACCGATCAAGCCCGGCCACTCGGCGCCCCCAACGGAGCAAGCCCTCTTCCCCCATCACGCTCCGTGCGGGACGCTCGCAGATGGCGGTTGAGCAACGAGGAGGCATCAAGTGGTCGACGCAGACCGGACATTTGTCATTGTCGGTGGAGGACTGGCCGGGGCCAAGGCCGCCGAGACCCTGCGCGCCGAGGGGTTCAACGGCCGGGTGATCCTCATCGGCGACGAGCGGGAGCACCCCTACGAACGGCCTCCCCTGTCCAAGGGCTTCCTCTCCGGCAAGGAGGAACGCGACGGCGTCTTCGTCCACGAACCCGGCTGGTACGCGCAGAACGACATCGAGCTCCACCTCGGCCAGACCGTCACCGCCATCGACCGCGAGGCCAGGACCGTCCGCCTGGGCGACGGCACCGTCATCGGCTACGACAAGCTGCTCCTCGCCACCGGCTCCGAGCCGCGCCGCCTGGAGATCCCCGGCACCGACCTCGCGGGCGTCCACCACCTGCGCCGCCTCGCCCACTCCGAGCGGCTGCGCAACACCCTCAAGGCCCTCGGCCGCGACAACGGCCACCTGGTGATCGCCGGGGCGGGCTGGATCGGCCTGGAGGTCGCCGCCGCCGCGCGCGGCTACGGCGCCGAGGTCACCGTCGTCGAGCCCGAGCAGACCCCGCTGCACCAGGTCATCGGCCCCGAGCTCGGCCAGATCTTCACCGAGCTGCACGCCGAGCACGGCGTCCGCTTCCACTTCGGCGCGCGGCTCACCGAGATCGTCGGCCAGGACGGCATGGTCCTCGCCGCCCGCACCGACGACGGCGAGGAGCACCCGGCGCACGACGTGCTCGCCGCGATCGGGGCGGCCCCGCGCACCGCGCTCGCCGAGGCCGCCGGGCTCGCCCTCGTCGACCGCGCCCACGGCGGCGGGGTCGCGGTCGACGCCTCGCTGCGCACCTCCGACCCGGACGTCTTCGCCGCGGGCGACGTGGCCGCGGCCCACCACCCGCTGCTGGACACCCGGCTGCGGGTGGAGCACTGGGCCAACGCCCTCAACGGCGGCCCGGCCGCGGCGCGCGCGATGCTGGGCCAGGAGACCGCCTACGACCGGGTGCCGTACTTCTTCTCCGACCAGTACGACCTGGGCCTGGAGTACTCGGGCTGGGCGCCCCCCGGCAGCTACGACCAGGTGGTGCTCAGGGGCGACGCGGGCAAGCGCGAGTTCATCGCCTTCTGGCTGAGCGAGCGGCGGGTGCTGGCGGGGATGAACGTGAACGTGTGGGACGTCACAGAGGCGATCCAGGACCTGATCAGGGCGGGAACGAAGGGCGTCCAGGTCGACCCGGACCGCCTGGCGGACCCGTCAGTCCCCCTGGCCGACGTGACCAGGCCCTGACATTCGACCCCGAGCCGCCCGCACCCGGCCGGGCGGCGAGGGGGCCGGGGGCCCGACAGGCACCCGGGCCCCCGCCCCGGCGACCGCCGGCACTGTCCTCCCCGCACCGTAGACTTGCCGCGTGGCGGGCAGGATCAACGATGACGACGTGAAGGCGGTCCGGGACGCGGTCCCGATCGACGCCGTCGTGTCCGAGTACCTCCAGCTGCGCAACGCGGGCGGCGGCAACCTCAAGGGCCTGTGCCCCTTCCACGACGAGAAGTCCCCGTCGTTCCAGGTCAGCCCCAGCAAGGGTCTCTTCCACTGCTTCGGCTGCCAGGAGGGCGGCGACACGATCGCCTTCGTCCGGAAGATCGACCACCTGTCGTTCTCCGAGGCCGTGGAGCGCCTGGCCGCCACCGCCGGCATCACCCTGCGGTACGAGGAGGGCGGCTACAACCCCTCCCACCAGCGCGGCGAGCGCATCCGCCTGGTCGAGGCCCACAAGATCGCGGCGCAGTTCTACATCGAGCAGCTCGGCACCAGCCCCGAGGCCGAGATCGGCCGCAAGTTCCTCGCCGAGCGCGGCTTCGACCAGGCCGCCGCCGCGCACTTCGGCGTCGGCTACAGCCCGGCCGGCTGGGACCACCTCACCCGCTTCCTGCGCGGCAAGGGCTTCAGCGACAAGGAGCTGACCCTCTCCGGGCTCTCCCAGGAGGGTCGCCGCGGCCCCATCGACCGCTTCCGCGGCCGGCTGATGTGGCCGATCCGCGACGTCTCCGGCGAAGTCGTCGGCTTCGGCGCCCGCAAGCTCCGCGACGACGACAACGGCCCCAAGTACCTCAACACCCCCGAGACCGCGATCTACAAGAAGTCGCAGGTCCTGTACGGGATCGACCTGGCCAAGAAGGACATCGCCAAGTCCAGCCGCGCCGTGGTCGTCGAGGGCTACACCGATGTGATGGCCTGTCACCTCGCCGGGGTCACCACCGCCATCGCCACCTGTGGCACGGCCTTCGGCGGCGACCACATCAAGATCCTGCGCCGCCTCCTGATGGACAACGGCAGCGCGCGCGTGATCTTCACCTTCGACGGTGACGCGGCGGGCCAGAAGGCCGCCCTGCGCGCCTTCGAGGACGACCAGAAGTTCGCCGCCGAGACCTACATCGCCATCGCCCCCGACGGCATGGACCCCTGCGAACTGCGCCTGGCCAAGGGCAACGAGGCGGTCGCCGACCTGGTCCAGCCCCGCACCCCGCTCTTCGAGTTCGCCATCCGCCAGATCGTCCAGCGCTACGACCTGGAGACCCCGGCGGGCCGCGCCGCCGCCCTCGACGAGGCCGCCCCGATCGTCGCCCGCATCAAGAACGTCGCCTCCCAGCACGAGGTGGCCGTCCAGCTGGCCGGCATCCTCGGCATCCTGGACACCCAGTTCGTCGTCAAGCGCGTGGCCCAGCTGGCCCGTTGGGCCCGCGACCGCGGCGGCAAGGGCCCCGCCCCGGACCGCGGCCGCCCGTACGGGGAGGTGCGGGCCCCGGCCGCCGCCTCCGGGCCCGCCCTGAACCTGCGCAGCCCCGCCCACCGCACCGAGCGCGAGCTCCTCAAGCTTGCCCTGCAGCACCCGCACCTGGTCTCCCCGGCCTTCGACGCGTACGGGGTGGACGAGTTCACGGCCCCGCCGTACGCGGCGGTGCGCCAGTGCATCATGGAGGCCGGCGGCGCCACGGACGCCCCCTCCGACTACCTCCAGGCCGTCATGGAGTCGGCGCCCAACGACACCGTGCGCGCCCTGGTCACCGAGCTCGCCGTGGAGGCGGTCCACGCCCGCGTGGTCGACGAGGCCTACGCGGGCGAGCAGCTCGTCGCCGTCCGCCGCCGCGCCGTCGACCGCCGCCTCCTCGACATCCAGGGCACCCTGGCCCGCCTCGGGCAGAACGGCGACCCCGAGCGACTGGCCGCCGTCCAGAACGAGTTGTGGGTCCTCCAGCAGTACGGCCAGGCGCTGCGCAACCGGGGCGCGGAAGCCCTCTGAGCGCCGGGCGCGGCCCCCTCGGGCGCGCCAGCCCGGACTGCCCGGGCCGCCGCGGGGTACCCGGACCCGTGACAGCGCGGCGCGAGCCGCTCCCGTTGCCACCGCGGTAACCGCCCGGTCACGGACCGGCTTCAAAAAGTCACCGCACGCCCCTCGTGGCGGAGATGTGTCTTACCCCACACTGGGGTGCGGTGCCTGAGTCCTCGGAGCGCGGCCGGCCCACCGAAGGTGGGTACCACACCCCCGCGGATCCGCTCATCGTGTACGGGACGGACAGCGGCCCGGCCGCCCCCGTCCCGCTGCCGCACGCCCCCGATCCGGCAGCGATCACCCTGGAGGTCGCCCCCGTGCAGACCCAGACCCTGACCGACAACGACGTCGTGGCCACCGTGCCCCCGCAGACCCGGGCCGTGCTCCACCCCGAGACCGAAACGCCCCCCGTCGAACTCGTCGACGACGTGGTGGAGGTGCCCGAGCCGCCCGAGCGGGTGCCGGGGCGCGCCGACACCGGCGGCCCCTCCTCCGACCTGTTCCGCCAGTACCTGCGCGAGATCGGGCGCATCCCGCTGCTCACCGCCGCGGAGGAGGTCGAGCTGGCGCGCCGGGTGGAGGCGGGGCTTTTCGCCGAGGAGAAGCTCGCCGGCACCCCGGACCCCGACTCCCAACTCGCCGTGGACCTCGACAAGTTGGTCGTCATGGGCCGGATGGCCAAACGCCGGCTGATCGAGGCGAACCTGCGTCTGGTCGTCTCCGTCGCCAAGCGCTATGTGGGGCGCGGGCTCACCATGCTCGACCTGGTCCAGGAGGGCAACCTCGGGCTGATCCGCGCGGTCGAGAAGTTCGACTACGCGCGCGGCTACAAGTTCTCCACGTACGCGACGTGGTGGATCCGCCAGGCCATGTCGCGCGCGCTCGCCGACCAGGCCCGCACCATCCGCGTCCCCGTCCATGTGGTCGAGCTGATCAACCGCGTGGTGCGGGTGCAGCGCCGGATGCTCCAGGAGCGCGGCTACGAGCCGACGCCCGAGGAGGTCGCCGCCCACCTCGACCTGCCGCCCGAGCGCGTGAGCGAGGTGCTCCGGCTCGCCCAGGAGCCGGTCTCGCTGCACGCCCCCGTGGGCGAGGAGGACGACGTGGCGCTCGGCGACCTGATCGAGGACGGCGACGCGGCGTCCCCCGTGGAGTCGGCGGCCTTCCTGCTGCTGCGCGAGCACCTGGAGGCCGTGCTGTCCACGCTGGGCGAGCGCGAACGCAAGGTGGTCCAGCTGCGCTACGGGCTCGCCGACGGGCGCCCGCGCACGCTGGAGGAGATCGGCCGCATCTTCGGCGTCACCCGCGAACGCATCCGCCAGATCGAGTCCAAGACGCTGAACAAACTCCGCGACCACGCCTTCGCCGACCAGCTGCGGGGCTATCTGGACTGAGCCCCGGCGCCGGGACGGCCCGGCGCCGGAACGGCCTAGTCGACCTCCGCCACCGCCTGCGCGAACTGCGCCGCGTACAGCCGTGCGTACGCGCCCTCGGCGGCCAGCAGTTCGTCGTGCGTGCCCTGCTCCACGATGGCGCCGTTCTCCATGACCAGGATGACGTCGGCGTCCCGGATCGTGGAGAGCCGGTGGGCGATGACGAACGACGTCCGCCCGTGGGCCAGCCGCGCCATCGCCTTCTGGATCAATACCTCGGTACGGGTGTCCACCGAGCTCGTCGCCTCGTCGAGGACCAGGATCACCGGGTCGGACAGGAACGCCCGCGCGATGGTGATCAGCTGCTTCTCGCCCGCGCTCACCCCCGTGCCCTCGTCGTCGATCACCGTGTCGTACCCGTCCGGCAGCGTCCGGACGAACCGGTCCGCGTGCGCCGCCCGGGCCGCCTCCTCGATCTCCTCGCGGGTCACCGGCCGGTCCGCGCCGTACGCGATGTTGTCCGCGATGGTGCCGCCGAACAGCCAGGTGTCCTGAAGCACCATGCCGATGCCCGAGCGCAGCTCCCGGCGCGACATCCGGGCCGCGTCAACCCCGTCCAGGGTGATCCGCCCGTCCGTCACCTCGTAGAACCGCATCAGCAGGTTGACCAGCGTCGTCTTGCCCGCGCCCGTCGGGCCGACGATCGCGACCGTCTGCCCGGGCTCGACCTTCAGCGACAGGTCCTCGATCAGCGGCTTCTCCGGGTCGTACCGGAACGCCACCTTCTCCAGGGTCACCGCGCCGCGCCGCTCCACCGGCCGCTCGGCCGACTCCGCGTCCGGCTCCTGCTCGTCCGCGTCGAGCAGCTCGAAGATCCGTTCGGCGGAGGCGACGCCCGACTGCACCAGGTTCGCCATCGAGGCGACCTGGGTGAGCGGCATGGAGAACTGCCGCGAGTACTGGATGAAGGCCTGCACATCGCCGATCGACAGCGCGCCCGAGGCGACCCGCAGTCCGCCGACCACGGCGACCAGCACGTAGTTCAGGTTCGAGATGAACATCATCAGCGGCTGCATCACCCCGCTGTTGAACTGCGCCCGGAACCCGGCCTCGTACAGCGCGTCGTTCTGCTCGTCGAACTGCCGCGCCGACTCCTCCTGGCGCCCGAAGACCTTCACCAGGGTGTGCCCGGTGTACATCTCCTCCACGTGCGCGTTGAGCCGGCCCGTGGTCTTCCACTGCTGCACGAACTGCGGCTGCGACCGCTTGCCGATCCTCGTCGCGACGAACACCGACAGCGGTACGGTCGCCAGCGCCACCAGGGCCAGCAGCGGCGAGATCCAGAACATCATCGCCAGCACGCCGACGATGGTCAGCAGCGAGTTGATGAGCTGCCCCATCGTCTGCTGCATCGTCTGCGAGATGTTGTCGATGTCGTTGGTCGCCCGGCTGAGCACCTCGCCCCGCTTGGCGCGGTCGAAGTACGACAGCGGCAGCCTCGACAGCTTCGCCTGCACCTGCTCGCGGATCCGGAACACCGTACGGTTGATCGCCCGGTTGGAGAGCCGGGTCGCCACCAGCATCAGCAGTCCCGCGCCCACGTACACCGCGAGCGCCACCAGCAGCACCCGGCCGACCTCGCCGAAGTCGATGCCGTGGCCGGGGGTGAAGCGCACCCCGGAGAGCATGTCGGCGAGCGAGCCGTCGCCCTTGTCGCGCAGCCGCTGGAGCGCCTGCTCCTTGGTCGTCCCGTCCTGCATCTGCCGGCCGACGACGCCCGCGAAGACCAGGTCGGTCGCCTTGCCGAGGATCTTGGGCCCGACCACCGAGAGCGCCACGCTGAGCACCGCGGCCACGAGCATCACCCAGAGCGTGCCCTTCTCCGGCGCGAGCTGCCTGAGCAGCCGCTTCGACGAACCCTTGAAGTCCATCGAGCGTTTGCCGTCGCCCTGGCCCATCATCCGGGCCATGTTTCCGCTCATGCCGCCTCGGCCTCCGTCAGCTGGGAGAGCACGATCTCCCGGTACGTCTCGTTCTCGGCCATCAGCTCGTGGTGGCGGCCGGTGCCGACGACCCGGCCCTCGTCCAGGACGACGATCCGGTCGGCGTCGCGGATCGTGGAGACCCGCTGGGCCACGATGACGACGGTCGCCTCGCGCGTCTCGCGCAGCAGCGCCGCCCGCAGGGCCGCGTCGGTGGCGTAGTCGAGCGCCGAGAACGAGTCGTCGAAGAGGTAGATCTCCGGGCGCTGCACCAGGGTCCGCGCGATGGCGAGCCGCTGGCGCTGGCCGCCGGAGACATTGGTGCCGCCCTGCGCGATCGGCGCGTTGAGCCCGCCCTCCAGCCTGCCGACGAACTCCTTCGCCTGGGCGACCTCCAGAGCGTGCCAGAGCTCCTCGTCGGTGGCGTCGGGATTGCCGTACCGCAGATTGGTCGCCACCGTCCCGGAGAAGAGGTACGGCTTCTGCGGCACCATCGACACCGTCTTGGCGAGCAGGACGGGATCGATCCCGCGCACGTCCTCGCCGTCCACCAGGACCGAGCCGCCCGTCACGTCGAACAGCCTCGGTACGAGCCCGAGCAGCGTGGACTTGCCGCTGCCGGTCGACCCGATGACCGCGGTGGTCTCGCCGGGGCGGGCCACCAGGTCCACACCCTTCAGGACGGACTCCTCGGCGCCGGGGTAGGTGAAGTCGGCGCCGCGGACCTCCAGATGGCCGCTGCGGCGCAGCTCGCGCACGGGGGCCTTCGGCGGCACCACGCTGCTGTCGGTGCCGAGGACCTCCTCGATCCGCTCGGCGCAGACCTCGGCGCGCGGCACCATCATGAACATGAAGGTGGCCATCATCACGGCCATCACGATCTGCATCAGATACGTGAGGAACGCGGTGAGCTGGCCGATCTGGAGGGAGCCGCTGTCGATCCGGTGGGCGCCGAACCACACCACGGCCACCGAGGAGACGTTCACCACGGTCATCACGGTGGGGAACATCAGCGCCATCAGCCGGCCGGTGCCGAGCGAGACGTCGGTCAGCTCGGTGTTGGCGCCCTTGAAGCGGCCCTTCTCGTAGTCGTCCTTCACGAACGCCCGGATCACGCGGTTGCCGGTGATCTGCTCGCGCAGCACGCGATTGACCGTGTCCAGACGGGTCTGCATGGTGCGGAACAGCGGCCGCATCTTCCGCACGATCAGCGAGACGCAGATGCCCAGCACCGGCACCACGGCGAGCAGCACCGCCGACAGCGGCACGTCCTGGCCGAGCGCCATGACGATGCCGCCCACGCACATGATCGGCGCCGACACCATCAGCGTGAACGACATCAGCGTCAGCATCTGGACCTGCTGCACGTCGTTGGTGGTCCGGGTGATCAGGGACGGCGCCCCGAAGTGGCCCACCTCGCGCGCGGAGAACGACTGCACCCGCGCGAAGACGGCCGCCCGCACGTCCCGGCCCAGGGCGGCGGCGGTGCGGGCGCCGAAGTAGACGGCGCCGACGTTGCAGACCACCTGGACGAGGCTGACGGCGATCATGATGCCGCCGAACTCCAGGATGTAGCCGGTGTCCCCGTGAACGACACCGTTGTCGATGATGTCGGCGTTCAGGGTCGGCAGATAGAGGGTCGCGCAGGTCTGGAGCAGCTGGAGCAGCACCAGGAGCGCGATCGGTTTCTTGTACGGAACCAGATGGGTCCGCAGGAGTCGTATGAGCACGTGAAGGCTCTCCGGGTCGGCAAGATCGAGGGGTTCGACCCCCATCTTGCGACACTCCACCCCTGGAACCTCAAGCGATTAAGCCAAGGGCGAGTCAAAAGGATGAGTCAAGGACGGACCTCCGACGCAGTCAAGACGACACGCCGGAAAATCCCCCGTACGGCTTGTTCCGTGCCCTGGTGACCGGGGCGCGCGCTCATGCCCCGGTGTCGAACGCGCCCGGGTGGATCTCGTCCCGCGTCGCGATGTACTGCTGGCGCACCGCCTGCCCCACGGCCAGCTCCTCGCCCGGCTCGAAGACCTGCGCCGCCGCGCCCTGCCAGGCCGGCGGGGTGTGCGCGGCGAGGGAGCCCTGCGAGACGCCGAGCGCCCAGGCCGCCTGCCGGGCCGCGCCGAGCGCCGCGTACTCGGCGGGCTGCGGCACGACCACCTGGGTGCCCAGGATCGCCGGCGCCGCCGCCTGTACGGCCGGCAGCTCGGCCGCGGCGCCGAGCAGGAAGACCCGGCGCACCTCGACCCCGCGCGAGCGCAGTACGTCCAGCGCGTCCGCCAGGGAGCAGAGCATGCCCTCGAACGCGGCCCGCGCCAGGTGCTCGGGCTTCATCGACTCGCGCCGCAGCCCCGAGAGCGTCCCGGCCGCGTGCGGCAGCCGGGGGGTGCGCTCGCCCTCCAGATACGGCAGCAGGACGAGCCCGCTGGCGCCCGGGGTCGACTTCAGCGCCAGCGCGGAGAGCTCCTCCAGGCTCTCGACGGCGAGCATCTCCGCCGTACCGCGCAGCGCCCGTACCGCGTTGCTCGTATGCACGACGGGCAGATGGCGGCCGGTGGCGTCGGCGAACGACGTAATCATCCCGGCCGGGTCGGCCAGCGCCTCGTGGTGCACGGCCATGACCGAGCCCGAGGCCCCGAGCGAGACGACCGCGTCGCCGGGCCCGACCCCGAGGCCGAAGGCCGCGGCCATCGTCTCGCCGGTCCCGGCCGAGATCAGCAGCCCCTCGGGGGTGGTGCCGGCCGCGTCGGAGGGGCCGAGCACCTCGGGCAGTGCCACGTGGTGGCCGAGCGCGAGTTCGACGAGGTCGGGGCGGTAGAAGCCGGTCGCGGCCGACCAGAAGCCGGTGCCGGAGGCGGCCCCGCGGTCGGTGGTACGGCGGGCCGGGCGGCCCAGCAGCTGCCACACCAGCCAGTCGTGGGCCTGGACGATCGCGGCGGTGCGCTGGGCGGCCTCCGGCTCGCTGCGGGCCAGCCAGCGCAGCTTGGCCACCGCCTGGCCGGCCTGCGGCACGCTGCCGACGGCCTTGGCCCACGCCTCGCGCCCGCCGAGCGCGTCGGTCAGGTCCGCGGCGGCCACCTGGGCGCGCTTGTCGTTGCCGGTCAGCGCGGCCCGTACGAGGGAGCCCTGGGAGTCCAGCGCGATCAGCGCGTGCTGCTGGGCGGCGACCCCGATGGCCTGCACCCCTTCGAGCAGCCCGCCCGCCGCGGCCTCGCCCAGCGAGAGCAGCCAGGCCTGCGGATCGACCTCGGTGGCCTTGGGATCGACGGGATGCGGGGCGTACCCCTGCCGCAGGACGGCACCGGTGTCGGTGTCGCAGACGACGATGCGAGTGAAGGCGGAAGAGCTGTCCAGCCCGGCGACTATCCCCATGCGCACGATTCTGCATCACGCGGGGGCCCACCGGGCCCCCGCGCGACCACCGGCTCCCGCGGGGAGCCGGTGTCAGGTGTTGCTGGTGCCCCAGTCGTCCTCGCCGCCCTGGCCGCGCCCGCGCAGCGAGCGCACCCGGTCGGCGATCGACTTCGGCGCCTTGTCCCCGACCTTGTCGGACACCTTCTCGGTCACCGCGTGGATGGCCTTGCCCGCGTACGCCCGGCCGTTCTGCGCGGCCGACTCCGCGGTGTTGCGCACCGCCGGGTTCTGGGCGACCTGGCGGGCGGACTTCTTCAACTGTTCGTAGCGCTCGCGTCCGGCCCGGGTTCCGAGCACGTACCCGACGACGAGTCCGACGGCGAACGTGAGCCGGTAGCGCATGGCGGTCACCCTTCTGTGGCGTCTGGCGACGTCACTGTGACGTCGTGTGCTGCGCCTACCCGCGAAGCCCCGAGATCACCCGGGGCGGAACCGATTGGCGGAGCACCCCCCTGCTTGCGCTAATGTATGTGTCGCAGCGAGCGCACGCCGCCCGGGGACACCCGGGGTAGGTACGTTCGATGCAACGAGACATTCCCCTGTAGCTCAATTGGCAGAGCAGCCGGCTGTTAACCGGCAGGTTACTGGTTCGAGTCCAGTCGGGGGAGCTCGGTCTCCTGTAGCTCAATTGGCAGAGCAGCCGGCTGTTAACCGGCAGGTTACTGGTTCGAGTCCAGTCGGGAGAGCAGTGAAAAGGGCCCCTCGAGGGTCCTTTTTCATGCCCCGGGGAACCGCGCGGGGCATGACGGGGTCCTCATGGGCGTGCGTTGCCGACCATCCGAGGCAGGAGATCGTATGAGCGGCTATGCTGCGGCAGACGGCGCGCACAAATGTGCGCGACGCGCCGTTAGGGGCGGTAGCTCAGCCGGTTAGAGCAGCGGACTCATAATCCGTCGGCCGTGGGTTCGAGTCCCACCCGCCCCACTCTGCGTTCCCTCCGCAGAAACGTTTCAACCTGCGCGGGCGACGCGGTGCGCCTGCGCGGCGCGACGCGTACACCTGCGGGAGAGAGCCCCGACCATTTTGTGGTCGGGGCTCTTTCGCGTGAGCGGGTCCGGGGGGTGGGGGGTGGTGGCTGTACGTTCCGTGCGGGGGGCGGGGGCGGGCGTCAACACGAGCGGTGAGGGCGTCGGGCTGGACCGGGGTCCCGGACCGGGGTCCCGGACCGGGGTCCTGGGCGGGGGGCCGGGGCTGGGGTCCCGGGCGGGGCCGTCCGGCGGGGCGAGGCGGTCCGGGCGCGGGCGGTGGCGCGGGGGGCGGTATTCCGTTCCCTTCCTCCCTCCCCGTTCCGTAATTCTCTCTCCTGTCAAGCCCTGTTCAACCGCGGAGTTCCCGATATTGCACGTCTGATCAGCCACCCGGGCTTGTCGCCGGAGGATTGGGTCCGGGAGATTGACCGCATCGCTTGATTTCGGCGGACCGTAAACGGGAGGCACCACGTGAGCACGGAGCAGGTCTACACGGCGGGCAGCGCCAACTTCGATCCGCTGTACGCGGGGAAGGTGCGGACGGAGGGGCTGGGGATGAAGTTCGACTTCGCGCCCTGGAACATCCCCGAGCCGCAGCCCGTCGTCGTGGCCCTGGAGGCGTCCGGCGCGTTCCGAGGCAAGGTGCTGGACGCCGGGTGCGGCACCGGGCAGAACTCGCTGCACCTCAAGAGCCGCGGCCACGACGTCACCGGCCTGGACTTCTCGCCGTCCGCCATCGGCCAGGCCCAGGAGCGCGCCCGGGAGCGCGGTCTGGACATGACCTTCGCGGTGTCGGACGCCACGAAGTTCGAGGGGATCGAGGGCGGCTTCGAGACCGTCCTGGACTACGGGCTGTACCACGTGCTCAGCGACGAGCAGCGGCGCGCGTACGCCGCCGCCCTGCACCGGGTGACCGCGCCGGGCGCCAAGCTGCACCTGTTCGCCTTCGCCGAGTCCGAGCTGGTCGGCCTGCCGCCCCAGCAGCTGCGGGTGAGCAAGGACAACTTCCGTACCAACCTGGACGGGCAGTGGCGGATCCTCGCCATCGAGGACAGCCTGTGCACCACCAACCACACCCGTGAGTACTTCGAGAAGCAGCGCGAGGAGACGGGCGGCACCCTGCCGTTCGACCCGGACGCCTTCGACGTGGACGAGAAGGGCCGCATCGTCTACCCGATGTCGTACGTGCACGCCGAGCGGATCTGACCCACGGCCGTGACGGGGCCGGGCGTCCGCGAGGACGTCCCCCCGTCACCCGCCGGCCCGGGGCCCGCCGGTTAGCGTCGCCCGGCGTAGGGGTGCCGGGTGGTGTCTGTTCACCTGTAGGCCGGTGTGCGCGACCACCACTGATCCACGAGCAGAACGACGACCGTACGGCGGCCAAGGCCGCGTCGCCGCTCCCCTTCTGCGCCGCATTCGACCGGCGAAGCCGTGCCGCTTCCTGCTCGGCCTGGTCGCCTGAGCATGAGCCTGGACGGTGCCCGCCACGCCTTGGGTTATGGACTGCGCAAGTCTGTACCGGCGTCGCCAACTGCACCGGTGGCAGACGTGGGACCCACTTCCGACGGGGAGCCGGGACCAATGCGCTCGCGTGCCGCGCCGGACATGAGATAGCTTCGCTCATCTTGTACGGCGCCTGGAGGAAACTGAGTTGACGGTGGACGACGAGTGGAAGCCCGAGTACTGGGACCTGGCAGTCGATCTCCTCAAGAAGTATTTCCCGATGGGCCCGGCAGTCACCTTTCCGACGATGCGCACGGGCTATCCCTGGGCGGACCACCGCCCGCGCGTCGCAGACTCTCGCGTTCACGCCAAGAACAACGACGAGTACCACGGTGTAGAGCGTCACGCATGGCAGTACCACGTCACGGTGCAGTACACCGAGGCGTACCACCACTTCTTGATGGCAGCCGCCATGCGGTACGACGACGCCCAGTTGCTGGGGGCCGCCGACGCGGGTCATTCCAGCGCCATCAGGTACTGCATCCGCCACGCGCTCTACAACAAGGCACTCGCCGAGGTGCTGGGAACGGGCCTGCCCTGGCCACGGCCCGAGCGATTCGGTATCGACCCGGAGCAGCACGCGAAGCGGGAGGCCCGCGCGGAACGCGAACTCGACATCGCGTTCTCGCGAGCGCTTCCGCCCGTGGAGCCTCGCCCTGAGCCAGTGCCTCCAGCCGCGACCAGCGCCGCCAAGACCGTCCACAGAGCCGCAGGCCCCGGTCCGGGGTCCGGGGCGTAGCCCCGGGAAGCGGCTCCCCCACCCACCCCGCAGGATCTAGGGAACGGGCGGGGTGGGGGAGATCACGCCTCGGGCCAGGCCCAGGCGTACCAGGTCCTGGGGGCGGAGGCCCAGCTGGTCCGCCGTCCCCCGGACTTCGCCCTCCCCCCGCTTCAGAATCGCCGCCGCCAACTCCGGCGCGATCACCGAGAAGTAGCTCGACGGGGTCAGCCAGGTGCGGCCGGGGGACGCGAGGGCCAGGGCGCCGCCCGAGCCGCCCTCGCCGATCACCAGCGTCGTCACCGGCACCCCCACCCCCGCCACCGCCCCGAAGCACTCCGCGACGGCCGCCCCCTGCCCGGCCCGTTCCGCCGCCGCGTCGTTCGCCGCGCCCGGGGTGTCGACCAGGGTCAGGACGGGCACGCCGAGGCGGTCGGCCAGGTGGAGGAGGCGGGCGGCGGTGCGGTAGCCCGCGGGGCGGGTCGCGGTGCCGGTCTGGGCCGCGTACGCCACCGTACGGCCGTCCCGCGACCCGAAACCGCACAGCATCCCCGCGTCCACACCCCCGCAGCGGTCCCCGCTGATCGGCAGGCGGTGGGTGAAGTAGGCGTCGAGGTAGGCGGCCGCCCGGGGGCGGGACGCGGCCCGCGCCTGCTCGACCGCCTCCCAGCCCGTCCCCGGCAGCCCCGCCCCGCCCAGCGGCGCGGGCACGTCCGCCGGGGCCACCGGGCCGCCCGGAACCCCGCCGGAGAGCAGCCCCAGCCACCTCCCCAGCACCCCGCGCAGCTCCGCCACCGGCACCACCGCGTCCACCGCCCCGGCCGCGAGCTGCCCCTCGGCCGCGTACGCCGCGGGGTCCGCGTCGGCGGGGCGGACCCGGGAGCCCGCGAAGCCCACCTGCGCGCCCGGCAGCGCCAGGACCACGTCCGCGCCCGCGCCCAGCGTGGCCCAGCCGCCACCGGTCGTCGGGTCGCGCAGGACCGCGATCTGCGGCAGCCCGGCGGCGCGCAGCAGCGCGGACTGGCGGGCCACCCGCTGGAGCTGGGTGAGCGCGACCATGCCCTCCTGCATCCGGCTGCCGCCGGTCGCGATCAGCGACACCAGCGGCAGCCGCCGCTCCCGCGCCGCCCGGTACGCCGCCTCCAGGCGGTCGCCCGTGCGCTGCCCCAACGACCCGCCGAGGAAGCCGAACTCGAAGGCCAGCAGGACACAGGCCCGCCCTTCCGCCTCCGCCAGGCCGTACACCACCGACTCCTGCTCGCCGGTGCGCTCCGCCGCCCGCGCCCTCGACGCCGCGTACCCCTCCCAGCCGAGCGGGCCCTCCGCCGGGCCCGTCTCGCGCTCGGGCGGGAACAGTTCGGTGAAGGCGGACGTGGCCGCCGCGATCGCCGCCCGCGCGGTCAGCCGCTCAGCCATTTCCCAGCGCCCGCTTCATGATCTTGCCCATGTCGTTGCGCGGCAGCGCCTGAAGGAAGCGGACCGTACGCGGCCGTTTGTGCGGGGAGAGCTGGGCCGCCACATGCGCGGCCAACTCCTCGGCCGTGGGCGGCGCCTGGGGATCGGCCGCGACCACCCACGCCACGATCCGTTCCCCGAGATCGGCGTCCGGCTCACCGGTGACGGCGGCCTCGCGCACCGCGGGGTGGTCGAGCAGCGCGTTCTCGATCTCACCCGCCCCGATCTTGTAACCGCCGCTCTTGATCAGGTCGGTGGCCCTGCGGCCCACGATCCGTACGTAACCGTCCGCGTCCAGGCTCGCCATGTCGCCGGTACGGAACCAGCCGTCCTCGGTGAAGGCGGCCGCGGTGGCCTCCGGCCGGTTGAGGTAGCCGGTGAACAGGTGCGGGCCGCGCACCTGGATCTCGCCGATGCCGTCCGACTCGTCCGCGAGACGCAGCTCCACGCCCGGCAGCGGCACGCCGACCGTTCCCGGCCGCGGCTCGCCGTCGACCCGTACGCTCGTGTTCATCAGCGTCTCGGTCATCCCGTACCGCTCGATCACCGTGCGGCCGGTCGCCGCCTCGATCCGGCGGTGGTCGTGGACGGGCAGCGCCGCCGACCCCGACACCAGCAGCCGCGCCCCGGCCAGCGCCTTCGCCAACGCCCGGTCCGTGTCGAGGGATTCGGCGATCCGGTGGTACATCGTCGGCACCCCGAACAGCATCGTCGCCCCCGCCGACAGCTCGCGGGCCACCCCCTCCACCGAGAACCTGCCCAAGTGGCGCACCGAGCCGCCGCGCCGCAGCGGGCCGAGGACGCCGAGGATCAGCCCGTGGACGTGGAAGAGCGGCAGCCCGTGGACGAGGACGTCCCGGTCCGTCCAGGCCCAGACCTCCGCCAGCGCGTCGAGCGTGACGGCGACGGCCCGGCGGGGCAGGACGGCCCCCTTGGGCGGGCCGGTGGTGCCGGAGGTGTAGACGACGAAGGCGGGGGAGGCGGGGTCGGGTTCGGCGGCCGGGAGCTCCGCGCCCGGCTCCGCCGTCGTACGTACGCCGATCCTGGTCAGCGCCTCCAGCGCGGGCGGCAGCGACGCGTCGGGGGCGGCGAGGACGGCCGTCGGCGCGCTGTCCGCCAGGATGTGCGCCAGTTCGCGCCCGCCCGTTTTCGGGTTCAGCGGTACGGCCGGGACCCCGGCCAGCAGCGCCGCCACCACCCCGACGACCGTCTCCGGGCTCGGCGTCGCCCAGACCGCGACACGACCGGCTCCGGCGAGCCGGCCCGCCAGGGCGCCCGCGGCCCCGGCGAGTTCCGCGTAGGTGAGGGAGTGCTCGCCGAACCGCAGGGCTTCCTTGCGGTCGGCGGTGCGCAGCGCGGGAAGGAGAGGGGACACGGGAGAGGGCTCCTCGCAGTCGACGGCGATCAGGCAGGAACACCGGCCCGGAAGGGCCACCCGAAACCCTACGCGGCACCGCGATCAAGGAGGTGGCAGAGCGGTGCGAGGGGGTGGTGGCGCGGTGAGGGAGGTGGCAGTGGGGGCGAGGGGGGCGCGATCAGGGAAGCGGCAGTGGGGGCGAGGGGGTGGCGCCGCGATCAGGGAAGCGGCAGCGCGACCTTGACCGCGTACGCCGCGACCAGCCCGTAGCCGATCCGGAACGTCCACGTCCGGGCCGCCTCGGAGATCCGCGCCCCGGCGAACCCGCTCGCCGCGACGAGCAGTTGCTGCCACACGAAGGAGGCGCCGAACACCGCCGCGACGAACACGGCCCCGCTGCCGCCGCCGTGCAGGGTGCTGCCCTGGGCGGTGGTGAGCGCGGTGAAGTAGAGGGCCGTGGTGGGGTTGACGAGGGTGAGGGCGGCGAAGCGGACGAAGACGCGGGCGGGGGTCGCGTCCGGCGGTACGGCCGCGGGGGCGGTGGCGGTGGTGGCCGGTTCCGCGGGGGCGGGGGAGTGGCCGCCGCCGGGTGAGGTGACGCCCTTCGTCGGGGCGGAGGAGTGCGCGCCGGGTGCGGTGAGGCGCTCCGTGGGGGCGGACGGGCTGCCGTCCGCCCCGGCGATCGCCGGTCCTGTGGCGGCGTGCGAATCGCCGTTCGCCCTGGCGACCGGTCCCGTGGGGGCGGACGGGCTCCCGTCCACCTCGGCGACCGGCTCCGTGGGGGCGGGCGGGCTGCCGTCCGTCCCGGCGACCGGTCCCGTGGAGGCGTGCCGGCTGCCGTCCGCCCCGGCCACCGCCGGTCCTGGGGGCGTCGCCGGGCCCCGGGACCCCCACAGCCCCCGCCCCGCGATCACCATCAGCACGCCCGCCGCCACCAGCCGTACCCACGCCTCCACCCCCGCGAGCGTCGACGCCACCCACGGGCCGAGCGCCGTGGCCACCGCCGCGTACGCGAAGTCGACCACCGCCACCGCCGAGGCCGCCGCGACCGCGCCGCGCCGGTCGCGCATGCCCTGCTGGACGAGCAGCACCCCGACCGCGCCCACCGGCATCGCCACGCCCAGGCCCGCCGCCGCACCCGCCACCGCCGTCGTCCACATCTCGCTCATGGGGGTACTGTCCGGCCACGCCCGCCGGGTACGCGGCCGGATATCGGCGCGGACTGCGACAATCGCGGTATGGACCGCTTGGACAGAGAAATCCTCGCCGTACTGCGGGAGGATGCGCGGATCTCGTACCGCGACCTGGGGACGAAGGTGGGGCTCAGCGCCAACGCCGCCGCCGAGCGGGTGCGGCGGATGCGCCGCGAGGGCGTCATCCGGGGCTTCACCACCCTCATCGACCCGACGGCCGACGCGGGGGCGGGGCTCGTCGTCTTCATCGACGTCACCCTGCGCCTGGACACCACGAACGAGGAGTTCGAGAAGGTCGCCCTGAAGCTGCCGGGCATCACGGAGGTCGTGCACGTCACGGGCGAGCACGACTATCTCGTACGGGCGAGGGCGGCCGATCCGGCGGCGCTCGACGGGCTGCTGCGCCGGCTGAAACGGGAGGCGGGCGCGGCCCACTCCCACACCCGGATCGCGCTGCGCGCGGCGTCCGGACCCTGAGCCCCGGGTCATACCGGCGACGGCCAGTGCGTTCCGGCCCTGAGCCCCGGGTCACACCGGCGACGGCCAGTGCGTTCCGGCTCTGAGCCCCGGTCACACCGGTGACTGCCAGGTCACCGTCGTCCCGCGCGCCACGTCATCACCGCTCGCGCCCCCCGTCCCGTCCCCCCTCCCGTCGCCCGTCCCGTCCCCCCTCCCGTCGCCCGTTCCGTCGTCCGTGACCTCCAGGCGGACCCCCGCCCGCCCGTCCGGCAGGACCGCCGCGGCGTCCACCAGGACCTGGACGGAGGAGACGCCCGGGCGGCGGTGCGCGGCGGCGAGCGCCGTGCGCAGGGCGGCGACCAGCTGCCCGGCGGCCGGTTCGCCGACGACCGTGTCCACCGCGCCCTCGAACCGCACCGACGGACGGAACCCGAGCAGGGCGCCCGCGCCGTCCGTCTCGCGCAGCACCCGGCCCCGTACGGTCGTCGGCGCCTCGGCGGGCGGCTGCTGGAGAGCGAAGATGGCGGTACGGACCTCCTGGATCGTGGAGTCCAGCTCGTCCACGGCCCGGGTGAGCAGCTCGTCGGTGTCGTCGCCGGCGGCCTTCGCGGCGCGCCGGCGCGTCGACTCCAGCATCATCTCGGTGGCGAACAGCCGCTGGACGACGAGGTCGTGCAGATCGCGGGCGATACGGTCGCGGTCCTCGTACACCGCGAGCCGCTCCCGGTTGTGCTGCGCGTCGGCGAGGACGAGCGCGAGCGCCGCCTGCGAGGCGAACTGCGCGGCCAGCAGCCGGTCCACGGCGCTGTACGGCTCGGCCCCGCGGCGCCGGGGGAGCGCGAGCGTGCCGATGAGCTTGCCGCCGCTCTGCAGCGGCAGCATCATGCTCGGCCCGAACCGCGTCCGTACGTGGGTGGTCATCCTCGGGTCGGTCGCGGAGTCCTCGATGAACACCGGCTCGCCGCCGAGCAGCTGGACCAGGACGGGGGAGCCCGGCGCGATGGTGGTGCCGACGATGTCGCCGGGGTCGTCCGGCGCGGAGGCGGCGACGATCTCCATCCCGCCCTCCGGGGTGGGTTGGAGCACCACCCCGGCCGCCGCGTCCGCGAGCAGCCTGGCCCGCTCGGCGACCGTCATCAGCGCGTCGGCCGCCGTGTCGCCGGTCAGCAGCGAGGTGGTGACGGCGGCGGCGCCCTCGATCCACCGCTCACGGCGCCGGGCCGTCTCGTACAGTCGCGCGTTGCCGATCGCGATCCCGGCTTGCGAGGCGAGGACCCGCAGCAGCGCCAGGTCCTCGTCGGTGAACGCGCCCCCGCGCCTGTCGGTCACACAGAGATGGCCGAACACCTCGGTGTGTACGCGGATGGGGACGCCCAGGAACGCGTGCGTCGGCGGATGGCCGGGCGGCGCGCCCGAGGAGCGCGGGTCGGCGGCGGGATCGGCCGCCCGCGGTGGTGGCGTGCCGTCGGCGGGATCGGCCACCCGCTGTGGCCGCGTGCCGTCGGCGAGCGCGCCCAGCACCCCGGCGCACCCGTCCGGGAGCGCCGCGATCCGCTCCCGCTCGGCGCCGGTGAGCCCGGCCGTGAACAGCCCGGTGAGCCGCCCGCGCTCGGGGTCGAGCACGCCGAGCGCGCCGTACCGCGCGTCGGTCAGCTCGGCGGCGGTGTCGACGATGTGCTGGAGGGTGGTGTGCAGTTCGCGCTCGGAGCCGACGCCGAGGACGGCATCCAGGAGGAGGGGGAGGGGAGCAGCCCCGGTCCCGGTCCCGGTTCTGGGTCCGGGTCCGGTTTCGGTTCCGGTCCCGGGTTCGGTTCCGGTGCTGGATACGGCGTCCGCCTCGGCCCCGGTTCCGGCCTCGGTCCCGCTGCTGGATACGGCGTCCGTCCCGGGCCCAGACCTGGCCCCGGTCCCGGCCCCGGTCCCGTCCGGCACCCGCCTCACTCCGCCAGCGGGTCGAGGACCATCGGCTCGATCTGGCCGTCCAGCATCGCGCCCAGGCCCAGGATGGCGCAGACGTCCGGGCGTTCGGCGATGGCCACCGGCATGCCCGTCGCCTTGCGCAGCATCTGGTCCAGGCCCGGCAGCAGGGCGCTGCCGCCGACCATCATGATCCCCCGGTCCGCGAGGTCCGCGACGAGGTCCGGCGGGCAGTCGCGCAGCACCTTGCCGATGCCGTCGAGGACGGCGGTCAGCGGGGTGTGGATCGCGTTGCGTACGGCCGCGGTGTCGACCCGGACCGAACGGGCGAGGCCGGTGGCGACGTCACGGCCGTGGATCTCGGTGGAGGCGGGGCCGTGCGGGGTGAGGCCGTTGCCGCTGAGGGCGATCTGGAGGGGGCGTACGGACTGGCTCGGCAGCATCAGCTCGTGCTGGTGGCGCAGGTGCTGGATGACGGCGTGGTCGATGGCGTCGCCGCCGACCGGGATGCGCTGGGCGGTGACGATCGCGCCGAGCGAGAGCACCGCGATCTGGGTGGTGGCCGCGCCGCACACCATGATCATGGTGGCGGTCGGCTGCTCCACCGGGAGCCCGCAGCCGACGGCCGCCGCGATCAGGGTGTCGACCAGCTCGACCCGGTGGGCGCCGAGGCCCACCAGCGTCTCCACGGTCGCGCGCTGGGCGAGCGGGTCGGCCTCGTGCGGGGTGCTGGCGGCGGCGCGCAGCCGGGGCTTGCGCCGCAGCTGTCGCCGGAGCTTCTCGCCGATCAGGTGGCGCAGCATGCGCTGGGCCATCTCGATGTCGACGACCGTGCCGCCGGAGACGGGGCGGGCGACGCGGATGTAGTCGGGCGTACGGCCCGTCATCTTCTCGGCGAACGTGCCGACGGCGATCAGCGCGCCGGTTTGGGTGTTGACGGCCGCGACGCTGGGCTCGTCGACGACGAGTCCCAGTCCCTTGACGAATACGCGCGTCCTCGCGGCCCCGAGGTCGACGGCTACATGGCAACGGCGCAACTGCTCCAGACTGACGGTCACGGCGATCCTCCCGATGGGGTCCTTGATCGAATCGTCCGGCCCCGCGGGGTGGGGCGCGCGCGGGGCTGAGCCGGTCGGGCGTCGGCTGACCGAGTGCCAAGGGGGGCCCGGGCAGGGCCGATCGGGGGACACGGCGCCCCGCCCCGGCGCGCCTCTGCCGGTGCCGGGACGTGGTCTGCGACGGCTTGCCCGGTCTTTGTCTGCGGGGGCGCTCTTGTGCCCGGTCTTTGTCCGCGGGGCGCTCTTGTGCCCGGTCTTTGTCTGCGGCTGGGTGGACGGCTGGTCGCGCAGTTCCCCGCGCCCCTGGGGGTGTCTTGTGCCCGGTCTTTGTCTGCGGCTGGGTGGACGGCTGGTCGCGCAGTTCCCCGCGCCCCTGGGGGGTGGGGGCTGAGCGGCGTTTTCTGGGAGGCGGCCGTCCGCATCAGGGGCGCGGGGAACTGCGCGAGCAACCCAGCGCGACCCGCAGCCGAAAAGGCCCGGCACCGGCCGAGCCTGACACCCCGGGTGCGGCCGTCTGCCTAAGGGGCGCGGGGAACTGCGCGACCAGCCCCGCACGGTCCGCAGACAAATAGGGGCCCCTGGCCGAGCCGCACTCCCCGGGGCCGGCGGTCTACCCAAGGGGCGCGGGGAACTGCGCGATCAGCCAGAGACCACCCGCACACGAACCCCGGGCCAATCAGGGGCGCGGGGAACTGCGCGATCAGCCACAGACCACCGGCAGACGAACCCCGGGCCAATCAGGGGCGCGGGGAACTGCGCGATTAGCCACAGACCACCCGCAGACGAACCCCGGGCCAATCAGGGGCGCGGGGAACTGCGCGATCAGCCGTCCACCGACCCGCACACAAAGTCCGGGCACAAACGCCCCCCACCCCACCTACACCCCCCGCACCCCCTGCAACAACCCCCAGCAAAACTCCCCCACCACAACCCCACCCGCACCCGAACCCGCACCCGAACCCACTCCCACTCCCACCCCCAACTCCACCTCCCACCGCCCCGGCGCACCCCCCTCCCGCGGCCGGGCCGGGGGGAACGCCCGGGACGCCTCCTCCACCGTGCAGGACCACGGGCGCAGATCCGCCACCGTCTCCAGGACCGGGCCCGGCTCCCCGGGCGCCCGGACCAGCCACTCGTTCCACACCACCCCACCCGGCCCCGCCAGCACCTCGAACCGCAGCGTCGGCCACAGCGGCACCGGCCACAGCCGTGCCTCGCACTCCAGGTCGCCGACCCTGCGCCGGGCCACCGCCTCCGGCTCGCCCAGCACCGACCGGTACCGCGCCGCCGCCCCGCGCGAGCGCGGTGAGCGGGTCATCGCCTGCCAGCGCCGGTTGGCCTCCCGCATCCGGGTGGCGGACACCCCCAGCTCGCGGCGGGCGTCCTCGACGAGCCCGGGCTGGTGGTCGGCCATCCGCCGCAGCAGGACGAGCTGGAAGTCGAGCGGGCCGAAACCGTGGGGCTGCGCGTCCGTCATGTCCCCATCCTGCCCGGCCCCGCTGACAACGCACCGAACGCCCGACTTCGTGCCACCGGCACGCCCGGAAGGAGGGGTTCCACACAAGATCCACACATTCCCGGCCCCCATTGTCGACCGCCGCGCGCATAGCCTCCGTTGGCCATGGATTACTGCCACGTCTGCCGACGGCACCTCAACGGCGCACTGGCCTGCGCCGGATGCGGCACCCCCGCGGAGGAACTGCGGCAGCCCGAAATCATCGACCTCGGGGTGTACGAGGCCGCCGCATCCGGTGCGGCCCCGGCCCCCGCGGGTCACCGCCGCGCGCGCCGCGAGCCGCCCCGGGCGGCCGCCCGCCCGCGCCGCCGCGCCCGCAAGCGGCGCGGACGCCTCGTGCTGTTCGGTTCGGCGGGTGTGGTCCTCGCGGCCGGCGCGCTGGGGCTGGCCCGGCTCGCCATGGAGCCGCCGCCGGACGAACGGGGCGCGGCCACGTCCGTACACGAAGAGGAGCAGATCTCCCAGGAGAGCTCCGCGCCCGCGCCGGACCCCAGCGACGCGGGCGGCCCGAAGCGGCCCAGCGCGGTCCCCGCCGGGAACGGTCACGGCACGGGGCACCACCCCGGCCCCGGCGGTACGCGGCCGGGTCCGGGCGCTACCGCGAGCGGGCCCGGGACCGGTGAGGAGGGCTCTCCCGCGCCCGGCGGTTCGCACCCGGCCACCGGGATGACCGGCGCGCCCAGCGCTCCGGCGCCCGCGCCCAGCGGGTCGGACGGGTCGCCGCCGCCGTCCACGTCCCCGGAGCCCTCCACGTCGGAGTCGGCCCCGGCGCCCCCGCAGTCCCCGACGCCCACACCCGCGCCCACCAAGACCTGTGACCGGTTCCTCTGGTGGTGCCTGTAACCCACCCCCGGGGGAGCGCCGGTACCCGGAAGAAGGGCGGCGGCCTCAGTCGGCCCGCCCCGCCTGGCCGGCCCGGTGTGCCTACTCCACCCCCAGCATCCGCCGCAGCAGATCCCGCAGCACCGTCCGCTCGTCCTTCGACAGCTGTGCCAGCGGCTCGCGGGCGAAGTCCAGGGAGTCGCGCAGGGCGGTCGCCGTGCGCAGGCCCTCCTCCGTCGGGGCGGCCAGTTTGACCCGGCGGTCGGCCGGGTCGGGGCGGCGCTCGACGAGGCCGCGCGCCTCCAGGCGGTCGATGATCCCGGTGACGTTCGACGGCTCGCACTTCAGCTTCCGCGCGATGTGCCGCATCGGCACCGGTTCCAGCGCGAGCAGCCCGAGCACCCGCGCCTGCGCGCCGGTGAGCGCGTGCTCGGCGGCGGCGCGCTCGTACTCCTCGTGGTAGCGCCCCACCACCGAGCCGATGAGTTCGACGACTTCGAGGGTGAGGGCATCCATACGCGTGGCCATGGAACCAGCGTACCGAGTTACTTGACAATCTCAAATATTCAGGAGCATGGTTGTTTCAGTACCTGAAGTAATTGGTACCCGACGGGCCCGGCCCCCCACCACCCGGTGGCCGGGCGACCAGTACCTGAAGTTGACGCCCCAGGAGGACGCACCCCATGTCCGCACCGTCCGCACTCCCCGCCACCGGCCGTGAATGGCACCTCGTCTCCCGCCCGCACGGCTGGCCGGTCCCGACCGACTTCGCGCTCCGCGAGGTCCCGGTCGCCGCGCCCGCCGAGGGCCGGATCCTGGTCCGCAACCTCTTCATGTCCGTCGACCCGTACATGCGCGGCCGGATGAACGACGTGAAGTCGTACGTCCCGCCGTTCCAGCTCGACAAGCCGATGGACGGCGGCGCGGTCGGCGAGGTCATCGCCTCGGGCGACGAGCGCTTCGCCGTCGGCGACCACGTGCTGCACGGGCTGGGCTGGCGCGAGTACGCGGACGTGGACGCGAAGCACGCCACCAAGGTGGACGCCTCGCTGGCGCCGCTCTCGACCTACCTCGGCGTGCTCGGCATGCCGGGTCTGACCGCGTACGCGGGCCTGTTCGAGGTCGCCTCCTTCAAGGAGGGCGACGCGGTCTTCGTCTCCGGCGCGGCCGGCGCGGTCGGCAGCCAGGTCGGCCAGCTCGCCCGCCTCAAGGGTGCCTCGCGGGTGATCGGCTCGGCCGGCTCCGACGAGAAGGTGAAGTGGCTGGTGGAGGAGCTGGGCTTCGACGCCGCCTTCAACTACAAGAACGGCCCCGTCCGCGAGCAGCTGCGCGAGGCCGCCCCGGACGGCATCGACGTCTACTTCGACAACGTCGGCGGCGAGCACCTGGAAGCCGCGATCTCCTCGCTGAAGGTGCACGGCCGCGCCACCATCTGCGGCATGATCGCCGGCTACAACGACACCGAGCCGACCCCGGGCCCGCGCAACATGGCCATGATCATCGGCAAGCGGCTGCGGCTCCAGGGCATCCTCGTCGGCGACCACGCGGCGCTCCAGCCGCAGTTCGTCCAGGAGGTGGCCGGCTGGATCGCCTCCGGTGAGCTGAAGTACGGCGAGACGGTCGTCGGCGGCATCGAGAACGGCGTGGACGCCTTCCTCGGCATGCTCCGCGGTGAGAACACCGGAAAGATGGTCGTCTCGCTGGGCGAGTGACCTCGGCCACTCCTGGAGGCCGACAGGGAAAGACCTTATCGGATGACTTCCGCCATCCGATAAGGTCTTTCCACATCCCGGCTGTCGTGGGCGCGAGCGGCCGGGAACGACCAGGAGGAGCACCCAGCATGTCCATCCAGCAGTCCGACGTCCTCTACACCGCCGTCGCCACCGCCGAGAACGGGCGGGACGGCCGGGTCGCCACCGACGACGGCGCGCTCGACGTGGTCGTGAACCCGCCGAAGGCGATGGGCGGCAGCGGCGCGGGCACCAACCCGGAGCAGCTGTTCGCGGCCGGTTACAGCGCCTGCTTCCAGGGCGCCCTCGGCGTGGTCGCGCGCCAGGAGAACGCCGACATATCCGGCTCCACGGTCACGGCCGAGGTCGGCATCGGCAAGAACGACGAGGGCTTCGGCATCATCGTCAGGATCTCCGCCGCCCTCCCCAACCTGGACGCGGCCACCGCCCGCGACCTCCTGGAGAAGGCGCACCAGGTGTGCCCGTACTCGAAGGCCACGCGCGGCAACATCACCGTGGACCTCGCGGTCGCCTGACGCCCCCCGCTTCCCGCGAAGGGCCGCACTCGGCGGGGTGCGGCCCTTCGCCGTGCCCGGGGGCGGGAACGCGCGTACGGGAGGGGCGGATACCGGCCGATAGAGTTCGGCCATGCGTGATCTCGGGGCGGGCTTCGGTTATCTGGTCAAAGGACAGCGATGGGTCACCGGCCACGGCCGGTCCCTGGGGATGGGACTGCTGCCCGGACTGGTCACCCTGGTCCTGTACGCGGCGGCGCTGACCGGGCTCGCCTACGGGGCGGACGACTTGGCCGACTGGGCGACCCCGTTCGCCGACGACTGGTCCTCGCCGTGGCTGAGCCTGTTCCGTGGCTTCCTGACGGTGCTCGTCTTCGCCATGGGCCTCTTCCTCGCGGTCATCACCTTCACCGCGGTGACGCTCCTGGTCGGCCAGCCCTTCTACGAGAAGCTGTCCGAGGACGTCGACCGCGCGGAGAGCGGCGGCGAGGCGCCGGAGTCCGGGCTGCCGCTCTGGCGCGACCTGTGGATCTCCGCCCGTGACTCCGTCCGCGTCCTGACCCGTGTCGCCCTGTACGGAATCGTCCTGTTCGCCCTCGGTTTCCTGCCGGTGGTCGGCCAGACCGTCGTGCCCGCGATCGGCTTCTGCGTCTCCGGCTTCTTCCTCGCCGAGGAGCTGACGGCGGTGGCGCTCCAGCGCCGGGGAGTGGAGCTGGCGGACCGTCTCGTCCTGCTGCGTTCGCGCCGGCTGCTGGTGCTCGGCTTCGGCGTCCCGCTGGCGCTGGCGTTCGTGGTGCCGTTCGTGGCGGTGTTCCTGATGCCCGGCGCGGTGGCGGGGGCGACGCTGATGGTCCGGGACCTGCTGGGCGAGACCGCCCCGGACCCCGACTCCGCCTCCGACTCCGACAGCGGCCCCGGTGCCGAGCCCCGGACGCGCCCCGAGACCGCTACGGGCGGGCCGACGGGCCGGTGATCCGTCCCGCGACCGCCCGGAGTTCGGCCAGGAAGGCGGCCACGGCCGGGGAGTCCGCGCGGCCATGCGGGGTCGCCGCGTAGACCGCCCGGCGCGGAGCATCGTCCGGGTGCAGGGGTACGAGCACGATGTCCGCCCGGACCGACTCCGCGGCGAGGGCGGGCAGCAGGGTCACGCCGAGCCCGGCCGCGACGAAGCCCTGCTTGGCGATCCAGTCCCGTACGACGAGGGTGGTGCGCGGGCGGAACCCGGACTCCAGGACCGGCCGCATCAGCGTGTCCTCGGGGCGGGTGCTGCCCGCCACCCACTCCTCGTCGGCGAGCTCCGCCAGCCGCAGCCGCTCGCGGCCCGCCAGCGGGTGCTCGCGCGGCAGCGCCACGAACATCGGCTCGTCCAGCAGATGCCGCAGCGCACAGCCGTCGAGGGCGCGCCCCGCGGTGGAGCTGACCACGGCGATGTCCAGCTCCCCGGCGGCGAGCAGCCCGAGGTGCTTCACGGAGGGCCCCTCGGTACGGGCGAGGGTCACCCCCGGGTGGCGCCGCCGGAACGCGGCGAGGGCGCGCGGGAGCAGCGCGGCGTCGGCGGTCGAGAACGCCCCCACCCGCAGCAGCCCGCCGTCGAGGGTGCGCAGCGCGCCGAGCTCGGCCCGGGCGGCGGCGAGCCGGTCCCGTACGGCCTCGGCGTGCGGCACCAGCACCCGCCCCGCCTCGGTGAGCCGCACCCCGCGCGCCAGCCGGTCGAAGAGCACGCTCCCCAACTCCTCCTCCAACGCCTGGACCTGCCGGGACACGGCGGACTGGGTGTAGCCGAGCGCCTGGGCGGCGGCGGTGAACGAGCCGGCGGAGGCGACCCGCAGGAAGACGTCGTAGAGGCTGTGGGTGGCGGGCTGGGCACCACCATGCGGATTGTTCATGCCTGACATGCTAGACATTCGCTTGTGGCATGGATGGAGGGATCCATACGGTCATGCCATGACGATGACGATGAGGGCGAACGAAACGAAGATCGCGTTCTTGGGGCTGGGCGGCATGGGCACGCCGATGGCCAGGCGGCTGCTCGCGGCGGGGTACGGGCTGACGGTCTGGAACCGTACGTCCGCCAGGGCCGAGGCGCTGGTGGCCGAGGGCGCCGCGGCCGCCGCGAACCCCGCCGAGGCGGTGCGCGGCGCCGACGTGGTCATCACGATGCTCGCGGACCCGGCGGCGGCGCTCGCCGTGACGGACGCGATGATTCCGGCGCTGCGGGCGGGGACGACGTGGATCGACACGTCGACGGTCGGCCCCGACACGGTCCGCGAGCTGGTGTCCCGCCTCCCCGACGGGGTCGCGTTCATCGACGCGCCCGTGATGGGGAGCGTGGACCGGGCCGCGGACGGCGGACTGCTGATCCTCGCGGGCGGCGAGACCGCTCCGGTGGACGGGCTGCTGGCGGAGCTGGGGTCGGTACGGCGGTGCGGGGAGGTGGGCACCGGGGCGGCGCTCAAGCTGGTCCTGATCAGCGGGGTGATCGGCGGGGTGGCCCTGGTGGCGGAGTCCCTGCGTCTGGCGGGGGCGCTGGGCCTGCCGGAGGACCTGACGCGCTCGGCCCTGGAGGGGAGCCCGCTGGGGGGTCTGGTGGGCCGGCTGTTCGCGACGGAGGCGCACTTCCCGGTGGCGCTGGCGGCGAAGGATGTGGCGCTGGCGACGGGGGTGGGGGGTCTGCCGGTGCTGGAGGCGGTCCAGGGGGTACTGGCGTCCCGCCCGGACCTGGCAACCTCGGACGTGTCATCCCTACACCCCTGACCCGACACCAACGGGCTGCCGCCCCGTCCCCCTTTGCGGACCTACGGCCCGCCCCCTTTCTTCCACCAGCGGCCCGGTGGTGGGCTGGTCGCGCAGTTCCCCGCGCCCCTTGTCCGTGCGGCGTTCGTCTGCGGGCCGGTGGGGGCTGGCCGCGCAGTTCCCCGCGCCCCTTTTCGGTCCGGCCTTTGTCTGCGGGTGGAGTGTGGTTGCTCGCGCAGTTCCCCGCGCCCCTGGGGGGTTGGGGTGACCGGCACCGAGAGGGCAGGGGCCGCAGGCCCCGCCCGTGAGGGGCGCGGGGAACGGCGCGAGCAACCCAAGTCAACCGTCAGCCGACCACCGGGCCCTGAAGGGGCGCGAGGAACTGCGCGACCAGCCCAGGTCAACCGCCAGACGAACTTCCGGCCGATCAGGGGCGCGGGGAACTGCGCGACCAGCCCAGGTCAACCCGCAGACGAACTTCCGGCCGATCAGGGGCGCGGGGAACTGCGCGGTCAGCCCCCGCCGGTCCGCAGGTCACCGCGGAGCGGGAGCGGGGCCGGGGGCCGCAGGCCCCGGACAAGCAGGGGGCCCGGGGGCGCAGCCCCCGGCAAACACCTCAGCCCCCGGACAAGTCACCTCGCCCCCGGGCAAGTCACCCCACCCCACCCCCGGAGGGTTTAGGGAACGGGCGGGGTGGGGGAAAGCGCTACCGCCACTATCGCCCGCACCTGCCCCACAATCACCCCCCGATTCCGCTCGAACCCCGCATCCGTCACCACCCCCGACGCCGGATCCTCGTTCCCCGCCCCGAACTCCAGCACCGGCGTGTGCACATGACCCCCCGGGACCGACAGCCCCAGCCGGTCCCGCAGCAGCGTCGCCCGGTACGCGATCTCGTTGGAGAGGTAGTCGCCCCCGCCCCCGGCCCGCGCCACGGACCCCGCCGACGGCCCGTCCTCCCGTACCACCGGCCCCGTGCCGCCCGCCGGGATCTCCGTCACCGACGTGTGGTCGTACACCGGGAACGGGCCGGTGCGGGCCGCCACGATCGCCGCGTACGGCAGCGTCGTCCTCGTCCACTGCGGCCGGCTCGCCGGGTCGGTGACCGGCACGGGCTCCGTGCGCGAGACGTTCTCGTTGTCCGGGAACCCGCCCCGCCACGCCCCGTTGAAGCGCTCGATGTCGATCCGCCCGACCCGCCCCTGGCTCACCGTGGTGAACAGGTCCACCCGGGGCAGCACCGGCCGCAGCGTCCGCTCGACCGTGCCCGCCGCGAAGTCGTCCCAGCGGACGGGGAACATCGCCGTCTCGATCCGGGCGGGCCCGGCGGCCGTGCTGATCCAGGTGCCGTCCAGCGCCAGCGCCGTCGCCCCCGAGGGGTTGCCGATCCGGATGTCCCGGTCGAGCGTGAACGGGTCGAAGCCGGTGACCAGGATCCTCTTGTAGCCGGCGCCCGAGCCGAGGCGAATCGAGTCCTGGCCCCGCGAGCCCCGCTCCAGACGGTCGAGCAGGGCCGCCCGCCGCGCGGCCGACAGCCCGAACCCGGGCTCCCAGCCCCGCAGCTCGCGCGTCATCCCCAGCCGCGCCCAGTACAGCGGCCGGTCGTCGCCCCGGCTCAGGTCACCGCCCGCCGGGCCGCGCCCCTGCGCCCGGTCCACCGCCCGCCGCCACAGCCCGGCGCCCTCCCGGGCGACCAGCCGCTCGGCCTCGCGGTAGGACCGTACGCCGTCGAGCTCCCGAGCGAACCGCGCGGCCACGTCGTCGAACCCGGAGCGCCGCAGTATCTCCTGCGGAACGGCCCGGTCCAGGCGCTGTTCCTCCACCGTCGGCGGCGCCCCCGTCGCGGTCCGCGCCTGCGCCTGCGCCGGGACCGGCGCGAGCGCCGCGCCGACCGTCATCGAAGCGACCAGCAGGGCGAGCCGCGCCACCCGTACGCCCCGTCCACCCCGTACACGCCGTCCACGAACCACTGGGCATCCTTCCCTCAAGGCCTGGGCGGCCAGTATCGAGAAGGAACTCCCCGGTGACCAGGGGGTCTCGGAGTGACGGGAGGGATCCGGCCGTCAGGCCGGCGGGCGCGCCGCCGTCACATTGCGGTACGCGATCTCCGCCAGCCGCCCCTGCCCGTCCTTGCTGGGGTGGAACCAGTCCCAGTGGCTCAGCTGCTCGCCGGTGAAGCGGTAGTCGAAGACCGCGCCGCCGTCGTAGCGGCAGTAACGGTCCTTCGCGCACACCTCCTTCAGCGCCTTGTTGTACGCCACCACGCGCGCGTACACCGCGTCGCGCCGCTCGGCCGCCGCGGGCCCCAGGTCGTCGGCGTCCCCCAGCATCGACTGGCAGATGCCGAGCTTCCAGATCTGCTTGCCCAGCGCGTTGCCCCGGCCCTGCGACCACAGGCGCTTGAGGTCCGGCACGCTCGACACGTACACCTGCGTCTTGGGCAGTCCGGCGCGCAGCTGGCGCAGTGACCGCTCGAAGCCCGACCGGAAGTCGGCCACCGAGGTCATGCCGTCGACCGAGTCGCGGCAGGCGTCGTTGCCGCCGACCATCACCGTGACCAGCTCGGGGCGGTGGGCCGCGGCCCGGGTCAGCTGGGCCGGGAGGTCGGACATCCGGGCGCCGGTACGGGCGTAGTTCCAGCTGCGGGCGGCGGCGGAGGCGGGGCCGAGCAGCCGGGACGCCAGCGAGCGCACCCCCGCGTCGCTGCCGGTCGCCCAGGACGCCTCGGGGCAGTCGGCGAGGACCATGCAGGCGTCGAAGCCCCGGGTGATGGAGTCGCCCACGGCGGCGATCGACGCGGGGCGCGGGTTCCAGGGGGAGGAGGGTGTCGGCGAGGGCTTGCGGGCGGTTCCGGGGCGGTGCTCGACCGGCGCGCCCGAGCTCGTGCACCCCGCCGTGACGGCGAGGGCGAGCGCGGTGAGGGCGGCGGCGGGCGCGGTGCGGCCCCGCCCGGTGCGGCTCCGGCGTGTCGGCGGCGTCCCCTGGTCCATCCCCATGGTCCCCTCCCTCGGGTGCCCCTGGCGTCCTGGCGAGTGAAAGCTTCGTGTTTCCCGGGCCCAGGACCGACCGTACGACACCTTTCTGTCTGCTCCGCGCGGTAGCTTTGGCCCGTCCAGCCAGAGGTGCCACGCCAGACGGCTCCGGTAAATTACATCACGTCACATACTGTCCCCATTCAGGAGATTAACTCCCGATGCTGTTTACTGTTGAACCCCGGGGCAGAATGTCAGGTGCTGTCCTGACCGGGACCGGTAGGGGCGCGAGGCCGCTGGGGAAGGCGAACCTCGAACCGCACTGGAGGTCCCGGTGACGACACGTGGAGTTCTGTACATCCACTCCGCCCCCCGCGCGCTGTGCCCGCACGTCGAGTGGGCCGTGGCGGGGGTGCTCGGTGTGCGCGTCCAGCTCGACTGGATCCGCCAGCCCGCCTCGCCCGGCACCTGGAGAGCCGAGTTCTCCTGGCAGGGCGAGCCCGGCACGGCGTCCAAACTCGCGTCCGCCCTGCGCGGATGGCAGATGCTGCGGTTCGAGGTCACGGCGGAGCCGTGCGCCACGGCCGAGGGCGAGCGCTACAGCGCCACGCCCGACCTGGGAATCTTCCACGCCGTCACCGGCATCCACGGCGACATCCTGATCCCCGAGGACCGGCTGCGGGCGGCGCTGGCCCGCTCGCTGCGCGAGGAGACCGACCTGGAGGCCGAGATCGCCCGCCTCCTCGGCAAGCCCTGGGACGACGAGCTGGAGCCGTTCCGGTACGCGGGCGAGGGCGCGCCCGTGCGGTGGCTGCACCAGGTCGTCTGACCACCCCGGGCCGACGCGCCCGTGAGCAGCGGGAAGGGCCCCCACCGAGCGGTGGGGGCCCTTCCGGTCGGCTACGGGCGCCGTGGACGCGCGCGGCTCAGACGGAGCGGAACGCCAGGACGACGTTGTGGCCGCCGAAGCCGAACGAGTTGTTGATCGCGGCGATCGACCCGGACGGCAGCGCGCGCGGCTCGCCCCGCACGATGTCGGCCTCGACCTCGGCGTCGAGCTCGTCGACGTTGATGGTCGGGGGCGCGACGCGGTGGTGCAGCGCCAGGACCGTCGCGACGGTCTCGATGCCGCCGGCGCCGCCGAGCAGGTGCCCGGTCATGGACTTGGTCGCGGAGACCGCGATGTGGTCCATGTCGTCGCCGAGGACCTTGCGCAGCGCCTTGATCTCGGCGACGTCGCCCTGCGGGGTGGACGTCGCGTGCGCGTTGAGGTGGACGACCTCGGACGGCTTGAGGTCCGTGGAGTCCAGCAGGTTCTGCAGGGCCGCCGCGACACCCCGGCCGGTCGGCTCGGGCTGCGCGATGTGGTGGCTGTCGGCCGACAGGCCCTGGCCGAGCACCTCGCAGTAGACCCGGGCGCCGCGCTCGGCGGCGTGCTCGGCCGACTCCAGGACGACGACACCGGCGCCCTCGCCGAGGACGAAGCCGTCACGGGCCTTGTCGTACGGGCGCGAGGCCTGCTCGGGGTTCTCGTTGTTCTTGGACATCGCCAT
Organism: Streptomyces sp. NPDC043908; assembly: GCF_056435525.1. Classification (NCBI taxonomy): domain Bacteria; kingdom Bacillati; phylum Actinomycetota; class Actinomycetes; order Kitasatosporales; family Streptomycetaceae; genus Streptomyces; species Streptomyces sp. NPDC043908. Next base: position 300,041 of record NZ_JBWKEI010000010.1, on the reverse strand, counting down.
CATGTTGGCGAACGCCGCCACGGGCAGCGGGTGGATGGCCGCCTCGGTGCCGCCGGCCACCACGACGTCGGCGCGGCCGGTGCGGATCATCTCCACGGCGTAGCCGATCGCCTCGGCGCCCGAGGCACAGGCGGAGACGGGGGTGTGGACGCCCGCGCGGGCGTTCACCTCCAGGCCGACGTTGGCCGAGGGGGAGTTCGGCATCAGCATCGGGACGGTGTGCGGGGAGACGCGGCGTACGCCCTTCTCCTTGAGCACGTCGTACTGGTCGAGCAGGGTGGTCACGCCGCCGATACCGGAGGCGATGACCGTGCCGAGGCGCTCGGGGGCGATGGGCTGGTCGTCGCCGGCGGGGGCGGTGTAGCCCGCGTCGGCCCAGGCCTCCTTGGCCGCGATCAGCGCGAACTGCGCCGAGCGGTCCAGCTTGCGGGCGAGCGGGCGGGGCAGTACCTCGCCCGGGTCGACGGCGGCGGTCGCGGCGATGCGGACCGGGAGGTCGGCGAAGCGCTCGCCCTCCAGGGGCCGGACGCCGGAACGGCCCGCCAGCAGACCTTCCCAGGTCGAGGCGGAGTCGCCACCCAGCGGTGTGGTTGCGCCGATACCGGTGACGACCACGGTGCGATTGGTCGAGCTCACAGGAAATTTCTCCACGGTGTAAGGGGGGATCAGCGGCGCCACCGCCGGGTGGCGGCAGTCACGCGGAACTGAGTCCGGGACTGAGTCGGGGACTCAGGCCTGGTGCTTCAGGATGTAGTCCGCGGCGTCGCCGACGGTCTTGAGGTTCTTGACGTCGTCGTCCGGGATCTTGACCTCGAAGCGCTCTTCGGCGGCGACGACGACCTCGACCATGGACAGCGAGTCGACGTCCAGGTCGTCGGTGAAGGACTTGTCCAGCTGGACGTCCTCGACGGGGATACCGGCGATCTCGTTGACGATCTCGGCGAGACCCTCGAGGATCTCTTCCTGGGTGGCGGCCATGTGGCGCTCCTTCGGTGTTTTTACGGGTATGCGGGCATCCGGAAGATCCGGTGTGCCTAGGGGAGGGTAACGACCGTCGCGGCGTAGACGAGACCCGCCCCGAAGCCGATGACGAGCGCGGTGTCACCGCTCTTCGCCTGTCCGGTCGCCAGGAGCCGCTCCATAGCGAGCGGGATCGAGGCGGCCGAGGTGTTGCCGGTGGTCTCCACGTCACGGGCGACCGTGACGTGCTCCGGCAGTTTGAGAGTCTTCACCATCGAGTCGATGATCCGCATGTTGGCCTGGTGCGGAATGAAGACGTCCAGGTCGTCCGCGCTGATTCCGGCCGCGTCCAGCGCCTGCTGGGCGACCTTCGCCATCTCGAACACGGCCCAGCGGAACACCGCCTGGCCCTCCTGCGTGATCGCAGGGAACTTGCCCGCGGAGTCGTACGCGGTCCACGGCACGGTCTGCTTGATGGTCTCGGACTTGTCGCCCTCGGAGCCCCAGACGGTACGGGCGATGCCCGGCTCGTCCGCGGGGCCCACGACGACCGCGCCCGCGCCGTCACCGAACAGGAAGGCCGTCGCGCGGTCCTCCAGGTCGGTCAGGTCGCTGAGCCGCTCGACGCCGATGACCAGCACGTACTCCGCGGAACCCTCGACGATCATGCCCTTGGCGAGGGTCAGGCCGTAGCCGAAGCCCGCGCAGCCCGCGGAGATGTCGAACGCGGCCGGCTTGACCGCGCCGATCTTGTCCGCGATCTCGGTGGCGACGGCCGGGGTCTGCTTGAAGTGCGAGACCGTGGAGACGATCACTCCGCCGATCTGCTCGGGGGTGAGACCGGCGTCCGCGATGGCCTTGCCCGCGGCCTCCACCGACATCGCCGTCACGGTCTCCTCGTCGGAGGCCCAGTGCCGGGTGCTGATGCCGGAGCGGGAGCGGATCCACTCGTCGGACGAGTCGATCTTCTCCAGGATGACCTCGTTGGGGACCACCCGGGTCGGCCGGTAGCCGCCGACGCCCATGATCCGGGCGAACGGCGCGCCCTTGCTGGGCTTGATCTTCGCCATGCTGCTGGGGCTCCTTATTCGGCACCCGCCGCGTCAGCGGCAGGCGTCCCGGTCTCGGCGATGAGCGCGCGGGCCGCGTCGAGGTCGTCCGGGGACTTCAGGGCGACGGTCCTCACGCCGGGCAGCGCGCGCTTGGCCAGGCCGGTCAGGGTGCCGCCGGGGCACACCTCGATCAGCGCGGTGGCACCCAGTTCCCGGAACCTCTCCATGCAGAGGTCCCAGCGGACGGGGTTCGAAACCTGGTTCACCAGGCGGCTGACGACCTCGGTGCCGGAGGCGACCGTGGCGCCGTCGGCGTTCGAGACGTAGGGGATCCTCGGGTCGGAGACGTCGAGCGAGGCCGCGGCCTCGCGCAGCTCCTCGACCGCGGGAGCCATGTGGTGCGTGTGGAACGCGCCCGCGACCTTCAGCGCCACGACCCGGCGCACGCCCTCGGGCTTGTCCGCCTCCAGGGCGGCCAGCTGCTCCAGGGTGCCCGCGGCCACGACCTGCCCGGCGCCGTTCACGTTCGCCGGGGTGAGGCCGAGCTTCTCCAGGTGCGGGAAGACGACCTCGGGCTCACCGCCGAGCAGCGCGGACATACCGGTCGCGGTGATGGCCGCGGCGCGGGCCATGCCCAGGCCCCGGGTGCGCACGAAGCCGAGCGCGGCCTCCTCGGAGAGAACGCCCGCGTACGCGGTGGCGGTGATCTCGCCGACGCTGTGGCCCGCCACCGCGCCGGGGGTGATGTCACCCAGTGCCGCGGCGGACAGCAGACCGGCGGCGACCAGCAGGGGCTGGGCCACGGCGGTGTCGCGGATGGCGTCCGCGTCCGCCTGCGTGCCGTAGTGGACGAGGTCGAGCCCGATGGCGTCGGACCACGCGGCGAGCCGGTCGGCGGCGCCGGGGAGGTCGAGCCAGGGAGTCAGGAAGCCGGGCGTCTGAGCGCCTTGGCCGGGAGCGACGAGTACGAGCACTCTCACACTCTCTCTTGTGGACGGCCCTGCTCGCCCGTGGGGACAGGGACGAAGAACCGTCGGGGGAATTGTGGGTGTCCGACAAAAGTCTAGGACTGAGGATCTCCGTCGGCCAGACGCCCCAGGATCAGGGCGATCCGGAGCGTGAAGGCGGAACGCACATCGGAGGGGGACCAGCCGGTGACGTCCGTCACACGTCGTAGCCGGTAGCGCACGGTGTTGGGGTGGACGAAGAGCATCCGGGCCGCGCCTTCGAGACTGCTCGCCTGTTCCAGATAGACGCTCAGGGTCTCCAGGAGCGCCGAGCCCGCCTCCTCCAGCGGTCTGTAGATCTCCTCCACCAACTGCTCCCGCGCAGCCGGATCGGAGGCGATCGCGCGCTCCGGGAGGAGATCGTCCGCCAGAACGGGCCGGGGAGCGTCCTGCCAGGCGGTGCACGCCTTGAGGCCGGCGGCGGCGGCCTGGGCGGAGCGGGTGGCCGCCAGCAGGTCGGGGACGACCGGTCCGGCCACCACGGGACCGGCCGCGTACGGGCCGATCAGGGCCTTGGCGACCTGGAGCGGATTGTCGCTGCCGCCCGCGATCACGACCAGGCGGTCCCCGAGCACCCCGGTGAGGACCTGGAGCTTGGCGTGCCGGGCGGCCCGCCGGATGGCCTCCACGGTCAGTTCGCTGTCGCCGTCGGGGGCGGTGCCGAGCACCACGCACACGTGCTCGGGGGAGTTCCACCCGAGGGCGGCGGCCCGGGAGACGGCCCCCTCGTCGGCCTCGCCGGAGAGCACCGCGTTGACCACCAGCGACTCCAGACGGGCGTCCCAGGCACCGCGTGCCTCGGCGGCCTGGGCGTACACCTGGGCGGTGGCGAAGGCGATCTCGCGCGCGTAGACGAGCAGGGCCTCGCGCAGGATCGACTCGTCGCCGGGCGCCGCGACCTCCTCGATCGCCGTCTCCATGACCTCGATGGTGGTGCGCACCATCTCGACGGTCTGGCGCAGGGTGATCGCCCGGGTCAGCTCGCGCGGCGCGGTCCCGAAGACGTCCGTGGAGATCGCCTGCGGGGTCTCGGGGTGCCGGAACCACTCGGTGAAGGCCGCGATACCGGCCTGCGCGACCAGACCGATCCAGGACCGGTTCTCCGGCGGCATCGCCCGGTACCACGGCAGCGTCGCGTCCATGCGGGCGATCGCGTTCGCGGCGAGCCGGCCGGAGGACTGCTCAAGGCGCTTGAGGGTCGCGGTGTGCGGATGGGCGGCGGTCGGCGGCGGCTGCTGCGATTCGGGTTCGGGCACGGGGACAAGACTGCCTTATCAGGACGGGTGTGTGTCCTGCCGGGGGTTCGGGGGGCGTTCCGGGGCCGCCCGGCGGGGCTACCGTGGACCCCGTGATTTCCGTGAGGCGCGCCGACGAGCGCTACCGGGGCGGTGACGCGGCGGCCGGCATCGAGTCCCTGCACGCGTTCTCCTTCGGCCGTTTCTACGACCCGGACAACTTGCGCTTCGGCCCGGTCCTGGCCTGCAACGAGGAACGGCTCGCCCCGGGGGCGGGCTTCGGTGAACACCCGCACAGCCATACCGAGATCGTCACCTGGGTGGTGGAGGGCGAACTCACCCACCGCGACTCCACGGGCCGCGCCACGGTCGTACGGCCGGGGGACGTCCAGCACCTCAGTTCGGCCGCCGGGGTGCGGCACGAGGAGCGCAACGACGGCACGGCCCCGCTGGTCTTCGTCCAGATGTGGCTCGCTCCCAGGGAGCCGGGCGGCACCCCGTCGTACGAGATCGTCCGGGGCATAGCCGACTCCACGCCGTACGCGGTCCTGGCGTCCGGGGCGCTGCTGCACGTCCGCCGCCTCGCGCCCGGCGAGCGCACGGCGGTGCCGGACGCGCCCGGGGTGTACGTCCACGTGGTACGGGGCGAGGTCGACCTGGGCCCCGAGCGGCTGGCCCCCGGCGACGCGGCCCGCACCACGAACGAGCCGGCCCTGGAAGCGATCGCCCGCACCGGGGCGGAGCTGCTGTTCTGGGAGCTGAACGAGGTGTAGCGCGCTTTCCCTGCGGCTGAGCCGGGTACTCCGGCTGCGGCGGACAACCTAGGGGGCGCGGGGAACTGCGCGAGCAACCCACCACCGTCCCGCAGACAAAGTCCGGGCCGAAAGGGGCGCGGGGAACTGCGCGAGCAACCCACCACCCACCCGCACCCGACCGGCTACCCGAGTTCCCCCCGCACCGCGTCGGTGAACGCGGGCCACACCTCGGCCGCCCACGGCCCGAACGCCCGGTCCGTCAGAGCCACGCACGCGGCCGAGACGTCCGGGTCGATCCACACGAACGTCCCCGCCTGCCCGAAGTGCCCGAAGGTCCGGGGCGAGGAGGAAGCCCCCGTCCAGTGGGGGGACTTCGCGGACCGGATCTCGAACCCCAGGCCCCAGTCGTTGGGGTTCTGGTGCCCGAACCCCGGCAGCACCCCCTTCGTCCCCGGGAACTGCACGGTCATCGCCTCGGCGACCGTCATCGGGTGCAGCAGCCGCGGCGCCTGCACCTCCGCCGCGAACCGCACCAGGTCGTCGACGGTGGAGACGCCGTCCTTGGCGGGCGAGCCGTCGAGCGAGGTCGACGTCATCCCCAGCGGTTCGAGCACGGCCTGGCGCAGATAGTCCGCGAAGGGGATGTCCGTCGCCTTGGCGATGTGGTCGCCCAGCACCTCGAACCCGGCGTTGGAGTAGAGCCGCCGCTCCCCGGGCGCCCCCATCACCCGGTGCTCGTCGAACGCGAGCCCCGAGGTGTGCGCCAGCAGATGCCGTACGGTCGAGCCCTCGGGCCCGGCGGGCTCGTCCAGCTCGACGGCGCCCTCCTCGTACGCGACCAGCGCGGCGTACGCGGCGAGCGGCTTGGTGACGGAGGCGAGCGGGAAGCGCTGCCCGGTGGGGCCGTGCGCGCCCGCGACGGTGCCGTCCGCCCGGACGACGGCGGCGGCCGCGTGCGGCACGGGCCAGTTCTCGATCAGCGCCAGGCTCTTCATGCGTACGAGCCTAAACGGTCCCGCGGGGACCTCCGCGAACGGTCGCGCGGGTACCTCTGCCGCACAATCCCCTTGCTTGGAGTGCACTCCAACCTTCTAGGTTGGGGGTCATGACGGTGATCGAGAGCATCCCTGTGAAGCCGGCGGTCGTGGACCTGTGCAAGGCCCGCCCGACGCACCCGCGCCCCGAGGGCCAGGACCGCTACACGATCAGCGAGGTCGCGGCGCTGAGCGGACTCACCGCGCACACCCTGCGCTGGTACGAGCGGATCGGCCTGATGCCGCACGTGGACCGCTCGCACACCGGGCAGCGGCGGTTCACCAACAAGGACCTCGACTGGCTGGCCTTCGTCGGCAAGCTGCGGCTGACGGGGATGCCGGTCGCGGACATGGTCCGCTACGCCGAGCTGGTCCGGGAGGGCGCGCACACCTTCGACGCCCGGCAGGAGCTCCTGGAGCAGACCCGGCGCGACGTCCTGACGCGCATGGCGGAGCTCCAGGACACCCTCGCCGTGCTCGACCACAAGATCAACTTTTACGCGGACGCCCGCCGGGTGTCGGAGACGGCCTGAACAGCCTGAACAGCGGGGGAAGGGGAGACGCCCCGAGCGGAAGGACCGCGGCGAGGCGACGCCGGACCGCGGCGAGAGGCGGCCCCGTCCTCACAGCTCCGCCAGCAACTCCGCCTTCTTCGCGCTGAATTCGTCGTCCGTCACCAGCCCGGCCCGGTGGAGTTCACCCAGGTGCCGGATCCTTTCGGCGATGTCGGCGGGATCACGCCGCCCCGCGGGCACGGTCGCCACCGGGACCGGGGCGCCGGCCCCCTCCCGGATCGCCTGGAGGACGGCCGCCGCGAACGGCAGCGACTCGTGGACCGGCCCGTACCCGAGGCCGAAGACGACCGCGGCCGGGTCCTGGTCGGCCTGCGGCGCGGCGGCCTCGGCATCGCGCCGCAGCAGGCGCAGATAGCCGTCGAAGACCTCCGGCGAGCGCCACTCGACCCCGCAGAGCGAGGCCAGCGGGAACGTCTGGTCGCCCGCCTTCCACTTCGCCGAGGAGGCACCCGTCCAGAACCAGCGGAACGACACCTGGCGGCCGTCGAAGGACGCCTTCCCGTCGTACGCCTTGAAGCTCTGCGGCAGCTCCGGCGCGGCCACCACGTACCGCTCGGACGGCTCCGCCGCGTCCGGGCCCAGCAGCGCGCGCAGCTCGTCCGCGTAGTACTCCGCGAGCGTCTCGCGCTCCGCCGGCAGCACCAGGCGGTACGGATCGCACCCGTCCTTCAGCTGTCCCGCCGCGGCCTCCATCAACGGATCGGCGCCGGGTCTCGGCACCGCGTGCAGCACCACCGTGCCGCGCTTTCCCGGGGTCAGCGTCACCGACTCCAACGCCTCGTGGGGGACGCGCCGTTCGCGCAGCGCCGTGAACAGCTTCGGCGTGCGGATCCCCCGTTCGAAGCGGATGAGTACGGAGTCGGACGCGAACTCCCAGGTGGCATGAATTCCGGCCAGCACATCACCCATGCGCCTCATCGTAGGCGGCGCGCGCCCGCGCGTCCCCCCTCGGCGCCGGCCGCAATGTCACACGTATGTATGCGGCGGCACCGATTTCTACGCGCGTCAGGCCGCGTCCGCGCCGGAAATACCGCGCTGGCAGGCCACATTGCCTTTGAGACAGCTGACGGACTCGTACGAACCGACGCCGATGGCGGCGAAGTTGGCGAGGCTCTGGGTGCCGGGCACGAAATAACCCGCGTGGCCCACCGCGCCGGACGCGGAGAGCACCCGCGCGCCGAACCCGGAGGAGACCGGGTCCGCGCCGTGGCCCAGGCCCGCGACGTCCAGGTGCGGCACGTCCTCGATCCAGTCGTCGCGGTCCCGCGTCGCCCAGACCCGGGCGGAGGTGCCCAGGTGGGAGGCGCTCTGGGTGCGCATGCCGGGGCTGCCCGCGACGGCGATGTCGACGACGCGGGGCGGCAGCCGGTGCGCGGCGACGCCGCACAGCACCGAGCCGTAGCTGTGGCAGAACAGGGAGACCGGCGCGTTGCCGGGCAGGGCGCGGACCAGGTGGTCGAGCCGGACCGCCCCCTCCTCGGCCAGCCGGCCGATCGCGGAGTCGATGCCGAGCCCGGCCGGGGTGGTGTAGTCGGCCCAGGCGATCACGGCGGTGCGGGTGCGCGGGCCCGCCGCGCGCTCCGCCGCGTACAGCGACTGCGCCATGCCCACCGGGGCGGAATACTGGCGCGAGGTCCTCTCGAACGTCATGACGTTGGTGTCGACGCCCGGGATGACCACCGAGACCCGCTCGGCGTGTTCGAGGTCGCCGAAGACCTCGGCGACCCGGCCGCTGTCCCACGGGTCGAAGGCGAGGATCTGGCGGTCGCCCGCGATCAGCGACTCGTACCGGTGCATCCGGCGGGCCGCGCCGCGGCGGCCGTCGACGGTGAGCCGGGCGTCGTGCATCCGGGCCCGCTCGGTGTCGCGCGCCTCGGCCAGGGCCAGCCGGTTCGCCTCGTAGCGCAGCGGGACCGGGGCGCCGTTGAGGTTGCCGACGACCAGCGGGTAGCGCCGGGCCAGGTCGGTGCGCTCGGGGGCGCTCAGGGAGGCGAAGAAGCGGGCGAGCCGGCGCGGTGAGGTGTCCGGGGCCGGGAGCTTCTGGCCGTCGAGCGTGCCCCGCGCCCAGGCGGCGAGGGCGACGGCACGCGGCTCCGTCGACCCCTGGTGGCCGCGGACCGCGGTCCAGCCCGAGGTCGCGAGCATCATGAACACGACGCCGAGCGCGAGCAGCGCGCGCCAGACGTTGAGGGTGGGGGAGGAGTCGAAGGAAGTCACTGCGGTACAGAGTATGAGGCGCGGGAGGCGCCCTGGGGTGACAGTGACTCAGATCACGTTTGAACAGGTCGTGGAGGGTGAGCCGGTGTCACCGCCCGCGCGCGCGGGCGCACGCTCCGTGCGGCGCGCGCCCGCGGTGATCAAGTACGCCGGGGATGCGCCCGCCACTCGGCCGAACGCCCTTTCCCCTCGGCTGAACGCCCTTTCCGCCTGGTCAGGAGCGCCCATCGGCTTACGGGTGCCGGGACCGGACGGCCGGGCCGGGCTCCGGTCGGCCGCCGCGACGCGCTCCCGTCCATGCTTCCGCGCCGCCTCCCGGACCGGTCCGCGACTCTCGTCACACCCGGGTGCCCCGCCCCCGGGGAGGCGGTCGGCGCGGCACGCCGGCGCGGTTCGTCGCCGCTGCCGTCACCCCCGCGGCGCCCTTCACCGGTCCGGGTGAATCCGGGCCGTACGGAAACCCGGGGCCGCCGGGGTGCGTTCTGTGATCAAGGAGGCCGCGACAACCGGGGCCGACGACACGGGGGTTGACCGATGACACGTACGACCACGGCGGCCGCGGCTGCGGCCGTCCTCGCCACCACGGCGTTCCTGCTGCCCGCTCCGGCGCACGCGGCCCCGCCGCGGCTCGGTGCTTGCGCGCCCGGCGAGCTGTGCCTGTGGAAGCAGCCGGACTTCCGGGGCGGCCGCCAGGTGTACGACCTGCGGACCGTCGAGATCGAGGGCTGCACGGCGTTACCGGCCGGCGTGGACGCGGTCTCCCTCGCCAACCGGACGGGCCGCCCGGTGACGGTGTACCAGTCGGGGGAGTGCGCGGAGACGGCCGAGTTCGCCACCTATCCCGGCGGCGGCTCCTGGGTGCCGCAGAATCCGTACCGGGTGCGCGCCTTCAAGGTCTGGGAGAGCTGAGCTGCCATGGGGGCCCCGGCTCACCCGGGCCACCCGGCCCCGTCGGCCGTCTCGGCTCACCGGGGCGACCCGGCCCCGTCGGCCGTCTCGGCCCCGCCGGGCGCCTCGGCTCACCCGGCCGTCTCGGCCCCGCCGTGCGCCTCGGCTCACCTCGGCGTCTCAGCTCAGGGGCGCGCCCCGGGTGCGCTGCCCGCAGGCGCACTCCGCCGCGCCCGTCAGCGCCGACACCTGCCCGCGCAGCGACCGCACCTCCTGGGTGAGCGTCTCCAGGAGGGCGGTCTGGCGCCGCTCCTCCGCGTCGTCGCGCTCGAAGCGGGAGATGAACCAGGCCGCGATGTTCGCCGTGACCACACCGAGCAGGGCGATGCCGGAGAGCATCAGCCCCACGGCGATGAGCCGCCCGAGCCCGGTGGTGGGCGCGTGGTCGCCGTAGCCGACGGTGGTCATCGTGGTGAACGACCACCACACCGCGTCACCCAGCGTCTTGATGTTCCCGTGCGGCGCGTCCCGCTCCACCTCCAGGACGGCCAGCGAGCCGAACATCAGCAGCCCGACCACCGCCCCGCCGACATAGACGGTCAGCTGTATCTGCGGGGCCATCCGCGCCCGCCGTCCCACCAGGGCGAGCGTGGAGACGACCCGGAGCAGCCGCAGCGGCTGGATCATCGGCAGGACCACCGCGAGCAGGTCCAGCCAGTGCGTCCGGACGAACAGCAGCTTCCGGCCCGACAGGGCGAGCCGCACCAGGTAGTCGCAGGCGAAGGCGCCCCACACCACCCACTCCACGGCGGCACACGCCCGGTGCACCCCGTCCCCCGCCCCGGGATGGACCACGGGCACGGTGTAGGCGAGGGCGAAGGCGACGGCCAGTGCGAGCAGCGGCCACTGGGTCCACCGCTCCCATCGGGTCTGCGCGGAGAGGTGCTTCATGGGTGCATGGTAAAAGCGTCCCCGCGCCCGTCAGGGGCGCGGGGAACGGCGCGACGCGCCCGGCCGGGCGCGCGGCGCGACGGTCACGCCGTCCCGCCGCGCACCCGGACCACGCGCTTCGCGCGGGGGTTACGCGTCGCCGCCCGCCGCGCCCGGGTCGGCGGCCGTGACGTCGAGCAGCTGGTAGCGGTCGACGGCCTGCTTCAGCACCGAGCGGTCCACCTTGCCGTCCCGGGCGAGCTCGGTGAGCACCGCCAGGACGATCGACTGGGCGTCGATGTGGAAGTGGCGCCGCGCCGCGCCCCGGGTGTCGGCGAAGCCGAACCCGTCGGCGCCCAGCGAGGTGTACCGGCCGGGCACCCAGCGCGAGATCTGGTCCGGCACGGCCCGCATCCAGTCCGAGACCGCGACGAACGGACCCTCGGCGTCGGCGAGCTTGCGCGTGACGTACGGGACGCGCTGCTCCTCCTCCGGGTGGAGCAGGTTGTGCTCCTCGGCCTCCACGGCGTCGCGCCGCAGCTCGTTCCAGGAGGTCGCGGACCAGACGTCGGCCCGTACGTTCCACTCCTCGGCGAGGATGCGCTGCGCCTCGACGGCCCACGGGACGGCCACGCCGGACGCCATGATCTGCGCCGGGATGGTGCCCGAGGTGCCCGGGGCGTAGCGGTGGATGCCCTTGAGGATGCCCTCGACGTCGACGTCCGCCGGCTCGGCCGGGTGCTGGATCGGCTCGTTGTAGACGGTGAGGTAGTAGAAGACGTCCTCGCCCGGCTTGCCGTCGGCGGTCTCGCCGTACATCCGGCGCAGACCGTCCTGGACGATGTGCGCGATCTCGTAGCCGAACGCCGGGTCGTAGGCGACACAGCCCGGGTTGGTCGAGGCCAGCAGATGCGAGTGGCCGTCGGCGTGCTGGAGGCCCTCGCCGGTCAGCGTGGTGCGGCCGGCGGTCGCGCCCAGGACGAAACCGCGCGAGAGCTGGTCCGCCATCTGCCAGAACTGATCGCCGGTGCGCTGGAAACCGAACATCGAGTAGAAGACGTAGACCGGGATCAGCGGCTCGCCGTGCGTGGCGTACGCCGAGCCCGCCGCGATCAGCGAGGCCGTGCAGCCCGCCTCGGAGATGCCGTCGTGCAGCATCTGACCGGTCGGGGACTCCTTGTAGGCGAGCAGCAGATCGCGGTCGACCGCCTCGTACTGCTGGCCGAGCGGGTTGTAGATCTTCGCGCTCGGGAAGAAGGCGTCCATGCCGAACGTGCGGTACTCGTCCGGCGCGATCAGCACGAACCGCTTGCCGATCTCCTTGTCCCGCATGAGGTCCTTGAGGATGCGGACGAACGCCATGGTGGTGGCGATCGACTGCGTTCCCGAACCCTTCTTCGCGGCCGCGTACGTCTTGTCCTCCGGCAGCGCCAGCGGCTTCGCGCGCACCACACGGGTCGGCACATAGCCGCCGAGGCCCTTGCGGCGGTCGTGCATGTACTGGATCTCTTCGGAGTTGCGGCCCGGGTGGTAGTACGGCGGGGCGCCGGCCTCCAGCTGGGCGTCCGTGATCGGGATGTGCAGCCGGTCGCGGAAGCGCTTGAGGTCCTCGACGGTCAGCTTCTTCATCTGGTGAGTCGCGTTGCGGCCCTCGAAGTTCGGGCCGAGCGTCCAGCCCTTGACCGTCTGCGCGAGGATCACGGTCGGCTGGCCCTTGTGCGCCTTGGCCGCCGCGTACGCCGCGTACACCTTCTTGTGGTCGTGACCGCCGCGGCCCAGGTGCTGGATCTGCTGGTCGGTCATGTTCTCGACCATGGCCCGCAGCCGGTGGTCGTCACCGAAGAAGTGCTCGCGGATGTACGCGCCGGTCTCCGTGGCGTACGTCTGGAACTGGCCGTCCGGCGTGGTGTTCAGCTTGTTGACCAGGATCCCGTCGCGGTCCTGGGCGAGCAGCGGGTCCCAGGAGCGGTCCCACACCAGCTTGATCACGTTCCAGCCGGCGCCGCGGAACTGCGACTCCAGCTCCTGGATGACCTTGCCGTTGCCGCGCACCGGGCCGTCGAGGCGCTGGAGGTTGCAGTTGACGACGAAGGTCAGGTTGTCCAGGCCCTCGCGGGCGGCGATGGAGAGCTGGCCGAGCGACTCCGGCTCGTCCATCTCGCCGTCGCCGAGGTAGGCCCACACGTGCGAGTCGGAGGTGTCGGCGATGCCGCGCGCCTCCATGTAGCGGTTCATCCGGGCCTGGTAGATCGCGCCGAGCGGACCGAGGCCCATCGAGACGGTCGGGAACTCCCAGAAGTCCGGCATGAGCCGCGGGTGCGGATAGGAGGACAGTCCGTACGGCGCCTTGGACTTCTCCTGGCGGAACGCGTCGAGCTGCTGCTCCGAGAGCCGGTCCAGGAGGTAGGCGCGGGCGTAGATACCGGGGGAGGCGTGCCCCTGGAAGAAGATCTGGTCGCCGCCCTTGCCGTCGTCCTTGCCCCGGAAGAAGTGGTTGAAGCCCACGTCGTAGAGGGAGGCGGAGGAGGCGAAGGTGGCGATGTGGCCGCCGACGCCGATGCCGGGGCGCTGGGCGCGCGAGACCATCACCGCGGCGTTCCACCGGGTGGCGTTGAGGACCTTGCGCTCGATCTCCTCGTTGCCGGGGAAGAACGGCTCGTCCTTGGTGGCGATCGTGTTGACGTAGTCCGTGCTGCGCATCTCCGGCACGGCCACGCGCTTCTCGCGGGCGCGTTCGATGAGGCGGAGCATCAGATAGCGGGCGCGCTCACGGCCCCGCTCGTCTACCGCCGCGTCCAGGGAGGCGAGCCATTCCTCGGTCTCCTCCGGATCGAAGTCCGGGACCTGGCTGGGAAGGCCGCCAATGATGATCGGGTTGCGATCGGATCCGGAAGCCACGCTGTTCCTTCGCTGTCGGGGGGCGTGCGGGGGTGGTGCGCCGCATCCCATCGTGGACCGCGAGGACGGAAACGTCATCTCTACCGAGGGGTAACGGGATGTGCGGCAGCCCAAATCGCAACCTTACGCCCAGGGCGTGTGTGTGTTCCCCAAAGGGCGCGTCACCCCGATTGGCGTACGCACGGAGCAGAAGCGTGCAAACTATCTGCAAGGGTGTGGGATGAATCACCACCGGGCCCGGGTTCGCCCCTGACCCGGGGCCGACTGCACCCCAAAGGGCGGGTTCGGGGGTCTGGTACTTGCGCGATTCGTCCCGCCCGTGTGGACTACGCCCAAGCCTCGCGCGTGCGTGGGGCCGCATTACTTACCTAATCAAGATCAGGAGGCAAGCCGTGAGCGCGACCGCGGACCACGCGGAGGAGCGGACCAACCCGGCTGCAAGGCTGGGGTTCGAGCCCGGACAGGTGGTCCAGGAGATCGGCTACGACGAAGACGTCGACCAGGATCTCCGTGAAGGCATCGAGTCCATCATTGGCCAGGATCTCGTGGATGAGGACTACGACGACGTCGCCGACGCCGTGCTGCTGTGGTTCCGCGACGAGGACGGCGACCTTACGGACGCCCTGGTCGATTCCATCGGCCTCCTGGAGGACGGCGGCGTCATCTGGCTGCTGGCCCCCAAGACCGGCCGGGACGGATACATCGAGCCCAGCGACATGAGCGACGCCGCGCAGACCGCCGGTCTCTCGCAGACCAAGAGCATCAGTGTCGGAAAGGACTGGACGGGCAGCCGTCTCGTCGCGCCCAAGCGCTGATCCTCCGCTCTCCCAGGGCCCCCGCCGGCGCACGCCGGCGGGGGCCCTTGCGTAGGGTGGGGCCCACCAGGACGGTCCACGGCGGCCCGCCGCCCGGGCCCACAGAAGGGATGGCGTTTCCATGGCGATCGAGGTCGGCACCAAGGCCCCGGACTTCGAGCTGAAGGACAACCACGGCCGGGCCGTGAAGCTCTCGGACTTCCGCGGCGAGAAGAACGTGGTGCTCCTCTTCTACCCGTTCGCCTTCACCGGCGTCTGCACGGGCGAGCTGTGCGCGCTGCGGGACAACCTGCCGCAGTTCACCGACCGCGACACCCAACTGCTCGCCGTCTCCAACGACTCGATCCACACCCTGCGCGTCTTCGCCGAGCAGGAGGGCCTGGAGTACCCGCTCCTGTCGGACTTCTGGCCGCACGGCGAGGTCTCGCGCGCGTACGGCGTCTTCGACGAGGAGAAGGGCTGCGCGGTGCGCGGCACCTTCGTCATCGACAAGGAGGGCGTGGTCCGCTGGACCGTCGAGAACGGCCTGCCGGACGCCCGGGACCTGAACGACTACGTCAAGGCGCTCGACACCCTGTGATCCATCGGTTCGAATCGCCTGTTGAGGCGGGAACCGGTCACTAGGATCCACACGTTGATCCGATGCCAACGCACGACGGGGACGCTGCACTGAGCCGGCCCCTCACACCATTGGGAGGACTCGTGGGAGTCAGCCTCAGCAAGGGCGGCAACGTCTCGCTGACCAAGGCCGCCCCCAACCTGACCGCGGTCATCGTCGGTCTGGGCTGGGACGCTCGTACCACCACCGGGGGTGACTTCGACCTGGACGCCAGCGCACTGCTGACCAACGACCAGGGCAAGGTCGCCAACGACTCGAACTTCGTCTTCTTCAACAACCTCAAGAGCCCCGACGGCTCCGTGGAGCACACCGGTGACAACCTCACCGGTGAGGGCGAGGGCGACGACGAGGTCATCAAGGTGAACCTGGCCGGTGTCCCGGCCGATGTTCACAAGATCGTCTTCCCGGTCTCGATCTACGAGGCGGAGAGCCGCCAGCAGTCGTTCGGCCAGGTCCGCAACGCGTACATCCGCGTGGTGAACCAGGCCGACAACACCGAGCTCGCCCGGTACGACCTGAGCGAGGACGCCTCGACGGAGACCGCCATGGTCTTCGGCGAGCTGTACCGCAACGGCGCGGAGTGGAAGTTCCGCGCCATCGGCCAGGGGTACGCGTCGGGTCTGCGCGGCATCGCGCAGGACTTCGGCGTCAACGTCTGAGCCGTCGCTCTCCCTCGTCCGGCGCCGCACACCCGTGCGGCGCCGGACGCGCTCAACCCTTCGTTCGCCATTCAGGGGAGGACACACGATCATGGGCGTCACGCTCGCCAAGGGGGGCAATGTCTCCCTCTCCAAGGCCGCGCCGAACCTCACCCGGGTGCTGGTCGGTCTCGGCTGGGACGCGCGGTCCACCACCGGAGCCGACTTCGACCTCGATGCCAGCGCGCTGCTGTGCCAGTCGGGCCGCGTCCTCGGCGACGAGTGGTTCGTCTTCTACAACAACCTCACGAGCCCCGACGGCTCGGTCGAACATACCGGTGACAACCTCACTGGTGAGGGTGAGGGCGACGACGAGTCGATCATCGTCGACTTGTCCCAGGTGCCGGCCCACTGCGACAAGATCGTCTTCCCGGTCTCGATCCATGAGGCGGACAACAGGGGCCAGACGTTCGGCCAGGTCAGCAACGCCTTCATCCGGGTGGTCAACCAGGCGGACGGCCAGGAGCTCGCGCGGTACGACCTGAGCGAGGACGCCTCCACCGAGACCGCGATGATCTTCGGCGAGCTCTACCGCTACAGCGGCGAATGGAAGTTCCGCGCGGTCGGTCAGGGGTACGCGTCCGGACTGCGGGGGATCGCTCTAGACTTCGGGGTCAACGTTTCGTAAAGCCGCGCCCAAGTCGGGTGCGGCGCGGGGGGAGACCCTCCCCCAGACACCGTCTGGGGGGACCCCGCCTAGCTAGATGGGGAAGTCAGTGATTCTGAAAACCTTCGGCTGGTCATTCGTGATCACTGCGGTCGGTCTTGCCCTGGCAGTGCTCTACGACGGCTGGACCGCCTTCGGGATCGTGGCGATCCTGTCCATCCTGGAGATCTCGCTGTCGTTCGACAACGCGGTGGTCAACGCCGGAATCCTGAAGAAGATGAACGCCTTCTGGCAGAAGATCTTCCTCACGGTCGGCGTGCTCATCGCCGTCTTCGGCATGCGGCTGGTCTTCCCCGTCGTCATCGTCGCCATCAGCGCCAAGATCGGCCCCATCGAGGCCGTCAACCTCGCGCTGAACGAGAAGGAGCACTACAAGGAGCTGGTGACCGACGCGCACGCGTCGATCGCCGCCTTCGGTGGCATGTTCCTGCTCATGATCTTCCTGGACTTCATCTTCGAGGACCGGGACATCCAGTGGCTGCGCTGGATCGAGCGGCCGCTGGCCAAGCTCGGCAAGGTCGACATGCTCTCGGTCGCCATCGCGCTCGCCGTCCTGCTCGTCTCCTCGATGACCTTCGCGACCCACGCCCACCTGCACGGCGGGGCACACGCGGACAAGGGCGAGACGGTCCTCATCTCCGGCATCGCCGGTCTGATCACCTACATGATCGTCGGCGGTCTCTCCGGCTACTTCGAGGACAAGCTGGAGGAAGAGGAGGAAGCCGAGCAGGAGGCCGAGGAGGAGGCCAGGAAGAGCGGCAAGGGCGCCGGCGCGGCGGTCCTGCTGGCCGGCAAGGCCGCGTTCTTCATGTTCCTCTACCTGGAGGTCCTGGACGCCTCGTTCTCCTTCGACGGCGTCATCGGCGCCTTCGCCATCACCAACGACATCGTCCTGATGGCGCTGGGCCTCGGCATCGGCGCGATGTACGTGCGGTCCCTCACCGTCTACCTGGTCCGCCAGGGCACCCTCGACGACTACGTCTACCTGGAGCACGGCGCGCACTACGCCATCGGCGCCCTCGCCGTGATCCTCCTGGTCACCATCCAGTACGAGATCAACGAGGTCATCACCGGTCTCGTCGGCGTCGTGCTGATCGCCTGGTCCTTCTGGTCCTCGGTCCGCCGCAACAAGCGGATCGCCGCCGGGGGCGGCGGGGACTTCAGTGAGAAGGCGGAAGTCCCCAGCGGGGTCTGAATCCATGGTGTGACCAGCCGACGATTGCGGAACGCTCTGAGCGGGGCGGCCGGAGGTCCGTGCCTCCTGGCCGCCCCGTCGTGTGCGGGGTGCGGGGCCGTCGACGTGTTTCGTAGAGGGGTGGGGAAGACATGGCCTTCTGGGACAGCCTGCGCGGCAGGCCGTCGGCGCAGTTCGACACGGGCAGCGCCGCGAGCAACGCCATCGAGCTGACCAAACGGCACCCGGTGATCTCGCTCGGCAAGCAGGGCGCCAACTCCGGGTCGCTGCGCGTCAACCTGTCGTGGCGGATGCGCACCTCCGACTTCGGCGGCCGCTCGCGCCCCAGCGTGCTGCGGCATCCGTTCAAGCTCTTCAAGCCCGACCTGGTCCAGGCGCACACCCAGGGCGTCGTCAACGTCGACCTCGACCTCGGCTGCCTCTACGAGCTCGCGGACGGCAGCAAGGGCGTGGTGCAGCCGCTCGGCAGCTTCCTCGGCGCCACCAACGCGGCGCCGTACGTCCAGCTCAGCGGCGACGACCGGTTCGGCTCGCCGTCCGGCGAGACGATCTACGTCAACCTCGACCACCGCGAGTCCATCAAGCGCCTGCTGGTCTTCGTCTACATCTACGACCAGACGCCCGCCTTCGACCGTACGCACGCCAAGGTCACGCTCTACCCGAGCAACGGCCCGCGCATAGAGATCGACCTGGACGAGCACGCCCCGCAGGCCCGGTCCTGCGCGGTCGTCACCATCGAGAACGTCAAGGGAGACATGGTCGTGCGACGCGAGGTGAAGTTCGTGTACGGCTTCCAGGCCGAGCTGGACCGGCTCTACGGATGGGGGCTCCAGTGGGGGCGCGGCTACAAGACGAGGGCCTGAGAGTGCGCGCGTGACCGGGCCCGGCGGGTGCCCGCCCGCCCGGCCCCGTGCCTCAGCTCCGGAGGAACTGCGGCCCCATCGGGGGCAGCGTGAAGTCGGGGTCCGCCGGGTGCGCGGCCGCCGGCTGCGGATAGCCGTAGCCGGGCCCCGCCGAGGCGGGCTGCGGATAGCCGTACGAGGGCTGGTGCGCCGGCGGGTGCTGGGGCGGCGCGGGCTGCGGATAGCCGTAGGAGGGCGGCGAGGAGGCCGGCAGCGGCGGCACATACGGCTGGGTGGTCTGCGGCTGCGGCTGCGGCTGCGCGGCGACCGGGACGGCCGACGGCAGGGGCTGCGACACGTGCGCGGAGGGCGCCGGGGCCGACCGGCCGTGCGTCCTCGCCCCGTCCGGGACCTGGCTCCGGGCGCCGCCGGAGGAGCCGCTGTCGGATCCCTCCGCCTCGTCCTCGTCCACCGAGATCCCGTGCTCGGTCGCCAGCCCCACCAGACCGGTCGGATAGCCCTGCCCGACCGCGCGGAACTTCCACGTCTCGCCGCGCCGGTAGAGCTCGCCGCAGATGATCGCGGTCTCCTCGCCGGTCTCCGCCTTCACGTCGAAGACCGCGAGTGGCTCGGCGCCGCCCTGCCCCGCGTCGTACAGCAGGATCCGCAGGTCGCGCACGTGGCCGAAGCTCGCGCCGTCCGAGGAGGCGGTGACCAGGACGCGGTCGACGGACGGGTCGAGCGCGGCCAGATCCGCCTCGATGGTGTCGGTCAGACCGTCCCCGGCCCGCTTCTTCGGCAGCCGCCGCACCAGGCCGGAGGGGTGGCGCGGCTGGTTGTAGAAGACGAAGTCCTCGTCGGAGCGCACACGGCCGTCGGCGGCCAGCAGCAGCGCCGAGGCGTCCACGTCCGGGACGTCGGCGCCCGGCGTCCAGCGGAGCACGGCGCGCACCGCCGTGGCGTCCAGCGGGACGTTGGATCCCTTCAGCATCGCGTGCGTCATGGTCGCCATCCTGCCTTCCCGCCGCCCGCACGGACAACGCGGGGGCCCGAGGGCGGCCTTGTCCCGCAGTCGAGCGGTACGTACCTTACGTACCGCGTCCGCGCGCGGCACCGGAAGGGCGCGGGCGGGTTACCTCGATTTCACGCCCTCGGGGAACTCCCGTCATGCGTTCGTACGTACTATTACCGGCCACCCGTCGCACTCAGTCCGGGCCATCGTTGCAGTACAGGGGAATCCATATGCGTCACTTCGGGCACGTTCCGCCTGCTGCTCGTAAGGACCTGTTCCACCGGGAGCCCGCCGAGTTCACCTCGGACTCTCCCGCGCGCGTGCTGTCGGCGGCCCTCGGGGCCACGCTCTACAGCCCCGCCACCCGCCCCGCGCTCGCCGACGACGTCCTCAAGCAGGCCCGCCGGGGCGTGGTCTCCATGGTGCTCTGCCTGGAGGACTCGATCGACGACGCCGAGGTCGCGGGCGCGGAGGCCAATCTGGTGCGCCAGTTCGCCGACCTCGACGCGCGCGACGCGCCTCTCCCGCTGCTCTTCATCCGGGTCCGCGAGCCCGCCCAGATCCCCGACCTGGTGCGCCGGCTCGGCTCCTCGGTCCGGCTGCTGTCCGGATTCGTACTGCCGAAGTTCACCGAGGAGCGCGGGGTGCCGTTCCTGGAGGCGCTGAGCGCGGCCGAGGCCGCGAGCGGGCGGCGGCTCTTCGCCATGCCCGTGCTGGAGTCGCCCGAGCTGCTCCACATGGAGACCCGCTGCGAGACGCTGACCGGCATCTCCCGAACCGTCGACAAGTACCGCGAGCGGGTGCTGGCGCTGCGGCTCGGCGTGACCGACTTCTGCTCGGCGTACGGGCTGCGCCGCTCGCCGGACATGACGGCGTACGACGTGCAGATCGTGGCCGGGGTGATCGCGGACGTGGTCAACGTGCTGGGCCGCGCCGACGGCACGGGCTTCACCATCACCGGCCCGGTGTGGGAGTACTTCCGGCTCCAGGAGCGCATGTTCAAGCCCCAGCTGCGGCGCAGCCCCTTCCTGGAGGGGCGCGCGGAGGAGCTGCGCGCCACGCTGATCGAGCACGACATCGACGGCCTGCTGCGCGAGATAGAGCTGGACCGCGCCAACGGACTGCTCGGCAAGACCTGCATCCACCCCTCGCACGTGGTGCCGGTGCACGCGCTCTCCGTGGTCAGCCACGAGGAGTACAGCGACGCCCGGGACATCCTGCGCCCCGACCGGGGCGGCGGCGGAGTGCTGCGCTCCGCGTATACGAACAAAATGAACGAAGTGAAGCCGCACCGCGCCTGGGCCGAGCGGACCCTGCTGCGCGCCGAGGTCTTCGGCGTCGCCAACGAGGACACCGGTTTCGTGGAGCTGCTCACCGCCGGCCTCGCCGGATGAGCGGGACGGGACGGCCGGGACGGGATGATCGAGGCGGGATGACCGAGGAGGAGAGTATCGACGGCGTGGGTGTCTGGTCGGGAAGATGGGTCGCCGAGCGGCTCGGAGTCGAACTCCAGGGCGACGAGCGGTTGCCCGAGCTGCTGGGCCTCGCCCTGCGCCGCAACCCCAAGCGCGCGCATCTGCTGGTCTCCAGCGTGCTGGGCAAGCATGTGCCGCAGTGGCCCTCGCGGGTGTACGGGGCGGGGTTCGCGCTGGGCGAGGAGGTGCGGGAGCTGCTGGGCCCGCAGGCGTCCGGCGCGGTCGTCCTCGGCTACGCGGAGACCGCGACGGGCCTCGGGCACGCGGTGGCGGACGGCATCGGCGTGGTGCCCTGCCTGCACTCCACCCGGCGCCCCGTCGAGGGGGTCGCCCGCGCGGGCGGCTTCGAGGAGTCCCACTCCCACGCGACCTCGCACCTGCTGCTGCCCGAGGACCCGGGGCTGCTCGCGGGGGACGGGGTGCTGGTGCTGGTCGACGACGAGTTCTCGACCGGCAACACGGTCCTGAACACGATCAGGGCGCTGCACGCGCGCTATCCCCGGTCGCGGTACGTGATAGTCGCCCTGGTCGACATGCGCTCCCCGGCGGACCGCGGCCGCCTGTCCGCGTTCGCCTCGGAGATCGGGGCGGAGGTGAACCTGGTGACCCTCGCGGCAGGAACGGTTCTCCTGCCGGAGGGGGTGCTGGAGCGGGGCATGGCCCTGGTGGCGGCGCACGAGGGCGCCGCCACCGGCCTGCGTGAGCGGGACGGGGCGCAGGCCGAGGGAACGTCGCCCGGCGACGGGGTCCCGCTGTGTCCACCCGCCCCGGCCGGCGGGACGACCGCTCACAGCGGGGCCGGGGCCGGAGGCGTACGTGCCGCCGGGGGCGGTGCGGGCCCGGGGGAGGGCGGACGCGGCGGAGCGGTCCGCTCCGATCCGGTCACCGTTGACCTCGCCTGGCCGCCCGGTCTCCCCGACGGCGGCCGGCACGGGTTCACCCCCGAGCACCGGGCCGCGCTCGAAGAGGCGCTTCCCGGTATGGCCGCACGGCTCAGGCGCGCCCTGGGCGACACCCCCGGCCGTACCCTCGTCCTCGGGTTCGAGGAGCTGATGTACGCCCCCCTGCGCCTCGCCCTCGCCCTGGAACACCTGGGCACGGACGTCCGCTTCTCCACCACCACCCGGTCGCCCGTCCTCGCCGTCGACGACCCCGGCTACGCCATCCGCACCCGCCTGGTCTTCCCCGCCCACGACACCCCCGGCGACGGCCCCGGCGAGCGCTACGCGTACAACGTGGCGGGCGCCGGCTTCGACAGCGTCGTGGCCGTCGTCGACTCCGTCGCCGACACCCCCGCCCTGCACGCCCCCGACGGCCTGCTGGCCCGGCTCGCCGCGCACATCCCGCACGTCGTGCTGGCCGTCGTCCCCTCGTACGTACCCGAAGGTGCCCCCATGCCCGAACCCCTGCCCGACCCCCTGCGGGGGCCCGCCTTCTCCTCGTACGCGCCGGACGAGGTGGGCTGGCTGCTCAAGGACCTGTCCGGGGTGGAGCTGGAGGCGCCGACCGAGGAGCGCGAGGAGGCGATCCAGAGCGGCGGCGCCCACTACGCGGAGTCGCTGCCGGTCGAGTACCAGCCCTCGCCCGAGTACCAGGAGCTCTTCCGCGCCGCCCTGGACTCCTCGGCCGAGCGCATCGCCCGCGCCGTGGGCGTCGTCACCGAGACGGTGCTCGCCGAGCGGACGCCCCGCCCGGTCCTGGTCTCCCTCGCCCGCGCCGGCACCCCCGTGGGCGTCCTGATGCGCCGCTGGGCCCGGCACCGGCACGGGCTGGACCTGCCGCACTACGCCGTCTCCATCGTGCGCGGCCGCGGCATCGACGCCAACGCGCTGCGCTGGCTCGCCGCCCACCACGACCCCGCCGACGTGGTCTTCGTCGACGGCTGGACCGGCAAGGGCGCCATCACGCGCGAACTGGCCGCGGCGGTCGACGAGTTCGCCGCGTCCTCGGGGGTCGACCGCTTCGACCCGGAGATCGCGGTCCTCGCCGACCCCGGCTCGTGTGTGCGCACCTACGGCACCCGCGAGGACTTCCTGATCCCGTCCGCCTGCCTCAACTCGACCGTCTCCGGGCTGATCTCACGCACCGTGCTGCGCGCCGACCTGATCGGCCCCGGCGACTTCCACGGCGCCAAGTTCTACCGCGAACTGGCCGGCGCCGACGTCTCCACGGACTTCCTGGACGCCGTCGCCGCCCGCTTCGACGAGGTCGCCGCCGACGTCGACCGCGAGGCCAAGGCGCTCCAGGGCACCGACCGCAGCCCCACCTGGGAGGGCTGGGCCGCCGTCGAGCGGATCAGCGAGGAGTACGGCATCCACGACGTCAACCTCGTCAAGCCCGGTGTCGGCGAGACCACCCGCGTCCTGCTGCGCCGCGTCCCCTGGAAGATCCTGGCCCACCGCGGCGCCGGAGCCGACCTCGACCACGTACGCCTGCTCGCCGAGCAGCGCGGGGTACCGGTGGAGTGGGTCGAGGACCTGCCGTACAGCTGCGTCGGACTGATCCACCCCCAGTACACGCGCGGGGCGACCGGCGCCGACGGCAAGGCGGTGGCCTCCCGATGAGCACCCTCATCGCCAGCGACCTGGACCGCACGCTGATCTACTCGGCGGCGGCCCTCGACCTGACCATGCCCGACCCCCGGGCCCCGCGCCTGCTCTGTGTGGAGATCCACGAGCACAAGCCGCTCTCGTACATGACCGAGAACGCCGCCACCCTGCTCGCCGCCCTCAAGACCGACCCGGACACGGTCTTCGTGCCCACCACGACCCGTACCCGCAAGCAGTACCAGCGCATCCAGCTGCCGGGTCTGCCCGCGCGGTACGCGATCTGCGCCAACGGAGGCCAACTCCTCGTCGACGGGGTCGCCGACCCCGACTGGCGGCGGCAGGTGGACCGGCGGATCGCCGACGAGTGCGCCCCCCTCGACGAGGTGCGCGCCCACATCTCGGCCGCCGCCGACGCGTCCTGGCTGCGCAAGGAGCGGGTCGCCGAGGACCTGTTCGCCTACCTCGTGGTGGAGCGCGCGCTGCTGCCCGGCCAGTGGGTCGAGGAGCTGGCCGCCTGGGCGGGGGAGCGCGGCTGGACGGTCTCCCTCCAGGGCCGCAAGATCTACGCCGTCCCCGGGCCGCTCACCAAGAGCGCGGCCGTCCACGAGGTGGCCCGGCGCACCGGCGCCCGGCTGACCCTGGCCGCCGGGGACTCGCTCCTCGACGCGGACCTGCTGCTCGCCGCCGACGAGGGCTGGCGCCCCGGCCACGGCGAGCTCGCGGACGCCGACTGGCGGGCGCCGCACGTCGACGCCCTCGACGAGCGGGGCGTGCTGGCCGGCGAGGAGATCGTGCGCCGGTTCGCCGCCCGCGCCACGGCGGCCCGGGTCGCGCCCGTGCGCCCCTGACCGGTCCATACTCGCCCCCATGAGCAAGGGAAACACGACCAGGATCACCGACGAGCTGTACGCGTACATGCTGGCGCACAACCCGCCCCTGGACGCGGTGCAGCGCGAGCTCGTGGAGACGACGTACGCCCGGCTGCCCGGCCACGCGGGCATGCAGTCGGCCGAGGAGCAGGCGCCGCTGCTGGAGTTCCTCGTCCGGATGGCGGGCGCGCGGCACGTGGTGGAGGTGGGGACCTTCACCGGGTTCTCCGCGCTCGCCATGGCGCGGGCACTGCCCGACGACGGAACGCTGATCGCGTGCGACATCTCGCGGGAGTGGACCGACTACGCGCGCGAGGCCTGGACGAAGGCGGGCGTGGCGCACAAGGTGGACCTGCGGATCGCCCCGGCGGCCGAGACCCTGCGGGCGATGCCGGCCGAGCCGCACATCGACTTCGCCTACCTGGACGCGGACAAGGACAACTACATCGCGTACTGGGAGGAACTGGTGCCCAGGATGCGGCAGAACGGCCTCATCGCCGTGGACAACGTGCTCTTCCACGGGGAGGTCGTGGACCCGGCGGCGACCGGTCCCGCCGCCGGGATCCAGCGGTTCAACGAGCACGTGCGGCAGGACGCGCGGATGGACAGCGTCATGCTCACCGTGGCGGACGGGCTGACGCTGGCCCGCAAGCGCTAGCCCTCAGCAACAGCCCCCGCCGCCGCAGCAGCCGCCCCCGCCGCCACCGGCGGAGGGCGCGGGCGCCGGCGCGTTCCTGGCCATGCCGCCCACGGACACCGTGGACAGCAGCTTCACGGTGTCCTCGTGCCCGGCCGGGCAGGTCGCGGGCGCGGCGGAGTCGGCCATCGGACGGCTGAGCTCGAACGTGTCGCCGCAGGAGCGGCAGCGGTAGTCATAGCGAGGCATGGCCCCAGGCTAACGGGCCCGGGGCGGCGAGGGGGAGCCGTTCGCGGCCCGCCGCCTCAGCGGATGGGCCGCTCCCGCACGGCCCCCGGCTCCGAGCGCGCCTCCGCCTCGCGCCGCGCCCGCCAGTACGGGTTGTCGTGCGGCAGGGCACTGCCG
This sequence comes from Streptomyces sp. NPDC043908, assembly GCF_056435525.1. Lineage (NCBI taxonomy): Bacteria > Bacillati > Actinomycetota > Actinomycetes > Kitasatosporales > Streptomycetaceae > Streptomyces > Streptomyces sp. NPDC043908. The sequence goes on along the minus strand of NZ_JBWKEI010000010.1, from coordinate 274,707 downwards.
ACCCGGCCGTACATCCCGAAGACCATCAGCGCCAGGCCCACCAGGAAGCTGAAGATCACGTTCTGCATCTTGAAGGCGAGGAAGTTCGCCGAGCCGCGGTCGAGCAGGGCCAGGTTCACGAACCCGCTGATCAGGAAGAGCACGCCGAGCGACATGTTCATCCAGGAGGCCACGTTGCCGCCCTTGACCATGCCGTACAGCAGCAGCGCCCCCACGACGATCGAGATCACGCTGAGCGTGCCGTTGGTGCTCAGCCCCGCGACCTCCTTGCCGCCGGTGTCGAAGAAGCCGATGTTGTGGGTGAGGCCCAGGATGCCGAAGACGAGCAGGAAGAGCCCCATGAGCCCGGCGCCGAACCGGTACACCCGGCTCAGCCGGTGGTCGACCGGCAGGTGCTCGTCGAGGGACACGTGGGGCGCGCGCCGCGGGTGGCGCAGGTGGTGAAGCGGCTGGGTGGCCATGGGCGGCCTCCTCGTCTCGTCCGTACCACCAAGGATCCGCCCGTGACGCGGGGGCGACAACTCCTCCGGTGACGCCCCGTGACGGCGCTCAGGCCCCGTGCCCCCGCTCCTCGCGGATCAGGGCCACCACGCCCGCGGCCGCGCGGCGGACCTCCTCGGTCTCGGTGAGGAAGTGCCAGTAGTCGGGGTGGCGGCCCTCCAGCGTGGCGATCGCGCGCTCCAGGCGCGCCACGGCCCCGTCCAGCGGGCCGGCGTGCCTCGGGTCGGGGGTGGAGCGGCCCGCCATCGCCAGGCGCTGCGCGTCCCGGATCGCGAACCGCGTCCGCTCGATCTCCTGCTGCGGGTCCTTCGCCACGGCGTCGAGGCGCCGCAGCCGGTCCCCGGCGGCCGAGACCGCCTCGTCGGTGGCGTTCAGGAGCGCCCTGACCGTGCTGAGCCGAGAGGTGGCGTCGGCCCAGCGCTGCTCGGCGCGCGCGGCGGCGGCCTCCTTCAGCTTCTCCTCGGCCTGCGCGACGTTCACCAGCGCCTGGTCGGGGACCTGCTGGAGGTCCTGCCAGCAGGCGGCCGAGAAGCGGCGGCGCAGCTCGCTGAGGACCGGCTCGACGGTGCCGGCGCGGGTGGTCAGCGCCTGCGCGCGGGTGCGCAGCGAGACCAGCCGGCGGTCGATCTCCGCGGCGCGCTCGGGCAGCCGGTCGGCCTCGGCGCGCACGCCCTCGGCCTCCCTCAGCACCCGGTCGGCCCGCTCCAGGGTCTCGGGCACGCCGTGCTGTCCGGCGCCCTGGTTGAGGCGGGTCAGCTCGGGGCCTAGCGCGGCGAGCCGGGCGGCGAGATCGTCTGCTCTCAGTCCGGACGCCCGCACCGAATCGAGAGCGGTGCTCGCGGCGAGGAGCGCCTGTCGCGCCCGCTCCACGGCCGGCGCGAGGCGGGCCAGCTGCGTCTCGGCGGTCGAGAGCAGCGGCCCCAGGCTCTGCTCGAACCGGTCGAGCTCGCCCTTGACCCGGACGAGGTCGTCCTTGGCCTTCGTCAGCTCGCCCCGGGCCCGGGCGGCCACCGAGGCGTCCAGATCGTCGCGGTCCAGGTCGTGCGCGTCGACGGCGGTGATGTAGTCGTTGCTCACCTCGTCGATCCGCCGGCCGAGCGCCGCGAAGTCGTCCACGGCCTTGCGGGCGCGCGGCGAACTGTCCACGGCGGTGATCGTCTCGATGGAGATCCGCAGGTCGCGCTGGGCGGTGTCCAGCTCGTAGAAGGCGGCGGCCGCCGCGTCCTTGGCCGCCTGCGCGTCCGCCCGGACGCTCTCCCCGCGCCCGCCGAACCACCGCCGCGTCCCGCCGCCGGCGAAGGCCCCGGGCAGCAGCGCCGCCCCGAGCACCAGCGGCAGCGCGACGAGCGCGAGCGCGTCCGCGAGGGTCCGCCGGGCTCCCGCTCCGGCACCGGGGACGATGGCACCCGCTCTGCTGTACGGCCGCGCGTGTGTCGCCGTCACATCCCTCTCCCGTGCCGTGTCCGCCTGCCGGTTCATTCTCCCACCAGGTAAGGACGAACACACCGGCCGATTAGTTCGCACCGCCCGCAGCGGCCCCCACCACCGCCCCCGCCCGCCCCGCGGCCGCGAACGGGTTTGCGGCCCCGCCCGGGGGGCCATGTACGCTGTTCCCTCATCCACGGATGCCACGGGCGTGTAGCTCAGGGGTAGAGCGCTGCTCTTACAAAGCAGATGTCGGCGGTTCGAAACCGTCCATGCCCACCCAAAACCGAAGGCCCCCGCCGACCACGGCGGGGGCCTTCGGCGTGCCCGGCGCCCCCCGAGGACCGGCTCTCAGCCGCCCGCCGGGCGCCCGCACCGCAGGTTCCAGCGGCCCGAGCGGCCCGAGAGTTCGGTCAGGGTCAGCGGGGCCACGTCCAGCCGCCAGAACGAGGCGGGGGGCAGGACCAGGGCGTGGGTGACGGCCGCGCGGACCACCGCCGGGGAGGCGACCGCGAGGACGCGCCCGCCCGCCGCGGGCAGCGTGTCCAGCCACGCGCCCACGCGCGCGACCAGCGCGAGCAGGCTCTCCCCGCCGTGCGGCGCCGCCGCCGGATCGGTGAGCCAGGCCCGTACCCCCGTCGGCTCCTCGGCGCTCAGCTCGTCGAGGCGCCGCCCCCGCCAGGTGCCCAGGTCCCAGTCGGCCAGGGCCGGTTCGTCGCCGGTGGGCAGGCCGTCCGCCAACACGTAGCGGGAGGAGGGCGGTTTCAGCCGGCGGGCCGGCACCGGCAGCGCCGCCACCGCGTCCTTGACCCGGCGCAGCGCGTCCTCGTCCGGACAGGCCGCGTCGTCGCCGACTCTCGCCTCGCGCGCGTAGCGGTCGGCCGGGGGTGAGATCAACATCACGCGTACGGTCATGGGACAAGCAGAGCACGGCCGTTCAGGCACGCGGCGCGGGGGCCGCGCCCCCGCGCGCCGTAGCGGCGCGGTCCGCCACGCGGTACGGTCTCGTCGACATAAAGACGGTGTGAAGGAAGCCCGGTGAGATTCCGGCACGGTCGCGCCACTGTGAACCCGGCCGGCCCCCAACAGGGGGCGCGGACGGGGAAGTCAGACCCACCACCGTCGACAAAGGCACCAATGACCGGGACGCGTGTTCCCCAGGAGGTTCTGCCGTGGCTCTCTCCGCCCCTGCGCCCAGCGCCGAAGCAACGCCGGCCATCACCCCCATCTCGCTCAAGGCCATCGCTCCCTGGGCCCTCTTCTTCGGCATCCTGATGCTGGTGCTGCTCTACTTCGTCGGCTCCGAGCAGGGCGCCACCAGCGTCTTCTCCGGCGAGAACGTCCACGAGTGGCTGCACGACGGACGCCACCTGCTCGGCTTCCCCTGCCACTGAGACCAGGGGAACCACACGTGAACTCCCTGTCCGTCAGAGCCCTGCTGGTGCGGGGCATGATCGCCGGACTCGCGGCGGGCGCCCTGGCGCTCGTCGTGGCGTACCTCCTGGGTGAGCCCCGGGTGGACGCGGCGATCGACTTCGAGGAGGCGCACGCCCACGAGCACGGCGAAGAGGTGTTCAGCCGCACCCTCCAGGCCACCGGCGGCCTCGCCACCGGTGTGCTCGTGTTCGGCGTGGCCATCGGCGGTATCGCCGCGCTCGCGTTCTGCGTCGCGCTCGGCCGTATCGGCCGGTTCGGTCCGCGCGCCACGGCGGCGTTCGTCTCGCTCGGGGCCCTCCTGACCGTCTACGTCGTCCCGTTCCTGAAGTACCCGGCGAACCCGCCGTCCGTCGGCGACCCCGACACCATCGGCAAACGCACCGCCCTGTACTTCCTGATGATCGCCCTGAGCGTGCTGCTCGCCGTCGCCGCCGTACTCCTCGGCAGACGGCTCGCGCCGCGCCTGGGCAACTGGAACGCCACCGTCGCCGCCTCGGCCGCCTTCCTCGTCGCCGTGGGGCTCGCGTACGCGTTCCTGCCCGCCGTCAACGAGGTGCCCAAGGACTTCCCGGCGATGCTGCTGTGGAAGTTCCGCCTGGCCGCGCTCGCCATCCAGGCCACCTTGTGGACCGGCTTCGGACTGGTCTTCGGCCACCTCGCCGAACGGCTCCTGGTGCCCGGGCCCGCCCGGGCCGAACGCGGGGGCACGGGCACACCGGCCGACACCGCCGAAAGCGTCCAGGGCGTCCCGAGCGTCCAGGGCGTCGACGGCAAGGCCGCGCCCGCCCACTGACCGGCGCCGTATGCGCGAGGGCCCCGGACCGTCAGCGGTCCGGGGCCCTCGCGCGCGTGGATCGTGCCCGGGCGCCCGCCGCGCTGGGCGGCGGCGCCCGGTGGCGCTCGGTCAGTCGGGGCGGCGCGCGGAGAACAGACGGATGTGCCGCTCTCTGCGGTATCGCCGCTCCCACCGGGCCATCTGGTCCCGGCGGGCGCGATAGGTCCGGTAGTCCGTGTCGGTGCCGCGGCCGGCTCCGGACGAGCCGCCGGACGGTGCCGTGGAGCGGCCACGGCGCCGGGCGCTGAAGAGTACGGCCACCACGGCGACGCAGACCACCACGCCGCCGGGACTGAAGCCGAAGCCGTACAGGACCAGCGCCAGGACGAGAAGCAACAGGATCATGGCGTGTTCCTCTGGGGACGGATCGGGGGCTCCCCTGGCCCCCGGCGCCCTCCAAGCTACTCCGCGGCGGCGGGAGTTGGCCTGCGCGTTATGTACGAGCCGGCGCCCCGCGAATCCCTGTGACCTCCGCGAACCCCTACAGCCCCCGCAGCCGCTCCATCTCCCGGCGGTCCCGCTTGGTCGGGCGGCCCATGCCCCGGTCGCGGACGCCGGCGGCCAGCACGTCCGCGCGGGCGGGCGGCGGCGGGCTGTTGTCGACGTAGGTCTCGGCCGCGACGGCCGCGCCCACCCGCTTGCGGATGACCTTGGCGACCACGACGATCCGCTCCCGCCCGTCGAGGCGCAGCCGCACCTCGTCACCCGGCTTCACGGTGTGCGCGGGCTTGACGCGCTCGCCGTTGAGCTGGACGTGCCCGGCCCGGCAGGCCGTCGCCGCCTGGGAACGCGTCTTGGTGAGCCGGACCGACCAGATCCAGCTGTCGATGCGCACGGGCTCCGTGGGCCCTACCGGTGCCGGCGCCACCGCCGGTGTGCCCGGCGCCCCGGCCCGCTCTGCCTTCGCCTCGTCTGCTGCCGCCATGCCTGTGACTCTACCGAGGCCGTTGTCCACCGAGACCGTTGTCAGTGGTACCCGTCACACTTGAGGCATGTGCAGAAGCATCAAGACACTCAGGCCGCCGGCCCTCCCCGAGGAGGCCACCGATGACGAGATCCGCGCGGCGGCTCTCCAGTACGTGCGCAAGGTGTCCGGCTTCCGGGCGCCGGCCGCCCACAACCAGGAGGTCTTCGACCGGGCGGTGGACGCGATAGCGCGGGCCACGGCCGAGCTGCTGGAGGGCCTGGAGATCCGGGGAGTGCCGGTCAGGACGCCGGCGTAGGCGCGCCCGCGGGCGCGGGGCGGCGCATGACGTAGGCGGCGAGGGAGCCCGCGGCGAACAGGGCGAGGACGGAGATGCCCGTGCCCAGCCAGGTCGCGCCGAGCCAGCGCCCGCCGAAGTAGCCGAGGCCGACGCTGTATCCGGCCCAGGCCACCCCGGCGAGGGCGGACCACGGCAGGAACTCCTTGGGGGTGCGGTGCGCCGCGCCCGCGCCGAGCGAGACGACGGACCGGCCCGCCGGGGCGAACCGGGCGATGACGACGAGCGCGCCGCCGCCCCGGCTCAGGGCGGCGCCGAGACGTTCCTGTGCGCGGGTCAGCCGGCGGGAGCGGGCGATGGCGCGGTCCAGCCGCGCCCCGCCGCGCCAGGCGAGGCGATACGCGACGAGGTCGCCGAGCACGGAGGCCGCGGCGGCGCAGGCGGCGAGGAGCAGCAGGTCGGGGACGTCGCGTATGGCGTGCGGGGCGCCCGCGGCGGTGGTCGACCCGGCCGCCGCCGAGGTCGCGGCGGTGATCACCAGGACCCCGCTGGGCAGGACGGGGAGGAACACGTCGAGGAGGACGGAGACAGTCACCACGGCATAAATCCATGGGCTGCCGGTCAGCAACCCCACACTCTCCAGCACCACGACCCCCGAACGGAATGCGTCCCGCTGCCGCTGTCCGCGGCCGGGTCGCTGTACAGCCGTACAGCGTACGCCTGGGGCGCGTGGGGATTCCGTTCGGGGGTGGGAAGCGGCCGGCGGGCCGGTGGACGGCCGCGCGGGTGCCGGTGCGTCAGCGGGCGGTGCCCGCAGGGGCCGCGGCGGCGGTGGCGTTCGGCGCGCCGGCGGTGGCGCGGCCGCGGCGCAGCCCGTCGAGGGCGAGCGCGCCGGGGCCGGTGAAGACGAGCAGCAGGAAGGCCCAGGCGTACATCGCGGACGCCTCGCCGCCGTTCTGGAGCGGGAGCAGCGCGCTGGACTGGTGTACGTCGAAGTAGGCGTACGCCATGGAGCCCGAGGAGAGGAAGGCGGCCGGGCGGGTGAGGAATCCGGCCATGATCAGCACACCGCCGACGAGCTGGATGACGGCCGCGTACCAGTTGGGCCAGGCGCCGGTCGCGACGGTGCCGCCGGTCCCGGCCGCGCCGCCGAACCAGCCGAAGAGCGAGGCGGCGCCGTGGCAGGCGAAGAGGAAGCCGGTGACGATGCGGAAGAGGCCCAGGACGTAGGGCTTGGCGCGCTCGACGGGCAGCGCGGGGACGAGGGTGGGGGAAGCCATGGGGGACGGGCTCCTTCGGTGTGGGGGACGGGGCCGTGGAGCCATCAGGTTAGGTAGACCTGACTAGTGCTTGCAAGTTCAAGTTTAAGTAGATGACTCAATTCCGGTTGATGTTGGCCGGAATTCATCTTTACGGGGGCCCTACGGGACATGTGGCAAACACGCCGGGGCGCGGGGTCACGGGGCTTCGCGGTCACGGGGGTGGTCCGGTGGCGGCGCGGGGTCCGCACATGCCGCCGCCCTCCCCGGCGCCGTGGTGGACGCCGGGGAGGGCGGGGGAGGAGGTGCGGTGCGGGAGGCCCGGTGCGGGGATCCGCCGGTCCGGGCCGCGGGCTGTCAGCAGCCGTTGAGCACGGACTGGAGCGCGGACTTCTCGGCGGAGTCGACGGTCAGGTTGTAGTAGTGCTTCACGTCCACCCACATCCGGGCGTACGTGCAGCGGTACGCCGTGCGCGAGGGAAGCCACTCGGCCGGGTCCTTGTCGCCCTTCGCCTGGTTGACGTTGTCGGTGACGGCGATCAGCTGCGGCCGGGTCAGGTCGTTGGCGAAGCCCTGGCGCTGCGCGGTCGTCCAGGAGCTCGCGCCCGAGCGCCAGGCCTCGGCGAGCGGGACGACGTGGTCGATGTCGAGGTCGGCGGCGGCCGTCCAGGTGGCGCCGTCGTATTCGGAGTACCAACTGCCGCCGGTCGCCGCGCAGCTGGAGTCCGTGGTGACGTTGCTGCCGTCGCGTTTGAGGACGACCTCACGGGTGTTGCAGGTGCCGGACTGGGTGATCCAGTGCGGGAACTTGGAGCGGCTGTAGCCGTCCGACGAGCCCTCGGCGGTGGCGGGCATGGCGGCGAGATAGCCGCGCGCGGTCGCGGCGCTGACCGGGGCGGGGGGCGCGGCCTGGGCGCCGGGGGCGGCGAGCAGGCCCGCCGTGGCGAGCAGGGCGGCGGAGGCGGTGAGCGCGGAGACCCTGGCGGCGTGACGCGCGTAGACACCTGACATGCGAACTCCCTTGACGTGGGGGGACCTTGGCCGGGCGCGGGGGTGCGCGGCCCGGTCATCGTGGCGGCACCGGGTTTCGGCCAGGTGGGCGCCAGGTAACAGAGTGACGACATGGGCACGTCACATCAAGGGCCGCGGCGCTTCCCGCCCTCCTTGATCACCCTTGTCCCGCAAGGGAACTGACGCCCTGTATGCCGGGTTGCGCCACCCGGTGCGGAGGCCTTTCCCGGCCCCTTCCCCGGCGTACGGTGGGCGCGTGCTGCTGCCCGTGAATGTCACGCTCGGGGTCGTTCTCGCCGTACTGCTCCTGGTCGCTGCCGGTGTCGCCGGACTGGCGCGGCTGGGCCGGGCGCGGGAGATCCTGGTCGCGGGGGTGCGGGCGGCCGTCCAGCTCGCGGCGGTGGCGAGCGCGATCCGCTGGGTGGTCGGCTCCGTGCCGCTGCTGCTCTGCTTCCTGCTGCTGATGTACGCGGTGGCGGCGCGTACGGCAGGGCGGCGGCTGACGCCCAACACCACCTGGCGGTGGGCCGCGCTGCCGACCGCCGCCGGGGTGGCACCCGTGGTCGGCGCGCTCCTGCTCACCGGGCTCGTCCCCGTCAGGGGCATCGCGCTCATCCCCGTCACCGGCATCCTCATCGGCGGCGCGCTCACCGCGACGGTCCTGGGCGGGCGGCGCGCGCTGGACGAGCTGACCGTGCGGCGCGGGGAGGTGGAGGCGGGGATGGCGCTCGGCCTCCCCGACCGGGACGCCCGCCTCGAGGTGGCCCGGCCCGCCGCATCGGACGCGCTGCTGCCCGGGCTCGACCAGACGCGGACCGTGGGGCTGGTCACGCTGCCCGGCGCGTTCGTCGGCATGCTGCTCGGCGGGGCGTCGCCGGTGCAGGCGGGCGCGGTGCAGCTGTTCGTACTGGTCGCGCTGATGGCGGTGCAGGCGGTGGCGGTCTCGGTGGTGCTGGAGCTGGTGGCGCGGGGGAGGGTGCACCGGGAGGGGTGACGCGGCGGGCGCGGCGCGAGGCGCGCGGCGCGAGGCGCGCGGTGCGGGGGGCGCGGTGCGGCGGGCGCGGTGCGTCCGGATGGTGGGAGGGGACCTTGGTCCCTGCCGGGTGCGGGCCGGGGTCACGTATCCTGGACGAGCAGAAGGGGAGTAGCTCTTCGCCGGACCGTCGACATACTGCTGGAACCTCCCCAGGGAGCGACCGGCCGGCGCCCGGAGGCAGGCCCGCGAGGGTCCGCCAGCGAGACCTTCGGCCGCAGTGTCCATGTCCGTGATTGCTTCATGGCGCTGCCGTGCCGAAGCGACCCCGGATTCCCTTTCGCGAAACGCTCTCGGTACGGCCGCGCCGCGCCCGACCGATTGAGGAACTTCTCCGTGTTCAGCTTCACCGTCCTGGCGATCACCTTCGGTGTGGTCTTCCTCGCCGAGCTTCCCGACAAGACCGCGCTCGCGGGTCTGATGCTCGGCACCCGCTACAAGGCGTCGTACGTGTTCGTCGGCGTCGCGGCGGCCTTCCTGCTGCACGTGGCGCTCGCCATCGCGGCGGGCAGCGTGCTGACCCTGCTGCCGCACCGGCTGCTCCAGGCCATCGTGGTTGTCCTCTTCCTCGCGGGCGCGGCGATGCTGCTCTTCAAGAAGGACGAGGAGGAGGACGGGGTGAGGGCTCCGGCCGACCAGTCGTTCTGGAAGGTGTCCGGGGCGGGGTTCATGCTGATCCTGGTCGCCGAGTTCGGGGACCTGACGCAGATCATGACGGCGAACCTGGCCGCCCGGTACGACAGCCCGCTGTCGGTGGGGCTGGGCGCGGTGCTGGCGCTGTGGGCGGTCGCGGGGCTCGGGATCGTGGGCGGGCGCACGCTGATGAAGTACGTACCGCTGCGGCTGATCACGAAGGTGGCGGCGGCGCTGATGGCCGCGCTGGCGGGGTTCAGCCTGTTCGAGGCGGTCACTGGCTGACGGGCGCGTGTCCCTGGGGGGCCGGGGCCGGGGGGCCGGGCGGGTGGTTTTTGGCCGCGGGCCGTGGTGGCTGGTCGCGCAGTTCCCCGCGCCCCTGGGGGTGCCGCCCCCCGGGGGCGTCCTTGCGGGACGGCCCCTCCGGGGCGCCGGCTACGGCGTGATCGTGAGGGTGAGCTCCCCTGTACGGGTCTGCGTCACAGTGACGTGCTTCAGGTCCGGGACGTGCGTCGTCGGGTGGTGGGCCGCCGCCCGGGGGCCCACGCCCACGACCCGCATGCCCGCCGCGAGGCCCGCCTCGATACCCGCCTGCGAGTCCTCGAAGACGACGCAGTCCGCCGGGTCGAAGCCCAGCTCGGCGGCGCCCTTGAGGAAGCCCTCCGGGTCCGGCTTGCTCGCGCCGACGTGCTCGGCCGTGACGCGTACGGCCGGCACCGGCAGTCCGGCCGCGCCCATCCGGGCCTGGGCCAGCGGCTCGTTCGCCGAGGTCACCAGGGCGTGCGGGAGCCCGGCCAGGGAGGCCATGAAGGCGGGGGCGCCCGGGACAGGGACGACGCCGTCGGTGTCGGCCGTCTCCTCGGCGAGCATCACGCGGTTGTCCGCGAGGTTCTGCTCCATCGGGCGGTCGGGGAGGAGGACCGCCATCGTGGCGTAGCCCTGGCGGCCGTGGACGACCTTCATCGCCTCCTCGGGGTCCAGCCCGTGCTCCACGGCCCAGCGGCGCCAGCAGCGCTCGACGACGGCGTCGGAGTTGACGAGCGTGCCGTCCATGTCGAGGAGGAGGGCGCGGGCGGTGAGGGTGGTGGGCGTGGCCGTCATCGGCGGACTCCTGGGTGCGGGAGCGGAGACAAGTGGCTCCGCCCGCCGGTCAGGGAATACGGGCGGAACCACTTTGTTCCATCACGATACAAAACAAAGGGCGGAATGGTCCAACCGGGAGGCGTGGGGGCGTGGGGATGTGGGGGCGTGCGGGGGTGCCCGGGGGCGGCGTCCGGGGCCCGTGCCCGGTGCCCGGGGGCGGGTGCCTTGTGGCCGCCTAGGAGGTCTGCGCCTCCAGGGCCCTGCGGGTCTCCGGGCCGTAGACGCCCGGGGGGTCGCTCTGGAGGCCCATGTACGACTGGTACGTCCGCACCGCGTTCTCCGTCTTGGAGTTGAAGCGGCCGTCGATCCTCCCGTTGTAGATCGTCAACTGGGCCAGCCGGTCCTGGAGTTCCGCGACCTCGGGGCCGCTGTCGCCACGGCGCAGTACGGGGGCGGTGGCGGGGGGCGGGGCCGGGGCGGTGGTGGTGGTGTCGACGGTGCCGGTGATCTGGGACGGGGTTGTCGCGGCGGGTGCGGCGGGGCGGCGGGGCTGGGTGGGGGTCGGCTGGTGCTTGGCCGTACGGGTGGGGGTGGGGGAGGAGGAGGGCTTGCGGGGGGCGGTGGTGCCGGTGGGGGTGCGGGGGGTGTGGGTGCTGCTCGGTGCGGAGGAGGTGGTGGGGGTGGCTTCTGTGTAGGGGGCGGTGCTGACGGTGGTGGCCGCGCCTGCTTCGTCGCCGTCGCCGTCGCCGTCGCCGCCGCCGAGGAGGGCGTTCGTGGCGAAGGCGGTGGTGGTTATCGCTGCGGCGGCGAGGGTGAGCCAGAGGGGGCGGTTCCGGGTGCGGGTGCGGGTGCGTTTCCGGGTGCCGTTGCCGTTGCCGTTGCCGGTGGTCGGGTGCGGGTTGTGTGTGGCTGGGCGCGCAGTTCCCCGCGCCCCTGGGGACTGGGCGTGGTTCGTCGGGTGCCGGTCGTCGTGGGCTGAGCGCGCAGTTCCCCGCGCCCCTGGGGGGTTGGCGTGGTTCGTCGGGTGTCGGTTGTCGTGGGCTGGGTGCGCAGTTCCCCGCGCCCCTGGGGGGTTGGGGTGATCCGTGTTGGAGGGTGCGGCCGGGGTGTGGTTCGTCGGGTGCGGGTTGTCTGTGGACGGCCGCGCCGTTCCCCGCGCCCCCGGGGGTGTGGCCGGGGGGTGGGTCAGGGGGGTCAGGGTTACGTACGGCCTGATGCGCAGGGGGTCGAAGTCCTGCGGCGGTGCCGGTGCCGGGCACGTGCAGTTCGGGCTGCCCGTGGGCTCGCCGTAGGCGTCGCATTCAGGACATGCGTGTCCCGTCATCTTGGGTCCCCTCCCCTTGAGCTGCCTGCGATTATGCAGGTCCCGGGCGGGGCGTCGGAGGCGGCCCCGGGCTGCCCGGCAGGCCATATTCGGACATTGCTATCAGGATGGAGAGAGGCGGCCCGCGGACGGCGACAGAGAGGGGCGGCCCATGGCTCAGGAAACGGCCCCCACCGCACTCTCCCCGGGAGGCGGGCCCGGCGCCGGGCACGAGCGGCGGACCGTGCTCGTCGCCATCGGCGCGCTGCTCCTCGGCATGCTGCTGGCCGCGCTCGACCAGACCATCGTCTCCACCGCCCTGCCGACCATCGTCAGCGAGCTCGGCGGGATGGAGCACCTGTCGTGGGTCGTCACCGCGTACATGCTCGCCTCCACCGCCGCGACCCCGCTGTGGGGCAAACTCGGTGACCAGTACGGCAGGAAGAAGCTGTTCCAGGCCGCCATCGTGATCTTCCTGGTCGGCTCGGCGCTGTGCGGGATCGCGCAGGACATGGGGCAGTTGATCGCCTTCCGGGCGCTCCAGGGCCTCGGCGGCGGCGGGCTGATGGTGCTGTCCATGGCGATCGTGGGCGACCTCGTCCCGCCCCGCGAACGCGGCCGGTACCAGGGTCTTTTCGGGGCCGTCTTCGGCGCGACCAGCGTCCTCGGCCCGCTGCTCGGCGGGCTCTTCACCCAGCACCTCAGCTGGCGCTGGGTGTTCTACGTCAACCTGCCGGTGGGCGTCGTCGCGCTCCTGGTGATCGCGGCGGTCCTGCACATCCCCGTCCACCGCACCCGCCACACCATCGACTACCTCGGCACCTTCCTGATCGCCTCCGTCGCCACCTGCCTGGTCCTCGTCGCCTCGCTCGGCGGTACCACCTGGGCCTGGGGCTCGGCGCAGATCATCGGGCTCGCGGTGCTCGGGGCGGTGCTGCTCGGCGCGTTCGTCGCCGTCGAGCGCAAAGCCGCGGAGCCTGTCCTTCCGCTGAAGCTGTTCCGTATCCGCACCTTCACGCTCGTCGCCGTCATCAGCTTCGTCATCGGCTTCGCGATGTTCGGCGCGATGACCTATCTGCCGACGTTCCTCCAGGTCGTCCAGGGCGTCACCCCCACCATGTCCGGCGTGCACATGCTGCCGATGGTGTTCGGGCTGCTGCTGACCTCGACCGTGTCCGGCCAGATCGTGTCGCGTACGGGCCGGTGGAAGGTCTTCCCGATCGCCGGCACGGCCATCGTCACCGTCGGCCTGCTCCTGCTGCACCGGCTCACCGAGGCCAGCTCCACGTGGGAGATGAGCCTGTACTTCTTCGTCTTCGGCGCGGGGCTCGGCCTGGTGATGCAGGTGCTCGTCCTGGTCGTCCAGAACGCGGTGGCCTACGCCGACCTGGGCGTCGCCACCTCCGGGGCGACCTTCTTCCGCTCGATCGGCGCCTCCTTCGGCGTGGCGATCTTCGGCACGATCTTCACCAACCGGCTGAACGGCAAACTCGCCGACGCGCTGGCGGGCCGCGAGCTCCCGGCCGGCACGGGGCCCTCGCAGCTCGCCGCCGACCCGCGCACGATCGCCCAACTGCCGCCGCCGTTGCGTCCCCCGGTGCTGCACGCGTATGCGCAGTCGATCACGGATGTCTTCCTCTACGCGGTCCCGGTGACGCTGCTCGCCTTCGCCATCGCCTGGTTCCTGCGCGAGGACAAGCTGCGGGGCGCGGTCACCGCGCCCGACGCCAGCCAGACCGTGGCGTCCAACCCCGTCGAGCGTTCGTCGTACGACGAGTGCGCGCGGGCGCTGTCGGTGCTCGGCACCCGTGAGGGCCGGCGCGCGGTCTACGAGAAGATCACCGCCAGGGCCGGACTCGATCTGCTACCCGCCGCGAGCTGGCTGCTGCTGCGCGTCCAGCGGCACGGCTCCGCCGAACCGGCGGCCCTGGCCGAGCACACGCCCGTACCGCTCACCGTGATCACGGAGGGCGGGCGGCAGTTGGAGGAGCGCGGGTTGGCCCGCCGCGAGGGGAGGCTGCTGGTCGCCACCGAGAGCGGGCGCGCGACCGCCCTGCTGCTCGGCCGGGCCCGCGAGGAGTCCCTGGCGGAGCTGCTCGGCGACTGGTGGGGCCCGGACCGCCCGACCGACCTGGTCAGGCTGGTGGAGGAGCTGACGGCCGAGCTCTCCGGCTCGGACGGGGAGCTGCCGCGGGGGCCGCGGCCGCACCGCGACCACATGCGGTGAGAGGGGTGCCGCATGCGGGGCGCGGGGCGCTTCGTGTGGCGCGCGGGACGCTTGGTGTGGCGCGCGGGCCGATTCGGGCGGTACGCGATGCGCCTTCCCGCTCCGGGCCTCGCCCCTCCCGCGCTCGCCGCTCCCGCGCTCACAACTCCTTGGCGAACCACCGTTCCGCGTACGGGCGTTGGGCGTAGGCATCGATCTCGCGATAGCCGTTGCGCGCGTACAGCGCCCGCGCCTCGACCAGGTCGTGGCGGGTGTCCAGGGCCACGCGGCGCGCGCCCAGCCGGCGCGCGACCGTCTCCAGGGCGGTCAGCAGGGCCGCGCCGCCCCCGGTGCCGCGCAGGTCAGGGCGTACGTAGACGCGGGTCAGCTCGGCGGTGGCCGGGGCGGAGCCGTCGATGACCGGGGCGGTCTCGCAGAGCAGGACCCCGCCGCACGCCCCGGCCACCCCGTCGCGGCGGCCGACCACGAAGTCGCCCAGCGGAGGCCGCAGCCGGTCGGCGCCGTCGTCCGCCAGGCCCTGCTCGATCTCCTCGGCGGTGGCCGGGCGGCCGTACCAGCGGCTGGCCACCTCGTCGTAGTACTCGCGGCGGAGCAGCGCCGCGTCGGGGGAGTCGTACGGCTCGCGGTTCATGATCCAACTCATGGCGTCTGCCTACCCGACGCAGGCACCGTTTGGCCACCGAATTCCAGGCAACCCGGCGGACAAGGACCAACTCACCGGGAAGGCACACATGTCCACGATCGTGATTGTCGTCCTGATCGCGGTGCTCGCCCTCGCCGTGCTCGCCGTCGTCGTCCGGTTCGCGCTGCGCGGGTCGGCGACCGGGGGGCGCGGGCTGCGCAAGCGCTTCGGTCCCGAATACGACCGGGCGGTCGTCCTGCACGACGGGGACCGCCGGGCCGCCGAACGCGAACTCACCGAGCGGCTGAAGCGGCACGGTGCGCTCTCCGAGCGTCCGCTGACGCCCGAGGTCCGCGAGCACTACCTCGCCCGCTGGGCGGGCATCCAGGAGCAGTTCGTCGACTCGCCGCGGCGGGCCGCCGAGGCGGCCGACCAGCTGGTGGCCGCGCTCGCCGAGGAGCGGGGCTTCCCGGCGGCGAAGGCGTACGAGGAGCAGATCGCGGCGCTGTCCGTGCACCACGCCGGGCAGCTCGACGGCTACCGCCGGGTGCACCGCGCGGCGCGGGGCACCGGTGACACCGAGGAGATACGGGAGGCGGTCATCGAGGCCCGCAGCCTGTTCGAGGAGCTACTGACGGCCGGGCCGCGCCACGCCCAGCCGACGCGCCGCCCGGTTCTGCCGCGGCGCCATGCGAAGGGGGCGGTGTGATGCGGCACCACGACGACTCGGCGGCAGCGGGTGCGGGGGCGGTGCCCCGGCCCGAACGGGGCGGCCCGGACGAGGCCGCGGCCCCGGCCGCGCCCCAAGTGGCCCCGGCGGTACGGGCGTCCGACCCGGGGATACGGGATGCCGGCGCGGGTTCCGGTTCGGGTGTGCCGGGGTCCGGTGCGGGGTCCGGTGCGGGTTTGCCGGGGTCCGGTGCGGGTTCCGGTGCGGCGGGTCGGGCTCCGGAGCCGGGGCTGAGCGTCCCCGAGCCGGGCACGGGCGCGTCGGCCTCGGCCACGGCGATGGTGCCGGGCGAGCAGCCCGCGCCGCCTCCGCCGACCGAACTCGCGCCGTCCGCCCTGCTCCCCACGGAGGAGCGCGACAAGTGGGCGCTGCGGCTGCACCGGGCGGTGACGGGGTTCGTCGACGAGCCCCGCAAGTCGGTGGAGGAGGCCGACGCCGTACTGGGCGAGACGGCCGCGCGGATCGCGGAACTCGTGAAGGAACGCCGACGGGATCTGTCCGCGAAGGGCGACACGGAGGAGTTGCGGTTGGCGCTGCGGGAGTGCCGTGAGCTGACGGAGCGGATGCTGGAGCTGTAACCGGGTGGTGCTGAGGCTGCGTCCCGGGCTGCGGTGAACCCCCAGGGGCGCGGCCCCGGCGGACCCCCGGACGAACTCGGACGGTCGCGGTGGCTTGCTCGCGCAGTTCCCCGCGCCCCTGGATGCCCGTGCCTGGGCCGGATTTCCGGCCTCGGGCGGGCGTGTTTGTGTGGACCCTTGGATGTAGTCGGACGGTTGTGGTGGGTTGCTCGCGCAGTTCCCCGCGCCCCTAGGCGGACGAGGCGCGCCCAGCCGTGCCACCCGGCCACCCCGGCTTCGCCCCGGCCTCCTGTTCACCTGCGGGCCGGTGGGTGGCCGCTCGCGCAGTTCCCCGCGCCCCTAGGAGGACGGGGTGCGCCCAGCCGTGCCACCCGGCCACCGCGCGGCTTCGCCCCGGCCTTCTGTTCACCTGCGGGCCGGTGGGTGGCTGGTCGCGCAGTTCCCCGCGCCCCTAGGAGGACGGGGTGCGCCCAGCCGTGCCACCCGGCCACCGCGCGGCTTCGCCCCGGCCTCCTGTTCACCTGCGGGCCGGTGGGTGGCTGGTCGCGCAGTTCCCCGCGCCCCTAAAAGCAGGCACCTCCTGCCTCCCCGGCGAGGCACGGCATTCCAGCCCCTCCGGCGTTTGAGGAGCGGGGTCCGGGGCGGAGCCCCGGGAGGGGCCGCAGGCCCCTTCAGGGGCGCGGGGAACTGCGCGGCCAGCCCCCGCCGGGCCCGCAGACGAAAGCAAACCCCCCAGGGGCGCGGGGAACTGCGCGGCCAGCCCCCGCCGGGCCCGCAGGCGAAGGCAGACCCCCAGGGGCGCGGGGAACTGCGCGGTCGGCACCCGCCGGCCCGCAGGCGAAGGCATCCCCACAAGTCACCGCAACCCCGCCACAGCTCACCCCCGCGGCGGCGGCACCACCACCCGTGCCGGTGGGGTGACCGGGCGGTGGCGGGTGCGGTGTGTGAGCAGCAGCAGTACCGTCGTCACCCCGGCCACCACCCCGCCCCCCACCGAAACCAACCACGCCGGCACACCCCCCACCCGCATCAACCGGTCCCGGTAGATCACCCGTTGGAACGGGGCGTCGTCCGTCGCCCGGACCAGTTCGTGGTCGCCCGTGATCCGCGACGGGCGCTCGAACGTCTGGTTCAGCGCCGTCAGGTAGGGGGTTCCGGTCACGCCCCCGGTCTCCGCCCCCGCCCCGAACCTCCCCAGCGCGGCCGAATCCTCCGGCACCCGTCCCGCATACAGCACCTCCAGCGCCCCGCCCCCGATCGTCGACTCCGGTTGCATCCGGTGCGGCGCGACCACGTACAGCCGCAGTGACTGCGCCGTCTTCGCCAGGCGGGACAGCCGCATCGGGTACACCAGCCGCTCGCTCGCGAACGTCAGCTTCAGGGGGTCGAGCGTGCCCCGCAGGGGGCCGTTCCCGGACGCGGGGGCGAGGCGGACCGCCACGTACTCCCACTTGGCGTCGACGTACGGCCGCAGCTCGGTGGAGAGCGCGGGCGGGAGCCGGAAGCCGTTCGCCGTCAGCCAGTCGCGCAGCGCGTCCGGGTCCGTGGCCGTGAGGCGGGCCACGTCGAAGGGGCCGAGGCGTTCGCGGCCGACCACGCCGACCGGGGGCGCCGCCGCCCTCGGGGCCGCGGCGCCGTCCCCGACCGTGCGGCGGCCGTGGGAGGAGGAGAAGGGCCAGTCGCCGTCCTCCGGCCAGAAGTGGTGGCGGTCCCGGTGCACCGGCGCCACCGCGTGCTCCAGCTCGGAGAAGAGCGCGCGTTCGCCGAGCGTCACCGTCGCCCGGTGCGGCACCGGCATGATCCACGCCGCGTTCGGGGCGTCGCCGTCGACCGTGAGACTCATCACGATCTGCTCGCCGCGTCCGTCCCACCGCACCGCCGACGTCTCCTGACGCACGGCCAGCCGCGTGCCCGGTCCATGGACCATCGCGCCGCACCCGCAGGCGTAGGCGGGTGACACCAGCGAGCCGAGTTGCAGCGCCAGCAACGCCCCCGTGACCAGCCATATCCGCTGTCCCGTGCCTCTGCCGCGCATGCCCCCGCCTTTCGTCCGCCACGCGTCGGCGAGATCGCCGACGCGAGCTACGACGGCGTCGCGGCGAGTCCGGTTCCGGTACGCCGTGGACGCCGGACGACGCGATTCCGGTCAAAACACGGGTGACAGTCAGGCGAAGTGGGGGTTGCCTGAGTCTCTTGAACGGGGTGGTGCGAGGCTCTGAGGGCAGGCCGCCCCACGGCCGAGGGCCGTGCGGCGGACGAACAGCGGGCCAACGACAGACGGTGGGAGGTTCGGCGGGGCGTGGCGAATGCGGAGCACGGCAGACGCGGCAGCACGGTGGACTTGGACGCGGACGCGGCCGACACCCGGGCGGGCATCGCCCGGGTGGTCATGTGGCTCCTGGCGGCCGTTCTCGCGGTACGGCAGATGGCCCACGTCCTGCGGCTCCCACCCGGGGAACGGCTCACCGACCTGGAGACCTGGACGGGCGCCGCCGGAGCCGACGGTGTGCTGCACGTGCGCGGCGACCTGTACGACACCGAGGACTTCACCGGCACCCCCTTCGCCGGGCTCGTCCTCAAACCGCTGACCCACGCGGCGGAACAGGCCCTCGGCGTGGCCTGGACGCTGTCCACTCTCCTCCTGGTCGCCGTGCTCGGCGCCGTGGCCGTCCGCGCGCTGCCGGGGCCGCCGCCGGGGCCGTTGGCGCGCGGCGGCGCGCTGCCGGCCGTGCCCGTCGCCATCAGTCTGCTCATGGTCTCGCTGCCGGTCCGCAACGCCCTCACCACCGGTCAGACCAGCATCATCCCCGTCCTGCTCGTCCTGCTCGGCTGCTTCGCCGTACGGGGGGAGCGCTGTTCCGGGGTGCTCATCGGCGCCGGCGCGGCCCTCCAGCCCACCGTGCTGCTCTTCGTTCCGCTGCTGTGGTTCACCGGCCGCCGGCCCGCGGCCCTGTCCACCACCGCCACCTTCGCCGGCGCGACCGCCCTGGCCTGGGCGTTCATGCCGCACGACTCCTGGACGTACTGGGTGCACCACGTGGCGGGCGCCGGGCTCGGCGCGCGCCCCGACGGCCTCGCCAACCAGTCCCTGCACGGGGCCCTGCTCCGCCTCGGCCTCGAAGGCCCGCTGGAGATAGCCCTGTTCGTCGCCCTCGCCGCCGCCGTGACCGTCGTCGGGCTGCGCCGGGCCGTGCGGTACGCGCGCGACGGCCAGTTACTGCTCGCGGTCGCCCTCACCGGCTGTGTCGCGGTCGCCGTCTCGCCCACGGCCTGGCAGCACCAGCTCCTGTGGGTGCTGCTCGCGATGGTCGGCCGGGCCGGGACCAAGGCGCGCGACCGGCCCGCCTGGCCCGCCGTGGTCGTCCTGGTGATGACGCTCCCGGGCGCGGTGCTGCTGCCCAACGTGGGATTGCTCCAGCCGCTGCGAGAAAACGTTCCGCTGCTGACCGCGCTGGCGGCGGCCTGTCTGGTCCCGTTCCTGCCGCGCACCAGCGAGCACTTCCGTACGCCGGTCCCCACCACGTACGCGCGCCCCCTCCCCGCGCGCTGGGCCCGCGTCCCGCTGCTGCCGTTCTGGCGCCGGGTGCTCAGCCGCCCCAACCTGCTCCTGGAACTCCTCGTCATCCGCGTCGGCTACTCCGCGTACTCCCACATCCGGCTGGAGGCCACCGCGGGGCGGGAGACCGCCCAGGCGCACGGCCGGACCATCGCGGCCATCGAGCGCGCCCTCCACATCGACATCGAGCACTGGGCCAACCACGCGATCCAGCACGTGAAGTGGCTCGGCTCGTTCTTCGACTTCTACTACGAGACGTTCCACTTCATCGTGCCGCTGGCGATCCTCGCCGTGCTGTACGTCCGCCGCCCGGTGGACTACCGCTGGGCCCGCTCGGCCCTCGGCTTCGCCACGCTCCTCGGCCTGCTCGGCTTCTGGTTCTTCCCCCTGGCCCCGCCGCGCCTGATGCCGGGCATGGACTTCATCGACACCGTCCACGGCCCGCAGGACCTGGCGAACCCGGACTACGGGGCGATGACGCAGGTCACCAACCAGTACGCGGCGATGCCCTCGCTGCACTTCGGCTGGTCGCTGTGGTGCGGGATCGTGATCGCGGTGGTCGCCCCCAAGCTGTGGATGAAGGTCCTGGGCCTGCTCCACCCGCTCTTCACGGTCTGCGCGATCGTCGTCACCGCCAACCACTGGGTGCTGGACGCGGTGGGCGGCGCGACGGTCGTCGGCGCGGGCTTCGCCCTGGTGTACGTACTGGCGGGCCCGCGCGGCGTTCAGCTCCCCGAGCCGCCCGGGCCCAGGGCGGCGACATGGGGCGGCAGCGCGATGCCGGCGGGCAGAGCCGGATCGGGCTCCGGCGCGCCGAAGTAGGTCCGCAGCGGCACCACACCCGCCCACAGCCCGAGCTCGCCGTCCGGCCCGTCCCCGTCCTGGGGCGGGCCGGACGCGGTCTTCACGGACGCCTCCTCCAGCGTCAGCGCGAGCAGCGCGGTGGCGGCGAGCTCCTTGCGGCTGGGCTCGCGCGCGTACTCCCACTGCCCCGGCGCGCAGTTCTCGGTCACGATCCGCAGCCCGTGCAGGAGTTCATCGCCGTCCGTGACCGGGCGCGGCACCCCGTAGACCATCGCGCTGCGGTAGTTGACCCCGTGCTCGAAGACCGACCGGGCGAGGACGAGCCCGTCGATGTGCGTCACGGTCACGCACACCGTGCTGTCCGGCGCCTGCACGAGGCTGCGGCTGGCCACGGACCCGTGGACGTAGAGGGTACGGGTGGCGAAGTCCACGCCGTACACCGTGGGAACGGCCATCGGCGTGCCGTCGACCACCACGCCGAGGTGGCAGACGAACCCGGCGCGCAGGATCGCGTCGAGGTCGGCCACCTCCGTGCTGCCCTGCTCCCGCAGCCGCCGGTGCCGGGTCCGCCCGGTCACCGCGAGCTGCCCCGATTGCTGCTGATTCTGCTCCTGGAAGCTCATTCCCCCACCGATTCCGTTGACACGCAGTGCACAGACAACTATTTCAGTCGCCATGCGGGCAATCAAGGGGTGAGGTCATCCCCTGCCTCGTCGGCGCACGAGCGCCGGCGTCGGCGCGAGCTCGCGGGCGCGCGGTCACGGGTGGCGCGGAAGGTGATCCGCGACTACGCGGGCTGAATTTCTGGGCGACGGCCTGTTGACGGGGGAGGTGGCGGGGGCCGGGGCAGCAGCCGGTGCGCTGCCGCACTCGAACCAGACCGTCTTGCCGACCGTGACCTGCCCCGGCGTCACCCCCCACCTGTCGACCACCGCATCGAGGAGTACGAGCCCGCGCCCGAACTCGTCCTCCTCCGACGCGTCGCGAGGGAGCGGAAGCTGCGGATGGCGATCCGACACCTCCACGCGGACGCCGTGCGGGCGGCGTTGGAGCAGCAACTCGCAGTAGCGGTCCGGCACATGCCGCACCACATTGGCGAGCAGCTCCGTCACGGCGAGTTCGACCGCGTCCACGAGGTCGGACATGGCCCAGAGGTCGAGGTGCATACGGACGATCCTGCGGACGTGCCGGGCGGAGTGCGCACCGACCGTCAAGCGCATGCCGTACTGGGAATTGTCGTTCACGGTACGAGCGTCCCGCGCGCTGGCTACTCTCGGCTACGAAACGAATACAACCCGCGCACATGTCAGCGGAGTTGAGCCCGAGGGGGTACCCGCCGTGGTCCACATCAACGTCCTCGACCCGAGCGCGTCGCCGCTCGACTACTACGGATACGAGCTCCGCCGCTACCGCGAGGCGGGCGGGCTCACCCAGAAGCAACTGGGCGCGATCATCGCGTACACCGGCTCGCTCATCGGCCAGATCGAGACAGCGAGAAAGCTGCCGACGGCGGACTTCAGCGAGCGCGCGGACGCGGCGCTCGGCACGGGCGGGTTACTGTCCCGGCTGCTCCCCCTCGTCCTGCGGAGCCAGCTTCCGGCGTGGTTCCAGCAGGTGGCCGAGCTGGAGGCTCGGGCGACCGAGATCTATACGTTCCAGACGCACATGGTGCATGGGCTGCTTCAGACGGAGGGGTACGCGCGGGCGGTGCTGGGCACGGTGGACACCACCAATTTGGATGACCGGACGGCGGTCCGGCTCGCTCGCCAGCGAATCCTGGAGAAGGCCGTGCCCCCGGTGTTGTGGTCGATCCTGAGTGAGGCTGCATTGCACCAGGACATTGGTGGGCGGGCGGTGATGCGGGAGCAACTTGCCCGTCTGTTGGGTTATCAGGGCAACCGGTACGTCAACGTCCAGGTGCTCCCGTACGAGGTCGGAGCGCATGCCGGGCTGCAAGGCTCTTTCACCCTGTTCCGCTTCTCGGATGACCCGGCGATTCTCTACACGGAGGGCTATGGAATGGGGCACCCCACGGCCAATCCAGAGACTGTCAAGGACTGCTCGCTCCGATACGATCATCTCCAGGCAGCCGCCCTGTCCTTGAGGGACTCGGCACAGCTGATCCGGCGGGTGATGGAGGAGCGCTATGGGGAGCAACAACTCTGAGCTGGCCGCCCAGTGGCGTAAGTCGAGCTACAGCGGTGATCAGGGCGGCGAGTGCGTCGAGTGCGCCACCCTCCACGGTGCCGCCTGGCGCAAGTCCTCGCACAGCAGCGACCAGGGTGGCTCCTGCATAGAGGTCGCAGACCTCCCCCACTCCGTCGCCGTCCGCGACTCCAAAGTCCCGGACGGCCCGGTCATCACGCTCTCTCCCGCCGCGTTCGGCGCGTTCGTCAGATCCGTTACGGCGTGACCTGAAGCTCCTTGATGCCGTTCAGCCACGCTGAGCGGAGGCGGCGCGGGTCGCCCGCGAGGGTGAGGTTCGGCAGGGCGTCCGCGATGGCGTTGAAGATCAGGTTGATTTCCAGCACCGCCAGCGACTTGCCGAGGCAGAAGTGGGGGCCTCCGCCGCCGAAGCCGAGGTGGGGGTTGGGGTCGCGGAGGATGTCGAACCGCTCGGGCTCGTCGAAGAGTTCGGGATCGTTGTTGGCGGAGGAGTAGAACAGGCCGACGCGGTCGCCCGCCTTGATCTTCTGGCCGCCGAGTTCGGTGTCCTGGACCGCCGTACGCTGGAAGGACACCACGGGTGTCGCCCAGCGCACGATCTCCTCGGCGGCGGTCTCGGGGCGCTCGCGTTTGTAGAGTTCCCACTGGTCGGGGTGGGTGAGGAACGCGTGCATGCCGTGGCTGATGGCGTTGCGGGTGGTCTCGTTGCCCGCGACCGCCAGCAGGATGACGAAGAAGCCGAACTCGTCGGCGAGCAGGTTGCCCTCGCCCTCGGCGGCGACCAGCGTGGAGACGATGTCCTTGGCCGGGCACTCCTTGCGCGCCGCCGCGAGGTTCATCGCGTAACTGACGATCTCCATGGCGGCTTCGGCGCTGATCTCCTCGGTGAGGGCGTACTCGGGGTCGTCGTAGGCCGCCATCTTGTTGGACCAGTCGAAGATCTTCGTACGGTCTTCCTGCGGTACGCCGATGAGTTCCGCGATCGCCTGGAGCGGCAGCTCGACGGCGATGTTGGTGACGAAGTCGAAGGAGTCGCGGCCCCGGGAGGCGGCGAGGGCCGTGTCGACGATCCGGCGGGCGCGGTCGCGCAGGGCGGATTCCAGCGAGCGGATCGCGCGCGGGGTGAAGCCGCGCTGGACGATCTGGCGGACGCGGGTGTGTTCCGGCGGGTCCATGTTCAGCATGATCAGCCGCTGGGCCTCGATCTGGTCCCGGGTGATGTTCTCGTTGAAGCGGATGATCGCGGTGTTGGTGGTGGAGGAGAACAGCTCCGGGTGGGTGGAGACGTATTTGACGTCGGCGTGCCGGGTCACCACCCAGTAGCCGTCGTCACCGAAGCCGGCGAGACCGTGCGGCTGCGAGCACCAGAAGACCGGGGCGGTCTGCCGCGCCTCGGCGAACTCCGGGTACGGGACGCGGTCCTGGAGCAGGTCGGGGTCGGTGAAGTCGAACCCCTCGGGAAGGCGGGGGCAGCGCATCGGCAGCTCCATCCGGTCGGCACGTTCGGACACGTTCCTGACGACCCATCAGAATTGTCTGAAAGGTAGTAACGGGTTCTACAAGTCGCAAGGGCGCGGGGGGTGTTCGTTCTCGCGCGGGAGCGCGCGCGGTACGTGCACAACCCTTGCGTACCGGGGGTAGCCCTCACCAGACTGCAAGCAGAACTAGAACGCGTACTAGTTCGGTCCGCGGCGGCTCCGGGAGGCCCCGCGGCCGGGCTTGGAGTCGTTGAGGAGAGGACGAGCTCATGGCCGCGGAACCCGTCATCGTCGAAGCCGTACGCACGCCGATCGGCAAGCGCGGAGGCGCTCTCGCCAATCTCCACCCCGCCTATCTGCTCGGCGAGACCTACCGCGAGCTGCTGGGGCGCACCGGCATCCACGCGGACTGTGTGGAGCAGATCGTCGGGGGGACGGTCACGCACGCCGGCGAGCAGTCGATGAACCCGGCGCGCAACGCGTGGCTGGCGATGGGGCTTCCGTACGAGACGGCGGCGACCACGGTCGACTGCCAGTGCGGCTCCTCCCAGCAGGCGAGCCACATGGTCGCGAACATGATCGCGGCGGGGGTGGTGGACGTGGGCATCAGCTGCGGGGTGGAGGCGATGTCGCGGGTGCCGCTGGGGTCGGGGTCCAAGCACGGGCCGGGCAAGCCGTTCCCGGACGAGTGGAACGTGGACCTGCCGAACCAGTTCGAGGCGGCGGAGCGGATCGCCCGGCACCGGGGGCTGACGCGCGAGCGCGTCGACTCGCTCGGGCTGCTCTCGCAGGAGCGGGCGGGGGTGGCGTGGGCGGAGGAGCGGTTCAAGCGGGAGACGTTCGCGGTGCAGGTGCCGACGACGGAGGAGGAGCAAGCGGCCGGGCAGGGGATGTGGCGGCTGGTGGACCGGGACGAGGGGCTGCGGGACACGTCCATGGAGGCGCTGGCCCGGCTCAAGCCGGTGATGCCGACGGCGGTGCACACGGCCGGGAACTCCTCGCAGATCTCCGACGGGGCGGCGGCGATCATGTGGGCGTCCAAGCGGATGGCGCGGGCGCTGAAGCTGCGGCCGCGGGCGCGGATCGTGGCGCAGGCGGTGGTGGGCGCCGATCCGCACTTCCACCTGGACGGGCCGATCGACGCGACGCGGGCGGTGCTGGGGAAGGCGGGGATGTCGCTGCGGGACATCGACGTGGTCGAGATCAACGAGGCGTTCGCGTCGGTGGTGCTGTCGTGGGCGCAGGTGTTCGACCAGGACCTGGAGAAGGTGAACGTGAACGGTGGGGCTATTGCGCTGGGGCATCCGGTGGGGGCGACGGGGGCTCGGTTGCTGACGACGGCGCTGCATGAGCTGGAGCGGGGGGGTGGGGAGGTGGGGTTGGTGACGATGTGTGCGGGGGGTGCGTTGGCGACGGCGACGATTTTGCAGCGGCTGTAGCCGGCTCTTGGGGCTTCGCCCCTGCGCCCCTGGTGTTTTGCCTGCGGGCCCGGTGGGGGCCGGCCGCGCAGTTCCCCGCGCCCCTGGGTGGTTAGGGGCGCGGGGAACTGCGCGAGTGAGCCAGCACGGTCCGCGGGCGAAAGAGGTCCCGTGGTGAAGCCGCAGTGGCCGGGCGGCGCGGTCCGGGGTACCCCGACCCCCAGAGGCGCGGGGAACTGCGCGGCCAGCCCCCGCCGGGCCGCAGGCGAAGGCTCGGTGGGGGACCCCCCGTGGGGGGTGTGGGGGGCCGGTACAGTGAAGGCGTCGTGCATGACCGTATGGGGGGAAGCCGGTGCGAATCCGGCGCTGACCCGCAACCGTGAGCCGCCACCCAAGAACAAGGAGCGGCGAGCCGGATCACCCCGACGGACATGACCGGCTCAACGGTCACCGGCAAGCCGCCGATGACCGGCCCGTCGAGGTACACGGGACCGGAGCCGGCGTGCCCCCGCGCCCGCCTGCCGCCCGGCCCCCGCAGGAGAG
This sequence comes from Streptomyces sp. NPDC043908, assembly GCF_056435525.1. Classification (NCBI taxonomy): domain Bacteria; kingdom Bacillati; phylum Actinomycetota; class Actinomycetes; order Kitasatosporales; family Streptomycetaceae; genus Streptomyces; species Streptomyces sp. NPDC043908. The sequence continues at coordinate 248,863 of NZ_JBWKEI010000010.1, read as the reverse complement.
GCACCGCCCACCCATGACCGTACGCCGCCGCACCGCAGCGCTCGCCGCCTTCACCGTCGTCCTCGGCGGCGCCGCCGCCACCGCCACCCCCGCCTTCGCCGACGGCACGCTCCCCCCGGGGCTGTACGGGACGAAGGACCCGGCGTACGACGGCGTCTGGCGGCAGTCGCTCGCCCTGCTCGCCCAAGGCACGGTCGGCGTGAAGCCCGCCGCCCAGTCGGTCACCTGGCTGACCGGCCAGCAGTGCGACACCGGCGGGTTCGCCTCGTACCGCCCCGACGCGGCCAAGCCGTGCGACGCCAAGACGGTCCTCGACACCAACGCCACCGCCGCCGCCGTCCAGGCCCTCGTCGCCCTCGGCGACCACACGGACACCGTGAAGAAGGGTGTCTCCTGGCTGAAGACCGTCCAGAACGACGACGGCGGCTGGTCCTACAACCCCGGCGGCAAGAGCGACGCCAACTCCACGTCCGTGGTCATAGGCGCCCTCGCCGCCGCCGGCGAGAAGCCCGCCGACACCAAGTCCGCCAAGGGCGGCAAGTCCCCGCTCGACGCGCTGCTCACCTTCGCGCTGCCGTGCGACGGCACGCCGGGCGCGGGCGCGTTCGCGTACCAGCCGGACCTCAAGACGGCGAAGCTGTACGCGAACGCCGACGCCAGCGCCGCCGCCGTCACCGCCGCGTACGGCAAGGGCCTCGCCGCCACCGCCGGTCAGCCCGACGCCAAGGGCACCACCTGCGAGAAGCCGGCCACGCCCGAGCAGGCCGCGCACAACGGCGCCGCGTACCTGGCCAGGACCATGGCCAAGACCGGCCACCTCAACTCCGCGATGCCGGGCGCCGAGAGCCAGCCCGACTACGGCAACACCGCCGACGCCGTCGTCGCCCTTGCCGCCTCCGGCCAGAAGGCCCAGGCCGAGGCGTCCCTGAAGTGGCTGGAGAAGAACACGTCCGGCTGGGCGAAGGAGAACGGCCCCGCCGCCTACGCCCAGCTCGTCCTCGCCGCGAACGCCACCGGCGCCGACCCGAGGGAGTTCGGCGGCGCCGACCTGGTCGCCCAGCTGAACGCGACCGGTCCGGCCCCGGCGGGCACCTCGGCCGCCGAGGCGGGCAAGGCGGCCAAGTCCGCCGACTCCGACAAGAAGGACGACTCCTCCGGCATGTCGGTGTGGTGGATCGTCGGCGTCTTCTTCGTCGCCAGCGTGGGCGTCGGCTTCCTGGTCAGCGCGCGCAAGAAGAACGCGCAGAAGTGACACCGGTCCGCCGTCGCAGCCGCCGGCCGGTCCCGGCCGGGTCCGCCTTCGCCTTCGCCCTCGCCCTCGCCGTCGTGCTGACGCTCGGCGCGGGGGCGGTGGCGGGGCCCGCCCGGGCCGCCGGGTACCGCTACTGGTCGTTCTGGGAGCGGCAGGGCACGACGTGGACGTACGCCACGCAGGGCCCGGCCACCGCGCACCCCTCGGACGGTGACGTCCAGGGCTTCCGCTTCGCGGTCAGCGCCGACTCCAAGGACGCGGCGGTGCCGCGTTCGGCACCGACGTTCGCCGAGGTGTGCGCGGCCACGCCCGCCGAGCCCGGCAGGAAGCGCGTCGCCCTCGCGCTCGACTTCGGCACCCCGCAGGACGCGCCCGGCGGCGAGACGCCCCCGGCGGCGCGTACGGCGTGCGCGCGGGTCCCGGAGAACGCGACGACGGCGGACGCCCTGGCGGCGGTGGCCAAGCCGCTGCGCTACAACAGCGCGGCCCTGCTGTGCGCCATCGCGGGCTACCCGAGGACCGGCTGCGGCGAGCAGGTGTCGGGGAAGACCACGCACAAGGCGGCACCGAAGACGTCCGACAGCGGCCCCTCGGTGGGCCTGCTGGCGGGCGGGGCGGCGGTCCTGGCGGTCGCCGCGGCCGCGCTGTGGCAGTCCCGCCGCCGCCACCGGAACTGACGGCGCACCCGACCGATGCCCACCGCCGACGACCACCACGAGCCACCCACGCCGCCCCGCGCAAGTCCCCGCACGGACCCGGCCGGAGGCCCGGCGCCTGCCGCGGCCCCGCAGCCGCAGGACCCGCCCGCCCGGGGCCGGGCGCCCCGGCGGTCCACCGCCGACGACCACCACGAGCCACCCACGCCGCCCCGCGCAAGGCCCTGCACGGACCCGGCCGGAGGCCCGGTGCCTGCCGCGGCCCCGCAGTCGCAGGACGCGCCCGCCGGAGGCCGGATGCCCCGGCGGTCCGTCGCCGACGGCCATCGCGAGCGGCCCGCGCCGCCCCGCGGTAGGCCCCGCACGGATCCGGCCGGAGAGCCGGCGCCCCGGCGGTCCGTCGCCGTGCGGCGACGCGTCCCGGGGCGTTCGGGTGCGTCCCGTGCCCCGTACGCGAGTCGGGCCAACGTCCTGCATCCCGTGGCCTGGTGGCTCTGGGCGCTGGGGCTCGCCACGGCTGCCTCGCGGACCAGCAACCCCCTCCTGCTCACCCTCCTCGTCACCGTCGCCGGCTACGTCGTCGCGGCGCGGCGCACCGACGCGCCCTGGGCCCGTTCGTACACCGCCTTCGTCAAGCTCGGCCTCGCCGTCGTCGCCATCCGGCTCGTCTTCAACATCGCCCTCGGCTCGCCGATCCCCGGCACCCACACCCTTCTCGCGCTCCCCGAGGCGCCCCTGCCCGACTGGGCCAAGGGCATCCGCGTCGGCGGGCGCGTCACCGCCGAGGGCATGCTCTTCGCGTTCTACGACGGCGCCCGCCTCGCCGCCCTCCTGATCTGCGTCGGCGCCGCCAACGCCCTCGCCAACCCGGCCCGTCTGCTGAAGTCCCTGCCGGGCGCGCTGTACGAGGCGGGCGTGGCCGTGGTCGTGGCGATGACGTTCGCGCCGAACATGGTCGCCGACGTCGCCCGCCTCCGTACCGCCCGCAGGCTGCGCGGCCGTCCCACCGGCGGGATCCGGGCGGTCCTCCAGATCGGGCTGCCGGTCCTGGAGGGCGCTCTGGAGCGCTCGGTGGCCGTCGCCGCCTCGATGGACGCCCGCGGCTACGGCCGCACCGCGCGCGTCCCGGCCGCCGTCCGCCGCACCACCACCGTCCTCACCCTGGGCGGACTCCTCGGCGTCTGCGCCGGTACGTACGGACTCCTCGCCGCCGAGGGCGCCCGCTACGGTCTGCCGGTGCTGCTCGCCGGGCTCGCCGCGGCGCTCGCCGGCCTGCGCCTGGGCGGCCGCCGCACCGTCCGCACCCGCTACCGCCCCGACCGCTGGGACGCCCGCGCCTGGCTGGTGGCCGGATCCGGCGCGGCGGTGGCGGCGGCCATGATCTGGGCGGGTACGTACGCACCGGACGCCCTGCACCCGGGCGTGGTCCCGCTCACCGCCCCCACGCTCCCGCTCCTGCCCGCCCTCGCCACCCTCCTCGGCCTGCTCCCGGCCTTCGTCACCCCCGCCCCGCACCCGGCCCCGGCCCCCCACCCGGCACCCGCCCCGCCCGAGCCCCAGGAGTCCCGATGATCCGCTTCGACGAGGTGTCGGTCACGTACGAGGGCCGCCCCGCCCCCACGATCCGGGACGTCGACCTCACCGTCCCCGAGGGTGAGCTGGTCCTGCTGGTGGGGCCCTCCGGCGTCGGGAAGTCCACGCTCCTGGGGACGGTCTCCGGTCTCGTCCCGCACTTCACCGGCGGCACCCTGCGCGGCCGGGTCACCGTCGACGGCCGCGACACCCGGACCCACAAGCCGCGCGAACTCGCCGACGTGGTCGGCACGGTGGGCCAGGACCCGCTCGCCCACTTCGTCACCGACACGGTCGAGGACGAGCTCGCGTACGGCATGGAGTCGCTGGGCCTCGCCCCGCACGTGATGCGCCGCCGCGTCGAGGAGACCCTCGACCTGCTCGGCCTCGCGGACCTGCGCGACCGCCCGATCGCCACCCTCTCCGGTGGCCAGCAGCAGCGCGTGGCGATCGGCTCGGTCCTGACCCCGCACCCCAAGGTCCTGGTCCTGGACGAACCGACGTCCGCGCTGGACCCGGCGGCGGCCGAGGAGGTCCTGTCCGTCCTCCAACGCCTCGTCCACGACCTCGGCACGACCGTCCTCATGGCGGAGCACCGCCTGGAGCGCGTCGTGCAGTACGCGGACCGGGTGATCCTCCTGGCAGCCGCGGGCGAGCCCCCGCTCCTGGGCACCCCCGCCGAGATCATGGCCACGTCCCCGGTCCATCCGCCGGTGGTGGCCCTGGGGCGCCTCGCGGGCTGGAGCCCGCTGCCCCTGTCGGTACGGGACGCGCGGCGCCGGGCGCACGACCTGCGCGCGAGTCTCGCCGCCCACGTCCCGGGGCCGCCGACGGGGGACGGCCGGCGGCCGGCCGAAGGCCGCGTACGCCCGCATGGCCCGCACGCCCCGCACGGCCCCCTGGAGCCGACGGGCCTGCGGGCCGCCCTCGCCCGTCTGCGCCGGGGCACCCGCGCCGCCACGCCCCCGGCGACGGCGACCGCCGTGGTCAGCGGTCTGGGTGTGCGCCGGGGCCGTATCGAAGCCCTGCGTCATGTGGACCTCACCGTCACGCCCGGCGAGACCGTCGCCCTCATGGGACGCAACGGCGCCGGCAAATCCACCCTCCTCACCACCCTCGTCGGCATGACCGAACCCACCACCGGCACGGCGACCGTCAACGGCCGCACCCCGCACCGCACACCCCCGCGCGAGCTGATCCGCGAGGTCGGACTCGTACCGCAGGAGCCCCGCGACCTGCTGTACGCGGACACGGTCGAGGCCGAGTGCGCGGCCGCCGACGCGGACGCGGACGCCACCCCCGGCACCTGCCGCGACCTGGTCACCGCCCTGCTCCCCGGCGTCCCCGACGACACCCACCCCCGCGACCTGTCCGAGGGCCAGCGCCTCGCGCTCGCCCTGGCCATCGTCCTGACGGGCCGGCCCCCGCTGCTGCTCCTCGACGAGCCGACGCGCGGTCTGGACTACGCGGCGAAGGCGCGCCTCGCGGACGTCCTGCGCGACCTCGCCGCCGAGGGCCACGCGATCGTCCTCGCCACCCACGACGTGGAGCTGGCCGCCGAGATCGCCCACCGGGTGGTGATCCTCGCGGACGGCGAAGTCGTCGCGGACGGCCCGACCGCCGACGTGGTCGTCTCCTCGCCCTCCTTCGCCCCCCAGGTCGCCAAGGTCCTGGCGCCCGACCCGTGGCTCACGGTGACCCAGGTACGGGAGGCCCTCGCATGACGGCGCCACCGCGTGACCTGCCCCCCACGCCACCGCGTGACCTGCCCCCGACCCGCCAGGTGAAGGCGGTCCGGCTCGGCCCGCGCGGGATCACCGCCCTCGTGCTGATCAGCCTCGTCGGGGTCGCCGCCTTCGGCTGGCCGCTGCTGGCCGACGCGGACTCGGGGCTCGCCCACTCCCAGGACGCCCCCTGGCTCTTCGCCGCGCTCCTGCCGCTCCTCGTGGGCGTGGTGGTCGCCACGATCGCGGACGAGGACGGCGGGATGGACGCCAAGGCCGTCGCCATGCTCGGCGTCCTCGCGGCGGTCGGCGCCGCGCTGCGGCCGCTGGGAGCGGGTACGGCGGGCCTGGAGCCGATGTTCTTCCTGATGGTCCTGAGCGGCCGCGTCCTCGGGCCGGGCTTCGGCTTCGTGCTGGGCGCGGTCACGATGTTCGCGTCCGCGCTGCTCACCGGGGGTGTCGGTCCCTGGATGCCGTTCCAGATGCTGGCGATGGGCTGGTTCGCGATGGGTGCGGGCCTGCTGCCTGGCCCGCACCGGCTGCGCGGCCGGGGGGAGCTGGCGCTGCTCGCGGTCTACGGCTGCGTGGCGTCCTTCGCGTACGGCACGGTCATGAACCTCCAGGGCTGGACGTACATCGGGGGGATGTCGTCCGGGATCTCCTTCCACCCCGGCGACCCCCTGGGGGAGAACCTGCTGCGCTTCGCCGCGTACTGCGCGACGACGTCGCTGGGGTGGGACCTGGGGCGGGCGGTACTGACCACGGTCCTGACGCTGGGGCTGGGGTCGACCGTGCTGAGGGCGTTGCGGCGGGTGACGCGGCGGGCGGCGTTTGAGGCGGGGGGGAGGTTCGAGGGGGCGTGAGTGGCCGGGGGTTCGTCTGCGGGTTGGTGGTGGGTTGCCCGTTGCCCGCGCAGTTCCCCGCGCCCCTGATGGGCTCGTTTTTTGTCTGCGGGTCGGTGGTGGGCCGGTCGCGCAGTTTCCCCGCGCCCCTGGGGGACGGGGTGTGGCCGGGCCGCTTTGTTCGGGGGTGCGGGTTCGGCCCGGGTGCCGTCTTCTGTCTGCGGGTCGGTGGTGGGCTGATCGCGCAGTTCCCCGCGCCCCTCAAGGCACCTCCGGCCGCTGCAACTCCAGGGTTCACCCGGCCCCCTCAGGGGCGCGGGGAACTGCGCGGGCAACCCAGCACGGTCCGCAGACGAACACGTGGCGGGAGGAACCCCTTCAGGGGCGCGGGGAACTGCGCGGCCAGCCGATCACCGGTCTGCTGGTGACGACGTAGGTGGGTGGCCGGGCCGGAGGGCAGGGCTTTTCAGGGGCGCGGGGAACGGCGCGAGCGGCCGGCCACCGGTCTGCTGGTGACGACGTAGGTGGGTGGCTGGGCCGGAGGGCAGGGCTTTTCAGGGGCGCGGGGAACTGCGCGAGCGGCCGACCACCGGTCTGCAGGTGACCACGTAGCTGGATGGCCGGGCCGGAGGCCAGGGCCTCTGAGGGGCGCGGGGAACTGCGCGAGCGGCCGGCCACCGGTCTGCTGGTGACCACGTAGGTGGGTGGCCGGGCCGGAGGCCAGGGCCTTTGAGGGGTGCGGGGAACTGCGCGGCCAGCCGGCCACCGGTCTGCTGGTGACCACGTAGGTGGGTGGCCGGGCCGGAGGGCAGGGCCTTTGAGGGGTGCGGGGAACTGCGCGGGTAACCCATCGCCGGGGCGCAGGTGGCGGTGTAGCCGGGGGGCGGGGCCGCAGGCCCGGGGGCTATGTCGCGCGGTACGACACCGGGTGCGTGCCCGGGATCGGCTCCGCCCTCCCCCCTTTCACCAGCCGCCGCACATGCGCCTCCGCCTCCGCCACCGCGATGTTCCGCGAGCCGTACGGGATCTCGGACCACGGGCGGTTCCACTCCATCCGTACCGCCAGCTCCCACGGTGTGAGCGGTTCCGACGCCAGGAGCGCCAGCAGGCCCGTCAGGCGTGACTCGTGGTGGGCCAGGAGTTCGCGGACCCGTGACGCCGCGTCCGTGAACGCGTGCTGGTGGGCGGGCAGGACCTCCGCCACCCCGAGGCGGCCCACCCGCTCCAGGGAGGACACGTAATCCCCCAGCGGGTCCGTCACCGTCGCGTCGTCGGGGTCCTCGTACAGCCCGATGTGCGGACTGATCCCCGGCAGCAGGTGGTCGCCGGAGAAGAGGCGGCCGTGGCCCGGCCGCCCGGACGGGTGGCGCTCCTCCAGGTGCAGGCAGACGTGGCCCGGGGTGTGCCCCGGCGTCCACACCGCCCGCAGCCGGCGGCCGGGCAGCGGCAGCAGGTCGCCGGGGACGATCTCCCGGTCCGGCAGCGCCGCCCGCAGCCCGGGCAGCGCCCGTGCCGCACCGCGCGCCCGCGCCTCCCGCAGCGGCCCGAGGTGCGACTCCGGCGCCCCCACCGCCGCCAGCTTCGCCGCCAAGTAGTCCAGCCAGGCGCCCGGTTCGGCCTCGCGCGTACGCCGTACGACCGCCGTGTCCGCCGCGTGCATCGCCAGCCACGCCCCGGACGCCTCCCGGACCCGGCCCGAGAGCCCGTGGTGGTCGGGGTGGTGGTGGGTCAGGACGACGCCGTGGATGTCGGCGACGTCCGTGCCCAGGCGCCGCAGGCCCTCGGTCAGCGTGTCCCAGGACGCCGGGTCGTCCCAGCCGGTGTCGACCAGGACCGGACCCCGGTCGGTGTCGACGACGTACACCAGCGTGTGGCCCAGGGGGTTGTCCGGGATGGGCACCTCGATGGACCGGACGCCCCCGCCGTGATCGGCCGTCCCCGTCGCCCGCCCCCGCGTCCCCTGCGTCATGCCGCCCACAGTAGAACGTGTTTCAGTCAGTCCTCAAGCCCTGTCCGTCGCCCTTCCCGGCCCGTGGACTCCTCGTAGGGGAACTGGTATCAGTTCAGGCAGATCTGATAAGCCGTCAGGAATGTCGCCAGGGACGGCGTCGGCGACGTCGTCGGAGAGCCGCCTCGGGGCGGTCGAGCGGGAGGCCCCCAGCCATGACCCATGCCACCAACGACCTGGTCGAACACGAACAGCTCTACATCGGCGGGAAGCTGACCGACCCCCGCGGATCCGACGTCATCGAGGTGGTCTCCCCGCACACCGAACAGCTCATCGGCCGCGTACCGCACGGCTCGCGCGCCGACGTCGACCACGCGGTCGCCACCGCCCGCCGCGCCTTCGACGAGGGGCCGTGGCCCCGGCTGCCGCTCGCCGAACGCATCGAGGTCGTCTCCCGTATCAAGGACGCCATCGCCCTGCGCCACGAGGAGATCGCCCGCTCCATCAGCGCCCAGAACGGCTCCCCGTACTCCTGGAGCGTCCTCGCGCAGGCGCTCGGCGCGATGATGGTCTGGGACGCGGCGATCACCGTGGCCCGGGACTTCCCGTACGAGGAGCCGCGCGCCGGCGTCCTCGGGCCGATCCTGGTGCGGCGCGAACCCGTGGGGGTCGTCGCGGCCGTCGTCCCGTGGAACGTCCCGCAGTTCGTGGCCGCCGCCAAACTCGCGCCCGCGCTGCTCGCCGGGTGCGCGGTGGTGCTCAAGCCGTCCCCGGAGACGCCGCTGGACGCGTACATATTGGGCGACATCGCCCGGGAGGCCGGGCTGCCGGAGGGCGTGCTCTCGATCCTGCCCGCCGACCGCGAGGTCAGCGAGTACCTGGTCGGGCACCCGGACGTCGACAAGGTGTCGTTCACCGGGTCGGTGGCCGCCGGGCGGCGCGTGATGGAGGTCGCCGCGCGCAACCTCACCCGGGTCACCCTGGAGCTGGGCGGCAAGTCCGCCGCGGTCGTGCTGCCCGACGCCGACCTGGAGGCGACCGTCGCCGGGGTCGTCCCGGCCGCGTGGATGAACAACGGGCAGGCGTGCGTCGCCCAGACCCGCATCCTGGCGCCCGCGAGCCGCTACGACGAGTTCGCCGAGGCCTTCGCGGCCGCCGCCGGGCAGCTCGTCGTCGGCGACCCGCTCGACCCCGCGACCCAGGTCGGCCCGCTGGTCGCCAGGCGCCAGCAGCAGCGCTCGCTCGACTACATCCGCATCGGCCAGGAGGAGGGCGCCAAGATCCTGGCGGGCGGCGGCCGTCCGGCCGGGCGGGACCGGGGCTGGTACGTCGAGCCGACGCTCTTCGGCGGCGTCGACAACTCCATGCGGATCGCCCGCGAGGAGATCTTCGGGCCGGTGATCTGCCTGCTGCCGTACGACGACGAGGCAGAGGCGCTGCGGATCGCCAACGACTCCGAGTACGGCCTCAGCGGCAGCGTGTGGACCGGTGACGTGGAGCGCGGCCTCGCGTTCGCCCGCCGGGTGCGCACGGGGACGTTCAACGTGAACACCTTCAGCCTGGACATGTTCGGCCCGTTCGGCGGCTACAAGAACTCGGGCCTGGGGCGGGAGTTCGGGCCCGAGGGGCTGAGCGAGTACCTGGAGCACAAGATGATCCACCTCCCGGCCGGGTACGGGGGCGGGGCGTGATGGGCGACCGCTGGCACGTCGAGGTCGACCGGAGCGTGTGCATCGGGTCGGGGATGTGCGTGGGCACCGCGCCGGGGTCGTTCGCGCTGGACACGGCTCGCCAGTCCCGGCCCCGAAGCCCGGACGCCGACGCCAGTGAGCAGGTGCTCGCCGCGGCGGAGGGGTGCCCGGTGGAGGCCATCAGCATCACCCTGCGCGATACGGGCGAGGCCGTCTTCCCTCCCGAGGAGTGAGCGCGTCCGCCGTCGGCCCGAGGGCCGAGTGCGTCCGCCGTCGGCCGCGGGCCGGTGGTGGCTTGGCCGCATAGTTCCCCGCGCCCCGGTTGCCCGGAGGCGCGGGGAACTGCGCGCTCAGCCCCCACGAGCCCGCGGCCGAACTCCCGCCGAATCGCCCCGGATCCCACGGCGTCCGACCTCGTTCGAACACAAATTGACGCATGCGTACCGCACAGTGACCGCATGACACATGCGACTGTCCCCGCCCCAGCAGGCGTGGCACCTTCATTGCCACGCCACCGAGGGGGGAAGCGATGGACAAGCGGTACGAGGTCTTCTGCCTGGCCGACAGGTATTTCTACGAGACTCCGGACCGTTTGTCCTCGTCCAGGACCGGTGAGCGGGTCCCGCTCTTCGAGGCCGCCCAGCGCCCGGTCCCCGAGGGGTGGCGCAGCACCCTCTCGGGGGACTGGCTCCACTTCAATCCGGTGGACGCGGCGGGCGAGCCGCGCCCGGGCAGCCCCCTCCAGGGCTGGAAGATCCACGTCTCGGCGTGTCTGGACAACGCCGAGAAGATGGCCGCGCAGGTGTGGGAGTACTGCGTCGCCAGAGCCATCCCGTTCAAGTTCGTGCCGGGCCGCCAACCGCTGCACCTGCGTAACTCCAAGTACGCCGGGCGCGGCTCCAGCGGGAAGTTCGCCACGATCTACCCGTCCGGAGTGGACGAGCTGGAGCGCATACTCACCGAGCTAGGCGAGCTGCTGGAGGGCGAGCCGGGCCCGTACATCCTCACCGATCTGCGCTGGAACTCCGGTCCGCTGTACGTGCGTTACGGGGGGTTCGTCGAGCGGCACTGCGTCGGTGAGGGCGGGGCGCTGGTCCCCGCGATCGAGAACACCCGGGGCGAGCTGGTCCCCGACCGCCGCGACCCGGCGTTCCAGGTGCCCGAATGGGTGACGCTGCCCCCGTTCCTGCGGCCCCAGCTGGAGGCGCGCAACGCGACGACGGTCGCCGACCTGCCGTACCGCATCGAGCGGGCCCTGCACTTTTCCAACGGCGGCGGTGTCTACGCCGGGACCGATACGCGCAACGGCAGCAAGGTCGTCCTCAAGGAGGCCCGGCCGCACGCGGGCCTGGCAGGCGACGGCTGCGACGCGGTGACCCGCCTGGAGCGGGAGAAGGCGGCTCTGGAGCGCCTCTCGGGGCTCGGTGTGGCGCCCGAGGTGCGCGACTGGTTCGAGCTGGGCGACCACCGCTTCCTGGTCATGGACTTCCTGGAGGGGCGCACGCTGAACGCGTTCTTCGCCGAGCGCCACCCGCTGCTCGCCGTCGACCCCGACCCGGACGCGGTGGCCTCGTACACGGCCTGGGCGCTCTCGGTGCACCGGGCGGTGGAAGAGGCGGTTCAGGCGGTGCACTCGCGCGGACTGGTCTGCAATGACCTGCACATGTTCAACGTGATGGTGGCCCCGGACGGGGGTGGGGCGGACGGCGGCCGTGAGGTCTCCGTGCAGCTGCTGGACTTCGAGGGCGCGGTGCCGGTCGAGGAGCACCGGGGGCAGACGATGGCGCACCCCGGGTTCATGGCCCCGCGCGACCGCAAGGGCTTCGAGGTCGACCAGTACGCGCTGGCCTGTCTGCGGCTCGCCCTGTTCGTGCCGATGACGACGCTGCTCGTGGTCGACCAGGACAAGGCGGCGCATCTGGCCAAGGTTGCGAAGAGCCAGTTCCCCGCTGTGCCGGAAGGTTTCTTCGAGGAGGCGGTCCGGGTCATCCGGGGCACGGACGAGCCCCTGCCGCGGCCCTATCTGCCCGTGCGGCCCGCCGAGTGGCCCGCCGGGCGCGAGTCCATGGTCCGCGCGATCCTCGCCTCCGCCACGCCCGAGCGCGAGGACCGGCTCTTCCCCGGTGACATCGCCCAGTTCGCGGACGGCGGCGGTCTCGGGGTCGCGCACGGCGCGGCCGGGGTGCTCTATGCCCTGGACGCCACCGGCGCCGACCGCTACCGGGACGGCGAGGAGTGGCTGCTGCGCCGCACCGAGCAGCCGCCCGCCGGCTGTCCGCTGGGCTTCTACGACGGGCTGAGCGGCGTCGCGTACGTCCTGGACCGGCTCGGCCACACCGAGCGCGCCCTCGACCTGGTCGACCGGGTGCTGGAGGAGAAGTGGCAGCGGCTCGCGCCCGGGCTGCACGGTGGCCTCGCCGGACTCGGGCTCGCCCTCGACTCACTCGGCCGCACCACCGGCGAGGCCGATCTGCGCGACCGGGCGCTGGAAGCGGCCTGGATCATCGCCGGACAGCCGGAGCCCGACGCGAGCGCGGGTCGCCCGCGCGCCGGGCTGCTGCACGGCGCCAGCGGCCCCGCCCTGCTCTTCCTGCGGCTCTACGAGCACACCGGCGAGCCCGCGCTCCTCGACCACGCCGCCGAGTTCCTCCGCCGCGACCTCGCGCGCTGCGTCACCGACCGCTCCGGCGCCCTCCAGGTCGACGAGGGCACGCGGATCATGCCCTACCTCGGTGCGGGCGGCGTCGGCATCGGCATGGTGCTCGACGACTATCTGGCGCATCGCCACGATGAGGAGTTCGCCGAGGCCAGGGCCGCGATCCTGCCCACCGCGCGGCTGCGGTACTACGCCCAGCCGGGCCTGTTCAACGGCCGTGCGGGCATGGTGCTGCACCTCGCCCGCACCCGCGCCGCACGCGCCGACCTGGACGCCCAGAGCGCGGCGCTCGCCTGGTACGCCGTGCCGTACAAGGGCGAACTGGCCTTTCCCGGCGATCAGATGATGCGGCTCTCCATGGATCTCGCGACCGGCACGGCGGGCGTTCTGCTCGCCCTGGGCTCCGTGCCCGGTGCCGCGTCCGGCCGAAGGCGCCCCTCGGGGCTGCCCTTCCTGCCGCCACTTCCGGCGGCCCCCAAGACGGCCCCGCGAGGGGCCGGACGGTGAACCCGTCCCCACGGAAAGTTCCACAAGACAGAAGGAGATGGCGATGACACTTCTCGACCTGCAGAAGATGGAAACTCCCGAGACCACGGGTGGCGGCGGTGGCGGCGGCGACCAGAGCAGCCTCAGCCTGCTCGCGTGTGACAAGCACAGCTCGAACAGCTTCCTGCTCTGCCTCTGAGCACACGCACCACCCTGATCAAACCCTGTTGCACCTGATCAACCTTGATCGAAATCGATCAATTGTGTGACGCGGCCCCGGGCGGATCTGCTCTCCGCCCGGGGCGTGCGCGCCCCGGAGGGCCCCTTGGCGCAGCGCCCCTTTCTCCGCGAGACCGTTCGGTACGGCGCGGCACCCGCCGCCCTCGTCCTGCTGCTGACCACGGCCCTCGCCGGGGCGGGCCTGGCCCTGCCGTGGGCGCTCGGCCGCACCCTCGACCTGCTGCTCGGCGAGGACCGCTCGGCCGCCGGGCCCTGGCTCGCGCTGTGCGCGGCCCTCACCGGCGCCACCGTCCTGCTCGGCGCCCTCGACGGCCTGGTCACCGCCACCGCAACCGCCCGTACCACCGCGTGGATACGCGACCGGGTCCTGTGCCACGTCCTCGCCACCGGGCCGCGCGCGGCCCTGCCCGAAGGCGACCTGGTGGCCCGGCTCGTCGGCAACGCGGCCCAGGCCGGACCCGTGCCCGCCACGCTCGCCGCCACGCTCGCCGCGGTGATCACCCCGGTCGGCGGCCTGGTCGCGCTCGCCCTCACCGACGGGTGGACGGCCCTCGCGCTGCTCGCCGGGATGCCCGTACTCGCCCTGCTGCTCAAGGTGTTCGTCCGCGCCTCCGGCGACGCGGGCGCCGCCTATCTACGCGCCCAGGGCGAGATCGCCGGGCGGCTCACCGAGGCGGTGGAGGGCGCCCGCACCATCGCGGCCGCCGGAACCGCCGAACGGGACACGGCCCGCATCCTCGCCCCGCTGCCCGAACTCTCCCGCCAGGGCTACCGCATGTGGCGCGTCACCGGCCGCTCCACCGCCCAGGCCGCCGCCCTGCTGCCACTGCTCCAGCTCGCCGTGCTCGCGGTCGCCGGGCTGCGGCTCGCGGACGGCGCGCTGAGCGTCGGCGGGATGCTCGCGGCCTGGCGGTACGCCGTCCTCGCCACCGGCACCGGCGTCCTGGTCGGCCAGCTCAACGCCCTGGTGCGCGGCCGCGCCGCCACCGACCGCCTGGCCGAGGCACTCGCCCCGCCCGCCATGACGTACGGAACACGCCGGCTTCCGGACGGAACCGGGGCGTTGGAGTTCCGGAGCGTGTGCACCGGACCGCTGCGCCAGGTCGACCTGTACGTGCCCGGCGGGGCGGTCGCCGCCGTGGTCGGGCGGTCCGGCAGCGGCAAGACGGCCCTGGCCGCGGTCGCTGGCCGGCTCGCGGACCCGGACCGGGGCACGGTCCTGGTCGACGGCGTTCCGCTGCCCGAGCTCTCCCGGGACGCGCTGCGCCGCGAGGTCGGCCACGCCTTCGCCCGCCCCGCGCTCCTCGGCGCCACCGTCGGCGCCACGATCGCGTTCGGCGTCGGCGAACCTGGCCCCGAGGAGGTCCGGGCGGCCGCGCGGGCGGCCTGCGCCGACGAGTTCGTCCGCAGACTGCCGCTCGGCTACGACACGCCCTGCGCCGAGGCCCCCATGTCCGGCGGCGAGGCCCAACGCATCGGCCTGGCACGGGCGTTCGCGCACTGCGGGCGCCTCCTGATCCTCGACGACGCCACCTCCAGCCTGGACTCCGCCACCGAGCTGAAGGTCTCCCGCGCCCTGCTCGACGAGCTCACCCCCGGCACCCGGCTCATCGTTGCCCACCGGGTGACCACCGCCGCCCGCGCCGATCTGGTGATCTGGCTGGACGGTGGCGGGGTGCGCGCGCTCGCCCCGCACACGGAGCTGTGGCGGCTGCCCGAGTACCGCGCGGTGTTCGCGGAGGAGGCCGCGTGAAGGGGCGCCTGCTGCGGCTCGCACGCCCCCGGTGGCGGGCGCTGCTCCGGCTCGCCGCCTGGTCGGCGCTGGAGGCGGGAGAGACCTTCCTGCTCGGCTACGCGCTGGCGCGGGCGCTCGACCGGGGCTTCCTCGCGGGCCACACCGGGGCCGGTCTCGGCTGGCTCGGGCTCGCCGCGCTCGGCGTGCTGGCCGGGTCGTTCGGCACCGGCCGGGTGCATCTGGCGGTGGCCGCGCTCGTCGAACCCGTCCGCGACGACCTCGTACGCAGGGTGGTGCGCCGGGCGCTGCGGGCGCCCGACGGGGCGGCGGTCTCCCGGCTTACCCACCAGGTGGAGATCGCCCGCGACACGCTCGCCGGTCTGGTGATGGTGTCGCGGACCTTCGTCGTCACGGCGGTCGGCGCGCTGATCGGGCTCTTCTCGCTGGCGCCGGTGCTGCTGCCGGTGGTGGCGCTGCCGCTGGCCGCCGGACTCGCCCTGTTCGTCGTCACCCTGCGCCCACTGGCCCGCCGCCAGGAGGTGTTCCTGGCCGCCGACGAGGCGCTGGCCGCCGAACTCGGGCTCGCGGTCGGCGGGTTGCGCGACATCACGGCGGCCGGGGCGCAGGACCGGGTGGCGGCGGACGTACGGGAGCGGATCGACGCCGAGTTCCAGGCCTCGCGCGCACTGGCCCGCTGGGGCGTGCTGCGCACCCTCGCGGCCGGGATCGGCGGCCGCCTCACCGTGGTGCTGCTGCTCGCGGCGGCCCCCTGGCTGCTGGACCACGGCGTCACCCCGGGCGCGTTCGTGGGCGCCCTCGCCTATCTCACCCAGTCCCTGATCCCCGCCCTCCAGTCCCTGATGCAGGGGCTCGGCACCTCGGGGGCGCGGTTGTTCGTGGTGCTGCGCAGGCTGACGGCGGACGGGGACCCGCGGCCGCGGCCCGTGCCCCCGGCCGGCGAGCCCGGGCCCGGCGAGGCCGTGCGGCTGCGGGGGGTGACCTTCGCGTACGGGCCGGGAGCGGCGCCCGTCGTCGACGGTCTGGACCTGACCGTGCCCCACGGCGGGCATCTCGCGGTCGTCGGTCCCAGCGGCATCGGCAAGTCGACCCTGGCCGAACTCATGGCGGGCGTGCGCGCCCCCGACCGCGGCGAAGTTTTACGCGGCTGCGCGCGGGTCCTGGTGCCCCAGCAGGCGTATGTGTTCACCGACACCGTCCGCGCCAACCTCACCTATCTGTGCCCGGACGATCCGGAGGACCGGGAGGCGGCAGAGGCCCCGGAGACCCGTGAGACCGCGTCCGACGGCCCGCCCGGTGGCCCGCCCGGTGGCCCGCTCGACGGCCCGCCGGGGGACGACGCCCTCCTCCTCGCCTGTACGGCCGTGGGCGCCCGCGATCTCGTGGACCGCCTCGGCGGGCTCGACGCGACCGTGGTCCCGTCCGAACTCTCGGCAGGTGAACGGCAGTTGATCGCCCTGGCCAGGGCGTACGCGGCCCCCGCGCCCCTGGTCCTGCTCGACGAGGCGACCTGTCATCTCGACCCGGCGGCCGAGGCACGCGCCGAGCGGGCGTTCGCCCGGCGGCCCGGGACGGCGCTGGTGGTCGTGGCGCACCGGACCGGCTCTGCGCGCCGGGCCCGGCAGGTGCTGGTGCTGGGCGGCGCGGGGGTCGAGTGCGGGACACACGACGAACTGCTGCGAGGATCCGCGTTCTACCGGGAACTGACCGGATTACACCCATCCCTCGCCCTGGGAGATGCGGATGGCGTCCACGCGGTTGCGGGCGCCGGTCTTGCGGGTGATCGCCGCCATGTAGTTCCGCACGGTCCCGTTGGACAGATGGAGACTGTGCGCGATGTCCGCGATGGAGGCGCCCTCGGCGGCGAGTGAGAGCACGCTCAACTCCCGTCTGGTGAGCGGCATCTCGGCCGCCCGCAGGAAACCGCAGCCCAGCGCGTCGTCGACGAATCGCTGGCCCGCGGCGGCCCGTCTTATGGCGCCGATCAGCCGCTCCGGTGTGGCGTCCTTGTCGACGTAGCCGAGGGCGTGCGCCTCCACGGCCTGGCGCAGCAGCCCGGGCCGGTTGGCGCTGGCCAGCACGACGAGCCGGGTGCCCCGCGACCCGTTGTGCCGGCTCTGTAACTCCCCCAGCGGCGCGATGCCGTACGAGTCGGAGCAGTCGAGGTCCACGGCGCACACATCCGGCCGCAGCACCCGCGCCCGGGCGGGTGCGCTGCGCCAGGGCGCGTGGTGGACCTCCAGACCGGGTTCCCGGCCCAGCCGGTCGGCCAGTGCCGACCGCATCAGACAAGCGTCGTGCACGAGAAGTACCCGGATCACGTTTCAGCCCCCTCCAGCTCCCCGCCTACCGGTTGCCTTCCACTGGCACGCGAAACATTTCTATCCGGGGGCCGGGACGGGGGAAGCCGCATAATCGGCCATGGGGTGGCATGGGGGCGCGTACGGCGCACGGAGTGGGCACGGCCGGTCGCATGCGTCGGACCTGCGCGCCGGGCGCGGAGCCCTGCCACCGACAGAACGGGCCATAGCGGGCACGGCGGGTCGAACATGGCGGGACCGGCGGACCGGCGGGGCCGGCAAGAACGGCCGGATCGGGCCGAACCGACCCGGCGCGGAAGCGGTCGGGGCTGTCGGTGCCCGTGCGGACCGCGCGCCGCGGGTCCGCTCAGACCGGCAGGTCGTCCTCGGCCGTGAGGTCGATCAGCCGGCACACCGTCTCGATGTCGATCTTCACCTGGGCGATGGAGGCCCGCCCGGACAGCCAGGTGATCAGGGCGGAGTGCCAGGTGTGCTCGATGACGCGGACCGCCGAGAGCTGCCGCGGACTCGGGTGGTCCAGGCCCATGGCGTCCAGGATGATCGCGGTGGTCTGCCGGGAGACGGTGTCCACCTCGGGGCTGACCGAGCGGTCGGCGAAGGTGAGCGCGCGCACCATCGCGTCCGCGAGGTGCGGCTCGCGCTGGAGCGCGCGGAACGCCCGCATCAGCGTCTCGGCGACCCGCTGCGCGGCCGAGTCGCCGGACGGCGGGTGCTTGCGGAGCGTGGAGTGCAGATGCTGGAGCTGGTCCTGCATGGTGGCGACCAGCAGATGGATCTTGGAGGGGAAGTAGCGGTAGAGCGTGCCGAGCGCGACCCCCGCGGCCTCGGCCACCTCGCGCATCTGCACCGCGTCGAAGCCGCCCCGGCTGGCCAGCTGGGCGCTGGCGTGCAGGATGCGGCGGCGGCGCGCCTCCTGGCGCTCGGTCAGGACGGGCGACGCGGCGATGGCCGCTCTGGCTTCCGCTGTCATCTGTCCCGTTCCGTCGTCCGATTCCCGCTGCTCCCGTGGGCCCGACGGCCCGTTTCCGGGGGCACAGCATGGCAGGGGCCCCCGTGGTGGCGCGAATCACCTGATCCGGCCCTCACACGCGCGCTACCTGCCGGTAGATTCAAAGCTTCCCCGGGCTCCGGACGGAGATCAAGAAGGATCAGGTCTGGAACTTGTTCTAGATTAGCGCGAGCGGTTACGCTCCGGCGAAACGCAGCGATGAAGGGGCCGCGAGTGACCGCAGAGGCCATAGAGGCAAACCCGCACACAGGGGAGCCGGCCCGTGCGGGTGACCGCCCGCTGCGGATCGCCCTCCTGACGTACAAGGGCAATCCGTTCTGCGGCGGCCAGGGCGTCTACGTACGCCACCTCTCCCGCGAACTCGCCCGCCTCGGGCACAGCGTGGAGGTCATCGGCGCGCAGCCCTACCCCGTCCTGGACGAGGGCGTCCCGCTCACCGAGCTCGCCAGCCTGGACCTGTACCGCTCGCCGGACCCGTTCCGTACGCCCGGGAAGGACGAGTACCGGGACTGGATCGACGCCCTGGAAGTCGCCACCATGTGGACCGGCGGGTTCCCCGAGCCGCTGACGTTCTCGCTGCGGGCCCGGCGCCATCTCGCCGCCCGCAAGGGCGAGTTCGACGTCGTCCACGACAACCAGACGCTCGGCTACGGCCTGCTCGGCGACCTCGGCGCACCCCTGGTCACCACGATCCACCACCCCATCACCGTCGACCGGCAGCTGGAACTGGACGCCGCCGGGGACTGGAAGCGGCGCGCCTCGGTGCGCCGCTGGTACGGCTTCACCCGGATGCAGAAGCGCGTCGCGCGGCGGCTGCCGTCGGTGCTCACCGTGTCCGGCTCCTCCCAGCGCGAGATCGTCGAACACCTCGGGGTGCGCGAGGACCGCGTCTCCGTCGTGCACATCGGCGCCGACACCGGCCTGTGGTCCCCGGACCCCTCGGTGGCCGAGGTGCCCGGCCGGATCGTCACCACCTCCAGCGCGGACGTCCCGCTCAAGGGGCTGGTCTTCCTCGTCGAGGCGCTCGCCAAGGTGCGCGCCGAGCACCCCGGGGCGCACCTCGTCGTCGTCGGCAAGCGCGCCGAGGACGGGCCGGTCGCCCAGGCCATCGAGAAGTACGGACTCGGCGGCGCGGTCCGCTTCGTCAAGGGCATCTCCGACGCGGAGCTCGTCGACCTCGTACGGTCCGCGCAGGTCAGCTGTGTGCCCTCGCTGTACGAGGGGTTCTCGCTGCCGGCCGCGGAGGCGATGGCGACGGGCACCCCGCTGGTGGCCACGACCGGGGGCGCGATCCCCGAGGTGGCCGGGCCGGACGGCGAGACGTGCCTTGCGGTGCCGCCGGGCGACCCGCAGGCGCTGGCCACCGCGCTCGTACGGCTGCTGGGCGACCCGCAGCTGCGGGCCCGGCTCGGCGCGGCCGGACGGCAGCGGGTGCTGGAGCGGTTCACCTGGGCCCGGGCGGCCGAGGGCACCGCCGAGCTCTATCGCTCCGCGATCGCCGGCAAGGGCCGCTCCGCGGCCAGGAAGCCCGCGGGGTGACCCCGCACCGCACCGGCCCCGGCCGCTCCGCGCCCCCACCCCCCGGCCGCTCCGCGGCCCCCGCAGCTCTCCATCCGAAAGGGCAGACCCCGTGCTGACCGTCGACTTCTCCCGCTTCCCGCTCGCCCCGGGCGACCGCGTGCTCGACCTGGGCTGCGGCGCGGGCCGGCACGCCTTCGAGTGCTACCGGCGCGGCGCGCGGGTCGTGGCGCTGGACCAGAACGGCGAGGAGATCCGCGAGGTCGCCAAGTGGTTCGCGGCGATGAAGGAGGCGGGTGAGGCGCCCGAGGGGGCGACCGCCACCGCGATGGAGGGCGACGCGCTCAACCTGCCCTTCCCTGACGCCTCCTTCGACGTCGTGATCATCTCCGAGGTCATGGAGCACATCCCGGACGACAAGGGCGTGCTCGCCGAGATGGTCCGCGTCCTCAGGCCGGGCGGCCGGATCGCGGTCACCGTGCCGCGCTACGGGCCGGAGAAGGTCTGCTGGGCGCTCTCCGACGCGTACCACGAGGTCGAGGGCGGCCACATCCGCATCTACAAGGCCGACGAACTGCTCGGCAAGATGCGCGAGGCGGGCCTGAAGCCGTACGGCACGCACCACGCGCACGCCCTGCACTCGCCGTACTGGTGGCTCAAGTGCGCGTTCGGGGTGGGCAGGGACGGCAAGGACGCAGCGCTGCCGGTACGGGCGTACCACAAGCTGCTCGTCTGGGACATCATGAAGAAGCCGCTGGTCACGCGGCTGGCGGAGCAGGCGCTCAACCCGGTCGTGGGCAAGAGCTTCGTGGCGTACGCGACGAAGCCGCACCTCGCCCCGCTGGACGCCGAGACCCCGCTCGGCGCCGAGGCCCCGCTCGCCGCGACCGGCAAGGCCGGCGCCCAGTGACCTCACCGGAGCGGACCGAACACCTGGTCCTGCCGGGGGTGCTCACCGCCGCGCAGGCCACCGCGACCGTGGCCGGCATCCTGGCCGTGCAGCGCGAGGACGGCGCCATACCGTGGTTCCGCGGGCACCATCTGGACCCCTGGGACCACACCGAGGCCGCGATGGCCCTGGACGCGGCCGGCGAGCACGAGGCGGCGGGGCGCGCCTACGAGTGGCTCACGCGGCACCAGAACGACGACGGGTCCTGGTACGCGGCCTACCACGACGGGGACTTCGCACAGGTCACCGACCGGGGCCGGGAGACCAACTTCGTCGCCTACGTGGCGGTGGGGGTCTGGCACCACTACCTCGCCACCGGCGACGACACCTTCCTCGACCGCATGTGGCCGGTGGTGTACGCGGCCGTGGAGTTCGTGCTGAGGCTCCAGCAGCCGGGCGGGCAGATCGGCTGGAAGCGCGAGGAGGACGGCTCGCCCGTCACCGACGCGCTGCTCACCGGCAGCTCCTCGATCCACCAGGCGCTGCGGTGCGCGCTGGCGATCGCGGAGCAGCGGGAGGAGCCGCAGCCGGACTGGGAGCTGGCCACGGGCGCGCTCGCGCACGCGGTGGCCCGCCATCCCGAGCGCTTCCTCGACAAGTCGCGCTACTCGATGGACTGGTACTACCCCGTGCTCGGGGGCGCGGTGAGCGGCGCGGAGGCGAAGGCGCGCATCCAGGCGCGCTGGGACGACTTCGTGGTGCCCGGCCTCGGGGTGCGCTGCGTGCTGCCCAACCCGTGGGTGACGGGCGGCGAGAGCTGCGAGCTGGCGCTCGCGCTGTGGGTGGTGGGCGAGTCGGACCGCGCCCTGGAGATCCTCCAGTCCATCCAGCACCTGCGGGCCGGGGACGGCCTGTACTGGACGGGGTACGTCTTCGAGGGCAACCGGGCGGTGTGGCCGGAGGAACTCACGACGTGGACGGCGGGGTCGTTGCTGCTGGCGGTGGCGGCGCTGGGGGGTGACGAGGCGACGACGGCGGTGTTCTCCGGCGACCGCCTCCCGCGCGGCCTGTCCCCGCAGTGCTGCGCACCCCCGGCCCCGCCCGTTTCCTGAACCGCCGGGGGCGGGGCCCTTCGGGGGTGGGCGGGTGGTCGGGCCTCGTTTCCCCCGCGGGCGGCGGGTGGCCGCTCGCGCGGTTCCCCGCGCCCCCAACCCCGTTTTCGGCTGCGGACCGTGGTGGGTTGCTCGCGCAGTTCCCCGCGCCCCTAGGCAGTTAGGGGCGCGGGGAACTGCGCGCTCAGCCACACACGACCCGCAGGCGAACACCGGGCCGGACAACCCCATGCGGCCCCCCGGACTCGAATGGGTCAGCCGGGTGGCCCGGTGCCGCCGGGTGGGTGACGCTGCGGGGGAGACGCACCCGTCCCCGGAGGTCACCGTGCCCAGTACGCTCCCGCTCCGCCGCATACTCGCGGCGGTCGTCCTCTCCACCGCCCTCCTGGTGTCGACGACCGCCTGCGGAGGCGAATCCAAGAGCGCCCGCAACAGCCTGACCGCGGCGGAGGCCAGCGCCTCCCCGTCCAGCACCTTCGAGAAGCAGAAGCTCGCCAAGACGCGCTTCGTCGCCAACGCGGGCCTCGCGGCGGGCGCCGCCTACCAGTGGATCGTGAAGCCGTACAAGGCGGGCAAGTTCAAGAAGGGCACCAAGGGCCGGACGTTCGCCCTGGTGAAGGCGGGCCTCGCCGGGGCCTTCACGTACAACCGGCTGAAGGCGGCCGTGAACAACGCCAAGGGCGACCCCCTCCTCTCCAAGGCCGTCGCCCCGCTCACCTCCGGCATCGAGTCCCTCAAGGGCCTCGGCGGCAAGCTCCGCAAGGGCGACGCCACCGACGCGGACGTCGGGATGTTCGAGAACGTCATCAACGGCGTGAAGGGCGCGGGCAAGAGCGCCGGCGCGGAGGTCAAGGACCAGGTGCCGTCGGCCTCGCAGCTCAGCGGCGGCTGACCCCGGCCACGGACGGCCGGGGCGGCGAGGGGCACGGCGAGGGCCGGACCGTCGTGCGTCCCGCCCCGCCTGCGGTCAGCCGTCCGGCGTCCCGTTCAGCTCCGCCAGGACGCGCAGGGTCGTCGGGTCCGGTGACATGACGAGGAGGTCCGTCACCGGGCCCGTCCGCCACGCCGCCAGCCGCTCCGCGATCCGCTCGCGCGGCCCGACCAGCGAGATCTCGTCCGCGAAGGCGTCCGGCACCGCCCCCACCGCCTCCTCGCGGCGGCCCTCGGCGAACAGCGCCTGGATCCGGCGGGCCTCGGCCTCGTACCCCATCCGCGCCATCAGGTCGGCGTGGAAGTTGCGGGCCGCGTGCCCCATGCCGCCGATGTAGAAGCCGAGCATCGCCTTCACCGGCAGCAGCCCCTCGGCCACGTCGTCGCAGACGTGGGCGCGGACCATGGGCGCGACGGTGAAGCCCTCGGGCGCCCCGGCGAGCGGGGTCCGGTACGCGTCCAGGCGGGTCGGCGACCAGTACAGCGGCAGCCAGCCGTCCGCGATCCGGGTGGTCTGGGCGATGTTCTTGGGGCCCTCGGCGCCGAGCAGCACCGGCAGGTCCGCCCGGAGCGGATGCGTGATCGGCTTCAGCGGCCTGCCGAGGCCGGTGCCGTCCGCGCCCCGGTACGGGTGCGGGTGGAAGCGGCCGTCCAGCTCCACCGGCGCCGCCCGCCGCAGCACCCGCCGGATCACCTCCACGTACTCCCGGGTCGCGGTCAGCGGGCTGGAGGGGAAGGGCCGTCCGTACCAGCCCTCCACCACCTGCGGCCCCGAGAGCCCGAGGCCCAGCATCATCCGGCCGCCGGAGAGGTGGTCGAGGGTCAGCGCGTGCATCGCGGTCGCGGTGGGGGTGCGGGCCGCCATCTGCGCGACGGCCGTGCCCAGGCGGATCCGCGAGGTGTGCGCGGCGATCCAGGTGAGCGGGGTGAAGGCGTCCGACCCCCAGGCCTCGGCCGTCCACACCGAGGTGTACCCGAGGCGTTCCGCCTCCTGGGCGAGCCGCACGTGTCCGGGGTCCGGGCCGCGGCCCCAGTAGCCGAGTGCGAGTCCCAGCCGCATACCGCCGCCCCCTGCCCGTATCTGACGGATCGTCAGGGGAGCGTACGGGAACGGCCCCCCGCCCCGGAAGGGGCGGGGGGCCGTTCTCAGCGGTACGGACTCCGGCCGGGGCCGGGGCCGGGGCGCGGGGTCAGCCGCGCTGGATGCCCGTGGTGTCCTGGAGGACGCCGCGGCGGCCGTCCTGCGTCTGCGCGACCAGGGCCGCGCCGCGCTGCTCCACCGCGAGGTACCAGGTGCCGGGCGCGAGCTCGGCGATCGGCGTGGCCGAGCCGTCCTCCGGGTACAGCTGGCGGGCCACCGGGACGGCGAACCAGAACGGGGCGAAGTCCCCGGCCGGGCCGCCGGCGGCGGGCTGCTGCTGGGCCGCGGCGGGCGCCGGGGCCTGGCCGCCCTGGCTCTGGTCGGCGCCCTGGGGCGCGAACGGCTGCGGCTGCGGGGCGCCGGGGTAGCCGTAGCCACCGGCGGGCTGGTTGCCGTAGGGCTGGGCGCCGTACGGGGCCACGGCCGGGCTCGGGCTGCCCATCAGCGGGGCCTTGAGCGCGGCGACCATCGGGCCGGCCACGGCGCCCGCGGCGAGCACCAGCGCGGCGATGAGGCCGAGGATCATGCCGGCGCCGGCGCTGTCCATGTCGATGATGGTCCAGAACGCCGTCCACGCCGAGAAGATCGTGAAGGCGGTGCCGAACTGGCCCAGGTCCATCCCGGCGAACTTCCGCGGCTGCGGCAGCGAGCGGGCCACGACGATCAGGACCGCGCCGATGATGCCGGCGAGGAACATGCTCATCAGCAGACCCAGCGCGTCCCACGCGTTCGGAACGTTGGCGTGGGAGCAGATGGTGCCGACGCAAGCGTTGTCGACCGAGTAGAGATCGAGGAACGAGGCGATGAACAGCACCACCGCTGCTCCGATCACCACGCCGTCGCCTCGCGTGAGGGAGCGGATGTTCACGTAATAGTCCTTTTTGGGTCGTCTCGTCGGGGCGGTCATCGCTGCCGCCGGTGTACGTGCACACGGCGCGAAGCACGGGGGTGGTTCCCCACCCGGAGGAGAATCTATCGTCTGACCGGGTGGGAAGTCCCCTCGGTGCTCAGACCGTGACCGACCCGCAGCCGACCGCTCCCGTCGGCGCGCCCCTCACTTCGCCAGGAAGTCGCCGATCCCGTCCGCGATCCCCTGGGCCGCCCGCTGACGCCAGCCCGCGTCTCCCAGCAGGGCCGCGTCCCCGGAATCGCGCATGTTCCCGCACTCGATGAACACCTTCGGCACGGTGGACAGGTTGAGTCCGCCGAGGTCCTTGCGGACGTCCAACCCGGTGCCGTCGCCCACGTAGTTGGAGGGCGGCATGCTGGTGGCGTGCACGAACTTCCCCGCGATCCTCACACCCAGCTCACGCGAGGGGCCCACGATCGGGGCGGTGTTCGCCTTCCCGGCGTTCACGAGCGCGGGCAGGATCACGTGGAACCCGTGGTTGCCCTGCGCCGAGCCGTCCGCGTGCACCGAGACGACCGCGTCGGCCCTGGCCCGGTTGCCGATCGCCGCGCGCTCGTCCACGCACGGGCCGAACGGCCGGTCGCCGTCCTGGGTGAAGGTGACGGTCGCGCCCTGCTTCTCCAGAAGCGCCCGCAGCCGGTGCGAGACGTCCAGGGTGAACGCGGCCTCGGTGTACCCGCCCCTGGTGTCGGTGCCGGTGGTGTCGCACTCCTTCTTGTTGGTCCCGATGTCGACCTGGCGGTTGATCTCGGTGGCGTGCTGGAAGTTGCCGGGGTTGTGCCCCGGGTCGATCACCACGACCCGCCCCGCGAGCGGTCCGGTGGGCCGGGACGCCGGGGAGGAGGCCGGCGCCGAGGGTGACGGGGTGGCCGGCACGGTCGCGGCCGGCGGCTCGGCGCCCCCGTTGCCCGAGGGCCGGGCGGCGGGCGCGCTGGGCAGCGGCAGCACCTTCGGCGGCTTGTCGTCGTGGCTGCCGGAACCGTCCATGGCCTGCCACACCAGCCAGCCGGCCAGGACGGTCGGGACCAGCGCGGCGGTCACGATGACGAGGTTGCCGCGCAGCCGGCGCCGGGGCGGGGTGGGGGACTCGCTGTCGTACGACACGCAGTGATGCTAGGGCCTGTCCGGTGGATCCGGTGGCTCCGGCTTCCGGGGTGTCGGTCCCGTCACACCCCGGCACCGGTGCGGCGCAGGACGCGCAGCGAGTCGGTGGCCGAGACCTCGCTGAACGCTCCGGAGGCCAGGGCCCGCAGATAGACGCGGTACGGGGCCTGGCCGGTGAACTCGTCGACCGGGTCCGGGAAGACGTCGTGGATCACCAGGAGGCCGCCCTCGGCGAGGTGCGGGACCCAGCCCTCGTAGTCCCCGGTGGCGTGCTCGTCGGTGTGGCCGCCGTCGATGAAGACGAGCCCCACCCGGCCGCCCCAGGCCCGCGCCGCCTGCGGCGAGCGCCCGACGACCGCGATCACGTGCTCTTCGAGGCCCGCCCGGTGCAGGGTGCGGCGGAAGGTGGGCAGGGTGTCCATCAGGCCGACCTCCGGGTCGACCACGGACGGGTCGTGGTACTCCCAGCCCGGCTGCTGCTCCTCGCTGCCCCGGTGGTGGTCGACGGTGACTGCGACGGTCCCGGTGGCGCGGGCGGCGTCCGCGAGCAGCAGGGTGGAGCGGCCGCAGTAGGTGCCGACCTCCAGGAGCGGCAGGCCCAGCGCGCCCGCCCGGACGGCCGCCTCGTAGAGGGCGAGCCCCTCGCGTACGGGCATGAACCCCTTCGCGGCCTCGAAGGCGGCGAGGATCTCCGGCTCGGGTGTCGCCATGGCAGGGCTCCTGGGGGTCGGGCGCGGGGCTCGGGTTACGGGATGCGGCGGCCGGTGCTCGCGCTGCCGGGCGCCACATCCTAATCCCCGGCCGATCCCGTCCTCGATCTGACCTTCCGTCAGAATGGAACGTGTTCTACTCTGTCGCCGTTCCAGCGGCGGCCACGGCGGGGGAGTGCGGATGGGCATCGGGATCACCCGGGAGCAGCGCGCGCTCGCCGAGGCGGTACGGGGCGGCCTCGCGCGGGCGGTGCCGCCCGAGGAGGTGCGAAAACTGCTCGACGCGGACGGCGCCCCCGCCGCCCGGCCGCCCTACTGGGACGCGCTGGCCGCCCAGGGCCTGCTCGGCGTCCACCTGGGCGAGCGGTACGGCGGCGGGGGCCTGGTGGAGCTCGCCGTGGTGCTGGAGGAGGCGGGCCGGGCCGCGCTGCCGGGCCCCTGTCTGCCCAGCGTGCTCGCCGCGGCGGTACTGGAACGGGCCGGGCACACCGAGGCGGTGGAGGCGGTCGCGACCGGGGCGCGGACAGCGGCCGTGGCGCTCGGCCCGGGCGACCTCACCGCCGTACCGCGTCCGCACGGCTGGACGCTCGACGGGACCGCGCCGCCCGTCCTCGCCGGGGCCCAGGCCGATCTGCTGGTCCTGGCCGCGCGGGCGGGCGAGGAGGTGGTGTGGCTGGCGGTGGACGCGGCGGACCTGGACATCCGGGCGCACACCGGCGCCGACCCGACCCGCCCCACCGCCGAGGTCGCCGCCCGCGGCCTCGCCGTCCCCCGGGAGCGGGCGCTCGCCGTGGACCCCGCGCTCGTCCACGACCTGGCGGCCGTGCTCTTCGCCGCCGAGGCCTGCGGCACCGCCGCCTGGGCACTTCGGACGGCGGTCGCCCACGCCAGGACGCGCGAGCAGTTCGGGCAGCCCATCGGCCGGTTCCAGGCGGTCAAGCACCTCTGCGCCGACATGCTGCTCCGCACCGAGCAGGCGCGGGCCCTGGTGTGGGACGCGGCGCGGGCGGCCGGGACGGAGCGGGCCGAGGTGCGCGGCCTGGTGGCGTCCCTGGCGGCGGCCACGGCTCTGGACGCGGCCTTCACCTGCGCCCAGGACTGCGTCCAGATCCTCGGCGGCACCGGCTTCACCTGGGAGCACGACGCCCACCTCCATCTGCGCCGCGCCCTGGTGGCCCGCCAGCTCCTCGGCCCGGGCGACAGCCACCGCCAACGGGCCGTCCGGCTCGCCGGGGCCGGGGCCCGCCGCGAACTGCGGCTCGAACTCCCCGAGGAGGCCGAGGAGTTCCGCGGCCCGGCGCGCGAGGCCGCCGAGTCCGTACGCGGCCTCGACCCCGCGTCCGCCCGGCGCACCCTCGCCCCCACCGGATACGCCGCGCCGCACCTGCCGCCGCCGTACGGCCTGGGCGCCGGGCCGGTGCAACAGCTCGTCGTCCAGGAGGAGCTGCGCGCGGCCGGGGTGAAGGTCGCCGAGCTGGGGATCGGCACCTGGGTGGTGCCGTCGCTCCTCGCGTACGGCACGAAGGAGCAGCAGGAGCGCTTCCTGCCGCCGACCCTGCGCGGGGACCTGCTGTGGTGCCAGCTCTTCTCGGAGCCCGAGGCGGGCTCGGACCTCGCGAGCCTGCGCACCCGGGCGGAACGCACCGGGGACGGCTGGCGCGTCACCGGCCAGAAGGTGTGGACGAGCGCGGCCCAGTGGGCGGACCACGGGATCCTGCTCGCCCGGACCGACCCGGAAGCCCCCAAGCACCAGGGCCTGACGTACTTCCTCGTCGACATGAGGAACACCCCCGGGATCGACGTCCGGCCCCTCCGGGAGATCACCGGGGACGCGCTCTTCAACGAGGTGTACTTCGACGGGGCGCTCCTGCCGCCGGACGCGGTCGTCGGCGAGCCGGGCGACGGCTGGCGGGTCGCCCGCAACACCCTCGGCAACGAACGCGTCCACATGGCCGACCAGCTGACCTTCGACACCGGTCTGGAGGCGCTGCTCGCCCGCGCGGACGGACTCGACGGCGCCCACCGCGCCCGGATCGGCGCCCTGGCCGCCGAGGCGCACGCGCTCGCCTGCGTCGGACTGCGCACCACCTTGCTCCAGGTGTCCGGCCTGGAGCCCGGCGCCGGGGCGAGCGTGCGCAAGCTCGTCCAGACGCTCCACCAGCAGAAGGTGGCCGACCTCGCCCTGGAACTGCTGGGACCTGCGGGCGCGACGGCCGAGGGCCCGGCGGGGCAGGCCGTCCACGGCTTCCTGATGTCCCGCTGCCTGACCATCGCGGGCGGCACCACGCAGGTCCAGCTCAACGTCGTGGCCGAGCGGATCCTCGGCCTGCCGCGAGACTGAACGAACCGAAGGAGCGGGTACATGAAGAGCTTGGTGGCCGGGATCGGGACGACGGACTTCGTGAAGCCCGAGTCGCGGGAGTGGCGGTACTGGGACATGGCACGCGAGGCGGGGACGGCCGCGCTCGCGGACGCCGGGATCGGATACGGGCAGGTGGAGCAGGTCCTGGCGGGCTACTGCTTCCAGCCGTCGACGGCGGGCCAGCGGGCGGTGTACGAACTGGGGCTCACCGGCGTCCCCGTCCACAACGTCAACAACAACTGCGCCACCGGGTCGAGCGCGCTGATGCTGGCACGGCAACTGGTGGAAGGCGGGGCGAGCGCGTGCGTACTGGCGCTGGGCTTCGAGAAGATGAAGCGCGGCGCGCTGGGCGGCGGGGCGGACGGCGGCGACTTCGCCACGTCCCCGGTCGCCCGACACTACGGCGTGATGGCCGCCGCCCACGGCTTCGAGGCGACCCCGCCGACGGCGCAGATCTTCGGCAACGCGGCGCGCGAGCACATGGAGCTGTACGGGACGACCGAGGCGCAGCTGGCGGCGGTCGGCGCCAAGAACCACCGGCACTCGGTGCACAATCCGCACGCCCAGTTCCAGGTGGAGTACTCGGTGGCCCAGGTGCTCGCCTCGCCGCCGGTCCACCGGCCGCTGACGCGGCTCCAGTGCTCGCCCACCTCGGACGGGGCGGCGGCGGCCGTCGTCGTCTCCGAGCGGTTCGCGGCGGAACACGGCCTGGAGGAGCGGGCGGTGGAGATCGTCGCGCAGGCGATGGCGACGGACACCGAGGAGTCCTTCGCGTCCGGCCGGTGCATCGACGTGGTCGGGGCGGGGATGTCGCGGGCGGCGGCGTCGGCGGTGTACGAACGCGCCGGACTCGGCATCGAGGACGTCGACGTCGTCGAGCTGCACGACTGCTTCTCCATCAACGAGCTGCTGACGTACGAGGCGCTGGGGATGTGCGGTGAGGGGGAGTCCGGGAAGCTCGTGGAGTCCGGGGCGACGACGTACGGCGGCCGGTGGGTGGTGAACCCCTCCGGAGGCCTGATCTCCAAGGGGCATCCGCTGGGCGCGACGGGGCTGGCGCAGGTGGGGGAGCTGGTGACCCAGCTGCGGGGCGAGGCGGGGGCCCGGCAGGTGGAGGGCGCGACGGTGGGGCTGGCGCACAACGTGGGGCTGGGCGGGGCGGCGGTGGTGACGCTACTGCGGAGGCCGCAGTAGCTCCGACCTCGGCCCCGTCCCCCTCCCCCCCCCACGGACCGTGAGGGGTCGCAGACGCGGACCCCCAGGGACCTGTCCCCTTTCGCCGACGCGGTTTCCCAGGGACCTGGCCCCTTTTCGCCTGCGCGGTCCCCCAGAGGCCCGTCCCCTTTTCGCCTGCGCGGTCCCCCAGAGGCCCGTCCCCTTTTCCCCGGCGGGGTTCCCCAGAGGCCCGTCCCCTTGCGCTTGCGGACCGTGGTGGGTTGCTCGCGCAGTTCCCCGCGCCCCTAGGTGGTCAGGGGCGCGGGGAACTGCGCGCTCAGCCACCTACGGCCCGCGGGTGCCCACCGGGCCGGTTAGGGGCGCGGGGAACTGCGCGACGAGCCCCCACCGGCCCGCAGGCGAGCACCGATCCTGAAGGGGGCGCGGGGAACTGCGCGACCAGCCACCACCGGCCCGCGGGTGCCCACCGGCCATGCAAGGGGCCGCGGCCGGAGCCGCAACTGGCCGCCCGCCAGAGGGCTTTCGGGAAGGGGCGGGGTGGGGAATCACACCCCCGTGCGACCATGACCCGCATGGTCCAAGCGCCCCCAGACACCGCAGCCATACCCACCCGCACCCACCCCACCCGCACCTGGCTCGTCCTCCTCGCCGCCTGTGCCGGCCAGTTCCTCGTCGTCCTCGACGTCTCCGTCGTCAACGTGGCCCTCCCCTCGATGCGGACCGGGCTCGGGATGAGCCCGACGGGGCTGCAATGGGTCGTCAACGCCTACTCCATCGCGTACGCCGGGTTCATGCTCCTGGGCGGCCGCGCCGGGGACCTCTTCGGACGCAAGCGCATGTTCCTCGTCGGCCTCGCCCTGTTCACCGGTGCCAGCCTGGCCGGCGGCCTGGCCCAGGAAGGGTGGCAGCTGCTGGTCGCCCGGGGCGTGCAGGGGCTCGGCGCCGCCGTGCTCGCGCCCTCCACGCTCACCATCCTGACCGCCGCCGTCCCCGAGGGCGCGGCCCGTACCAGGGCCATAGGCACCTGGGCGGCGGTCGGCGCGGGCGGCGGCGCGGCGGGCGGACTCGTCGGCGGGGTGCTCACCGACACCCTGTCGTGGCGCTGGGTGCTGCTCATCAACGTGCCCGTCGGCGCCCTCGTCCTCACCGGCGCCGCCCTGTGGATCACGGAAAGCCGCGCCGCCACCCGCAACCGCCTGGACCTGCCGGGCGCGGTCGCCGTCACCGGCGGGCTCGCCGTCCTCGCGTACGGCATCGTGCAGACCGAACAGTCCGGCTGGACCGCGCCGCAGACCCTCGCCCCGCTGCTCGGCGGGCTCGCGCTGCTGGGGACCTTCCTCGCCGTCGAGGCCCGCGCGGCGGCGCCGCTGATGCCGCTGCGGCTGCTGCGCATCCGGGCGGTGTCGTCCGCCAACGTCGTGATGTTCGCCTGCGGCTCGGCCACCTTCTGCACCTGGTACTTCATGACCCTGTACGCGCAGAACGTCCTCGGCTACACCCCGCTGGGCGCCGGACTCGCCCTCGTTCCCAGCTCGTTGAGCATCGTCCTCGGCGCCAAGATCGCACCCCGGCTGATGCCGGTGACCGGGACCCGCAACCTCACCGTCATCGGTGTGCTGATGGCCGCCGCCGGTTTCGGCTGGCAGTCCACGATGCACGCGCACGACCCGTACTGGATGGCGATCCTGGTGCCCGGCGTGCTGATGATGACCGGCGCCGGCCTGGCCACCACCCCGCTCGCCTCGCTCGCCACCTCCGGCGCCGCACCCGGCGAGGCGGGGCTGGTCTCCGGGCTCATCAACACCTCCCGCACCATGGGCGGCGCGCTCGGCCTGGCCGTCCTGTCGACCGTCGCCACCGCCCGTACCGGCGACACCCTGACGCCCGAAGCGCTCACCGAGGGCTACGCGCTCGCCTTCCGCACCGGCGGCTTCGTGCTGCTCGCCAGCACCGCGGTCGCGCTGGTGTGGCTGCCGAGGACGACGGCGCCGAAGAAGTGAGGTCGAAGACGTGACGCCGAAGAGGTGACACCGAGGAAGCAACCCCCAGGAAGCGACGCCAGGGAAATAACCCCGAGGGGTGGCAGCGGTTCAGAGCCAGCCCTGCTGCCGCGCCGCCCGTACCGCCTCCATGCGGTTGCGGGTGCTCGTCTTGCCGATCGCCGCCGAGAGGTAGTTGCGCACCGTCGACTCCGACAGGTGCAGCCTGCCCGCGATGTCGGCCACCGTCGCGCCGTCCACCGACGCGTTCAGCACGTCCCGCTCGCGCGCGGTCAGCGGGTTGGCGCCCGCGCTCAGCGCCGCGGCCGCCAGCGCCGGGTCGATCACCGTCTCGCCGCGCAGCACCCGCCGGACCGCCTCGGCCAGGTCCTCCACCGGCCCGTCCTTCACCAGGAACCCCGCCGCGCCCGCCTCCATCGCGCGCCGCAGATACCCGGGCCGCCCGAAGGTGGTGAGGATCAGCACCCGGCAGTCCGGGCACTCCTCGCGCAGGTCGGCCGCCGCGTCCAGACCGCTGCGGCCGGGCAGTTCGATGTCGAGGAGGGCGACGTCGGGGCGGGCGGTGAGCGCCGTGGACACGATCGCGTCGCCCGCCGACACCTGGGCGACCACCTCGATGTCCTCCTCCAGGCCGAGCAGCAGCGCCAGCGCGCCCCGCATCATGCCCTGGTCCTCGGCGAGCAGGACTCTGATCATGCCGTTCTCCCCATCGTGCGGGCCGTCATCCGCGGGCGGCCCCGTGTTCTGTTCCCGGCCCCTGTCCCCGCCCGAGCTCCGCTTCGAGCGCGGCGTCGGCCGGGTCGACCGGGAGCGCGGCGCTCACCTGGAAGCCGCCGCGCGGCCCGGGACCCGCGCCGAGTGAACCGCCGGCCGCCGCGAGGCGTTCGGTGAGACCCTTCAGACCCGTGCCGCCGATCCTGCCGCCGATCCGCGGACCGGGAGCTCCGGGCTGTACGGATGGTACGCCGCGCCCGTCGTCGGTGATCTTCAGCCGTACCCGCTCGGGCGCGCCGTCGACCACGATCTCGCAGCGGGTCGCGCCGCTGTGCCGGACGACGTTGGTGACCGCCTCCCGCACCACCCAGCCGAGCAGCGCCTCCACCTGCGAGGGCAGCGGCGGTCCCGACAGGCGTACCACCGGCTCGACTTCGGCCGCGAGCAGCGCCGAGCGGGCCCGGTCCAGCTCGGTGCCGAGGCTGCCCTCGCGGTAGCCGGTGACGGCCTCGCGGATCTCGGTGAGCGCCTGGCGGCCGACCGACTCGATGTCGGCGACCTGGCCCAGCGCGGCGTCCAGGTCGCGCGGGGCGAGACGGCGGGCCGCCTCCGACTTCACCACGATCACCGAGAGCGTGTGGCCGAGCAGGTCGTGCAGGTCGCGGGAGAAGCGGAGACGTTCCTTCTCCACGGCGGTACGGGCCAGCTCCTGGCGGGTGTCGCGCAGTTCGCGCACGGTCTGGGAGAGCGAGAGGACCGCCGCCGTGACCATGCCGGACAGGAACGTGCCGTACGCGATGGTCACGTTGTCCCACACCTCGCCGGCCTCCATCCCGGAGATGGCGCCCGCCGAGCTCGCCAGCACCATGACCGCGAGACCCAGCTTCCGCTCGCGCAGCACCGCGCCGCAGGCCAGCGAGAGCAGCGGGAAGAAGAACAGCCAGGTGCCGCCGTAGGAGAGGCTCAGGGCGTAGGTGATCGCGGCCATCGCGCCCAGGATTCCCAGCGTGGCGCGGCTCTCGCGCTTCTCCTTGACGAAAGCGCGGAAGGAGACGGCGACGTAGAGGGAGGTGAAGGCCAGCAGGCCGGCGCCGCCGATCCACGGGTGGGGGGTCGTGCCGTCGACGAGGCTGGAGAACGCGCCCAGGCCCATCAGCAGCCAGGGCAGCAGCGTGTAGGCGCTGGCCGGGGGGCCGGGAAGGTCGGCGTCGCGGTCGCAGCCCTTCGTCGCCCGCGCGTCGGCCACCACCCTCACCGGGCCCTTCGGCAGAAGTCGTACCACCGTCTCGTTCTCCCCGTTCATCGTGCTCACACCGTCCTCGCGGACCGCCGGTAGGAGATCACGGCGTACGAGCCGAACGCCAGCAGCCGGCCGCCGAACACCGCGGCCGTCCCCGCGGCCCTTTTCCGTCCGGCGCTCGTCTGCGGGCTGAGTGTGGTTGCTCGCGCAGTTCCCCGCGCCCCTTGGGGGGCCGGGATGACCGGCGCCGAGAGGGCAGGGGCCGCAGGCCCGCCCTTGAGGGGCGCGGGGAACTGCGCGAGCAACCCAACTCAACCGTCAGCTGAACACCCGGCCCCTGAAGGGGCGCGGGGAACTGCGCGACCAGCCCCCACCGGCCCGCAGACGACCCCCCGGCCCATCAGGGGCGCGGGGAACTGCGCGAGCAACCACCACCCCACCCCCACCCGCAGACGAACCCCGGCCCAGACCACACCACGCCACCCCCCCTGACGGAACGTCAGAACGGTTCACAATTGGCCCCCGCTGCGTTATACATAGGCCCCACCAACCCTAGAACGCGTTCTAAAACCGGCTCCGAAGCCACCCCCTGCGGCCTCGGCGCGGCCGACGGTGCGGACGGCCGCGCCGAGGTCTTCCCACCTCCAAGGACCTCCAAGGAGCAGCACCCGTATGCCCATCGACGTCGCCAAGGCGCTCGCCGCCGAGCCCCGGTCCACCGAGATCGTCTGGGATCACAAGGACATCCAGCTCTACCACCTGGGCCTGGGCGCGGGCGTCCCGGCGACCGACCCCGACGAGCTGCGCTACACCCTGGAGTCGCGGCTGCACGTCCTCCCCTCGTTCGCCACCGTCGCCGGCGCCGGCATGGGCGTCGTCGGCGGCCTCTCCGCGCCCGGCATCGAGATCGACCTCGCGGCCGTGCTCCACGGCGGCCAGGGCATCGTCCTGCACCGCCCGATCCCCGTGCGCGGCAAGGCGCTCTCCACCTCCAAGGTGGCCGCCGTCTACGACAAGGGCAAGGCCGCCGTCCTGGTGCTGCGCACCGAGGCCGCCGACGACGAGGGGCCGCTGTGGACCAGCGACGCCCAGATCTTCGTACGCGGCGAAGGCGGCTTCGGCGGCGAGCGCGGCCCCTCCGCCCGCACCGAGCAGCCCGACCGCGCCCCCGACCGCACCGTGGAGCGGAAGGTGCGCGAGGAGCAGGCGCTGCTCTACCGGCTCTCCGGCGACTGGAACCCGCTCCACGCCGACCCGGAGTTCGCCGCCCTCGCCGGGTTCGACCGGCCGATCCTGCACGGGCTGTGCACGTACGGCATGACGCTCAAGGCGGTCGTCGACACGCTGCTCGGCGGCGAGGTGGCGCGCGTCCGCTCGTACACCACCCGCTTCACCGGGGTCGTCTATCCGGGCGAGACCCTGCGCGTGCGGATGTGGGCCGCGCCGGGCCGCGTCCAGGTGTCGGTGACGGCCGTCGAACGCGACGACGCCCCCGTCCTCTCCGACACGCTCGTCGAACACGCCTGAGGCGCCCACGCCCCACGCCCACGCCCCAGGTCACGTACGTCAGAGGTCACGCCTCCGGGCACGCCTCCGGTCACGTCCGAGGGCACGTCCGAGGTCACGTCTCCTCACGTCTCCACCGCCTGATCCAAGGAGCCGCCCCATGCGCGCAGCCGTACTGCACGAGATCGGCCAGGACAAGCTCGATGTGCTCGACGACGTCGAGGCGGTGGGCTTCGGCCCCGGGAAGGTGCGCATCCGTATCCGCGCCACCGGGCTGTGCCACTCCGACGTCTCCGCCATGTCCGGCGTACTCCCGCAGCCCGCCCCCTTCGTCCCCGGCCACGAGGGCGCGGGCGAGATCCTCGACGTCGGCGACGGCGTCACCTCGCTCGCCCCGGGCGACCGCGTCCTGGTGTGCTGGCTGCCCGCGTGCGGTGCCTGCCCCTCCTGCAAACGCGGCCAGACCCACCTCTGCCTCGCCGGATTCATGAACGCGGGCACCCCCAACTTCCGGCGCCCCGGCACCGAGGTCTTCGGCTTCGCGGGCACCGGCACCTTCGCCGAGGAGGTCGTGGTCGCCGCCGGGTGCGCGGTCCCGATCCCCGACGACGTGCCGTACGAGATCGCCGCGCTCATCGGGTGCGGGGTGACCACCGGCCTGGGCGCGGCCATCAACACCGCGCGCGTGGAGGCCGGTTCGTCGGTCGCCGTGATCGGCTGCGGCGGGGTCGGCGTCTCCGCCATCCAGGGCGCCCGGGTGCAGGGCGCCGCGCAGATCGTCGCCGTCGACCCGGTCGCCTCCCGGCGCGAGGCCGCGCTCACCTTCGGGGCGACCGAGGCCGTCGCGCCCAGCGAACTCGACGACGCCAAGCAGCGCGTCACCGGCGGCGAGGGCTTCGACTACGTCTTCGAGGTCGTCGGCAAGTCCGCCACCGCCCGCACCGCCTACGGCGCGACCCGGCGCGGCGGCACCCTGTGCGTGGTCGGCGCGGGCGCCATGGACGACTTCTTCCCGCTCAACATGTTCGAGCTGTTCTTCGACGAGAAGCGGATCCTGCCCTCGCTGTACGGCGGCGGGGACGTGCTGCGCTCCTACGAACGGGCCGTGGCGCTGTGGCGGGCGGGCCGGATCGACCTGGAGGGTCTGATCACCCACCGGGTGCCGCTCGCCGGGATCAACGACGCCCTCGACCAGATGCGCACCGGCGTGGCCCTGCGTACCAGCATCACCCTCTGAATCCACCGCATCCACCGCATCACCCTCTGAATCCACCGCATCCACCGCATCACCCTCTGAATCCACCCCATCCACCCCATCCCTGAAAGGACACCGTCGAGCGATGGCACTGCCACTGGAAGGGCTCAGCGCGATCGTCACCGGCGCCGGACGGGGCCTGGGCCGGGCCGAGGCCCTGGAACTGGCCCGGCTGGGCGCGTCCGTCGTCGTCAACGACCTCGGGCGGCCGGGCCGCGACGGCACCGGCGCGGCCTCGGCCGGCCCCGCCGAGGAGGTCGCCGCCGAGATCCGCGCGGCGGGCGGCGCGGCCCTCGCCCACACCGGGGACGTCGCCGACCACCAACAGGCCGCCGAACTCGTCGCGTTGGCGGTCGAGCGGTACGGCAAACTCGACATCCTGGTCAACAACGCGGGCATCCTGCGGGACCGGATGGTCTTCTCGATGACCGAGTCGGAGTGGGACGCGGTCATCCACGTCCACCTCAAGGGCCACTTCAACACCACCCGCTTCGCCGCCGCCCACTGGCGCGAACGGTCCAAGGCGGCGGGCCACGCGGTCTACGGCCGGATCGTCAACACCTCCTCGGAGGCGTTCCTCGCGGGCTCCGCGGGCCAGCCCAACTACGCCGCCGCCAAGGGCGGCATCGTGGGCCTGACCACTTCCACGGCCCTGGCCCTCGCCAAGTACGGCGTCACCGCCAACGCCATCTGCCCCCGCGCCCGGACCCGGATGACCGAGGACGTCTTCGCGGGCATTCCAGCGGCTCCGGGCGGCGGGGATCGGGGGGAGGGGCGGCTCGACCCGCTGGCGCCCGAGCACGTGGCGCCGCTCGTCGGCTATCTGGCGTCCCCCGCCGCCGCCCGCGTCACCGGCCAGCTGATGGTCGTCCACGGCGGGATGGTCGCGATCATGGAGCGCCCGAAGGTGGCCGCCACGTTCGACACGGCCAAGGAGGCCTTCTCGTACGGCGAACTGGACGAGCTGCTCACCCCGTACTACGCCGACCGTCCGGCCGACGAGACCTTCGCGGCGACCGAGGTCCTCGGCCTCAAACACGGCTGAGCGGCCCAGGGACCGCGCGCCCGAACGCCCAAACGCCCGAACGCCCGAACGGCCCGCGGGAACGCGGGAACACGGGAACACGGAAAGGGCCCGGGATCCACCGATCCCGGGCCCTTCCCGCGTCGTCGCCGACGTCAGCCGTTGTCACGGCCCCCGTCGCCGTCGCGCCGCCGGTGGCGGCCGTGGGCCTCGGCGGTCGGTTCCTCGGTCACCGCCGGTCCGCCCCGGTGCCGGCCGTGGCCGCCGACGTCCGTCGTGGCTTCGGCGGACACGGCGGTCAGTGTCTCGGACATGTGGTGCAGTCACCCCGTTGTGGTCTCGTCCGTTGTGTTCGCCGTGGATCTTAACCAGCCGCCCGCCTCCTACTGACGCCCGGTCAGCGGGGCCTGCGCGAGCGGTACGGGCCGTGGGACCCGCGGTTTCAGCGGTACGGGGGCGGGGCGCGGCAGGTCCGCCGGGGCCGGGAGCGCGGCCACCGAGCAGGGCGCGGCCGGTGTCGTACACGGCAGCCGCAGCAGCCCCTCGCGCGTCCACAGGCCCGCGCCCGCCAGCCACCCCGGGGGCGCGGCCAGCTGGTGCAGCCGGCGGCCCGCCGGGCGCCACACCCCCAGCCAGGTGCCCCCCGCCGCGTCGATCCGCAGCGCCACCGCGCAGCTCTCCGGCATCAGCACCTGCCCGGGCTGTACCGCGAACGGCGTCACCGCCGCGTCCGCGAGCCGCAGGCACTCGGGGAAGCGGACCGGCAGGGTGGAGCCGAGCACGCCCCAGCCGAGCCGGTCGTGGCCGGGCGCGTCGGAGCGCAGCAGCAGCAGACCCGTGTCCGGGTCCGCCAGCAGCAGCCGGTCCTCGCTCTCCTCGGTGATCTGCAACAGCGGGGTCACCTCGCCGCCGCG
Source organism: Streptomyces sp. NPDC043908 (assembly GCF_056435525.1). Lineage (NCBI taxonomy): Bacteria > Bacillati > Actinomycetota > Actinomycetes > Kitasatosporales > Streptomycetaceae > Streptomyces > Streptomyces sp. NPDC043908. The sequence goes on along the minus strand of NZ_JBWKEI010000010.1, from coordinate 210,208 downwards.
CTCCAGGTCCACCGCGACCGCCTTGGTCCGCCCGTCCAGCTCCCGGTCGAGCGCGAGCATCCGCCCGGTCCGGTCCAGCCAGACACCGCCCGAGCAGCGGCCCCGGAGGGTGGCGACCGGCTCCGGGCCGAAGGCGCCGCCCGCCACCAGCCAGAGCGTGCTGTCCTCGGGCCCGGCCGCCAGGGCGTACGCGCAGCTGCCGTTGGGGGACGGCGGCAGCAGCGCCAGCTCCCGCACCGGGTCGCGCGGGACCGTGCCGAGGGCGAGCTCGCCGGTGCCGGGGCCGGTGGGGTAGAGCAGGGCGAAGGCGTCCCGGTCGGCGATCCGGCGGTGGATCAGCACCCGCCCGTCCCCCATCGGCAGCACCGAGGCGTCCGGGTCCTCCGGCTGATTGCCGGGCAGCGGCACCGCGTACGGCTCGGGTCCGTCCAGGGTCCACCGCTCGGGGAACCAGCGGTCGCCCCCGCCCGGCGCCCGGACCAGGCGGGCCGCGTAGGAGCCGTCAGCGGTGATCGTGAACGCGCTCCGCCGGACCGCGTCGCCGTCGCCGGCAGCGGTCTCGATGGCCAAGGCCGTCATGAGATGGCTCACCTCCGGCCCTAGAAGCTAGTTTTCGCACTTCCTGCCGAACAACACGAGACCACTCGCTTCACACCAAAGGGTGGCCATCGGGCGATTCCCCGGTGGACGGGGCGAGGGATGTGCAGTGCGGGGCGAGCCGGGCGGGACGGGCCCGGGGCGTTCGCCGGGGCGGATGGGACGGAAGCCGTGGTGGGCGGGGCCCGGAGCGCGGGTAACCTGTCCCCGTGCCCCGTCTGTCTGAAGTCATCGCCGCGCTCGACGCCCTCTGGCCGCCCGAGCGGGCCGAGGGATGGGACGCGGTCGGCACCGTCTGCGGCGACCCCGACGCGGAGGTCCGGCGGGTGCTGTTCGCCGTCGACCCCGTCCAGGAGATCGTGGACGAGGCGGTGAAGCTCGGCGCCGACCTGGTCGTCACCCACCACCCGCTCTATCTGCGCGGGACGACGACGGTCGCGGCCGGCCACTTCAAGGGCCGGGCCGTGCACACCCTGATCAAGCACGACATCGCGCTGCACGTCGCCCACACCAACGCCGACACCGCCGACCCCGGCGTCTCCGACGCCCTCGCGGGCGCCCTGGACATCCGGGTCGTCGGGCCGCTCGTGCCCGACGCCACGGACCGCTCGGGGCGCCGGGGCCTCGGCCGCGTCTGCGAGCTGGACCACCCGATGACGCTGGGCGAGTTCGCCGCCCGCGCCGCCGCCCGGCTGCCCGCCACCGCGCAGGGCATCCGCGTCGCGGGCGACACCGGGGCCCTGGTGCGGACCGTCGCGGTCAGCGGCGGCTCGGGCGACTCCCTCTTCGACGCCGTACGGGCGTCGGGCGCCGACGCCTTCCTCACCGCCGACCTGCGCCACCACCCGGTGTCGGAGGCCACCCAGCACGCGTCCTCCGCGTCCGGCCCGCTGGGCCTGATCGACGCCGCCCACTGGGCCACCGAGTGGCCCTGGTGCGAGCAGGCCGCCGCACAGCTCGACGAGATTTCCGACCGCCATGGCTGGGACCTGCGGGTCCACGTCTCGAAGACGGTCACCGACCCCTGGTCATCCCACCACTCTTCTGGAGCCCCCAACTGAACGCCGCGCCCGCCGACCAGATCCGCCTCCTCGACGTACAGGCCCTCGACGCACGCCTGTCGCAGCTCGCCCACAAGCGGGCGTCGCTGCCCGAGCACGCCGAGATCGAGTCGCTCACCAAGGACCTCACGCAGCTGCGCGACCTGCTGGTCGCCGCGCAGACCGAGGAGAGCGACACCGCCCGCGAGCAGACCAAGGCCGAGCAGGACGTCGACCAGGTCCGCCAGCGCGCCGCCCGCGACCAGCAGCGCCTGGACTCGGGCGCCGTCTCCTCGCCCAAGGACCTGGAGTCGCTCCAGCGCGAGATCGCCTCGCTGGCCAAGCGCCAGGGCGACCTGGAGGACGTGGTCCTGGAGGTCATGGAGCGCCGTGAGTCCGCCCAGGAGCGGGTCGCCGAGCTGACCGAGCGGGTCTCCTCCGTCCAGTCGAAGACCGACGACGCCACGGCCCGCCGCGACACCGCCGTCCAGCAGCTGGACGCGGAGGCCGCCGAGGTCGCCAAGGAGCGCGAGGTCGTCGCCGCCGTCGTCCCGGCCGACCTGCTGAAGCTCTACGACAAGCTGCGCGAGAAGCAGGGCGGCGTCGGCGCGGCCCGGCTCTACCAGCGCAAGTGCGAGGGCTGCCGGCTGGAGCTCGACATCACCGAGGTCAACGAGGTGAAGGCGGCGTCCCCGGACACCGTGCTGCGGTGCGGCAACTGCAACCGCATCCTGGTCCGTACGGCGGAGTCGGGCCTGTAGTGCGGCAGTTCGTGGTCGAGGCCGACGGCGGCTCCCGGGGCAACCCGGGGCCGGCCGGGTACGGCGCGGTGGTCCTGGACCCGGTGACGGGCGAGACGCTGGCCGAGGCGGCGGAGTACATCGGTGTCGCCACCAACAACGTCGCCGAGTACAAGGGCCTGATCGCCGGGCTCAAGGCCGCCAAGGCCCTGGACCCGGCGGCCAAGGTGCGGGTCCGCATGGACTCCAAGCTGGTCGTCGAGCAGATGTCGGGCCGCTGGAAGATCAAGCACCCCGACATGAAGCCGCTCGCGGCCGAGGCCGCCCGGATCCTGCCGACCGGGCAGGTCACGTACGAGTGGATCCCGCGCGAGAAGAACAAGCACGCGGACCGGCTCGCCAACGAGGCGATGGACGCGGGCAAGCGCGGCAGGCAGTGGGAGCCGTCGGCGTCCACGGCGGCACTCTCCGCCGGCCCCGCCGACACGGACGCGGCGCGGGTCGTCGGGGACGCGGCGGCGGGCGCGGCACGGGCCCGGGCGGCCCTCGCGGCCCCGGCCGCCGCGGTCGCCACGGTCCCGGCCCCCGCCCGCGGTGCGAGCGCGGCCCCGGCCGCCGGGTGGAGCGCGCCCGACCTGGGCACGCCCACCACCTTCGTCCTGCTCCGGCACGGCGAGACGGCGCTCACTCCCGAGAAGCGGTTCTCCGGCAGCGGCGGCACCGACCCGGAGCTGTCGGCGGCCGGCCGCCGACAGGCCGAGCAGGTCGCGGCGGCGCTCGCGGCCCGGGGCACCGTCCAGGCGGTCGTCTCCTCCCCGCTGCGGCGCTGCCGTGAGACGGCGGCGGCGGTCGCGGGCCGCCTCGGTCTGGACGTACGGATCGAGGAGGGCCTGCGCGAGACGGACTTCGGGGCGTGGGAGGGGCTCACCTTCGCGGAGGTGCGCGAGCGCCACCCGGACGACCTCGACGCCTGGCTCGCCTCGCCCAAGGCCGCGCCGACGGGCGGCGGCGAGAGCTTCGCGTCGGTGGCGCGGCGCGTCTCGGCGGCCCGGGACCGGCTGCTCACCGCCTACGCGGGCCGTACGGTCCTGCTGGTCACGCACGTCACCCCGGTCAAGACGCTGGTGCGGCTCGCCCTGGGGGCCCCGCCGGAGTCCCTGTTCCGGATGGAGCTGTCGGCGGCGTCGCTGTCGGCGGTGGCGTACTACGGGGACGGCAACGCGTCGGTGCGGCTGCTGAACGACACGGCGCATCTGCGCTGAGGTGTGCGGTGGCCGGCCGCGGGCCGTGCGGGTTCGCGGTCCGCGGCCGTGCCGGGGTGGCACCCGCGTTCCGCGGCCGGAACCGGTCGTCCCCCGTGGTCGCGGCCGGACCTCCCCTCACCGCGGCCCCAGCCCCAGCCCCGCCGCCTCCCTCGCCAGCGCCTCCACCCGTGCCCAGTCCCGCGCGGCGACCGCGTCGGGGGGCAGCATCCACGTACCCCCGACGCAGCGCACGTTCGGCAGCGCCAGGTAATCGGGCGCCGAGGCGAGCGAGATGCCGCCGGTGGGGCAGAAGCGGGCGGCCGGGAGCGGTCCGGCCAGCGATCTGAGGTAGGCCGTGCCGCCCGCCGCCTCGGCGGGGAAGAACTTCATCTCGTCGATCCCGCGCTCCAGGAGCGCCACCACCTCGGAGGCGGTGGCGACCCCGGGCAGGAACGGCAGCCCGGAGGCGGTCATCGCGTCGAGGAGGCCGGCGGTCCAGCCCGGGCTGACCAGGAAACGCGCCCCGGCCGCGGCGGCCCGTCCGACCCCGGCGGCCGACACCACGGTCCCGGCCCCGACCACGGCCTCGGGCACGCCGTCCGCGATCGCCCGGAGCGCGTCGAGCGCGGCGGGCGTCCGCAGGGTCACCTCGATCGCCGGCAGCCCGCCCGCGACGAGGGCCCGCGCGAGGGGTACGGCGTCGGCGGCGTCGTCCAGGACGACCACGGGGACGACGGGGGCCAGGTCCAGGACGGAGGTCATACCGGCATCCTGCCGGGGGGTGTCGCAGGGCGCAACGAGCGTTGCACCCTGCGCAACGGGGGACAGTTGCCGTGGAGGCTAGTGGATCTGCTCCACGACCACGTCCAGCGCCCACGGCTTGCCCCCCTTGGCGGGCGGGGCGCACTCCACCACGTACCCGAGGTCGCGCAGGGCCTCCACGAGCCGCGCCGGGCCGGCGGGGGCGGTGCCGTCCGCGAGCAGGTCGCGCACCAGCCGTCCCTTCGTGGCCTTGTTGAAGTGGCTGACCACGGAGCGCTTCTCGACACCGTCGACGATCCGGGAGTGCAGGACGCGTACGGTCGCGGTCCGCCCGGCCACCTCGCCCGTGGGCTTCCAGGCGGCGGCGTACGCGGAGGAGCGCAGGTCGAGGACGAGGCCGGTCCCGGCGGCCTCGGTCATGACCGGGTCCATGACGCCGCGCCAGTACGCCCCCAGCGCGCCCAGGCCCGGCAGCTTGACGCCCATCGAGCAGCGGTACGAGGGGATGCGGTCGGTGACGCGGACGGCGCCCCACAGCCCCGAGAAGACCAGCAGCGACTTCGCGGCGCGGCGCTTGGCGGCGGGGGCGAGGGTGGCGAGGCCGAGGGCGTCGTAGAGGACGCCGGTGTAGATCTCGCCGGCGGGGCGGGTGCCGGCGGTGCGGAGCCCGGCGTTCTTGGCGACCTCGCCGCGCAGGCCCTCGCTGAGGCCGAGGACCTCGCGGGCCTTGTCCTCGTCCGCCAGACACAGCTCGACGAGCTCGTCGAGGACGGCGGAGCGGGCGGGACGCAGGCCGGGGAGCGACAGCGACTCCTCCTTGAGGGGGTTCCCGCGTCCTCCGTCGGCCTTTCCTTCGGAGGGGGGGAGCAGGACGAGCACGGGGGTCTCCTTGAAGATGGGCGAACAGGGGGACGGCCCCGCCCCCAGATTAAGCCCCCACCCAGCCGCTTCCCCAAACCCTGGGGGTGGGGTGCGGGGGCCGGTGTTTGTCTGCGGGTGGTGGTGGGTTGCTCGCGCAGTTCCTCGCGCCCCTGTTCGGCCGGGTGTTGGTCTGCGGGTGGTCTGTGGCTGGTCGCGCAGTTCCTCGCGCCCCTGAAGGGGCCGGTGTTTGTCTGCGGGTGGTGGTGGGTTGCTCGCGCAGTTCCTCGCGCCCCTGCTTGGCCGGGTGTTGGTCTGCGGGCGGTCTGTGGCTGGTCGCGCAGTTCCTCGTGCCCCTGGTGAGGGACTGGGGGCCCTTTCGGAGTGCGGTGCGTCGTAGGTGCCCTTCTTGGGGGCGCGGGGAACTGCGCGAGCAACCCACCACCGGTCTGCGGACCGAACACCAGGCGGCCCGCCCAGGGCTTTCGGGAAGGGGCGGGGTGGGGGAGAAGGCCTTGGGCGCAGCCCGGAACCAGGGACTGGGGCAGAGCCCGGAGCAAGAGGGTGGGAGTTGGGGCGGGGCCCAGGGATAGGGGGGCAAGGGGCGCCCGGGCAGGGCCCAGGCGGAGGCGCCGGGGCAGGGCGGGGCCCAAGGGAACGGGACCGGGGGCGCCCCCGGGGGTGAGGGGGCCTCGGCGCAAAAGAGGCCGCGTACCCGGGCCCGGCCTACGCTCGGGGCATGCCTCGCCGCCACCTCCACATGACCGGCGCAGCCGACCCGCTGAGGGCCGCCCTGCGCGACCTCCGCACCACCCTCGCCCTCCCCGACACCTTCCCCCCGGACGTCCTCGCCGACGCGGACCGCGCCGCGGGCAACCCCCGGCTCCCCGTCCGCGACGCCACCGACCTCCCCTTCTTCACCATCGACCCGCCCACCTCCCTGGACCTGGACCAGGCCATGCACCTCACCCACCGGTCCTCCGGCGGCTACCGCGTCCACTACGCCATCGCCGACGTCGCCGCCTTCGTCGACCCGGGCGGCCCCGTCGACACCGAGGCCCACCGCCGGGTGACCACGCTGTACTTCCCCGACGAGCGCATCCCGCTCCACCCGCCCGTACTCTCCGAGGACGCCGCCAGCCTCCTCCCCGGCCGGGTGCGCCCCGCCGTCCTGTGGACCATCGACCTGGACACCCACGGCGCCACCACCGCCACCCACGTCGAGCGCGCCCTCGTCCGCAGCCGGGCCAAGCTCGACTACGAGGGGGTGCAGCGGCAGATCGACGACGGCACCGCCGAGCCGTCCCTCGCCCTCCTCGCGGACATCGGGCGGCTCCGCGAGGCGCAGGAGGTGGCCCGCGGCGGGATCTCCCTCAACGTCCCCGAGCAGGAGATCGTCGAGCGCGACGGCCGGTACGGGCTCGCCTACCGCGCCCCGCTGCCCGCCGACGGCTGGAACGCCCAGATCTCCCTGCTCACCGGCATCGCCGCGGCCGATCTGATGCTGGCGTACGGCACCGGCGTCCTGCGCACCCTGCCCAGCGCCCCGGACGGCGCCGTCGCCCGGCTGCGCCGCTGCGCCGTGGCGCTGGGCATCGACTGGCCGCACCACGTCCCGTACGCCCAGGTCATCCGCTCCCTCGACCCCCACGACCCGCACCACGCCGCGTTCCTCCAGGAGTGCACGACGCTGCTGCGCGGCGCCGGATACACCGTCTTCACCGGCGGGAACGTCCCCAGCCCGGCCATCCACGCCGCCGTCGCCGACGAGTACGCGCACTGCACCGCGCCGCTGCGCCGCCTCGTCGACCGGTACGCCGCCGAGATCTGCCTCGCGGCGGTCGCGGGCTCGGACGTCCCCGCCTGGGTGCGCGACGCGCTGGACGGACTCCCCAAGGCGATGGCCGAGGGCACCCGCCGGGCCAACACGGTGGAGCGCGAGTGCGTCGACCTGGTGGAGGCGGCCCTCCTGAAGGACCGCGTCGGTGAGGTCTTCGACGCGACCGTCGTCGACATCGAGGACCACGAACCGACGGCCGGAACGGTCCATCTCACCGACCCGGCCGTGGTGGCCCCCGTCCGCGGCACCACACCCCTCCCCCTGGGCGAGCCCCTCCGCGTCCGCCTCACCCAGGCCGACCCGGGCACCGCGAAGGCGGAGTTCGCCCCCGCGTAACGGACGCCGACCGCGAGGTCCAACGGCGACGCTACGCACGCGGGGGCATCCCCCTGTATCTGCTGATCGACCGGGCCAAGGCCGACCTCGCCACGTCCGACTTCGTCCGAGCGGGCCCGTCCGGCAGGTAGCATGGTCGGCACGGCAGACGAGCCGGGCGGACGGCCGCGTGGGGATCCCCGGATCCTCCCGAGGAACGTCCGGGCTCCACAGGGCAGGGTGGTGGGTAACACCCACCCGGGGTGACCCGCGGGACAGTGCCACAGAGAACAGACCGCCGGGGACCTCGGTCCCCGGTAAGGGTGAAACGGTGGTGTAAGAGACCACCAGCGCCTGGGGTGACTCAGGCGGCTAGGTAAACCCCACCCGGAGCAAGGTCAAGAGGAGCCGCCGTGAAAAGCGGCTCTGCGCGGACGTTCGAGGGCTGCCCGCCCGAGTCCGCGGGTAGACCGCACGAGGCCGGTGGCAACACCGGTCCTAGATGGATGGCCGTCTCCCCGGCCGCCGCGAGGCGACCGGGCGACAGAACCCGGCGTACAGCCCGACTCGTCTGCCCCTCACCCGCCGTGCCCCCGCCGGTGGCGGGGTCCGTGGGGATGGGGTGAGCTGGGAGGCGAGCCGTTCGCGGAGGCGGACGTGCGCCGTCGTCCCGCCCGCATCCGGAGGAGCCCCCGTGTCCGTCCCCGTCGACCAGCTCAGCGACCCCGCCGTCCGCGCCTTCGTCACCGCGCTCAACGCCGGGGACCGCGCCGCCTTCCAGGCCGTACTCGCCCCCGGCGCCACCATGTCCGACGACGGCTCCGACCGGGACGTCGCCGACTGGACCGAGCGGGAGGTCTTCTCCAGCGGCGGCCACATGGACGTGGAGTCGGAGAGCGACGGCGGGCGCTCGCTCGTCGCCACCTACCGCAACGACACCTGGGGCGAGATGCGGACCGCCTGGCGCTTCGACGTCGAGGACGGGAAGGTCGGCCGGTTCGAGACCGGGCAGGCCTGAGCGGGCAGGCCTGGGCGGCAGGCCTGGGCCGCAGGCCTGGGCGGCCGGCGGTCCGGTTACGCCGGGATGACCGCCCCCGCGCCCCCGACCCGTATCCTCGCGTCGCCCGCGCGCAGCGTCACCGTCAGTACGCCCGGACGGCCCAGGTCCTCGCCCTGGTGGAGCGTGAGGACCGACTCCTCGGGAACCAGGCCCTGTTCGCGTACGTATGCGCCGAAGGCCGCCGCGGCCGCGCCCGTCGCCGGGTCCTCCACAACACCGCCGACCGGGAACGGGTCGCGGACGTGGAAGACGGTGCCGGACGCGCGCCAGGCCAGCTGAACCGTCGTCAGGTCGAGCCGCCGCATCAGTGCGGCCAGCCGCTCGAAGTCGTAGGAGAGGTCCGCAAGGCGCTCGCGGGTGGCGGCGCCGAGGACCAGGTGGCGGTTGCCGGCGAAGGCGATGCGCGGGGGCAGGGCCGGGTCCAGGTCGGCGGCGGGCCAGTCGAGCGCGGCCAGCGCCTCGTCGAGGTCGGCGGCCGCGATGTCCTCGACGTGCGGCTCGACGCTGGTGAGCGTGGCCCGCAGCACGCCCTCGTCGTCCGTGACCGTCACCGGGACGGTGCCCACGGGGGTCGCGAAGACCAGGTCACCGGGGCCGATCCGCTCGGCCAGCGCCACGGCCGTCGCCACGGTGGCGTGCCCGCAGAAGGGGACCTCCGCCTTCGGGCTGAAGAAGCGGACGGTGAACGCCCGTCCCGCCTCGCCGAGTCCCTCGGGCGGCGCGGTCAGGAACGCGGTCTCGCTGTAGTCCAGCTCGGCGGCGATCGCGAGCATGGCAGCGTCATCGAGCCCGGCCGCGTCGAGCACGACCCCGGCGGGGTTGCCTCCGGCGGGGTCGGAGGAGAAGGCGGTGTAACGGAGTACGTCGGTCATGCCGCTGACAACTCCGCGCAACGGCCCGGCATTCCGCGCCACGGGGCCCGCGTCCGCGCCCGCCCCGCACCGGGCCGCCCGCGCACTGCCCCGCGCCCCCCGGGGGCGTTCGTCCGCCCGCGGACGGTGCTGACTTGCCCGCGCAGTTCCCCGCGCCCCTGAGGGGTGTTCGTTCGCCTGCGGATGGTGCTGGCTTGCTCGCGCAGTTCCCCGCGCCCCTGGCGGGCTGGGGCTGAGGTTGGCCCCTGGCTGCGGCCGACCCCCTAGGGGCGCGGGGAACTGCGCGCCCGGCCACCCACGACCGGCAGACGAAATCCGCACCCTTGGGAGCCCTCGGGCAGGCCGAGCCGTGGTACCCGCCCGGGGGCCGTCCCCCTAGGGGCGCGGGGAACTGCGCGACCAGCCACCCACAGCCCGCAGACGAAATCCGCGCCCCGGGGACCCCCTCCGGCAGGCCGAGCCGTCATCCCCGCCCGGGCGCCGTCCCCCTAGGGGCGCGGGGAACTGCGCGACCAGCCACCCACGACCGGCAGACGAAGTCCGCGCCCTGGGGAGCCCTCTGGCAGGCCGAGCCGTCATCCCCGCCCGGGGGCCGACCCCCCAGGGGCGCGGGGAACTGCGCGACCAGCCACCCACCGCCCGCAGACGAAAGACGCCCCCCGGCCGCCCTCACCCCCGCCCGATATACGGCATAGCCGTAGCCAGCACCGTCGCGAACTGCACGTTCGCCTCCAGTGGCAGCTCCGCCATGTGCAGCACCGTCCGCGCCACATCCGCCGCGTCCATCACCGGCTCCACCGCCAGCTCCCCGTTCGCCTGCGGCACCCCCGTGGTCATCCGGGCCGTCATCTCGGTGGCCGCGTTGCCGATGTCGATCTGGCCGACGGCGATCCGGTACGGACGGCCGTCCAGGGAGAGCGCCTTGGTCAGGCCGGTCATCGCGTGCTTGGTCGCCGTGTAGGCCACCGAGTTCGGGCGCGGCGCGTGCGCCGAGATCGAACCGTTGTTGATGATCCGCCCGCCCCGCGGGTCCTGCTCCTTCATCTGCCGGAACGCCGCCTGCGCGCACAGGAACGCCCCGTTGAGATTGGTGTCGACGACATGCCGCCACGCCTCGTACGCCAGGTCCTCCACCGCGACCCCGCCGGGGCCGAACGTGCCCGCGTTGTTGAAGAGCAGGTCGAGCCGCCCGTACCGGTCCCGTACCGCCGTGAAGAGGGCCGCCACCTCCTCCGGCGAGGTCACGTCCGTACGGACGGGGAGGACGTCGGCGTCGGGCCCGGCCAGGGCCGCGGTCTCCTCCAGGGGCTCCGGACGGCGGCCCGCCAGGGCCACCGACCAGCCCGCGGCGGCCAGCGTGAGCGCCACGGAGCGGCCGATGCCGGAGCCGGCGCCGGTGACGACGGCGGTCTTGCGCGCTGCGGATGCGTTCATGGCCGGGAGCGTACGGGAGCACCCCGCGCCCGGGCCGCAGCCGTCCGCGATACGGGCCCGGCCCGCGCCCCCGGCCCGCGCCCCGGCCCGCCCCCCCCGGGCCCGGCACCCCGGCCCGCACCCGCCCCGCACCCCGGTCCCACCCCACCCCACCCCACCCCGCCCCGCACCCCGGTCCGCAGCACCCCCCGCGGGCTGAGAGCATGGATGCTTGAAACTACAACGGTCGCGACGGCCGGAAACCGGAGAGACACCCATGGCGGAGAGCAGCCGGACCGCACCGGCCCCGATACCGGCCGCGGCCACCGTCGCCGCCCGCCGCGCCGGTCTGCTGGTCACACTCGTCCTCGGCGGGCTCACCGCGCTCCCGCCGCTCTCCATGGACATGTACCTGCCCGCGCTCCCCGAGGTCACCGGCGCGCTCCACGCGCCCGCCGCCACCGTGCAGCTCACCCTCACCGCGTGCCTCGCGGGCATGGCGCTCGGCCAGCTCGTCGTCGGGCCGATGAGCGACAAGTGGGGCCGCCGCAGGCCGTTGCTCGTCGGCATGGCCGTGTACGTGGTCGCCACCGCCGTCTGCGCCTTCGCCCCCGACGCCGCCCTGCTCATCGCGTTCCGGCTGCTCCAGGGCCTGGCGGGCGCGGCGGGCATAGTGATCGCCCGCGCGGTGGTGCGCGATCTGTACGACGGCGTCGAGATGGCCCGGTTCTTCTCCACCCTGATGCTGATCTCCGGGGCCGCCCCGGTCGTCGCGCCGCTCATCGGCGGGCAGGTGCTGCGGCTGACGGACTGGCGCGGGGTGTTCGTGGTGCTCACGGGGGTCGGACTGCTGCTCACCGTCTTCGTGTGGCGCTTCCTCGGCGAGACGTTGCCGCCCGAGCGGCGGCACGAGGGCGGCGTCGGCGAGGCCCTGCGCACCATGGGCTCGCTGCTGAGGGACCGCGTCTTCACCGGCTACGTCCTGGCCGGCGGCCTCGCCTTCGCCGCGCTCTTCTCGTACATCTCGGCCTCCCCGTTCGTGATCCAGGAGATCTACGGCGCCTCCCCGCAGACCTTCTCGCTCCTCTTCGGGCTCAACTCGGTCGGCCTGGTCGCCGCCGGGCAGATCAACGGGAAGCTGCTGGTGGGCCGGGTCGACCTCGACAAGGTGCTGGTGTGCTCGCTGAGCACGGTGGTGCTCGCGGCGGCGGCGCTGCTCGTCATGACGTCCGGGGTGTTCGGCGAGCCGGGCCTCGCGCCGGTCGCGGCCGGGCTGTTCGTGCTGATGTCCGCGATGGGCATGGCCACGCCCAACACCACCGCGCAGGCCCTGATGCGCACCCCGCACGCGGCGGGCTCCGCCTCCGCGCTGCTCGGCACCTCCTCGTTCCTGATCGGGGCGGTGGCGTCGCCGCTGGTGGGGATCGCGGGGGAGGGGACGGCCGTGCCGATGGCGGTGGTGCAGCTCGCCTCCGGTGTGGCGGCGCTGCTCTGCTTCCTGCTGCTGTGCCGCCCCTGGCGGCGACAGGAGGCGGCGGCCTGACCCGGCCCCCTGGCGGCGGCGGCCTGACCCGGCCCTGGGGGTGGAGGGAGGCCGTGGCCCGACCTGCCCTGGGCCTCCCGGGCGCGCCGCCGGGACGGCCCCGCGCCCGTAGAATCCCCAGGTGAACGAGAACGCCCCCGTCCCGCAGGCCCTGCGCTCCGCCCTCGCCGGGCTGCTCGACGGGCTGCCGCCGTCGCAGGCCGCGCGGGCCGTCGACCGGCTGATCGCCAACTACCGGGGAGCCACCCAGACCCACGCGCCGGTGCTGCGCGACCGCTCCGACGTGGCCGCGTACGCCGCGTACCGGATGCCGGCGACGTTCGAGGCGGTACGGTCCGCGCTCGCCGCCCTCCAGGACGCGGCGCCGCACTGGTCCCCCGCCACCCACACCGACGTCGGCGGCGGCACCGGCGCGGCGAGCTGGGCCGTCGCCGAGGCGTGGTCCCCCGCGACCACGGTCCTGGACTGGGCCGAGCCCGCGCTCGCGCTCGGCCGCGAACTCGCCGACTCCTCCGGCGTCGAGGGGCTGCGGGCGATCCGCTGGGAGCGGGCCCGGATCGGTACGGCGCTGAGCCTGCCGGAGACCGACCTCGTCACCGTCTCGTACGTCCTGAACGAGCTGACCGCCGAGGACCGCGGGGCCCTCGTGGACGCGACCGCGCGCGCCGCGACGGGCGCCGTGGTCATCGTCGAGCCGGGCACCCCCGACGGCTACGCCCGGATCATCGAGGCCCGGGACCGCCTGATCGCGGCCGGCTTCACCGTCGCGGCGCCCTGCCCGCACAGCGCCGCCTGCCCCATCGAACCCGGCACGGACTGGTGCCACTTCTCCGCCCGGGTCAGCCGCTCGTCCCTGCACCGGCAGGTCAAGGGGGGTTCGCTGGCGTACGAGGACGAGAAGTTCAGCTATGTCGCGGCCGTCCGGGGGGTGGCGGCGGAGCCCGCCGCGAACCGGGTGACGCGTCGCCCCCAGATCCGCAAGGGGCAGGTGCTGCTGGAGCTGTGCACGGGGGAGGGGGTGTTGCGGCGCGAGACCGTGACGAAACGGCAAGGGGACCTGTACCGAGCGGCCCGCGACACCCAGTGGGGCGCCCCCTGGCCCCCGCCCGAGTGACTCCTGCGGGCACCTGACACCCCCCGAGGGGTTCGTGTCCGTCTGCGGACGGTGCTGGGTTGCTCGCCCGCGAGCTCAGCCGGTACCCCGCAAGGGGCGCGGGGAACTGCGCGACCAGCCACCCACGGTCCGCGGACAAAGACGGCGCACCCCGCGGAGCGCCCCGCGCCCCCAAAGGCGGTCCGTGGCTGATCGAGCTCAGCCGGTACCCCCCAAGGGGCGCGGGGAACTGCGCGACCAGCCACCTACGGCCCGCAGGCAAAAACGGCGCACCCCGCAGAGCGCACCCCACAGAGCACACGCCCCCCGCGGAGCGCCCTCCTCAGGCCCGCAGCTCCTGCGTGCAGCACTTCACGCTGCCGCCCCCCTTCAGCAGCTCACCCAGATCCATCCCCACGGGAACGAACCCCCGCTCCCGCAGGGACGAGAACAGCCCCACCGCCCCCTGCGGCAGCAGCACATGGAGCCCGTCGCTCACCGCGTTCAGGCCCAGCGCCGCCGCGTCCTCCTCCGAGGCGATCACCGCGTCCGGGAACAGCCGCGCCAGCACCGCCCGGCTGCCGGGGGAGAAGGCGCCGGGGTAGTACATGATCTCGTCGGCCGAGTCGTCCAGGACGGACAGCGCCGTGTCCAGGTGGTAGTAGCGCGGGTCGACGAGGTCGAGCCCGATCACCGGACGCCCGAAGAACTCCTGCGCCTCGTCGTGCGAGAGCGGGCTGGACCGGAAGCCGCGCCCGGCCAGCACATAGGACGCCGTGACGGCGAAGTCCCCCTCGCCCTCGTTGATGTGGGCCGGCTCGTGGATCTCCGTGAAGCCGTGCGCGCGGAACCACTCCAGATGGGCTTCGGCCTCCGCCTCCCGTTCCGGGTGGGCGAAGCGGGCGCCCAGCACCCGTCCGTCGATCACGGTGGCCCCGTTGGCCGCGAAGACCATGTCGGGCAGGTCGGGGCGGGGGTCGAGCAGCTCGACGGTGTGGCCGAGCGCCCGGTACCGGTCCCGCAGGTCCTCCCACTGCGCGAGCGCGAGCGGCAGGTCGACGGGCTTGGCGGGGTCCATCCAGGGGTTGATCGAGTACGTGACCTTGAAGTGTGCCGGTGGGCACATCAGATAGCGCCGGGGTCTGGCGACTCGGGGTGCACGGAGGTCACGGGTCTCACTGAGCAATGAGGGCTCCTCACGGACGACTTCGGCTGCACGCGCCGCATCTGCGGGTGGTGGTCAGCCCATGGTGCGGCCTGTCCGCCGTTCGCGCAGTGATCCGTACGGGTGTTTTTCCGCCGCTTCACCCACTGTTGCCCCGCGCGCACCCTTGACAGAGACGATACGTTCCGCCTCGGTGGGGCTAGGATCCCGGCATGGTGAACAAGGGGCACGCGTCCGAGAAGACACCCGAATCCCCCCAGGCGAAGGCACCCGCCGCCACCCACGCCAAGGCACCCGACTCCACCCGCCGCAGCGAGCGCTCGCGGCGCGCGATCTACGACGCGGCGCTCTCCCTCGTCGGCGAGGCGGGCTACGCCAGGACCACCATCGAGGGCATCGCCGCCCGCGCCGGGGTCGGCAAGCAGACCATCTACCGCTGGTGGCCCTCCAAGGCCGCCGTGCTGCTGGAGGCCTTCGTCGACCTCAGCCACCAGGCCGTCCAGGGCGAGGTGGCCCTGCCCGACACCGGTGACCTGGAGTCCGACCTCAAGCTGGTGCTGCGCGCCACCGTCGACGAGCTCAACGACGACGCCACCGAGGCCCCGTACCGGGCGCTCGCGGCGGAGGGCGTCGTCGACCCCGAGCTCGCGGCCGCGTTCGTCCACAACCTCCTGGAGCCGCAGCTGCGGCTCTACGTGGACCGGCTGCGCTCCGCGCAGGAGGCGGGCGACGTACGGGCCGACGTCGACCCGCGCACCGCCCTGGAGCTGCTGGTGGGCCCCCTCGCGCACCGCTGGCTGCTGCGCACCCTGCCGCTCACCCACGCGTACGCGGACACCGTCGTCGAGTACGCCCTGCGCGGACTCGCCCCCCGCTGAGAGGCCCCGGTTGGGGGGTACGGCCTCGGCGGGCGCAGGATGGTGGGAGCATGGGGAGAAGGTTCTCGCGGGGCAACGGTGAGGTGAGGGGATAGATGGGCGCGGAGTACGGGCGTTCCGGCAGCTCGGAGAGCAAGCTGTCCCGCTGGCTGCGCAGGCGTCCCAAGGACGCCCCCGGCGCCGACGCGGGCCGCCTCGAACTGCTGCTCGCCGCCGCCGCCGCGAAGCTGCCGCTGGCCCCGGCCGCGTATCCCGTCGGCTACCGGTGCTCCTGCGACCGCGTGGGCTGTCCGACCCCGGCGCGCCATCCGGTCTCGTTCGCCTGGCAGACGCAGTCGACCACCGACCGCGCCCAGATCGAGCGGTGGGCGGCGGGGCAGCCGGAGGCGAACTTCATCACCGCGACGGGGATGGTCCACGACGTGCTGGACGTGCCCCTCGACGCGGGGCGCGAGGCGCTGGAGCGGCTGCTCGCCGAGGGCGTCGACGTGGGGCCGGTGGCCGAGTCCGGGGGCGTCGGCGACCAGGCCCGGATGCTGTTCTTCACGGCGACGCGCGGGACGCCGGAGGACGAGGACGAGTGGTGGCCGTGCGAGCTGGACTGCCACCCCGAGACGATGGACGAGCATCCCGGGCTGCGGTGGCACTGCCGGGGCAGCTATGTGCTGGTGCCGCCCGCCCGGCTGCCCGGAGACCACGTGGTGGCGTGGGTCCGAGGGCCCGAGCACGATCTGCCCGATCCGCTGACCCTGCTCGAATCCCTCACGGACGCGTGTGCCCGGCACGGCGCCGGCGACGCCCACGCCGTGGCCTGGCCCCTGGGCCGGTAACCCCTTCCGGGGGGCCGTTGCCCGCCTGCGGGCCGGTGGTGGGTTGCTCGCGCGGTTCCCCGCGCCCCTAAAAACCTGGCCCGGATCGCATGTCATTGCCGTACGGGGCCAGGCCTTCTGCCTCTGGGGGCGCGGGGAACTGCGCGACCAGCCCCCACCGGCCCGCAGACGGACAACCGACCCACCCGCCCCCACACCTACTCGCCCTTCGCCCCCACCAACCCCTGCAACCGGTTGATCACCGCCACCGCCCCCCGCCCCGCGGGGACCCGCGCCGCGTCGTCCGAGACGCGTTCCTTCGTCACCGTCGACTTCGCCTCGCCCGTCATCAGGGCCCGTACGTCCGCGTTGATGTTCAGCCGCACCCCCTTCGCCGCCGTCTGGCGTTCGAAGTGGCGGGTGGCGAAGAAGGCGAGCGCGCCGCCGTCGCGGGTGCGCAGGGCCAGGGGGGCGAAGTCGCCGCCGTCCAGGGGCTGGTCCACGTACTGGTTGGACATCCCGGGCAGGACCGCGTTCTTCTTGCGCTGGGCGCGCCACTCGGTGGTGTGCGGGCCGGGCGCGAAGGTCTCGGGGCGGCCGGTGCGCAGATACGCCACGTAACTCTCGCTCAGGTCCTTGGGGGCCACCGCGAGGCCGGTGTCGTCCGGACGTACGGGCTCGGCGAAGCCGTCCTCGTCCACGGCGAAGGCCGGCACGTCCTTGGGGGCCAGGACCGACAGGTGGGCGGCCTTCC
The DNA here is from genome assembly GCF_056435525.1 of Streptomyces sp. NPDC043908. NCBI lineage: Bacteria > Bacillati > Actinomycetota > Actinomycetes > Kitasatosporales > Streptomycetaceae > Streptomyces > Streptomyces sp. NPDC043908. The sequence continues at coordinate 193,225 of NZ_JBWKEI010000010.1, read as the reverse complement.
AGACGTCGTCCGCCCCGGCGCGCACGAACACCACCAGCCAGCGCGTGTCCGTGGGGCCGGTGTCCTGGTCGCGGTTGGAGTCGGTGTCCGCCACGAACCAGCGCGGCCAGCCCGCCTTCCTGGGTATGGAGAACCGCGCGTCGGTGAGCTCCAGCGGCACGTGCTGCGGGTTGCCGCCGGGGTCGGTGACGTGCCGGGCCTGGAGCCCGGCCTGGTTGACCGCCCCGAGCGGGCCGGTGACCCGGCCCGCGTCGAGGGCCGGGTCGTAGGCCTTGTCGGCCCGGTTGTACGCGTCCGTGAAGTCCCTGAGCGCCTGCGCGGCCTCAGCCCTGGTCGCCGACGGGACTACTTCCCGCTCGCCGTGCACCGTCACGCAGCCGCTCGCCGTCACCGTCAGTACGGTCACCGCCGCGAGCGCCGTCGTCAGCCGACTCACCCTGCTCATGGACTGCCTTCTGCCCCTCGTCCTTCGTGGCCGCGTTCTTGGCCGCCGCCGCGGGAGCGGCGCTCCCGGCGGACTTCGCGAACCCTACCGGGGCGAAGAACAGCGCGAGCGTGGGGATGAGGTACAGCGCCCACACCGTGACCTGGAGGACGGTCGGGTCGGGCTGGAAGTTGAAGACGCCCTTGAGGACCGTGCCGTACCAGCTGTCCGGCGGGACCGTGGAGCTGATGTCGAACGCCAGGCTCTTGATGCCGGGGATGAAGTCGGCCTCCTGGAGGTCGTGCACGCCGTACGCCAGAACGCCCGCCGCCACCACGACCAGCATCGCGCCGGTCCAGGTGAAGAACTTCGCCAGGTTGATCCTCAGGGCGCCCCGGTAGAAGAGCCAGCCGAGGAACACCGCCGTGGCGAGCCCGAGGAGCGCGCCGATCAGCGGGTCGGTGTTGCCGCTGTCGGAGCCGGCCGCGTGCACCGAGGTCCAGACGAACAGCGAGGTCTCCAGGCCCTCCCGGCCCACCGCCAGGAAGGCGGTGGCGACCAGGGCGCCGGTGCCCAGGCGCAGGGCCGCGTCCAGCTTGCCCTGGAGCTCGGACTTCAGGAACCGCGCGGTGCGCCGCATCCAGAAGACCATCCAGGTGACCAGGCAGACGGCGACGACCGACAGCGAGCCGCCGAGCGCCTCCTGCGCCTTGAACGTCATCTCCTGCGAGCCGAACTCCAGGCCCGCGCCGAAGCCCAGCGCCACCAGGACGGCCACCGAGACGCCGATCCAGATGGGCCGCAGCGCCTCGCGGTGGCCGGTCTTGACCAGGTACGCGACGAGGATGCAGACGACCAGGCTGGCCTCCAGGCCCTCGCGCAGGCCGATCAGATAATTGCCGAACATTCGATTCCCCTCAGCCCTCGGCCGATCAGCTGAACAGTGCCCGGCCCCACCAGTCGTCCTTGTCGCGGACGCCCGGCGGGACGGCGAAAATCGCCGAACCCACGTGCTGGATGTAGTCGTTGAGCGCGTCGTGCGCCAGGTGGCGCTGTACGGGCAGGAAGCCCTTGCGGACGTCCCGCTGGTAGGCGAGGAAGAACAGGCCCGCGTCGAGGCGGCCGAGACCGTCGGTGCCGTCGGTGAAGGAGTAGCCGCGGCGCAGGATCGTGGCGCCGCCGTTGGAGTCGGGGTGCGCCAGACGCACGTGCGCGTCCGGCTTCATCGCCTTCAGGAACGGCTCGTCGCGCTCCTTCGCCTTGCCGACCGGGGCGCCCTCGCCCTTGTCGCGCCCGAACACGTCCTCCTGCTCCTGCAGACCGGTGCGGTCCCAGGCCTCGATGTGCATCCGGATGCGGCGGGCGACCAGGTAGGAGCCGCCGGTCATCCAGGGCGTGCCGTCCTTCTCGCCGACCCAGACGTGCTTGTCCAGGGCGGCGGTGTCGGTGCCCGCGATGTTCCGGGTGCCGTCCTTGAAGCCCATCATGTTGCGCGGGGTCTGCTCGTCGGGCGTGGTGGAGGAGGTCTTGCCGAAGCCCAGCTGGGACCAGCGCACCGCGGCGCGGCCCATGGCGATCCGGGCCAGGTTGCGGATCGCGTGCACCGCCACCTGCGGGTCGTCGGCGCACGCCTGGACGCACAGGTCGCCGTCGCTGCGCGCCGGGTCGAGGTTGTCGTGCGGGAACTTCTCGATGTCGACCAGCGCCTCGGGCCGCCTGCCCTCCAGGCCGAAGCGGCCCTTGGCGAAGAGCGAGGGGCCGAAGCCGACGGTGAGGGTCAGCCGGGACGGCTTGAGGCCGAGCGCCTCGCCCGTGTCGTCCGGCGGCGCCTCGGCGAGACCGCCGTAGGCGCCCTCGCCGACCGTCTGGCCCGCGGTCATCCGGGCCGCGGCGGCCGTCCAGTCCTTGAGGAGCTGGACCAGCTCGGCGCGGTCCTTGGTGGTCACGTCGAACGCGGCGAAGTGCAGCCGGTCCTGGACGGGGGTGGCGATACCGGCCTGGTGGACGCCGTAGAACGGCACGGCCGCGCCGGACTCGGCGGCGGGCACCGCGTCACCGCCGTCACCGCGCACCGCGGCGACCGCGCCTCCCGCCGCGGCGGCGCCGAGCGCCAGGCCCGCACCGCCCCAGCCGAGCAGGGAACGGCGGGACGGCGCCGAGGACTTCGCGTCCCCGGCGGCGTCGGTGGCGGTGGCGGTGCCGGCGTCGGTCGTGTCGCTCATGACGTGTCCCCTCCTGTCCTGTGCGGGTGCGGCGTTACTTGGCGACGGCCGCGGCGAGCTTGGAGAGCGGCTCGCTGAGCGCGTTCACCCCGTCGGAGAGCTGCTTGCGGTCACCCGCGCCGACCTTGTCGTACGGGGTGAAGTCGTAGGAGTTCTTGTCGGCGCGGTACTTGTCGAGCTGGGCCTCGATCGCCGCGAACTGCTGGTCCAGCTCGGCGGTGAGCTTCGGGTCGTTCTTGGCGGCGACCGGCTTCAGCAGCTCGTACGCCCTCTGGGCGCCCTCGACGTTGGCCTTGAAGTCGACCAGGTCGGTGTGGCTGTAGCGCTCTTCCTCACCGGTGACCTTGCCGGTGGCCACCTCGTCGAGCAGCTCCTTGGCGCCGTTGGCCATGGAGGTCGGGGTGATGTCGGCGGTGCCGACGCGCTTCTGCCAGTCCGCGATGTCCGCGGAGAGCTGGACGCCGAGCTTCTTCTCCTCGTCACCGATCTTGCCGTCGGCCCACAGCGCCTTCTCCAGGCGGTGCCAGCCGGTCCACGTCTGGCCCTTCTCCAGGCCGTCCTCGCGCACGTCGGTCTTCGGGTCGATGTCACCGAAGGACTCCGCGACCGGCTCGGTGCGCTCCCAGCCGATGCGCGAGGGGGCGTACGCCTTCTTCGCGCCCTCGACGTCACCGGCGGCCACCGCGTCGGTGAAGGTCTTCAGCTTCGGCAGGGTCTCGTCGGCCTGCTGCTGCACATAGGTGCGGTAGGCGGCGACGGCCGCGTCCAGCTTCGGGTCGCGCCGGGGGGTCTGGCCGCCGCCGGTGACGGTGACCTTCTGGCGGATGCCGCTGCCCTTCATACCGGGCTTGCAGGCGATCTCGTACGAGCCGGCCTTCACCTCGGCGGTGAGGTTCTGCTTGAGGCCGGGGCCGATGTTCTCGCGCTCGGCGACGATCCGGTCGTCCGGGAAGAGCAGATAGACCTCGGTGACCTTGGAGCCCTTGTTCTCGATGGCGAACTGCACGTGCCCGGCCGCGAACTCGGTCTTCGACACCTTGCAGGCGTCGTCCGAGGCGGTGACCTGGATGGCGCCGTCAGCGCTCTTGGAGTCGCTCTTCGAGGAGCAGCCCGTGACGGCGGCCAGAGCCGCCGCGGCCGTGGCGGCGGTGACAACGGAGAGACGGACGGCTCGCATGTGGGCTCCACACTGGTTTCGGTCAGGGGGTGAGGCGGACCTAACTTAACCGAGGCTTACCTGACCGATACCCATCGGGTCCGTGATTCAGCTCTCACCTCCCGCCCAGGGACACCGGTCGATAACAGGCCAATCACAAGAAGGCCATGGCGGGGTCAAGGAGCGGTCAAGCGGCGCTGCGAGCACCATGATCCATCCGATTTGCCCCCGGCTCACGCCCCTGCGCATGGCTGATTTCTTGCGCCCCTGCACGCTTCTCTGCGCCCCTGTGACCCCGTACGGGTGAACGCCCGTCCCGGGCGTTCGCCGTTGCTGTTGAATGCGGGGGTGACGGAAAACGGCGCACCCGGCGTCCTCATCGACGTACTGAGGGTCTTCTGCGGCCCCGACGGCCGCCACGGCAACGCCCTCGGCGTGGTGCGCGAGGGATCGCTGCTGCCCGACGAGGCGGCCCGCCAGGCGCTGGCCAAGGAGCTCGGCTTCAGCGAGACGGTCTTCGTGGATGACCCCGAGCGGGGCGCCGTCGACATCTACACCCCCGGCCTGCGCCTGCCCTTCGCGGGGCATCCGCTGGTCGGTGCGGCGTGGCTGCTCGACGTGGACGTACTGGAACTGCCCGTCGGGGAGGTGTTCGCGCGCCAGGACGGCGAGTTCACCTGGATCACGGCCCACCCCGGGTGGGCCCCGCCGCGCACCCTGCGCCGGTACGCCTCGGCGGCCGAGGTGGACGCCCTCAAGGTGCCCGAGCCGGGGGAGTGGGTGTACGCCTGGGCCTGGGAGGACGAGGCGGCGGGCCGCGTCCGGGCGAGGGCGTTCCCGGGCCGGGGCGACGGCATCACCGAGGACGAGGCCACGGGAGCGGCGGCCCTCCTCCTCACGGCCGAGCTGGGCCGGGCCCTGAACATCACCCAGGGCGCGGGCTCCCAGCTCCTGACGGCCCCGGGCCCGGACGAGACGGTGGAACTGGGCGGCCGGGTGCGGCTGGAGAGCAGCGGAACGGTGTGAGGGGGCGGCCTCGGGGGCGTTGGGACGCGCGTGCCCGCACCGCCCGCGCCGTGACGCGCGGGCGCCCCGCAACCCCCTGCCAGGGGCGCGGGGGACTGCGCGACAAGCCCCCGCCGGCCCGCGGACGGAGTCCGGGCTAAGCGCTCCGCGCGAACTCCTCCCCCAGCTCGCGGAAGACCGCCGTGTTCATCGCGAACGCCCGCCGGCACTCCTCCACCACCCGCTGCCTCTCCAGCTCGTCCACCTCCACCGCGTCCAGCAGCTCCCGGTACCCCCGCTTGAAAGCGGCGGGATTCGGGATCGACTCGAACACGTAGAACCGCACCCCGTCGCCCTTCCGGGCGAACCCCCAGGTCCGCTCGGCCCGGTCCCGGATGATCTGGCCGCCGGAGAGGTCCCCGAGGTACCGCGTGTAGTGGTGCGCCACATATCCGGCGGGCCACGTCGCGGCGCACTCCCGCACCCGCGCCGCGTAGACCCGGGTCGCCGGCAGCGGCGCCGCCGCGCGCTCCCACCCCGCGCCCCGCAGATGCGCCAGGTCCCGCTCCAGCGACGGCGTACGCATCAGCTCCGGCCGGATGAACGGCCCCGCCACCGGGTCGTGGCACAGCGCCGCCGCCCCCTCCTCCAGCGCCCGGTACACGAACCACAGCTGCTCGGTGTACCGGGCGTACGCCTCCACGCCCAGCCGGCCGCCGAGCAGGGCGCTCATGAAGCCGGAGTTCTCCGCCTCGGTGTGCTGCTCGTGCGACGCCGTGCGGATGCGGGCGGAGAAGGGCGGGGAGGACGGCGTGTCCAAGGCGTGCCTCCGGGGAAGCGGGGCGACGGGTCAGGGCAGCGTGAGGATCTCCGCGCCCGTCTCGGTCACCACCAGTGTGTGCTCGAACTGGGCCGTCCGCTTCCGGTCGCGCGTGACGACGGTCCAGCCGTCCTCCCACATGTCGTACTCGTGCGTCCCCAGCGTCAGCATCGGCTCGATGGTGAAGGTCATCCCCGGCTTGATGACGGTCGTGGCGTGCGGCGCGTCGTAGTGCGGCACGATCAGCCCGGAGTGGAAGGCGGTGCTGATGCCGTGGCCGGTGAAGTCGCGCACGACGCCGTAGCCGAAGCGCTTGGCGTACGACTCGATGACGCGCCCGATGATGTTGATCTGACGGCCGGGCCTGACGGCCTTGATGGCCCGGTTGAGCGACTCCCGGGTCCGCTCGACCAGCAGCTTCGACTCCTCGTCGACGTCGCCGCAGAGGTAGGTGGCGTTGTTGTCGCCGTGGACGCCCCCGATGTACGCCGTGACGTCGAGGTTCACGATGTCGCCGTCGTTCAGGACGGTGGAGTCGGGGATGCCGTGGCAGATGACCTCGTTGACCGAGCTGCACAGGGACTTGGGGAAGCCCCGGTAGCCGAGGGTGGAGGGGTACGCGCCGTGGTCGCACATGTACTCGTGCGCGACCCGGTCGAGCTCGTCGGTGGTGACGCCGGGCGCGATGAGCTTGGCGGCCTCCTCCATCGCGCGGGCGGCGATACGGCCCGCGACCCGCATGAGCTCAATCGTTTCGGCGGTCTGCACCTCGGGGCCGGTGTACGGCGCGGGCATGGGCTTCCCGACGTACTCGGGGCGGCGGATGTTCCCCGGGACGGAGCGGGTGGGAGAGAGCTCCCCTGGTACGAGCAGCGACTGGCCAGACATGCCGGCGAGTCTATCGAGCCGTGTTGGGGCAGCATGGTCGAGAAGGTCCGAGGGCGGGCCGAGGAAGGAGCCTTCGTATGGCCCTGTTCAAGAAGCGTACGGCCGGAAAACCGGGCGAGTGGTACTACTGCCTGGTCCACGCCAAGGTCGAGGAGGGCCCGGAGTGTCCCGCCAAGGACCGCTTCGGCCCCTACGCGAGCCGCGAGGAGGCGGAACACGCGATGCGGACCGCGCAGGAGCGGAACCTGGAGTGGGAGACGGATCCGAAGTGGCATGAGAAGGGGGAGTGAGGGGGCGGGGCCGCGGCCTGGTGTTTGTGTGCGGGTGGGTGGTGGGTTGCTCGCGCAGTTCCCCGCGCCCCTGAGGGGGTTGCGCGGAGCCGGGGGACTTGGCTCGGCCGGTGGTGCTTCGCGGGGCGTGGCCTGGTGTTTGTGTGCGGGTGGGTGGTGGGTTGCTCGCGCAGTTCCCCGCGCCCCTGAGGGGGTTGCCCGCAGTCGGGGGACTTGGCTCGGCCGGGGGTGCCTCTAGGGGCGCGGGGAACTGCGCGAGAAGGGACCACGGTCCGCAGACGAAGGCGGGTTTTCAGGGGCGCGGGGAACTGCGCGACCAGCCACAGCGCACCCGGGGACGAAGGCGGGTTTTCAGGGGCGCGGGGAACTGCGCGAGCGACCGTCCACCGGGCCGCAGACGGCAGCGGGTTTCAGGGGCGCGGGGAACTGCGCGAGCGGCCGCAGTGGACCTGCGGACGGGGAACCGGGGTCGCCCCGCGAGGTCACCAGCGCGTTGGTGGTGGTGCCGTCAGCTGGTCCGCCAGGCGGGTGAGGCGGTCGCGGAAGCGCCGCCGGCCCCGCTGCACGGGCAGCCCGTTCTCCCCCGCCGCCGCACTCACCAGATGCTGCACCGTGTCCAGGTCCACCTCCGCCCCCGGCGGCACCGTCAGCGACTCGTGCACCAGCCCCCGCACCTCCGCGTCGCCCCCGTCCAGCGCCAGCACCCGCGCCCCTGCCCGCCGGGCGTCGTGGACCCGTTCCAGGAGGCCCCCGTCCGGCCGGTCCGGGGCCACCACCAGGAGCGTCTCGCCCCGCCCGGCCGCCTCCAGGCGCCCGAGCCCCACGGACAGGTGCGGGCCGCGGCCCGGCTCGACCCGGTGGCGTACCAGCGTGGGGGCGAGCTCGGGGACCCCCGACCACGCGGCCTCGTCGGTCAGGTGCGCCGCCAGGTGCCACGGCTCGTACGCCTCGGTGCCCACCAGCAGCAGCCCGCCGCCGTTCGGCACCACCGACCCCCGCAGCACCCCGGCGAACCGGCGGGTCCCGCGCAGCCACTCCGTGCCCGCCAGGACTTCCCGCAACAGTGCGACGCGTACGGCATCCATGCCCCGGCATCCTGCCGCACCGCACGCCCCGGCGGGCCGCATCCGTCACTCCTCACCCGGGCGGGGGATGCCCCCCGGTACGCGACGTAAGGTCGGGCCATGACTTCCACTGAGAGCGCCGAGAACACCCCGAAGCCCGCCGCCAGGGACCCCTGGGACCTGCCCGACGTCTCCGGCCTGGTCGTCGGCGTCCTCGGTGGCACCGGTGACCAGGGCCGGGGCCTGGCCTACCGGCTGGCCCGGGCGGGCCAGAAGGTGATCATCGGCTCGCGGGCCGCCGAGCGCGCCCGGGCCGCCGCCGACGAGCTGGGCCTCGGCATCGAGGGCGCGGACAACGCCGCGTGCGCGCGCCGCAGCGACATCGTGATCGTCGCCGTGCCGTGGGACGGGCACGCCAAGACCCTGGAGGCGCTGCGCGAGGATCTTGCCGGCAAGCTCGTCGTGGACTGCGTCAACCCGCTCGGCTTCGACAAGAAGGGCGCGTACGCCCTGAAGCCCGAGGAGGGCAGCGCCGCCGAGCAGGCCGCCGCCCTGCTGCCGGACTCGCGGGTCACCGCCGCCTTCCACCACCTGTCGGCCGTGCTGCTCCAGGACACCTCGCTCGAGGAGATCGACACCGATGTGATGGTCCTCGGCGAGAGCCGCGCCGACACCGACCTGGTGCAGGCGCTGGCCGCCCGCATCCCCGGGATGCGCGGCGTCTTCGCCGGGCGGCTGCGGGGCGCCCACCAGGTGGAGTCGCTGGTGGCCAACCTGATCTCCGTCAACCGCCGCTACAAGGCGCACGCCGGGCTGCGGGTGACCGACGTGTAGGCCCGGCCGGGGCATGGGGGACACTGGACGGGCATCAGCGCCGCACCCGGACAGGAGCCGACCCCATGCCCCGCCTCGCTCTGTACGCCCTCGCCGTCTGCGTCCTCGCGGTCGCCGCGGCCGTGGTCTCCTTCGTCCGGGGCAACTGGACCGGCGTCGTCTGGATCCTGCTGGCCGGGCTCTCCTCCAACATGGCCTGGTACTACCTGCGCAAGGCGAAGGCCGACGCCCGGCGCTCGGCGGCCGTCAGCGGATGAGCGAGGGGATCTCCGGCGTGCCCTGCCAGAACCGGTAGAGGCGCTGGCCCCAGTAGGTGTCCCACTCGGTGACGCCGAGCCCGCGCAGCACCGCGTCGATGGCGTCGAAGAACACGCTGTTGACCGACGGCACCCACAGGAACGCGAAGACCGCGAGCAGCCCGAAGGGCGCGAACGGCTCGATCTGGCGGCGCACCCCGTGCGACAGCCACGGCTCGATCACCCCGTACCCGTCGAGACCCGGGACGGGCAGGAAGTTCAGGATCGCCGCCGTCACCTGGAGCAGCGCCAGGAACGCCAGCGCGTAGCGGAACCCGGCGGGCACGCCGTCCAGCGCGTGCAGCCAGAACGGGGCCGTGCAGACGACGGCGAAGAGCACGTTGGTGAGCGGGCCCGCCGCCGCGATCAGGCTGTGCTTCCAGCGGCCCCGGATCCGGCCGTGCTCGATGAAGACGGCGCCGCCCGGCAGACCGATACCGCCCATGATCACGAAGATGACCGGCAGGACGATCGACAGCATCGCGTGCGTGTACTTCAGCGGGTTGAGCGTCAGATAGCCCTTGGCGCCCACCGTGATGTCCCCGCCGTGCAGCGCGGTGCGGGCGTGCGCGTACTCGTGCAGGCACAGGGAGACGATCCAGGCGCCCGTCACGAAGAGGAAGACGGCGAAGCCCGGCGCGGTCGAGAAGCCCGTCCACACCGCCCATCCGGCGACCGCCGTGACGGCGGCGATCCCCAGGAAGACCGGGCTGACGCTCCGGTCGCTGCGGCGCGAGGTGGCGGTGGCCATGGGCGGGGCTCCCGGGGTGGAAGTGCGGTCGGACGGCCCCGACCGTACAGGTGATACCCCGGGAACGTCCGGCCATCCCGTACGAGTTCCACCCCTGGTCACCGTCGCGTGGCCGGGAGTTGGCGGGCGGGGGCACGGCGGGGCGTCACGTCACGGACAATGGGGCGGTGCGCTACCGGATCATCGGCACCACCCAGCTGCTCAACCCCGAAGGCACGGCGGTCGCCGTCGGCGGGGCGCGTCTGCGCGCCCTGCTGACCGTGCTCGCCCTGCGCCCCGGCCGTACGGTCCCGGTCGGCCACCTCGTCGACGAGGTGTGGAACGGCGAACCGCCCGCCGACGCGGCCGGCGCGCTCCAGGCGCTGGTGGGCCGGCTGCGCAGGGCGGCCGGGCCCGGCGTGGTCGCCTCGGTGGAGGGCGGCGGCTACCGGCTCGACGCCGAGCCGGACGACATCGACCTGTTCCGGTTCGAGCGGCTCGCCGGGGAGGGCGTCCGCGCCCTGGACCAGGGCGACCCGGCGAAGGCCCTGTCCCGGCTGGAGGACGCGCTGGCGCTGTGGACCGGCCCGGTCCTCGCCGACCTGCCCGACCGGAGCGGCGAGGCCGCCCGCTGGGAAGCCCGCCGCCTGGACGCCCGCCGCGCCCGGCTCGCCGCGGCCCTCGCCCTGGGCCGGGCCGAGGAGGTGCTGCCCGAGCTGGCCGCGCTCTGCGCCGCCCACCCCCTCGACGAGCCGCTGCACACCCTGCGCATCCGCGCCCTGCGTGCGGCGGGCCGCACCGCCGAGGCGCTCGCCGCGTACGAGGAGGTCCGCCGCACCCTCGCCGACCGCCTCGGCGCCGACCCGGGCCCGGAACTGCGGGCGCTGCACGGCGCGTTGCTCCACACCGACGACGCGCCCCCGGCGGGACCGCGGACGTCCGCCGCGGACTCCGCGCCCGCCCGCCCCGCCCCCCTGGGCAATCTGCGCGCCCGCCTCACCTCCTTCGTGGGGCGCGAGGCCGACATCGAGGCGATCCGGGGGGATCTGGGCGCCGCCCGGCTGGTGACGCTGCTCGGGCCCGGCGGGGCGGGCAAGACCCGGCTCTCCCAGGAGGTCGCCGAGGCCGTCGGCGCGGCCGGGGACGGCTGGCCCGACGGGGTGTGGCTGGCCGAGCTCGCCCCGGTGACCGACCCGGCGGCCGTGCCCGCGGCCGTCCTCACCTCGGTCGGGGCCCGCGAGACCGTGCTGCACGGCGCCGGCGCCGAGGAGCTGCGCGCCGCCGACCGCGCCGCGGGCGATCCGCTGGTGCATCTCGCCACGCACTGCGAGCGCCGCCGGATGCTGCTGCTCCTGGACAACTGCGAGCATGTGATCGACGCGGCCGCCGCCCTCGCGGAGCACCTGCTGGCCCGCTGCCCGGGGCTGACCGTCCTCGCCACCAGCCGGGAGCCGCTGGGCGTGCCGGGCGAGGTGGTGCGGCCGGTGGAGCCGCTGCCGGGGCCGGTGGCGCTGCGGCTGCTCGCGGACCGGGGCGCGGCGGCGCGGCCGGGGTTCCGGGTGGAGGACGACCCGGGCGCGGCGGCCGAGATCTGCCGCCGTCTGGACGGTCTGCCGCTGGCGGTGGAGCTCGCCGCGGCCCGGCTCCGCATGCTGTCGCCACGTCAGATCGCGGACCGGCTCGACGACCGCTTCCGCCTGCTGACCAGCGGCAGCCGGACCGTACTGCCGCGCCAGCAGACCCTGCGCGCGGTCGTCGACTGGTCCTGGGACCTGCTGGAGGACCCCGAGCGCACGGTGCTGCGCCGGCTGTCCGTCTTCGCGGGCGGCTGCGTCCTGGCGGCGGCCGAGGCGGTCTGCGCGGACGGCGAGGGCGTCGCCGCCCGCGACGTCGCCCCGCTTCTGGGCTCCCTCGTCGACAAGTCGCTGGTGGTCGCCGCGCCCGGGGACGGCGGCGAGATGCGCTACCGCCTCCTGGAGACGGTGGCCGAGTACGCGGGCGAGCGCCTGGACGACGCCGGGGACCGGGGCCCCACCGAGCGCCGCCACCTGGTGTACTACCGCGAGCTGGCCCGCACCACCGACCCCGAGCTGCGCGGCTGGGGGCAGCGCGCCGCGGTCGAGCTCCTGGAGCGGGAGTACGAGAACCTGCGCACCGCGCTGCGCAGGGCCGTGGACCTCGCCGACGAGCAGGAGGCGCTGTGCATGGTGCACGCGCTCTCCTCGTACTGGCACATGCGCGATCTGCGCGCCGAGTCCCGCCGCTGGGCCGGGGCGGCGGCGGAGCTCGGCCCCGACCCGTTCGCCCCGCCCGCCGAGCCCGCGCCCCCGGTCTTCGCGCGCTGCACCGACAGCCCGCCGCCCATGGATCCCGAGGTGCTCCAGGAGGCCCGGCGCGGGGTGCGGCTGTTCCTGCTCGCCTCCATGGACCACACCGGCGACGACTGGACGACGCCCGAGGCCGAGGCGCGGCTGCGCGCCATCGTGGGCGTCTACCGGCCGGGGCTGCCGCAGACCTGCCGGATGCCCGGCGCGCTCTGGTTCTTCCCGGTGATCATGACCAGCGACGCCCAGGCGCTCCGGGAGCTGCTGGACGCGACGGTCGCGGCCTGCGAGGAGTTCGGTTACGAGTGGGAGCTCGCCAACGCCCTCCAGATACGGGCCAACGTCCTGGCCAACCGCGGCGACTGGGCCGGTGAGGCCACCCGCGACGCCGAGGCCGGGCTGGACATCTTCCGCCGCCTCGGCGACGACTGGGGAGCAGCCGAGGCCCTGTCGGCGCGCGGCGAGGCCCGCGAGCGGCGCGGGGAGTACGCGCTGGCGGGTGAGGACTACGGCGAGGCCGTGCGGTACGCCGAACGGCTCGGCGCCCAGGGCCAGGTGTCGCTCCTGAAGGCGCGGCTCGCCTCGGTGCTGCTGGAGACCGGGGAGGCCGAGCGGGGCGAGGCGATGCTGCGCGAGATCGTCGCCGCGGGCCGCCAGGCGGGGTACGAGGCGCAGCCCGTCGCCCGGATGTTCCTGGCGATGTGGCTGGGCCGCACCGGGCGCCCTGCGGAGGCGCGCGAGCAGGTCGCGGTGATGCTGGAGGAGTTCAGGGCCAGCAACCTCGCGCTCTTCGAGGGCTTCGTGATCGGCATCCGGGCCTGGCTGGAGAACCTGGAGGGCGCCTACGACAAGGCCCTGGTGGACTCCCGCTCGGCGCTCACCCGGTCCGTGACGCCGATGGCCCTGATGGTCGCGCCCCAGATGGTGCCGGTGCACCTGCTCTCCGTCGCCTGGGCGTGGGCCGGACTGGCCGAGCCCGGCACGGAGGCGGCCCGTGACGCCGCGCGGCTGATCGGCGCGCACGACGTCCTGATGCCGGCGATCCACTTCGCCTCCTCGATGGAGGTGGAGGTGCGGGAGAAGGTGGAGGCGCTGGTCCGCCCGCTGCTCGACGAGGCCGTCTACGCCGCCGCGTACGCCGAGGGCGGCCGCCTCTCTCTGGAGGAGGCCGCCGCCCTGGCGCAGGGGGAGCGGAGCTGACGCCCCGTCATCATCACGTCCGCTTGCGGAACTTGGCGACCGCGAGCGGCGCCGTCACCACGGTGATCGCCACCGCCCAGCCCAGCGTCATCAGCGCCGAGTGGGCGACCGGGCCGCCGTTGACCAGGTTGCGGGCGGCGTCCGCGAGGTTGGAGAGCGGGTTGTAGTCCGTGAAGGTCTGGAGCCAGCCCGGCATGGTGGTCGGCTTGGCGAAGATCGACGAGCCGAACTGCAGCGGCATCAGCACGAGCATCGCCACTCCCTGGACGGCCTGGGCCGTCTTCATGGTGAGACCCAGCAGGATGAAGATCCACATCAGCGAGGCACCGAACACCAGCGACAGACCGACCGCCGCGAGCAGTTCGAGGACGGAGGTGTGGATGGACAGACCGAGGATGAAGCCCATGATCAGCAGGATCGTGGTGGCGACGATCATGCGGCCGATCTCGACCACGATCTTGGCTATCAGCACCGACGACCGCGCGATGGGCATGGTCCGGAACCGGTCCATCACCCCCTTCTTGAAGTCGTCGTTGATGCCGGTGCCGACCGCCATCGCGATGTTCAGGCCCTGCATCGCCATCAGGCCCGGGATCAGGTAGTTGACGTACGCGTCCTGGTTGCCCTTGCCGGAGACCGCGCCGCCGAACACGTACACGAACAGCAGCGTGAAGATGATCGGCATGAACACGGCGTCGAACATCGACTCCGGGTCCTGCTTGATCTGGAGCGCGTTGCGGCGCACCAGGGCGCCGATGTGCCGCAGATTGGCGCGCGGGCCGATCCGGGCGTCGGCGTCCATGACGGGCGGGCGGATGCCGGTCGGCTGCTTCGCGGGGGCCGCCTGGGCGGTGGTGGCGGTGCTCATGCCGCGACCTCCTCGGTCGTGTCGTCGCTCTCGGAGTCCTGGAGGGTGGGCTTCTGGCCGGTGATGGCCAGGAACACCTCGTCCAGGCTGGGCAGGTGGGTGCCGATGTGGGCGATGGCGAAGCCGCGGGCGCCCAGCAGGCCGACCACGGCGGTCAGCTGCTCGTCGCTGAGGATCGGCACGTTCAGCAGGCCCTCGTCGGGGACCGCCTGGGTGCCGGAGACCCCGTCGAGACCGGCCTCGGTGATGGCCCGCGCCATCGCGCCCAGCTGCGCCGGGTCGGCGGGGCGGATCTGGAGGGTGCGGCCGCCGACCTTCGCCTTCAGGTCGTTGATGCCGCCCTTGGCGACGACCTTGCCGCGGTCGATGACCGTCAGCTCGCTCGCCAACTGCTCGGCCTCCTCCATGTACTGGGTGGTGAGCAGCACGGTGGCGCCCTCGGCGACCATCCGCTGGACCTCGTCCCACACCTCGTTGCGGGTGCGGGGGTCGAGGCCCGTGGTCGGCTCGTCCAGGTAGAGCACGGCCGGCTTGCCGATCATCGAGGCGGCGAGATCGAGCCGGCGGCGCATACCGCCCGAGTAGTTCATCGCGGGCCGCTTCGCCGCCTCGGTGAGCGAGAAGCGCTCCAGCAGCTCGTCGGCGCGGGCCCGGGCGTCCCTGCGGGACAGGTCGAGCAGCCGCCCGATCATGTACAGGTTCTCCCAGCCGGACAGCTTCTCGTCCACCGAGGCGTACTGCCCGGTGAGGCCGATGGTCCGGCGCAGCTGGCGGGGCTGGCGCACCACGTCGTACCCGGCGACGTGGGCGGTGCCGGCGTCCGGCACGATCAGGGTGGACAGGCAGCGGACGAGGGTGGTCTTGCCGGCGCCGTTGGGGCCCAGGACTCCGAGGACCGTGCCCTCGCGTACGTCCAGGTCCACGCCGTCCAGCGCCTTGGTGTCGCCGAAGTGCTTCACCAGCCCCCGCACCGTGACGGCGTTGGCCGCGCCGCCTTCGGGGTTGTCGTCGATTCGCGTCATGCCCACAAGGTGCCAGGCCCCACCGACAATCCACCGACATCCCGCCTACAGACGCCGACAGCCCGCCGACAGAAGATGCCGACGGGCTGCCCTGCCCTCGCGGGCGGCGCGGAACGGTCACGCGCTCGCGTCTAGTGGAACGTGTGCTCCTCCGCCGGGAACCGCGCCCCGATCACCTCGTCGGCGAACGCCTTCGCCGCGTCGCCGAGGACGCCGCGCACGTTCGCGTACTGCTTGGTGAAGCGCGGCACCTTCCCGCCGGTGAGCCCCACCATGTCGGTGTACACCAGCACCTGCGCGTCGCACGACACCCCGGCGCCGATCCCGACCGTCGGGATGTGCAGCGAGCGTGTGATCTCGGCGGCCACCTCGGCCGGGACGAGCTCCAGGACCACCGCGAACGCGCCCGCGGACTCCGCGGCCTTGGCGTCGCGCAGCAGCTGGTGGGCGGCCTCGTCGGAGCGGCCCTGCACCCGGTAGCCCATCGCGTTCACGGACTGCGGGGTCAGGCCCAGGTGGGCCATGACCGGGATGCCGGACTGCACGAGCAGCTCCGTCTGGGCCAGCGAGCGCTCGCCGCCCTCCAGCTTCACGGCCCCGACGCCCGCCTCCTTGACCAGGCGGGTCGCGCTGCGCAGCGCCTGCACCGGACCCTCCTGGTACGTGCCGAACGGCAGGTCCGCGACGACGAGGGCGCGCCTGGTGCCCCGGACGACCGCGGCGGAGAGCATGGCGATCTCGTCGAGCGTGACCGGGACGGTCGTCTCGTAACCCAGGTGGCAGTTGCCCATCGAGTCGCCCACGAGCAGGACCGGGATGCCGGCCTCGTCGAAGACGGACGCGGTCATCGCGTCGTACGCGGTGAGCATGGGCCACTTCTCGCCCCGCGCCTTGGCGGAGGCGATGTCGTGGATGGTGACGCGGCGCGTGGAGGTGCCCCCGTACAGCGCCTTGCTGCTGTCGGAACGTTCTGCGGGCGGATTCTGCGCAGCCTTGATCTGTTGCGTCATCGCAACGGCTCCTGTTCGTCATCTCGAAGCGCCCTGACGGCGTCTCCGGACCACTTCCATGGTGGCATCCCACCCCCGTCGACGGGAAGTGGGTGGCACGGTCACGTAATTGGATGAGCTTTAAACCACTCTGGGCCGCAAATATGCGCGTTTTGTCACAGCCGCCCCCCTGGCCGTGACCCGCGGGAACCCGGCACGGCGTGCGGTCGTCATCGAGGCAGTACGACAGCAGGGAAAGGCACCCTCCATCGCCTAGGGTCATCAGAGGCGACGGTGTGCGAACAGCAAGGCAGTGAGGACAGCGGTATGACGCGGGCGTACGTGGCGGAGACGGGGAGCGGCAGCGCGGAGGGCGAGCGCTCCGGATCCCGGGTCCGGCGCCTGCTGGACGGCTGGAGGAACGATCCCGGCATCTGGCGGCGCGGCCTGGTCCTGGCCGGGGCCGCGGTGCTGATCGCCCTGGTCATGCTGGTGCACGCCAAGATCCCCAACCGGATCGGCAACCTCGGCAGCCTGACGGAAACCTTCCTGCCGTGGCTGGGCCTCTTCGTCCCGGTGCTCCTCGGCCTCGCCCTGTGGCGCCGCTCGGCCACCGCGCTGATCGCCCTGGTGCTGCCGGCGGTGGTCTGGCTCAACCTCTTCGGCGGGCTGCTCACCGACAAGGAGAGCAAGGGCGGCAACCTCGTCGTCGCCACCCACAACGTGAACGCCGACAACCCCGACCCGGCCGGCACCGCCCGCGAGCTCATCGCCTCCCGCGCCGACGTCCTCGCCCTGGAGGAGCTGCCCGGCAACAGCGTCGGCGCGTACGAGAAGGCGCTGGCCGCGGCCTATCCGCACCACTCGGTGCAGGGCACGGTGGGCCTGTGGTCCCGGTTCCCGCTGAGCGACGCCGAGCCGGTCGACATCAAGATGGGCTGGACCCGCGCCATGCGGGCCACCGTCAGCACCCCGGCCGGACAGGTGAAGGTGTACGTGGCGCACATGCCCTCGGTCCGGGTGAAGCTGAGCGCCGGGTTCACCGCGCGCCAGCGGGACGCCAGCGCGGACGCCCTGGGCGACGCGATCGCGGGCGAGCCGCTGAGGAAGGTGGTCCTGCTCGGCGACCTCAACGGCACCATGAACGACCGCGCCCTGAACAACATCACCTCGCAGATGCGCTCCACCCAGGGCGCGGCGGGCAACGGCTTCGGCTTCACCTGGCCCGCGTCGTTCCCGATGGCCCGGATCGACCAGATCATGGTCAAGGGCGTCGAGCCGAAGTCGTCGTGGACGCTGGGCCGCACCCCCAGCGACCACCTGCCGATCGCGGCCAGGCTGAAGGTCTGAGCGGCGCCCCGCCCCGGGTCAGACCGACTCGCGCCACCGGTTGGTGATCGGCAGCCGCCGGTCCTTGCCGAAGCCCTTCGCGGAGATCTTGGTGCCCGGTGGGTACTGCCGCCGCTTGTACTCGGCGGCGTCCACCATCCGCAGCGTCCTCGCCACCAGCTCCGCGTCGAACCCGGCCGCCACGATCGCCTCGCGGCCCTGGTCGCGGTCGACGTACAGGGACAGGATCGCGTCCAGGACCGGGTAGTCCGGCAGCGAGTCCGTGTCGACCTGGCCCGGGCGCAGCTCGGCGCTGGGCGGCTTGCTGATGGAGTTCTCCGGGATGGGCGCGACCTCGCCGCGCTCCTCCGCCGCCCGGTTGCGCCACCGGGCGAGGCGGAAGACGGCCGTCTTGTAGACGTCCTTGATCGGCCCGTACCCGCCGACGGAGTCGCCGTACAGCGTCGAGTACCCCACCGCCAGCTCGGACTTGTTGCCCGGCGCGAGGACGAGATGGCCCTCCTGGTTGGAGATCGCCATCAGCATGGTGCCGCGCAGCCGCGACTGGAGGTTCTCCTCGGCCAGCCCGGTCAGCCCCAGCGAGTCCATGTACGCGGTGAACATCGGCTCGATGCTCACCGTGCGCAGGTTCAGACCGGTGCGGCGGGCGAGCTCGGCCGCGTCGCCCTTGGAGTGCTCGGAGGAGTACGCGGAGGGCATCGACACGCCGTACACGTTCTCCGCGCCCACCGCGTCGCAGGCGATCGCGGCGACCAGCGCCGAGTCGATCCCGCCGGAGAGCCCGATCAGGACGGACCGGAAGCCGTTCTTGACGACGTACGCGCGCAGCCCCGCGACCAGCGCCGAGTAGACCTCCTCGTCGTCGTCGAGCCGCTCCGCCTGCCCGCCGGTGTGCTCCGGCTCGTACGCGGGGACGGGCTCGCCCGACAGCGTCACGTGCTCGATCCGCAGACCGTCGTCGACCGTCCCGGACGGGACCGGGCCCGCCGCCGGCAGCTCCAGGTCGAGCAGCACACAGCCCTCGGTGAACTGCGGGGCGCGGGCGACGACCTCGCCGCGTCCGTCGACGACGATCGAGTCGCCGTCGAAGACCAGGTCGTCCTGGCCGCCCGACATCGCCAGATAGGCGGTGGTGCACCCGGCCTCCTGGGCGCGCTTGCGGACCAGCTCCAGCCGGGTGTCGTCCTTGTTCTGCTCGTACGGCGAGGCGTTGATCGAGAGCAGCAGCCCGGCCCCGGCGGAGCGGGTGGCCGGGACCCGGCCGCCGTCCTGCCAGAGGTCCTCGCAGATCGCCAGGGCCACGTCCACGCCGTGGACCCGGATCACCGGCAGGGTGTCGCCCGGCACGAAGTAGCGGAACTCGTCGAAGACGCCGTAGTTGGGCAGATGGTGCTTGGCGTACCGGAGCACGACCTCGCCCCGGTGCAGCACGGCGCCCCCGTTGCGGGGCGCGCCCGCGGGCTGGCCGTAGCGGGCGCGGTCCGGGGACCGGTCGAGATAGCCGACCACGACCGGCAGCTCGCCGAGGCCCTCGGCGGCCAGCCGCGCCGCCAGGTCCGTCAGCGCCCGCCGGGACGCCTCGACGAACGAGGACCGCAGGGCCAGGTCCTCCACGGGGTAGCCGGTGAGCATCATCTCGGGGAAGGCGGCGAGGTGCGCGCCCTGCTCGGCGCAGTGCCGGGTCCAGTGCACGATCGCCTCGGCGTTCGCGGCGATGTCGCCGACGGTCGAGTCGATCTGATTCAGAGCGAGACGTAGGTGAGGCACCCCGCCAGTGTAATCGTCAAAGCGACGCGATGGGGGGTGGAGCGCGGCGCGGCGCCCCACTCCCTCCCCCTCACCGGCCTACTTCCGGTAGCCCAGGACCGTCATCATCCCGGCCTCGGCGTGGTAGACGTTGTGGCAGTGGACCATCCACAGCCCCGGGTTGTCCGCGTCGAAGTCCACGGTCAGCGTCTTTCCCGGCAGGACGAGCGCGGTGTCCTTGCGGGCCCCGGCCGCGCCGCCCGCGCCGCCGGCCAACGCGAAGGTGTGGCCGTGCAGATGCACCGGGTGCCACATCGCGGTCGTATTGGCGAAGACCAGCCGCACCCGCTCGCCCGCGCGGACCGGATGCAGCGCGTCGGGCCGGTAGGGCCGTCCGTCGAAGCCCCAGTCGTACCTCGCCATCCCGCCGGTCAGCGTGAGCCTCACGGTCCGGTCCGGCGCCTTCGCGGGCAGCGCCACGGACGCGTCCGGCGCGAGCCGGTCGGCCGTGAGCAGCCGCCCGGTCAGCTCCTTGGGGCGTACGGAGGCGTCGGGTGCGGCGCCTCCGCCCGTGCGCAGCACCGCGAGCGCCGCCGCGTCCTTCCCCTCGGCCAGCGCCACCAGCGGGAACACCCCGTCGCCGGCCGTGACCAGCACGTCGTACCGCTCGCCCATGCCGATCAGCAGCGCGTCCGTCGGCGTGTGCCGCACGGGGAAGCCGTCCGTGTGGGTCACGGTCAGCTCGTGGCCGCCGAGCGCCACCCGGAAGGCGGTGTCACCGCCCGCGTTGACGATCCGCAGCCGGATGCGGTCGCCCGGCCGGGCCGTGAAGGAGGAAGGGGCCTGCGGGATACGGCCGTTGACGAGGTAGTACGGATACGCGACGTCGCCCGCGTCCCCGCCGAGCAGGGGGCTGGTGGCGCCCATGAGCATGCGGGAGGGGCCGGCGTGGGCCGTCGGGCGGGGTGACGGCGCCGCCGTCCCGGGCATGGCGTGACCGGAGTGGTCCATGCCGCCCATGCCGCCGGTGCCGCCTGTGCTGCCTGGGCCACCGGTGCTGTCCCCGCTGTCCCCGGGGGCGCCGCCCATCCCGGCGCGCAGCTCCGCGAGGACCGCGTCCGGGGTGGAGCCGTCCACCCCGTCCACCCAGTCGTCCAGGACCACGACCCACTCCCGGTCGTACCGCAGCGGCTCCTTCGGGTCCTCGACGATCAGCGGGGCGTAGAGCCCCCGGTCCTGCTGGACGCCCGCGTGGGGGTGGAACCAGTAGGTGCCGGGGTGGGTGACGGCGAACCGGTAGGCGAAGGACGCGCCCGGCGCGACGGGCCGCTGGGTCAGGCCCGGCACGCCGTCCATGTCGTTGCGCAGGGCGAGGCCGTGCCAGTGCAGCGAGGTCGGCTCGGGGAGGTGGTTGGCGAGGGTCAGCGCGAGCGTGTCACCCGCGGTGACCCGCACCTCCTGCCCCGGCAGCCGGTCGCCGTACGCCCAGGACCGGACGGCAGGGCCGCCCAGGTCGAGCGGGGTCGCGGTGGCGGTGAGCCGGACGTCGCGGACGCGCCCGGAGCCGCGCCGGGCCTCGGCGGCGACGACCTCGGGCCCGGCCGGGTCGACGAAGCCGCCGGGGGCGGCCGACGGCCCGGTGCCGTGGCCCGCGCCGTGGTCCATGCCGTCCATGGAGCCGGATCCCGAGCAGGCGGCGAGCAGGGCGCCGCCCGCGACGGCGGTGGTGGCGCCGAGCACGGCGCGTCGGGTGGGGTGTGCGGACATGACGGGGTGCACCTCGTGGTGTGGGTGTGCGAACGGGTAGGGGCGCGTCTCCTGCTCCGCGCGCTCCTACTGGCGCAGTACCGACAAGGCGGCGACGGAACTCCCGTACGGGGGAGGGGGGTCGGGCCACAGGGGGCGCGGGATCCGGCCGCGTGCGACGGCCGCGCCGGTCGTCCGCCCGCGCGCCGACACCAGCCGTGCGGCGAGCAGGGCGAGGCCCCACACGCCGAGAACGGCGAGACACACGGACCCCGGGTCCATGCCGGGCAGGTGGTGGCGGGGGTGCGGGGTGGCGGCGGCGGGGCGCTCCCCGTGCGCCGCGTGAGGGGTCCCGCCGGCCACCGCGGAGTGCTCCACGACCGCCATCGGGAGCGAGGCCATCGAGGGAGGAGCCGACGAGACCATCGGGTGAGAGGCCATGGAGGCGGAGGCCACGGAGGCGGAGACCACCGAGGGGGAGGTCATCGAGACGGAGGCCATCGAGGGGGAGTGCTCCGCCGGATGCCCGACCGTGTGCATCGTAAAGATGCCGAGGAGCAGCGCGGCGCAGAGCAGCACCTGCCCGTACGCCGTGGTCCTCCGCACGCTCCCCATGGACCGCACCTTACCCCCACCCGGTATACGCCGACGTGCGGGGCCGGGGCGCCCCGGTGAGCATGGCCCCATGAGGAGACGGCGATAAGTACCATCGGCGCCACCATGTCCCCAGTCGGTTCACGCGTCCGGCCCGCCGTGATCCTGCTGGCGCTCGGCGCGCTCTCGTACACCGCGTGGGTGCTCGAAGTGGTCCTGCACACCGGGCTCGACCCCGTCCAGACGTACGTGAGCGAACTCGCCGCGGCCGACCAGCCGCTCGGCGGACTCTTCCGGGCCACCGACCTGACGGCCGGGGTCCTGGTGCTGGCCGGGGCGGGGTGGGCGCTGTGCCGGGGAGACCGGCGAATCCTGTTGGTAGCCGGGTGGTCGGGACTCGTGCTGTTCGGCGCGGCGACCGTGGCCGACTCCCGGCTCCCGCTGAGCTGCGCGCCGACCGCCGACCCCGAGTGCGCGGCCCGTGAGACGGCCGGACTGGTCCCGGCCACGCACACCGCGCACACGGTGAGCAGCGGCCTCGCGATGACCGGCGCGCTGGTCGCCGTCGTGGCGCTCACGGTCGCCGCCCGCCGCTACGGGCGCTGGGCGCCGCTGGCCCGGTCCGGGCCGTTCCTGGTGGCGCTGGAACTGGCCGCCACGGTGTGGACGCTGGGGGCCGTCGCCGCGTTCGAGGCCGGGCGCGGCACCTGGTGGCTGGGGGCGGGGCAGCGGGCGCAGGTGCTGGTCGTGGCGGTGTGGCTGGGGGTGCTCGCGTACGCGGTCGCGCGCGAGAATCGGGTATGACCTTCGTACGGATCGACGGGGTGCCGCACCACGTGGTGGTGGCGGGGGACGGTCCGCCCGTGCTGCTCAGCGCGGGCCTGGGCATGGCCTGGTTCGACTGGGACGAGGTGGCCGCGCTGCTCGCCCCGCACCGCACGGTCGTCCGCTTCGACCGCCCCGGCCACGGCCTCTCCGGCTCGGTGCCCGCGCCCCCGACGGCCTCGGGGGAGGCCGACCGGATCGCGGCGGTGCTGGACGCGGTGGGGGTGGCCGGGCCGGTGACGGTGGTGGGCCACTCGATCGCGGGCTTCCACGCCGAGGCCTTCGCCCGGCTGCACCCGGACCGCACGGCCGCGCTGGTTTTGGTGGACTCCAGCGTGGAGCCGGACGTGCGGGTGCCGGTGGCGGCGGGGGCGCGGGTGGCGTCGGCGCGGGCGGCCGGGGCGGTGCTGGCGGCGTCCGGTATGCCGGCGGCGGTCGGCCCGCTGCTGCGGCGGGGGGCGGTGCGGCTGGCGCGGACGGGCGGGGGTGATCCGGCGGGGCGGGCGCTGGTGCGGGCGTGTTACCGAACGTCGCGGGTGTGGCGGGGCGTACTCCTGGAGAACGCCCGCTACCTCCACGTAGCCGCGGAACTCCTCACCCTCCGCGACCGCTTCCCGCTGCCCCCCGTCCCGGTGACGGTCCTGGCGGGCGGCGCGGGGGGCCCGCGGTGGCTGACGCGGCAGCGGGAGTTGGCGGATGTGCTGGGCGGGGGGCTGGTGGTGGTGGAGCGGGCGGGGCATCTGGTGATGCTGGATGCGCCGGGAACGGTGGCGGAGGGCGTGCTGCGCCCCTCCCCGCACCCCTGAGGGGTGGGGGCGCGCGCTGCGGCGTGGTGATCTGCGGGCCGGTGGGGCTTGCCCGCGCAGTTCCCCGCGCCCCTTTGAAGCTCGGGGCTGCGCCCCTGCGCGGTGTGGTGGGGTGATCTGCGGCCCGGTGGGGGCCGGCCGCGCAGTTCCCCGCGCCCCTTGAAGCTCGGGGCTGCGCCCCTTGCGCCGTGCTGTGTGGTGATCTGCGGGCCGGTGGAGGGTTGCTCGCGCAGTTCCCCGCGCCCCTCAAGGGGCCGGCGCGTTTGAAGGGGGAGGCCGGGGCGCAGCCCCAGGCCTCAGGGGCGCGGGGAACTGCGCGAGCACCCCCACCGGCCCGCAGGTGAGGACCGGGCCCGATCAGGGGCGCGGGGACCGTGCGGGCGGCCGTGGGCGGCTCGCCGGTAGTGCCCCCGCGCCCCGACCCGAACTACCGGCGGAAGCCGTATCCGTATCCGTATCCGTACGACGCCACATAACCCCGCGACGGCGTACCGACCCCCGTCACATCGTCATAGCCGCGCACCGCGTGCAGCGAACTGTCCGCCCCCAGCGTCCGCACCGACGTGGCGAGGCCACCCGACGCGTCGACCCCGTTGACGAAGTCCACCCGTGCCACCGCGAGGCCACGCGCACCCAGCGGGTGGTCCGTGACGTCGTGGTACAGGGGCGAGCCGTAGCGCGCGTAGATCGACGGGTTCGCGAACCCGATCGGGAAGTGCCGCGCCTGCTGCGCCAGCGCCTGCACACCCGCGATCACCGGCGCCGCCAGCGACGTACCACCGATGCGGTACTCGTCGTACCGCACCGACGCGTCCGGGAACGTCTGCGTCTGGCCGACCAGGAACCCCGTGTTGGGGTCCGCGACCGCCGCGATGTCCGGGACCGTGCGCATCCGCGCCGCCCCGTTCGCCCTGGCGAGCGCGTCGGGCACGACGCCCCGCTGGTAGAACGGCTGCTTCACGGTCGAGCTGGTGCCGCCGCCCGCACCGGAGGTGTACGCCCCGGGGAAGTCCGTCCAGCTCTTGCCGTCGGCCGACAGGGTGGACTTCAGCGTGCCCCAGCCCGTCTCGAACTTGTACGTGTCGCCCTTGCCGACCGCCAGCGAGGTGCCGCCCACCGCCGTCACCCACGCCGAGTTGGCCGGGGTGTCGACCTGCTTCTTGCCGGTGTTGGCGACCTCGTCGCCGTCGTCGCCGGAGGAGAAGTAGAAGCCGATGCCCTCGACCGCGCCCAGCTTGAACGTCTGGTCGTAGGCCGCGGCCACGTCCGGCGTCTCGTTGGCCTCGATGTCGCCCCACGAGTTGGAGACGATGTCGGCGAGACGGTGATCGACGATCTTGTTGAGGGCGTCGAGCAGATCCGGGTCGTTGCAGGACGCGCCCGCCACGTACACGATGTCCGCGTCCGGCGCGACCGCGTGCACGGCCTCGACGTCCAGCGACTCCTCGCCGTACCAGCCGGCCGCGTCGCACGCCTCCACGCTGTTGTAGTCGGCGGGCTTCACCTCGCGGTACTGACCGCGCCTGTACGCCTTGTCGCCGTTGCGCAGCGCGTACCGCTGGGCGTCCTTCGCCATCGTCGGCGAGGCGTACGCGTCGGTGATCGCGACCGTCACGCCCTTGCCGGTGTAGCGGCCCGCGCCGTACGCCGCGCGCAGCTGCTTGCCGGTGTACCCCTTGACCGCGTACGGGACCTTCGTGCCGTACGCGTCCGGCAGGGTGGTCGCGATGTTCGAGCCGTAGTACGTCGAGAACGGCCCGGAGTTCTTGAAGGCGGGGCCGGGCCCGGGCAGCGTCTCGTGGTGCGTCGCCTTGTGCGGGGCGTTGTCCAGGCCCGTCACGGTGAGCACCGCGCGGGCCAGCGCGCCCGGCGCGGAGGCGGTCTTCACCGGGGCGCGGTAGGTGCGGGCGCCCTTGCGGTAGTTGTGCAGCTCGGTGGCGAACGCCTTCTCGGCCGCGGCGACGTCACCGGAGACCGAGACGTAGTGCTGGTTGGTGCCCGTGACGGTCAGCCCGGCCGACTTCAGCCAGCCGGTGACCGCCGCGACCTGCTCCTCGGTCGCCCCGAAGCGCTGCTGCGTCTGCGCGGCGCTCAGGTACTTCCCGTACGACGGCGAGTGCGGGTCCGACACGGCCGCGGCGTACGCGGCGAGCCCCTCGGCGTCGCGGCCGGCGAGGTAGACCCGCGCGTCGACCTTGTTCGTGTCCGCCGTGGCGCCCTGGTCGGCGGCGCCGGTGGCCCACGCGGGCTTGGTGCCCGTGAGGGCGGCCCGCCCGGACGGCACGGGGTCCGCCGCGTGGGCGGACGGTATGCCGAGAGCGAGCGCGCCGGCGAGCAGAGGCAGTGTCGCTGCCATGCTCACGGCACGCCGCCTGGTGCGGCTTGTTCTCAATGTGACCCCCTGCATGAGGCTCTTCACCTGGGAGGCATGCGCAACTTGATCTGCACATGCACAGCGTCACTCTGGTGAGGAACGGTTCATGCCGGGGACATGCGAAGCCCAAGAGAAACCCAAGTCCCGCCACGGTGGCGGGACTTGGGTCCTTTTGGTGGCGCAAATGCCGACTCGGACGGTTTGCGTACGCCGCCAGGCCCGGAGCCGCTCACCGCGTTACGTACGCGGTGCGGCCCCCCGCGCCTTCAGCATCTGCGCCATCAGGTCGATCTCGGACCGCTGGGAGTCGACCATGCCCTGCGCCAGGGCGCGCTCCACCTCGGTCGTACACCGCTGGGCGCACCCCTGGGCCATGTGGACACCGCCCTTGTGGTGCTCGGTCATCAGCCGGAGGTAGAGGACCTCCGCCTGCCTGCCGTCGGCGGCGCGCAGCCGGTCGAGCTCGGTGTTGGTCGCCATGCCGGGCATCAGCGCGCCGTCCGCGCCCGGCTCGGCGCCCATGCCCATCCAGGCCATCGGCAGCCGCTCCGGCTCCGTCTTCGGCAGCCCCCACAGATCCAGCCAGCCGAGCAGCATGCCGCGCTGGTTGGCCTGGGTGTTGGCGATGTCGTAGGCGAGCCGGCGGACCTCCTCGTCCTTCGTGCGGTCGCGCACGATGAACGACATCTCCACCGCCTGCTGGTGGTGGACGGCCATGTCACGGGCGAACCCGGCGTCCGCCGAGGCCGCCACGGGGGTGTGCGCGGCGGGCCCGGAGTCCCCGCCGGTGGCGCTCGCGACCGTGGCCACGGTCGCGAACACCAGGGCCGCCACGACCGCCGCGAGCGACGCCCAGTAGGCGCGGTTCACTTCTGGTCCAGCCCGCCCGTGCAGGCCGCGCCCGGCTCAGGGGTCTGCGGGCCCTGCACGTACTTGGCGAAGAACTGGTTGACCCGCGGGTCGTCCGCGCTGGTCACCGTGACCTGCTTGCCCCAGGCGCTGAGCATGATCGAGCCGGACTGGGCCTTGTACGGGCTCATCAGCGAGTACGGCGTCTTGGAGACCTTGTCGGAGAGCTTCTGCACATCGGCGGCGGGCGCCTTGTCGTTGTACGTCACCCACACCGCGCCGTGCTCCAGGGAGTGCACCGCGTTCATGTCCGGGACCGGCTTCTTGTAGACCTCGCCGCCGCAGTTCATCCAGACCTGGTCGTGGTCGCCGCCGACCGGGGGCTTCATCGGGTACGACACCGTCTTGGTGACGTGGTTGCGGGTGAGCTTCTTGGCGTCCCAGTCCTTCTCGCCCGCGATGGTCGCCTTGGCGTCGGCGGCCTTCTGCGCCTGCTGCTTGTCCTTGTCGTCGGACTCCTTGTTCAGCAGGTACGCGCCGACACCGACGAGCCCGGCCACGATCGCCACGGACGCCGTGATGGCGACGATCTTGTTGCGCCGCTCGCGGGCCTGCTCGGCGCGGCGCATCTCGGCTATGCGCGCCTGGCGCGAGTTCTTGGATTCCTTGGTGGCCATGGTGGCTCAAGTCCTTCTGGTGAGGGAGAGGTCGGGGAGGTTCCGCGGACCCCGCGGGGTCCGGTGCCGCTTCGGGGCGCGGCCGGGACGGCCGGGCCCGCCGTGCGCGCTCAGGACCTCAGCACCTGAAGGACGTGGAGATCGGGGGCCCGGGGCCGGGCCCCGCCGCGTACCGGCGCCCCCGGGGGAAGGACCGTCGCGGCCCGTACGGTGTGGGCGCCCCCCGGCGCCGGGGCGTCGAGCGGCGGCGGAGCCGTGAGGACGGCCGGGTCGGCGTGCGGGAAGAGCCCGCAGTCGCCGCGGTCGTCCGGACAGCTGTACTGCGCCGCCCCGCCCGCCACCAGGGCGTGGTGGGCCCGGGGAGCGGCCGCGTCCGGGCTCGCGCCGCCGCCGGCGGTCAGGCACAGGAAGAGCGCGGCGAGGAGCGTCGCCATGGCGCTCACCAGCGCCATGGGACGTGTGATGCGAAGGCCTCGCACTCGCACTCCCCCCATAGGCGCAGATGCTAGGCGAGGAAGCGCGGCGGACGGCAGGGCGGGGTCGGCCAAGATCCGGCCACCGGGCCGGAACCGGTCCACGGGGGCCGGGCGCCGACCCGGGCGCCCCGGGTCGGCGCCCGGGGCGGACCCCGCCCGTACTCGTGCGGGTGAACGGGCCCGTACCCGGGCAGCCGTGAGAGGCCGTCGCCGGAACGTTTCCGCGGGGGGCGGACGACGCGAGTCCCCCACGGTCTCGCCCCGCGCGGCACCCGGTGCGAGGGTGGGGAGGCGACATGCGGCAGCCGATTCCGGGTGCGTAATGTGTCGGTAATCCCGGGCCCTGATACTGATGTCTCCCCCTCATGCCCGGGCGGTGGTGCACAGACCGTCTGAACTGCAAGGATGTGGCTATGGACAAGCAGCAGGAGTTCGTGCTCCGCACTCTCGAAGAGCGTGACATCCGGTTCGTGCGCCTGTGGTTCACCGATGTGCTCGGCTTCCTGAAGTCGGTCGCGGTGGCCCCCGCCGAGCTGGAGCAGGCGTTCGACGAGGGCATCGGCTTCGACGGCTCGGCCATCGAGGGCTTCGCCCGGGTGTACGAGTCCGACATGATCGCCAAGCCGGACCCCAGCACGTTCCAGATCCTGCCGTGGCGCGCCGAGGCCCCGGGCACCGCGCGGATGTTCTGCGACATCCTGATGCCCGACGGCTCCCCGTCCTTCGCGGACCCGCGCTTCGTCCTCAAGCGCATCCTCGCCAAGACCTCGGACCTGGGCTTCACCTTCTACACCCACCCCGAGATCGAGTTCTTCCTGCTGAAGGACAAGCCGCTGGACGGCACCCGCCCGGTGCCCGCCGACAACTCCGGCTACTTCGACCACACCCCGCAGAACGTCGGCATGGACTTCCGCCGCCAGGCGATCACCATGCTGGAGTCGATGGGCATCTCGGTCGAGTTCAGCCACCACGAGGGCGCTCCGGGCCAGCAGGAGATCGACCTGCGGTACGCCGACGCCCTCTCCACGGCCGACAACATCATGACCTTCCGCCTGGTGATGAAGCAGGTGGCGCTGGAGCAGGGGGTGCAGGCGACCTTCATGCCCAAGCCCTTCTCGGAGTTCCCCGGCTCCGGCATGCACACCCACCTCTCCCTCTTCGAGGGCGACCGCAACGCGTTCTACGAGTCGGGCGCCGAGTACCAGCTCTCCAAGGTCGGCCGCTCCTTCATCGCGGGCCTGCTCAAGCACGCCGCCGAGATCTCGGCCGTCACCAACCAGTGGGTCAACTCCTACAAGCGCATCTGGGGCGGCTCCGAGCGCACGGCGGGCGCGGGCGGCGAGGCCCCTTCGTACATCTGCTGGGGCCACAACAACCGCTCCGCGCTGATCCGCGTCCCGATGTACAAGCCCGGCAAGACCGGCTCCGCCCGCGTCGAGGTCCGCTCCCTGGACTCCGGCTGCAACCCCTACCTGGCGTACTCCCTGCTCCTCGCGGCGGGCCTGAAGGGCATCGAGGAGGGCTACGAGCTCCCGGCGGGCGCCGACGACGACGTCTGGGCCCTGTCGGACTCCGAGCGCCGCGCGATGGGCATCGAGCCGCTGCCGCAGAACCTGGGCGAGGCGATCTCCCTGATGGAACGCAGCGAACTGGTCGCCGAGACGCTCGGCGAGCACGTCTTCGACTTCTTCCTGCGCAACAAGAAGCAGGAGTGGGAGGAGTACCGCTCCGAGGTCACCGCGTTCGAGCTGCGGAAGAATCTGCCGGTGCTGTAGGCGCAGGTCAGCGTACTTTTCCTGCCGAACGGCGAGTGGGGCCCACGGTCGATGACCGCGGGCCCCACTCCCGTCTCACGAGCCCTGGGCCGTCTGTGGGCCGTCCGGCGCGGAACCGGTGCCCTCGTACAGGCTGTCCACGGCGCTCCGGGTCCGCCCCTCACTGCTCGGTAGCAGGTGGGTGTAGACCCGGAGGGTGAACCCCGGGTCCGTGTGCCCCAGGTATGTGCTGAGCGCTTTGATGTGCTCCCCAGCATCCAGGAGCACCGACGCGTAAAAGTGCCTGAGCGCGTGCATGCCGTGCTCGCGTGCCGCTTGGTGGCGCTCGCCCCGCTGGGGCTGGGGAATGACTCCGGCCGCGACGAGAGCGGGCTTCCAGTAGCGCGTGTTGAAGTCCGTTCGGCGTACGGCCCCGTCACCGGCCGGCCGGGCGAACAGCAGCCGCTTGGTCTTCGGCTCACCGTCCGGCCTTAACCAAGGCAACGTGACCTCAATCGGCGGATGCGCCTCCATGTGCTGTTTGAGGACGTGGGCCACCCGATCAGGCAACGGCACGTCCCGCTCCTTATCGCGCTTGGGCGGGGCGAACACGAGTTTCCCGCCAGCGACCTTCACTTGATAGGCGACGTGCAGCCAGCCGGTGTCAAAGCCGATTTCGTCGACGGGGAGCCCGAAGATTTCACCTTGCCGCAAGCCACAGCCGCCTCCGAGGTCGACGGCCGCCTGGTACTGGGACGGGAGCGCTGCACGCACCGCGAACGTGCGCTGGGCCGTCCAGGGGACGACACGTCGATTGTTGGGCGACGGTGCACGTACGGTGCTGGCCTTGCACGGATTCCGGTGCAGATAGTCGTCCTCCACGGCCGCACTGAAGATGGCCGACACGCTCGCGAAAATGACGCGCCGGTACGACGAAGCGGGCACCGCGCGCTCCAGCTCGCTAAGCCAGTCCCGGATGTGCTCCGGCTTGAACGATCCGAGCGGGCGCGGGCCCATGTACGGGATCGCGTGCCGCCGGATCTGTACGTCCACGGAGTCCCGCGTCGTGATGTCCGTGGTCTGGGAGCAGAGCCACTTTTCCGCGTACTGGCGGAACGTGGTCCGGCTCGCATCTGGATCGATGTACCGGCCGCTGTCCATGTCGGACTCGATTTTGGTGAGCCACTTCTCAGCGAGCCGCTTCTGTCCGTCGGGGTAGCTCTTGGACTTCTCTGTCCCGTCTGGGCCGATGTAGCGGGCCCGGTACCTCTTGCCGGTGCCGTAGCGCTCGCTCCGGACGCGGTGAGGCTTGCCGTGGGCGTCGGTCTCGGTCTTGTACCAGCGGTCTTGGATGTGGCCTGCCATGGGGCGGCGTTCCCTTCTGGGCATGGCGAAGGGAGGGCCACGACGTGGCCCTCCCTGGGGGCATTGCGGGGTCCGGCCGAGTCAGGCGGCGGACCGGTCGACGCTCTTGCGTTCGCTGACGTAGGCGCGTACGTCAGCGGGGTCGTAGCGGAGGTGCTTGCCGATGCGGAAGCCGGGCGGACCGGTCCGCTTCTTTCGCCACTGATAGACCGTCTCGATGGGCACCTCGAAGATCTCGGCAATGTCCTCGGGCTTGAGGTACCGGTCGGGGAGACCGCCCCGGAGGATGGAGCGGGGGTCGGCCTCCGTGGGGGCGGGGAGTAAGGCCACTGCGTCCTCCACGGTTGGAGTCACATTGCTCTGAGTCGCGACTCATCGCGACTCAGAGCGGGTTGGCGGGGGCTTGAGTCGCGATGAGTCACGACTCAGGCAAATGTGGGTCGACCTGGTTGAGGGTGATCCCGTTGTAGGTGGCGACCTGTCGGCCGTACTGGTCACGAGGGCGTGTCCGGTTGAGCTGCGGGACGACCGAGAGCAGGTTGCGGCCGAAGACCTGCTTGGTGCCGGCGCGGACGCCGTTGTCCTCGGCCCAGTCGCGCCAGACGGCCCACAGAGTGTCCACAGGCACGCTGCACGTCGGCCCGGTGGTGCAGCGCTCCCGCAGGAACGCGGACGTGGGCGAGGCGGTGTCCTGCATGGTGGTGACCGCCTCACGGCTGGAGACGGGTTCCGTGATGCGCCTTTTGGTCTCCAGGCGGGCCAGTCCGTCAAGGGCCCAGTTGATGATGCCTGGCATCTCCGCGATGAGCTTGTCCGTGAGGGCGGGGTCTTCCTTGCCCAGCCACGAGACCGTCATGTTGAGCAGGATGAAACGGCGGGCGATGACCCCGGAGGAGTCCCCGAAGTGCGGCAGCTCGTTGGACAGAATCATCAGCCGGGTGGGCAGCTTCCCCGTCCAGGGCTGCCGGTACTTGCGGTCGATATCGATCGTGTCCTCACCAGAGATGGTGAGCAGCCGCTCCACGACCTGGCTGTTGTCGTTGCCGGACAGCCGGGCATCGGAGATCACCGCGAGCGGCTTGCCTACCAACGTGGACAGCCCGAAGTTCGTGCCGAGGCCAGCGAGGGTCGGACCAGCCAGGTTCTCCTTACCGACCAGCATCTTCAACACCCGGGCGATGGTCCCCTTGCCGGAGCGGGACGGGCCGACCATGAGCAGGATCTTCTGCTGGTCGGTCCGGCCGGACAAGACGTAGCCGAACCACTCCTGAAGAGCCGCGATGGCGTCCGAGGCGTCCGGCCAGATCTGTCCGAGGAATCGTTCCCAGGTCGGCGCGGTCGCCACGGGGTCGTAAGGGAAGGGCACAGAGACGAGGTTGAAGAAGCCGGGCCCATGGGGCAGTAGCGTTCGGTCCCGGATGCGCAGCAGCCCGTTCTGACACGCGACGATGGGGCCGTAGTCCCGCCCAGTGTCACCCTGGTCATCGATCCACGCTGGGGCGTCCGTGTCGGTCGGTAGGAGCGTGATGGCTCCCAGGGCGTCGAGCAGGTTGCCGATCTTCTGCTTCGTTGGTGCCCAGGCGTGCTCCTCGGGCTTCCCGTTCTTGCCTGGGGTGAGGTAGATGGCGTGTTCCAGGCGGGCGTACATGGCGGCGCGCACCTGCGCCTCGTCCAGCTCGCGCCAGCAGGTGCCGGTCCAGCGCATCCACGAGGCACGCCAGCGCCGACACACGAGGCTCTTGTCTGCGGTCTGCCAGTCCGGCAGGAGCCGCCGCGCGACCGCCAACGGGTTGGACGGGGAGGGCAGTTCCTCCAGGTCGTTCATGCCGCGTCCCTCCCTTCCTCGGGACGTTGGAGCGGGCAGCGCTCCCGGTGGGCTTCGTGGTCGGTGATCAGGGCCAGCACGCGCCGCTTGCCGACGGCGCTGCGGTCACGGCCGCAGTCGCAGCGCGACGTGGCCGTCGGGACCGCGCCCCGGGGCGCGACGATGTGAAGCATGGCGACTATGCGGCGCCCGTCGCTGGTGGGGTGCGGGTCAGGGCGACAGGCTGAAAGGACGCCCTGACGGGCGACGCCCTTCGGCTCGCCCACGGCCGCCGGGACAACCGGTTGAACGGCGGGGTGCAGCGGGCCTGGGGCGGGGGTGGGGCAATCCAGGGCGGGGGGAGTGGGGGTGCTCATGCGGCACTCCGGGGTGTGGCGTGGCTGATGACCCAGTCCAGGGCGCTGCGGATGGTGGTGCGGCACTCGGTCGGCGGCAGTCCCGTCGACTCTCCCGCCCCCTGGATTGCTTCCTCCACCACGTGCCGGGGGATGTCGCCCCACGCCACGAACCGGGCCACCTTGCATGCGCTCTTGTGCAGCGTGCTGTTACGCCCGTTCGGCCCGCCTTCGGAGGCAGCGGCGATGACCGCGCACTCACGCTCCAGCGCGGCCCGTGCCGCCCGCGTCCCGTCATACAGGTGAACCGGGACCGCGACCGGCCGGGACGCCTCCAAGAGCAGCGCGCACAGCCATGCAGGGAGTTCAGCAACAGGGGCGTTGTCGGTGACCGTGTAGGAGCCGTCGGGGGTGGTGCTGCCTGGGGCGACGACGTATCCGCCCCAGGCCCGGGTGTCGATGTGCGGTCCCAGCCGGTCGACGCTGCACTTCAGCCGGACGCCGGCGGGGGAGGTGAAGTAAAGGTGCACACCGCGGGCGGTCCGCACCCGGTAGGTAGTGGGGACGGCCTGCCCGGCGCGCTCGCAGAGCGCTTGCAATGAAGTGGCGCCGTCAGGCGCTCCTTTCGGCTCTCCGGGCTTGCGCGGGTCCAGGTCGAGGACCAGCAGTCCGGCGGGGCCGGTCGCGATGCCGACGTTGTAGGGACGGTGCGCCCACGCGGCCCGGATCAACTCTGGGTCGGTGGTCGCCCGTTCCTCCGGTGTCTGGTGCCTACCGGTGCACCGGCCGGTGCCGGGGCAGGAGCGCTCGGGGTGACCGGCCGGGCGCTTGCTGCCCGGGTGCAGGGGAATGACCGGCCAGCCCCGTGCGGCCGCTTCCAACGCGGCGTTCAGCAGGATCTCGTTCATGCGGCTGCCCTTCCTTCGAGGGCGAGGAACTGTGCGGCGATCCAGCGGGTGTACGCGGGGGGTACGGCCTTGCGAGCTTCGAGGTTGGTCATCCAGGTGCAGCCCATGGCGTCGGCGTAGGCACGCTCGCCCTTGTGCTCGAAGGCGAGCAGTCCTTTGCGATGCCAGCACGGGGGCACTAGGTCGCCGCCCCCGCCCCAGGACGTCTCGAAGACGCGGTGGCGGCGGACGTTGAGGCCGAACTGGGTCCCGCACAGCAGGTAGTCCGGACGCAGCAGTCCGGCTGTGGCGGTCTCGTGGACGTTCTCGATGACCCAAGGCCGTCCGGCGGCCTGCATGACCTGCCGCCCGGGGCCGATCAGGTCGGGGTGGGCGTCGGGGTTGCCGCGCCAGCGGGTGACGGTGGCATAGCGCTCGCACGGCCAGGAGCCGTGGACCAAGTCGTACTCGTGGCCGTGGCTGGCGCAGTACTCAAGGCCGTCGGCGTGGATGAACGGGAACGGGTAGTTCGGCATCGGTGAGATGTCCACGCCGGTGACGTCGAAGCCGGCCAGGTAGTAGCCCATGGAGAGGCCGCCCGCCCCGCAGCACAGGTCCAGCAGTCGCAGTCCGTTCGGGCGGCGCAGGGGCAGGGGCAGCACACGGTGACTCACGCCGCCACCTCCCACGCAGGGGCAAGGGCCGTGAGTGCTGCGCGGCCGATCCACTGGGTGTAGGCGGGCGGGATGCATTCGCGGATGCCGTCCCGGTTCATCCACGGCACCCGCAGGACGCGGCGGGCCAGGGCGACGCCGGAGAAGTTCCCGACGAACTGCCCGTAGTGGCCGGGCGGGACGGGGCGGCCCATCTTGGCCTGCGGCACCAGGTGCGCCGGGTGGTCGGGCTGCGTGAGGCACAAGCCGCCGCCGGTCTCGAAGAACCTGTGCCGGTAGACCTCCAGCCCGAACATCGTGCCGCACAGCATGACCGGGGCTTTCAGCTTGGGCACGGCACCGCGGACGTTCTCCAGTACCCATGGCAGACGTGACGATTCGAGAGCGGCGCGGGTGGGCGCGATCAGGTCGGGATGGGTGTTGCCCTGGATGCGCTGGCACTCGCTGTCGTACTGGCAGGGAGGGGAGGCGTGGATTACGTCGAATTCGCCTCCGTGAGCGCGGATGAACGCCACAGCTTCGGCCTGGATGAACCGGTAGGGATAGCGCGGCTGCGGGCGGATGTCGATGCCCGTCACGTCGAAGCCCGCTGCCTCGTATCCGGCGGCGGCACCGCCTTGGCAGCAGAACGCGTCCAAGAGCCGCGGTCGGCGTCGGATGTCAGTGGGGTGAGTCATGCTGGTTGTCTCCAGTTCTGCGACGGACTTGGAGGAGAGGGGCAGCCGCTTTCCCGTCCAAAGGCAGCGGCTGCCCCGGCTTGTGGACACCAGGGGAGGGTGCGATGACGACTGCGTGGGTGATGCTGTCTGTTGGCGACGAACGCCAGCACGGGGGAAACGACGGGTACGACGACAGCCCGCGGGAGCACTACAGCTGGGACGACACGGTCCCCAACCACGCCAAGGTCGCTGTCGGTGACGTCATAGCGCTGTGGGACAAGAAGGAGCTGGTCGGCTTCTCTGTCATCGAAGCGATAGACACGGCGACGGCGCAGAAGGCCGTGTACTCCTGCCCGGAGTGCGGCAAGGCCGACTTCAAGTTCCGCAAGACGCGCATCCCGCCTTGGCGGTGCAACAAGTGCGAGGCGTGCTTCGACCAGCCCGTTGAGAAGATCAAGACGGTGACGACCTACCGCTCACGCCATGGCCGGAACTGGCGCGACGGCCGCGGTCTGCTGACCGGTGCCCAGGTCAGGGCCCTGTGCGACTCGCCGAAGTCACAGCTGAGCATGCGGCCGGCTCGCTGGGAGAGGCTGCGGGAAGCTCTCGCGGCCAGCAAGAACCCGGACATCGCCGCCGCCATGGTGATCAGCGGTGAGTCCCAGAGGCGCAGGACGCGGCGTGGCCGGCTGGCCGGAGGGCACCGCATCGGCAAGACCCGTACCCGGGTGGGCCAGCAGGCGTTCAGGGAACGGCTGCTGGACGAGCAGGGAGAGAACTGTGCCTTCACCGGCCCCGCGCCCGCATGCGTTCTAGATGCCGCGCACCTGTACAGCTATGCCGACAGCGGCGAACACCACGAATTCGGCGGTCTGCTCCTGCGCCGCGACATTCACCGGCTCTTCGACCTGGGCCACATCACCGTGGACCCGGACATCGGCCAGCTGGACGTAATCGGCCTGGACGACTACCCCCTCTATGCGGGCCTCCACGGGGCGCCTGTGCTTGCTGATCTGCACGATGAGCACCGTGTCTGGCTCGACGCACACTGGGCCGAACACCGCGGCCAGGCCTGACCTGGCCACGGCCGCAGGACACTCAAGCAGCCGCTCTCCAGCTGTCCTTGACGTAGCTGGAGGCGGAGACCGGGGCCAATGCAGGTGCCCACGGTCACAGGACGGTGCTCACGTGCTCCTTTCTTCGCTGGCGGGGAGCTGGGGCAGGCCCGCGTCGATGAGCGCGGTCGGATTGAAGCCGGGCAGGCTCGCGCGGGTGATCAGCGCCGTGGCGAGCTGTTCGGCGTAGGCCGCGCCGGCACGGGCGGATTCGATCTGCGCCCCGGCCCGCAGCGCTTCGACCCGTTCAACGTGCGCGTGCTCCGCGCTCCGCTCGCCCATGTGCCGCTCGTGAGCGACGGTTGCACGGCGGTCGGTGCGCCAGTGGCGGGCGGCGATGCCGTACGCGGCCACCGTCGCCAGCACCCACAGCAGGAGGGGCAGGGACCAGCCGTCGGCGTATCCGGCGACCCCGGCCAGCGCGAGACCCCCAGAGGTGGCGAACGCGGTTCCGGCGATGACGCTGTCTCCGGCCCATCCGGTGGACGCGAAGGCCCCGGCGGCGCCGGATGCGGCGGTGAGGGCGACCATCAGCGCGGCGTTGCCGAGGGAGTGTTCGGCGCCGTTGGCGTTCCAGATCCGCCCCAGGATCAGCACTGTGGACGTGGCCACGGCGGGGGCGGCCTTGGGCGCGGCGAGGGTGAGCCAGTGGCGGGCCACGATGGGTTGGTTCACGACTGGCCTCCTAGAGGTTGCTGAGGGCTTGCACGACAGCGGTGGTCAGGTCGGTGACGGGCTGGGCGGCGCCGGTGGACGAGAGGTGGAAGCCGAACATGACAGCGATGAAGGCCGAGCCGTAGCCGAGGGTCTTGGAGCGGAGCAGGAAGAACAGAACCAGCCCGAACAGGGCCACGAGCGAGACGGTGATGGCCATGGGTCATCCCTTCGGTAACGGCTTGGTGGGCGTGCTCGCGGGCGCGGTGGTGCCCTGGCGGTAGGTGCGGGCCCACAGGTTGTAGAGGTGGCGCCCGAGGCGTATGCGAATGCCGTGGCCGTCGCAGCGTCGGCAGTGCTTGCCGCGCTTCATACGGCCTTTGCGGTCGGTCTTCATCGCGAAGCCGAAGCCGCGGCACTTACGGCACCGGCCGAACGGCGAGGCGGCACACACCGCGGCGTAACACACCGTGATGATGGCGAGCAGGGAGATAGTGAGCAGGGCAGAGGGCATGACGGGCCCTTCCAGACGTGGTTGAGGGGTTTACGCAGGCAGGCCGCTATCCGTTAGCGGCCTGATCAGGGCGTTGCTGGGGTGCTAGCGGAGCCGCTATCGATAGCGGGGTCTCCTGCTATCGATAGCGGCTCCGGACCGTCAGCCCGCGTCCCGCTTTCCGTCACGCTCCGCGATCGCAGCGACGATGTGGGAGCGGTCGATGCCTCGCTTGTTGGTGAACTTGCCTTCGATCCGCCGACCCACTTGCACGGTGGTGACGCCGTGCGGCTTCAGCGCCACAGCGAGCCCCTCGGGGTCCCAGCCCTCATACACCTCGGGGCGCAGCTCAGCAAGGCGTGCCACAACGGTCTCCGACCACGCCTTGGGCTCACCGGCCGGGACGACGGCGAGGATGTCGGCCAGCAGGTCATACGCCGCGCCGTCTTCGGCTTCCGGCTCCTGTCCCAGCGCGTGACCGGACAGGGTGCCGGCGGCTTCCCGGAGCTTGCGGGCGCGCGCGGCGATGCTCTCCGCGTGCGGAGCGTCCACGTACACCGAGCCGACGATGCGGGCATCCGCACCCTCACCAACGAAGTAGTGGATGCCCTTGTCGCCCCAGGAGAACATGGTGGCGCGCACGCCCCGCTTGTAGGCGGAGGTACCCAGCACCATGTCGTTTTCCAACTGGCCCATGACCTTCAGGCAGAACCGGGCCGAGGCGTTCGCGGAGATGCCCGTCGGCAGGGCTTTGGCGTCCGGGCGCTGGGTGGCGAGCAGCAGCACGATCCCGGTGGCCGGGCCGCGCTTGACGAGGTCGGTGCAGATCTCTTCGAGTTCCTTGCCGTACTTGTCGTGCTCGAACCAGACCTGGCACTCATCCACCCCGACCACGATCGGGTGCAGCCCCAGTGACTTCTTGTTCGCCAGCTCGGACGTCACCTTGGATTCGG
Organism: Streptomyces sp. NPDC043908; assembly: GCF_056435525.1. Classification (NCBI taxonomy): domain Bacteria; kingdom Bacillati; phylum Actinomycetota; class Actinomycetes; order Kitasatosporales; family Streptomycetaceae; genus Streptomyces; species Streptomyces sp. NPDC043908. Next base: position 154,936 of record NZ_JBWKEI010000010.1, on the reverse strand, counting down.
GGCAGATGTCCCGCGGCAGGGAGCGGATCATCTTCGCCCGGCGGCGCAGTTCCTCGCGCAGTGCCCGCAGGTCCCGCACCGCGTAGGCGATGTCCTCTTCCTCGTCGCCCGCGCGGTGGCGGTGGGCGACGCGCTCGCCGACCGGGTCCAGGTCGCCGGTGCCCTTCAGGTCGTAGGTGTGCAGCTCGGCCCGCGGATCGAGTGCGGCGATGAGCAGCAACAGCCGCAGGAGGAAGGTCTTGCCCATGCGGGGGATCGCGCCGATGACGGCGGCGATGTACATGAGGGTGATCTCGACCCAGCGCCCGCGCTGGTCGGTGCCGAACGCGACCGGCTTGAACAGGTCCGTGCTGCCCGCCTTCAGCAGCGGCCAGACGGGCTTCTTCGCCTTGGACATGTCCTGGTCCCCGACCCACAGCACCAGGTGCCCGGTGTGCTGGTCCGGCACAGCTTCGGGCCACACGCACCCCAGCGGGCGGCGCAGACCCGAGGCGAGGCGTTCGCGCCGCTCGATGATGTCCGTCACGGTCACGCCGTAGGGAAGGTTGCCCTCCGCCCGCCAGCCGGGGCCGTCCCGGGTGATGGGGGCGGTGAACTCGAACCCGTCACGGCCCTTGCCCTGCGCCTGATTGATCGCAGGGATACCAAGGGAGCCGAGCGCCCGCAGCACGATGTCCGAGGTGAGCTTGACCGCCTTCGGCATCTCTACCGCCCGGTGGATGACCGGGTCATCCGCCTTACGGCCGACCATCCCGAGCGCCATCACGACCGCGCCGACGGAGACGGCCTGAAGCCACGCGGGCGCCAGCACATACAGGGCGAGCGCCAGGGCGAGCCCGATGAAGAGGGCGAGGACGGAGACGAGGGTGCGTAGGCGAACCCGGCCGTCGCGCTGGCGCGACAGCTTCAGGTACTCGCCCGCATCCTCACGCCGTACCGCGGCGAGCCGGACCGCTTCACCTTCGCGGTCGGCCACCCATCGCATGCTGCCGCCGATGAACTTCGCGGCACCGGCCGGTGCTTGGAGCGCGAGCCGGGCGGTGTAGACCGGGGTGCGCAGCGCGTGGTAGCCCACGGAGTGCGCGTAGTGGCGCGCCACCCAGGCCGCGGCGGTCTTCAGCTCCGCCGTCGACTTCAGCCACGCCGGAACGACCGGACGGCGCTGCGCTGCCAGCAGCCGACCGAGGTAACCCGGTCCGGTCACAGTCGGGGTCGGCTGGTCGACCATCACGCGCTCGTCCGGGTCGGCCGATCCGGGTAACGGCGCGACGTCGGGGACGTCCTCGGCCGCGTGCATCGAGTCGGGGTCGGGGCGTGCGTTCGGGTCGGTCGGCTCGCCGCGGGCCGACCGCGCCTTGTCGAGGTCGAGCACGTCGCCCCCGGAGGTGGCGCTCATCTCCGCTTCGAGTCGGTTGAACAGTTCGTTGTCGTCGTCGGGATGCTTCACTGAGGGGTCCTTCCGAAAGGGAGGGATGAGCGGGCCCGTCCGGCGCTGTGGAAGGTGAGCGGCCGGGCCCGCGGTTCAGATCGTCGGCCCCCAAAAGGGGCCCAGCTATCACGGCCTTGTGACAGCTCAGGCCACGCCTTGACCCTCGGGGTAGGCGCAGGTCACGCACATGCCGAGCGAGCGCGGGATGCAGTAGTCCGCGACCGTGCCGCAGGCGGGGCAGGTGCGGCGGGCGAGCATCGCCAGCGCGAGCGCACCCCATTTGCGCGACGTCATCGGCCGCACCGGCAACGCCCGGTCAACGCGGTACAGGTACGCCACGCTCACCCCCGCCTTACGGCGGCACGAGACTCGCATGACCTGCGCGGCCACCGGCTGACCGCCGGGGCGTAAGCCCTGGGTGCGGAGCTGTCGGCGGGTGGCGTAGCCCTCCGGCGCAAAGCGCCACGGGAACGTCGGGATGCCGTAGCGGGCACCGGAGGGGTCGAAGCACTTGCCGAACGCGGCGGACATCAGGCGACCGCCTCAGAAGCGGCGCGCTCTGCACGCAGCGTGTCCCGCAGCGCGCGGGCGTTGGCCGGGGAGGTGTGCAGCGCCCGGCGGATGCCTTCAGCCGTCAGCTCCGCATCCGGCCAGTCGGCCACCAGCGCCCGCGCCTCGGTCAGGAGTTGCTCCGGGGTGCGGCGCGGCCGAGTCGACCGCGCCGACTGCGGAACACGGCCTGTCGCCCGGCGCGGCCGGATCGACTGCGCGGGCAGCGTCTGCCCGATCGGGGCGAGCACGGTCGAGGGGACGGGCTTGGACGGGATCATCGGCTTGAGGAAGCCGACCTGCACCGCCGCAGGAATCCGGGTCGGGTTGACAGGGGCGGGCGCCGGGCCCGATTCGGGCAGGCCAGCCGTAGACCGCTTTACAGTGGTCTCAGACGGTTCATCCTCATTTGCGTCCGCCGGGGTGGGGGCGGTGAACATGGCTCCCAGCGCGGCATCGGCGCCGGCGGTAACTCGATCCCGCTGCACGTCCAGCAGCCGCGCTCCCAGGGCGTGGTCGCCGTGGCCGATCCTGCGGGCGAGCTTCCACGCGGTCCGCTCCGACTTCCCCCGCGCCTTCTCGTCGGGGTGGTTGGCGGCTACAGCCCGGTGATAGGCCAGCTGGCGTACCAGGGCGGCGGCGCGGGCTTCGGCTTCGGCGTCGCGGCCGTCGGTGTGGACCACGATCCGCCGGGCGAGGAACGCCATGCCTTCCGCCGACGCGCACATGCCCATCGGGGTCACGGCGTAGATGACGGTACGGCCCGCGTCCGGTGCCGCCATGGCGGCCATGGCGGATGCGGCGGCGGGCAGCGCCCACAGGCCGATCCGCACCGGCCACGGGGAGGACTGCCCCAGCATGGTCAGCCCGAGCAGCACCAACGCCAGTACCGCCGTGGCACCTTCACCGGCCGCCACCGCCCCCAGCGCCGTTCCGGACCCGTAGGCGTGACTGATGTTGCTGTACGTCCCCACACCACCGGCAGCTCCGGTGGCCACCATGGGCACGAACGCGACCCCGAGCACGATCTTCTGCGCCCGCGTCAACGGCGTACGGTCCGGGGCGCTCATGCGGCACCGCCCGGCAGGCTCACACCGGCCGCGCGGTTGAGCAGCGCGATCCGCGCGGCCAGCGCCCGGCGCCGGGCCCGGCGGATGCGGTGGGCGTCCAGCTCGGTCGGCGTGCGGTCCAGGGTCATGATGTGCGCGTCGAGCAGGTCGACGTCTGCGAGGATCACGGGCATTTCCCGCTCGATGGCGTCCAGTTCCGCATCCGTCGGCTCGATCCAGTCCGCGAACGCGGTAACAGCGTCCTGGACTGTGGCAATGTGGTTCATGAGTCGTCTCTCTCCCTAGCAGGTAGTCACGGCTCACAGCGGCCCCGGAGGTGCAACTCCGGGGCCGCGCGCCGTTGGATGGTCGGTTCAGACGGTGGCGATGATCAGGGCAGCGACCAGAAGCCACAGGTGGTGGAAGGACTGATCCAGCGCGTAGGCGCCGGTACCGAGGTGCGCGGCGGGCGCGCCGTTCGCGGTACTCGGGTGGGCGGGGTGGGCACCGGTACCGAGGCTGTAGAACTCGGCCTTACCGGCGACCCTGGCCAACCACGCCAACGTGCTGCGCCAATCCGCCCACCAGTGCGCCACCGCGTCCACACCCAGCCCGGCGACCATGCCGGGCACAGACAGACGCAGATCGAGCAGGAACGCGACGAGCAGGAGCAACGCGACCTTCGTGGCGGTCAGGGTGGCGACGTGCCGGGCGTCCGCGAGACGGCCGACCCACCCGGGACGGCCCTTGTCGGCCGACTGGCGGGAGGTCTGCACCCAGTGATCGCCCACGCTGTGCGCGACGTACAGGGCAACGAACACAGCGGCGAAGGTGACAGCGGCCTGAGAGCCCACCAGGTCACCGGCTCTCGTCGCGGTACTGCACGAGCTGAATGACCATGCGCGGGAAGTCGCCGATGCCGTCGAAGTGCGCGAACCGCACCCCATGCAGCTCGGCCGCCTGCACCATGTCGCGCAGGATCGCCGCAGCGTCAGCCACCTGCCGGGCAGTCGGGCGGTGCCTAGGAGCGAACTCCAACGCCGCAGACGCGATGCGGTGGGCGATGTCGTCGAGGTCGTTCTGATTCACAGCTCATCCACTCCTGAAACAGTCGGGATGGAGCGGTTCCGGCTCCCTGCCACCCCGCCCGTACGACCACACGGGCCGGACGGGCGGAGGAGGCAACCGGCCGCAGCGCAGGACGCGCCGCGAAACGGATTGAAGATCTTTCGGCTCACTGTTGAGTTCTCAAGGAACGGCCGGCGAGGGGCTCACGACTGAGCCGTGAGCAATCCCTAACCAGAGAACAACCTAGGTTGCTTCTCTGTAGCCATGAAGCTACCTAGGTAGCTTCATGGCGTCAAGAGGGCTGCACCAAGTCGAAAATGACCTAGGTTAGATACGCTCTAGGGCATGGATTGGACGCAGGAAACTCCCCCAAGCGCCAAGGACATCGCGGCCAGCTTCAGAGCTGAGATCGCGAACGGCGCGTACAGTCCAGGCGCTCGGCTGCCGGGCGCTCAAGGGCTCGCCAAGAAGCTGGGGGTAGCTCTCATGACCGTGCAGAACGCCTACCGGCAGCTCGCCGACGACGGACTAGTGGAGGGTCGTCCAGGAAGCGGGACGTACGTTCTCGACGCGAAGCGCGGGACGCCCAGCGCTCAATCGTCGGCGGCCAGCCTTCGCGACCTTCAGGATCAGATGAAGCACGTCACCTCCCTGCTCTCAGAACTTCACGATCGGGTTGACCGGCTTGAGGGCGGTCGACCCGGCCGTGCTGACGAGAACAAGTAGGCCGCACTTCTGGCCGAACCGCAGTGGACAGGGTTAACAGGGCACCCCTGTTACCTGTTAACTCCCCACGTCAGTCGATGTGTTGGGCATGATGAGAGTCCAACGCATCGCCTGGCCCCTGGGGGAGCGATGAAGACGAAGCTTCAAGCCGCCCGCATAGCTCGGGGGTGGTCACAAGTCGAGTTGATGGACGCAATGGACGACGCGGCGGAACGGCTCGGGACCGAGTTGCCTTCGCGGTCAAGCCTCAAGACTCAGATCTCCATGTTCGAGAACGGGCGTCGCCCCCCAGGGGACGACTACCAAGCGATCTTCTGCGAGGTCTACCACGCGACCCGACTCGATTTGGGCCTGGTTGCCGAGACCGCCCCATCCCAGCTCGACAGTCTCCCAACCCTCCCCAGCCCTCGCCTTGCCACCCCCCAAGCCAACCCGGAGATCCTCGGCTACCTGGGGTCGGTGTTCGTCCAGCACCTACATGCTGAGCCCTTGGTGGGGCCGCGCTTTCTCGTACCGCCGGTACAGAGTCAGATGCCGCTCATCGAGCAGTTATGCAAGGAAGCGTCGGGGCCCGCCCGAGCCGACGTCCTTCGTGTTGGGGCGCGCTACTCAGAGTTCCTTGGCTGGCTGTACCAAGACACCGGCGATTCCCAAGCCGCGATGCTATGGACCAACCGGGCCCTCGATTACGCCTACGAGTTGGACGATCCGGCGCTCAGCGCGTACATCTTCCAGCGACGCAGCAACATCGCGGCGGAAGCCGGGCAGGCTGGGTACGCAATCGGGCTGGCGAATGCCGCGCTCAAGGAGGAGGGGAAGATCCCCGGCGATGTCCGAGCAGTGGCCCTACGAGCCCGCGCCAACTCGTACGCCATCCTCGGGCAGGCTGACGAGTGCGCTCGCGCGATCGACGCGGCCCGCACTCTGGCGGATGCGACGCGATTAGACGAAGCCAGCCTGGCGCCTTACTGCTCTGTCTCGTACATCGACATGGAAGCCGCGAGCTGCGCTCTCCAGCTCCAGCGCCCAGAGGAAGCGGTGCGCACCCTGGAGGCGAGCTTGACGCAGTGGCCGGCTGAACAGCAGCGGGACCGTGGACTGTGCCTGGCGCGTCTGGCCACGGCGTACGCCCAGCTTGAGGACGTCGAAGCGGCGTACGGCGCCGCTTCAGAAGCAGCGGCCATCGCTCAGTCCACCGGTTCAGCGCGCATCCTCGCGGAGCTGGGAAGGCTGCAAACCCACCTCGGTCGTTGGCGGAAGCTGGTTGAGATCGCAGAGTTGAACCGGCTGTTGGGCAGTATGAAGGGGAGCTGAGCCCGGACAAGCCCAAGGAGAGCTGTGAATCTGCTGCCCACGATCACCACAACCGACGTGCAGGAACAGACCCCCAGCGTGGCAGTGCTCCCAATCGGTTCGTACGAGCAGCACGGAGCCCACCTGCCACTCATCACGGACACCGCTATCGCGTGTGTCATCGCTCGCGAGGTCGCTGCGGCCTACCCCGTGCTGCAACTGCCGCCCATCAGCATCGCGTGCAGCCATGAGCACGGGACATGGCCCGGAACGGTCAGCATCAGCGCCCGCACGCTGCACGCCGTGATCGGGGACATTGCGCAATCGCTAGAGTCTTCCGGCATCCGAAAACTCGTACTCATCAACGCTCATGGCGGGAACTACGTGCTCTCGAACATCGTGCAGGAAGCCAACCTGACCGAGCCACGCATGAGCTTGTTCCCGCTGAGCCGCGAGTGGAGCCGGGCACGTCAAGGCGCTGGGCTGGTCTCGGACGCACACGGCGACATGCATGCGGGTGAGATCGAGACGTCGATCCTGCTCCATGCGGAGCCCTCTCTCGTGCGTCCCGGCTTCGAGGCCGCCGACCATGACGGGGGTGAGCGCCCGTTCCTCCTTATCGAAGGAATGAAGGCCTACACCCAGACAGGAGTGATCGGCTTCCCCTCGTACGCCACGGCGGACAAGGGCAAGGCTGTGATCGCGAGCCTTGTCGAAGACTTCGCCACCCACCTTCAGGTGCTCGACGCCCAGGATCAAAGCCACTGAGCCCTTTCAGCGTCCATGCTGGGTGAATGAATGACATCGACAGCCGCCTGCGAGAGACGGGGCGAGCATTCCTGGCCGTTGCATGGGCTCGGCTTCAGGAGGAACGGGTGGTTCCGCCGCCAGCCTTTCACCCTTACCTAGAGGTCGGGCGTGACTACTTCGGGGACTCTGTCATGCCGCTGGCCGAGTACCAAGCGCTTGAAGATGCGATTGTGGCTGCACATCCCCGGTTCGGCGCTGACAAGCCACTGGACGAGCGGTTGTTCCCCGGCGGGCTGATCTTCAGCTTCCTGGAGACGTTCATCGCCCGTCTGACACGTGCGCATGCGGCGTTCTCTCCCCACGGGCCAGCCGCACAGCAGTCGCTGCGTGACCTCATCCAGGCAGTCCGCTCAGACGCCCACGAGGTGGCGTGTTGCCGAGTGATTTCCCATATGACGACTGAAGGCGGCCAGCCAGTCGAGTTCACCGACGTCCGTGTCGAGCCGGTGATCGCGGAAGCAGCCGATCACTTTAGAGAGCTGCATCGGATCATCTCGGCGGTGATCCCCGGAGCGACGAGCGTCTACGGCCGAAGCCGACCGCACGATTTCGCGCCGCCAGAGAGCGTCATCATCGCACGGGACAGCGGCCCGCAGCTGTACGACCTGGCCGTGCCGCTGTCTCAGCGGATCGAACGATTTCTGTTGCTGGTACGGCTATTGAAGCCGGGTACCGGCGAGTCGATGCTGGAGATCCGAGGGGCGACTCACACGGTCCGAGACTTTAAGCCCACCGTGCACCGCTTCCGGGGCGCGGGGCCCGGGTTCGCCTCTCCGACGCAGCGAGCTGCCCGGGTGATCACCCTCTGCCCGGATGATGCCAGCCGCGTAGACGGCCTTGGGCAACTCCTTGCCGCCGCGGAGCAGCCGCGAACAGACATGGCATTCACTTCGTTCAGAATGGCGCTCGACAAGTTCCTCATGTCCTTCCACGCGTACGGATGGCCTGAGCAGATCGTCGACCTGGCGACCGCCTTCGAAGCAGCACTGTCTGGAAAGGATAAGGACGACGTCACGCTGCGGCTGAAGGCCCGCGCGGCAACGCTTCTGTCCACTGACCTTGATCCAGCGGACCAGATCTTCAAAGACGTGGGTGTGATCTACGGGCTCCGATCCGTACTCGTCCATGGCGGCGCCATGTCGGAGAAGGCTCTCCTCAGGGAGATTCGGAAGATCTCGGGCGTTCCCGAGGGCCTACGTGATGGACGAGCGATCGCGCACGCCGTGGAGCGGTTGCGCGACCTCGTCCGCCGCAGCCTGCTTGCCCGCATCTGCCTCGCAGCCGGCGACGCTCCGCTGTGGCCCCTGGACGCGGATACGGGCGTCGACGGGGCCATGGTCGACGACCTCCGCCGCAAGGCATGGCGGGCAGCATGGCGGGACACTCTCACCGGGATCGACGCCATCGCCAGCGCTGAGCCATCTCACGCCTAGGACGCCGAGTTCCCCTCGCGCCCAGGGGGACGATCGCGGTCCGGACCGCGATCAGCACCCAGCGCCGGTCGCGGGGGCCATTGAAGTCCCTGGGCAGGGACATGGCGGACCGCGTGGTCCTCGCGGGACCGCGACGCCGCTGATGTACACGTGGTGGTGGCGAAGTCTCCCGTTCCGGCCAGCGACCGCACGGAACTCACCGAGTGCGCCTCCCGGCGCCACGGGTGCCTGGAGGGTGAGGTAGCCGAACATGGCCGAGAAGATCATGCGCGAGCTGAAGGGGATCGGCTGTGCGCCCGGGTTATCCAGGACGGCAACCAGTGGCTAGCCCCGGTCCTGCAAGCCCTTGAGCTGACTGCCACATTCATGATTATTCTTCGGATCGGAGTCAGCGCCTCGTCCAACGGCCGCACCATGGGCTGGATCGGCAGAGCGTCCGCCAACACGCCGCGTTGCCGCTCCAGAGTGAGGGCGGCTGCCCTGAAGGAGCTCACTTTCTCGCTGCCATGCGTGCCAGGGGCTGCGTCCAGGGAGACGACGCACCTGCTCTCGGACCCCAGTACCCACGCCGACCAATCCAAACGCGCCGGACAGTGGGCTCTGTAACGGCCCCTCTCGGGGAGTAGCAAAGTTGCCCTGCCGCCATTCTTCGCTCGGTAAGCTCCGTGCTATGCAGCTACCCCATCACCGAAAGCCGAGGAAGACGCAGCCCCGCGGGGGGCGAGCAAAGAAACAGGACGCGGGGAGACATACGCCGCGGATGCCTGGCTTCCCCCTCACTTTGGCCATTTCCTTCGCTACGGCAACTACAGCAGCGTGGGCCATATTCGTTGGATTTGCCGAACTGACGGGAGCGCACATCGGCCTTTGGCCCGGGAAATCCGCATCACTGCCAAAGGAGAGGCTTTTCGACCTAACGAGAAGCACCGTAACGGCAGCCGGCCTCTTGGCCGGAGTCTTTGCAATCGTCTACGCATATCGGAAACAAAGGATAGAGGAGGCAGCAAGCCATCGAGAAGATGCCGCAGGCCTCGGGGCTCGCTACCAAGCTGCAGCCGAGCAGCTCGGACACGAAAGTGCGGCCGTCAGGCTCGCCGGAATTTACGCTCTTTCAAAATTGTCTGACGACGATAGCGCCCAACGAGAGACCATTTGCCGCCTATTGTGCGCCTATCTCCGCATGCCTTACAGCCCGGAGGCCGCACCCCCAGGCGAAAAGGAGGTGCGATTCACAGCCATCAAGGTAATCACAGAACACCTGCAAGACCCCGGCCAGGAAACCACATGGTGTGGGTTTGACCTGGACTTCAGTGGCGCAAAATTCGATGGCGGGTCATTTTCCGGCTGCCATTTCACGTCGGGAGAGGTTGACTTCTCCGGCTGTCAATTCATCGACGGAACCATATCTTTCGATGGCGCCCACTTCACTGGCGCGCATGTAAATTTCGGAAGCGGCGAAGATCCACCAGCCGCATTCCTTGGGGCGCAGGTTCTTTTCACCGGCGCCCACTTCATGGACGGAATAGTTTCTTTCACCTTCTCGCAATTCAGAGGAGGCGAAGTCGCCTTCGGGGGAGCATTCTTCGTTGGCAGTAGAGTTACGTTCGGGAGCTGCGTAATTGATGATGACGGAGAGCTGACATTCGGGGGGCCTGTTTGGCTAGGGGCTAATTTCATGGGTGGCGAAGTTTGGTTCTCGGGGGCCGAATTGAGAGGCGGATTCCTAAGCTTCATGGGTGCAGAATTTTGCGGATCATCGGTCGACTTCGACATACACCTGATCGGAACATCGGTCCTGTTTGATGAGGCTTACTTCATGTCCGGGACCGTATCTCTCGCAGAAGCCGAAATTGAAGGTGGACGCCTCTCCTTCAAAGACGCATACACACCAGAGAAAGTCGTGACTCCCTGGCCTGTCCCAAATCTTGCGTCCCATCAACCCGCTCACCGAAGGCATTGGCGAAGAATGCGCCGCTTGTGGCGAAATTGAAAGTTGCCCTGAGTGCTGCCCTCTCATTGTCCCGACTGTCCGACTCGCAATTGGGTACTCCGTACTGCGCACCGACGCTCCAAGTGCGACGTAGCCGACAGATTTGTGCGGCGCGTCTTCTGGATCAAGGAGCATGACCGATCCGAGCAGCCGGACGGCACGTACAAGACCACCGCACCGAGTGAGGCTGTAGACCCACGAACCGTCGTCCCCAGGGTCTGGGGTGAACTCACCGAGCGAGCCTGGGGCCCGGCCTCCCGACGCATGAGTCGACGGCGACGTGAGGGTGAGTTCGGGCCCGGGCGATTGGCTTCTGGCCCACACTGCCCTGGGCCGTCCCTGGGCCGTCAAGCGGTGGCCAGCAATGCCCAACAACAACCAATGACGGCCTCTCCCTTGCAGGTCACGGGCGTCGCGCGAGGGGTTCCCCGAAGCCGTGTCCGAGCCGCCCAACTTCCTGCGCAACAAGAAGCAGGAGTGGGAGGAGTACCGCAGCGAGGTCACGGCCTTCGAGCTGCGGAAGAACCTGCCGGTGCTGTAGGGGCGTACGTACGGGTCCGGCATTCGGGTGGTCCCGGGGGGCGGGTGCGGGCGGCGGGGTGTGTCATGGCAGGGGCGGCCGTACGCCGCCCCGCGCCATGCACTGCGAGGAGCACCCCCATGACCCAAGGCCTGAAGACGATCATCTACCCCGTCAAGGACATCGCCGCCGCGAAGGCCCTGTTCGGCGGGCTGCTCGGGGCCGAGCCCGTGATGGACGAGCCGTACTACGTGCAGTTCGACGCGGCCGGGCAGGAAGTGGGGCTCGACCCCAACGGCCACGGCAAGGGGATGACGGGACCGGTCCCGTACTGGCACGTCGACGACATCGACAAGACCGTGAAGGCCCTGCTCGACGCGGGCGCCGAGTCGCTCCAGCCCGTCCAGGACGTCGGCGGCGGCCGGCTGACGGCCCTGGTCAAGGACGCCGACGGCAATGCGATCGGGCTGGTCCAGCCCTCCTGAGGCACCGCACGGCGGGCCCGCCCCCGCACGGGGGCGGGAATACCGTCCGGCGGGGGCCGGTTGCGGCTGCTGAGAGCCAGCCGGTTCTGCCGTGCGACCTAAGGATTGAGCATGCCGTTCGTCCATGTCGAGTACTCGGAACGTCTCAGGCCGACCTTCGACCGCCAGGCCTTCGCGCGCGAGGTGCACGCCACCGCGCCGACCGTCATCGACGCCCCGAGCGCGGGTTTCAAGACGCGCTTCCGGCAGATCGAGGAGTCCTGTTTCGGCGAGGGCGACGACACCGTCGACGCCGTCTTCATAGAGCTCTCGATCCTCAGCGGCCGCACTCGGGAGACCCGCGCGAAGCTGGCCGAGACGGTCCGCGACATCGCCGTCCGGCACGCGAAGGCCTCCGAGGGCCACCAGCTCCAGGTCATGGTCGAGGTCCGCGAGATGGAGCGGGAGTCCTACCGCTCGCACAAGGACTGACCCGGCCGGCCTGCTCCGCACGCCGCTCAGCCCAGGAACACCGGCGCCAGTCCCGCCGTCAGCAGGCGGTGGGGGCTGCCCGTGCCGTTGGCGGGGAGGGTGTAGAGGTCGGCTCCGTAGTCGCCCGGCAGGGAGTACGTCACCGTCCTGTCGTCCTGCCACACCAGCTGGTCGTCCACGCTGCGCGGCTCGGCCAGCGGGGTTTCGCGCATCGTGGCCAGGTCCAGGACGTACAGCCGCCAGGGCGCGTCCGCCGGGAGGCCCGGGACGCGTTTCTTGAAGGCGAGGCGGGTGCCGTCGGGGGAGAGGGACGGGCACTCCAGGTTGGTGCGGAGGGTGGTGACCCGGCGGGACGGCAGGTCACCGCGGACCAGATAGGTCTTCCCGGCCGTCGCCATCGTCGCGTAGAAGCGGGTGTCGTCGGCGAAGGTGACACCCCAGAAGTTCACGTCCGAGGCGCGGTACGGGTGGCCGTCGCGCTCGATCGCGAAGTCCTCCAGGGTCCTGGTGAGCGTGCCGGTGCGGGTGTCGAGGATCGCCGTACGGGTGGAGAAGTTCGTGCCCGCGTACGAGTCGCCGCCCACGAAGACCGTCCAGGCGGCCAGGTGCCCGGACGGGGAGACCCGCGCCCGGGTCGGGATGCCCGGCAGGCCGTAGCGGGCCCGCTCCTTCAGCTCCGCGTCCAGGATCACCGCCCGGTAGCCGTCCCGCACCGCGCCCCGCTCGGCCTGGAGGCACACCCCGGTGCCCCCGGCCGCGTGGAAGCGCAGGCACTTCACCCCGGACGCGGTGCGCGGCCCCGAGGGGGCGGCGGCCGGGACCGTGGCCAGTTCGTCGCGGTGCGGGCCCCAGGACATGGTGCGGAAGACGATCCGGCGCCCGGCGCCGGGGGCGAGCGAGACCTCGCCGCCGCGCACGGTCGGGCCGCCCGCCCGGACCTGGTTCCTGCGGTCCTCACGGCCCACCGCGTGCCGTACGGACGCGGTGGCCACGCCCGCGAGCACGACCAGGGCCGTGACCAGGACGATCAGCTTGTGGCGCAGGGTCATGCCGGTGTCCTCCCGTCGGTGCGGGCCGGTTCGGCCGGGCCCAGCAGCATCGCGCCGGCCGCGCAGACCGCCAGCGCCACCGCCGCCGTGCCCAGCGCCGTCCGGTCGCCCCACGCCGTCCAGGCCGCGCCGAACGCGATCGAGCAGACGAAACGGGCCGACGCCTGGCCGGTCTGGATCAACGCCAGGCCGCTGGAGCGCAGGGGGGCGGGGACGGCGCCCGCCGCCGCGGCCATCAGGACGCCGTCGGTCGCCGCGTAGAACAGGCCGTGCAGGGCGAGGACGACGTACGGCAGCGCCGCCCCGGGCCGGCCCGGCAGCAGCAGGGCGTACGCGCACAGCAGGGCCGCGTGGCCGCCGAGGAAGACCTGCCAGCGGCCCACCCGGTCGGCGAGACGGCCCAGCGGCACGGCCAGCAGCAGGAACGCCGCCGCCGTGCCGAGCGGCAGCAGCGCGAACCAGCGGTCGGGGACGTCCAGGCGCCGCTGGAGCAGGAGGTAGACGAAGGAGTCGCTGACCGTGGCCAGGCCCAGCAGCAGGGCGCAGAGCGCCAGTCGGCGCACCTCGCGCTCGCCGAGCAGCGCGAGCGCCGCCTTCAGCGAGGCGCGCGGGGCGTCCGGGGCGTGCTCGGCGGCGGTGCGCCCGGGCACGAACAGGACCAGGACCAGGACGCCGGCCGCCGCCACGCAGAAGCTGACCGTGAACACCGCGTCGTACCCGTCCACGGCCTGACGAAGGATCAGAAACGCGGCCAGGGGCCCCAGGAGGGCTCCCGCCGTGTCCATCGCGCGGTGCAACCCGAACGCCCGCCCGCGCGCCTCGGGCGCCGAGGCCAGCGAGATCATCGCGTCGCGCGGGGCCGTACGCAGCCCCTTGCCCGTACGGTCGACGGCGAGCACCGCGCCGATCACCGGCAGCGAACCCGCCACCAGGAGCAGGGGTTTGCACACCGCGGAGAGGCCGTAGCCGAGGACCGCGACGGACTTGTGGCGCCCGCCCCGGTCGGCCAGATGGCCTCCGACGAGGCGGACGAGCGCGCTGAAGCCGTTGTAGACGCCGTCGAGCAGACCGAACCCGAGCGGGGACAGGCCGAGGCCCGTGACCAGGTAGAGCGGCAGGACGGCGGTGACCATCTCCGAGGAGACGTCGGTGACCAGGCTGACCGCGCCCAGGGCCAGCACGGTCGGTGCCACGGCGGACCGCCGCCCGGGGGTGAGCCGGGCGGCGGGGGCCGCGGGGGTGCCGCGGCTGTCTGCTACGTACACGTCAGGAGGCCCAGATGCCCGTGATGTCCGAGGCGTTGGCGGCCTGGCCGGCGTGCGTGGTGCCGTACATGTCCTCGATCGTGCGGAGCAGGTTGTAGTGGTTGTACGTGGTCGAGGAGGTCGAGCCGGGGACGACCGGCTGGCCGTAGAGGACGGTCGCGATCTTGTTGCCGGCGAGCCGGTTGTCCTCGTCGAAGGTGACGACGAGCAGGCTGTTGTGGGTTGTGGCCCAGTCCGCGTACGCCTTCAGGTTGGTCTTCAGCCAGGTGTCGCCGGTCGAGACCGAGCAGTCGTGCATGTCGCTGCACAGGTTCGGCACGACGTAGCTGACGGTGGGCAGCGTGGTGAAGTCCGTCGGGAACTGCGCGAGGGTCTTGGCGCTGGACGTCGGCACGTTGGAGAAGCCGAACCACGGGTTGTGCTTCTGCGCGTACTTGCCGCTGCCGCACGTGGTCGAGCCCTGGCTGGGCAGCGACTCGTTGTAGCTGGCCCAGGTCCTGCCCCTGGCGATGATCTCGGACGCCAGGTTGGGCGCGGAGGAGAAGCCGACCTTGACGCAGCTGTCGCTCGTGACGCCCTGCGTGGAGCCGGAGAACATCGCGTAGTAGTTGGGCTGGCTCGGGTGGGTCTCGGCGTACGACTGCGTGAGGTTGGCGCCGCCGCTCCTGAGGGAGTTGATGTACGGGGCGCTGGAGCTGCCGATGACCTGGTTGTAGGCGTGGTTCTCGAAGACCACGACCACGGTGTGGTCGGGGGTGGGGACCGTCGCCGTCGTCGAGGCGGCGGACGTGCCGCCGAGCCCCGCCCACAGGCCGGCGGAAGCGGCGGCGAGACCGAGGGCGGTGACGAGGGCGGTGCGGGTGCGGCGAGGTATGGACCAGCCGGACACGGCGGTACCTCCGGGGTGGGGGAATGTGGGGGGCGGTGCACCGTGAGGGTAGGGCGGGCCGTTGAAGACGGGAAGATCCTTGCGGGTGAAGGAAGCGGGAACGGTTGGGGTGCGGGTTTTGTCCGCGGGCCGTCTGTGGCCACTCGCGCAGTTCCCCGCGCCCCTTGGGGGCTCGGGCTTTGTCTGCGGGTGGGTGGTGGGTTGCTCGCGCAGTTCCCCGCGCCCCTATACGGCCCGGGGTTTGTCTGCGGGTGGGTGGTGGGCTGGTCGCGCAGTTCCCCGCGCCCCTTCAGGGCTTGGGCTTTGTCTGCGGGTGGGTGATGGGCTGGTCGCGCAGTTCCCCGCGCCCCTATACGGCCCGGGTTTTGTCTGTGGGTGGGTGGTGGGCTGGTCGCGCAGTTCCCCGCGCCCCTTGGGGGTCGGTCGCAGTCGGGGAACTCAGCTCAGCCACAGACCTCCCAGGGGCGCGGGGAACTGCGCGAGCAACCAGCCACGGTCCGCAGACGAACGACGCTTTTGGGGGCGCGGGGAACTGCGCGAGCAACCGACCACGGTCCGCAGGTGAACGACGCTTTTGGGGGCGCGGGGAACTGCGCGACCAGCCCGCCACGGTCTGCAGACGAAGCCCCGGCCGGCAAGAGGCGCGGGGAACTGCGCGACCAGCCCACTGCGGTCCGCAGGTGAACGACGCCTACAGGGGCGCGGGGAACTGCGCGAGCGGCTACGGACGGCCCGCGGGCGACCCCGGGACGCCGCCCGCCCGAGGGCTACACCCCGTAGAACAACCGCTCCACCACACCCCGCGCCCGCCGCGTAACCCGCCGGTAGTCGTCCAGCATGTCCCCGACGTGGCCCGGCTCGTAGCCCAGGTAGCGGCCGACCGCCGCCAGTTCGCGTCCGTCGGACGGGAACGTGTCGCCGGGGCGGCCCCGCACCAGCATCACCCCGTTCCGCACCCGCGTCGCCAGCACCCACGCCTCGTCCAGCGTCGCCGCGTCCTCGGTGCTGATCAGATCCGCCGCCCGGGCGGCGCGGAGCGCGGTCCGGGTGCGGGTGGTACGCAGGCCCGGCTCGGCCCAGCCGTGGCGCATCTGGAGGAGCTGGATTGTCCACTCGACGTCCGAGAGGCCGCCGCGCCCCAGCTTGGTGTGGAGCGTCGGATCGGCGCCGCGCGGCATCCGCTCGGACTCCATCCGGGCCTTCAGCCGCCGGATCTCCCGCACCGCGTCCTCCCCGAGCCCCTCGGCCGGGTAGCGCAGCGGGTCGACGAGCTCGATGAACCGCCGCCCCAGCTCCGCGTCGCCCGCCATCGGCTCGGCGCGCAGCAGCGCCTGGCTCTCCCACACCAGGGACCAGCGGCGGTAGTACGCGGCGTAGGACGCGAGCGTGCGCACCATCGGGCCGCTCTTGCCCTCCGGGCGCAGATCGGCGTCGATCAGCAACGGCGGGTCGGCGGTGGGCAGTTGGAGCAGTCGGCGCATCTCGGTGACGACCCGGTTGGCGGCCCGGGCGGCCTCCTGCTCGTCGACGCCGTCGCGCGGCTCGTGGACGAACAGGACGTCCGCGTCCGAGCCGTAGCTCAGCTCGTGCCCGCCGAAGCGGCCCATGCCGATGACCGCGAACCGGGTGGGCAGCGTCTCGCCCCACTCCGCCCGCACCGCCGCCCGCAGCGCGCCCGAGAGGGTCGCCGCGTTCAGGTCGGTCACCGCGTTCCCGACCCGGTCGACCAGGGCCCCCGGGTCCTCCTCGGCGGGGTTGTCCTCCGTGCCGTAGCTGCCGATCAGATCGGCGGCCGCAGTGCGGAACAGCTCCCGGCGGCGTACGCCACGGGCCGCCGCGACCGCGCCCTCGGCGCTCTCGGCGCGGTTCACCGCGGCCAGCACCTCCTGCTCCAGCGGCTCGCGCAGCCGGGGCCCGAGGCCCTCCGGGTCGCCCAGGATCGCCACCGCCTCCGGGGCGCGGAGCAGCAGGTCGGGGGCGAGGCGGCCGGCCGAGAGGACCCGGGCCAGGTTCTCCGCCGCCGCGCCCTCGTCGCGCAGCAGCCGCAGGTACCAGGGCGTCTTGCCGAGCGCGTCGGAGACCTTGCGGAAGCCCAGCAGACCGGCGTCCGGGTCCGCGGAGTCGGCGAACCAGCCGAGCAGCACCGGCAGCAGGGTGCGCTGGATGGCGGCCTTGCGGGTCACGCCCGAGGAGAGCGCCTCCAGGTGCCGCAGGGCCGAGGTGGGGTCCGCGTAGCCCAGGGCCTCCAGGCGCTGGCCCGCCGCGCGCGGGCTGAGCCGGGTCTCGCCGGGGGAGAGCTGGGCGACGGCGTCGAGCAGCGGACGGTAGAAGAGCTTCTCGTGCAGCCGCCGCACCACGGAGGCGTGCCTCTTCCACTCCCGGTTGAGGGTGCTCACCGGCTCGGTGCGCAGGCCCAGCGAGCGGCCCAGGCGCCGCAGGTCGGCCTCGTCCTCGGGCACCAGATGGGTGCGGCGCAGCCGGTACAGCTGGATGCGGTGCTCCATCGCGCGCAGGAAGCGGTACGCCTCGTCGAGCTGGGCGGCGTCCGCGCGTCCCACATAGCCGCCCGCGGCGAGCGCGCCGAGGGCGTCCAGGGTGGTGCCGCTGTGCAGGGTGGCGTCGCTGCGGCCGTGCACGAGCTGGAGGAGCTGGACGGCGAACTCGACGTCCCGCAGTCCGCCGGGGCCCAGCTTCAGCTCGCGCTCCACCTGGGCGGCCGGGATGGTGTCGATGACCCGGCGGCGCATCTTCTGCACGTCGGCGACGAAGTTGTCGCGCTCGGCCGCCTGCCACACCAGCGGCGAGACGGCCTCGATGTAGGCGGCTCCCAGCTCCGGGTCCCCGGCCACCGCCCGCGCCTTCAGCAGTGCCTGGAACTCCCAGGTCTTGGCCCAGCGCTGGTAGTAGGCGAGGTGCGAGGAGAGCGTGCGCACCAGCGGGCCGTTGCGGCCCTCGGGGCGCAGGTTGGCGTCGACGGGCCAGATGGTGCCCTCGACGGTGGTCTCCGAGCAGATCCGCATGAGGTGCGAGGCGAGCCGGGTGGCGGCCTGGAGCGCCTTGCGCTCGTCGGCGCCCTCGGCGGGCTCCCCGACGAAGATCACGTCGACGTCGGAGACGTAGTTCAGCTCGTGGCCGCCGCACTTGCCCATCGCGATGACCGCGAGCCGGCACAGGGCGGCGTCCTCGGGTGCCGCGGTCCGGGCGATGGCGAGCGCCGCCCGCAGGGTGGCGGTGGCCAGGTCCGCGAGTTCGGCCGCCGCCTCGGCCACGTCGGTCGTCCCGCACACGTCACGGGCCGCTATGGCCAGCAGGCACCGGCGGTAGGCGATCCGCAGCGCCACCGGGTCGCGGGCCCCGGCCAGGCCCCGCTCGAACTCCGCGACCCCCGGATGCAGGTCCGCGGCCTCGTAGGTGACCAGGGCGTGCCAGTCGCGCGGATGCCGGGCCAGGTGGTCGCCGAGCGCCTCGGAGGCCCCCAGGACCCCCAGCAGCCGGTCCCGCAGCGGTTTGGCGGTGATCAGGGTGTCCAGCAGCGCCCGCCGCTCGGCCGGGTCCTGCGCCTCCACGATCCGTACCAGCCCGGCGAGCGCCAGATCGGGGTCGGCGGTGGCGCCCAGCGCGTCCAGGAGCACCGGGTCGGTCCGTACGGAGGCGAGCTCGGGAACGTCGAGGAGCCGTTCGGCCGCCGACGGGTCGGTGAAGCCGAACCGCAGCAGCCGTGTGAAGGTGCTGCTCCTGCGCCCGGGCACCGCCGTCATTCCGTCGCCTCCTCCTGCCACCGCGCCCGGCTCCGCGCCGGATCAAGGTCGGGAACGAGCCTATCCGGAGCGGGCCGGGCGGGGGCGGGCGAGGCGGGGGTCACGCACGGGCCGTGCCGGTCACCACGCGGCCGCGCGGTGGGGCAGCAACCCGCCGGGGCAGCCGGTGGAAGAGCTTTCCGTACCAGGCGTACGAGAGGAGGAAGCCGAAGGCGAGGCAGAGGACGCCGCCCACCGCGTCCAGCCAGAAGTGGTTGGCCGTCGAGACGATGACGACCAGGGTCGCCGCCGGGTAGAGCAGGCCCAGAACGCGCGCCCAGGGCGCCTTGGCGAGCGCGAAGACGGTCAGACCGCACCACAGCGACCAGCCGATGTGCATCGACGGCATCGCCGCGTACTGGTTCGACATGTTCTTCAGGTCGCCGGAGGCCATCGAGCCCCAGGTGTGGTGGGCCAGGACGGTGTCGACGAACCCCCCGCCGTTCATCAGGCGGGGCGGTGCCAGCGGGTAGAAGTAGTAGCCCACCAGGGCCACGCCGGTGGTGGCGAAGAGGGCGAGGCGGGACGCGGCGTAGCGGCCGGGCTGGCTGCGGAAGAGCCACACCAGGACGCCGATCGTCACCACGAAGTGCAGCGTGGCGTAGTAGTAGTTCATGCCCGTGATCAGCCATGTCACCGAGTTGACGCCGTGGTTGACGGAGCGCTCCACGGCGATGCCCAGGTGCTGCTCGACCGACCAGAGCCAGTCGGTGTTGTCCAGCGCCTGCGTCCGCTGCTCGGGGACGGCGTTGCGGATCAGCGAGTACGTCCAGTAACTCACCGCGATCAGGAGGACTTCGAACCAGATCCGGGGGCGGCGCGGGGTGCGCAGCCGTTGGAGGAGTGAGGCGGGTGCTGCCGGGACCGGCGGCGTCGGCGCTTCGGCGGGGTGTTCTTCCGAGAGGGGTGAGGGCGCAGCCGACGAGGCGGCCGACGGGGTGTCCGCCGTACCTTCCAGAGTCTTCACGGTCATTTCACCCATAGCGAGAGAGTCTGCCAGACGGACCCCCTCCCCGCAGATCGTCCTCCGGTCGGGTTCGGTCCGGATTTCTCCACCCAGTGGAGGACTCCTCAGGGACGAGAGAGTGACTCTTCCCCCGATTTTAGGCCGAAGCGGGCGCCCGCCCCACCGGGGGACTACTTGGGAGCCGGTCCAGAAGCGGTTGAACCGCGAACCACCAGTTCGGGCATGAACACGAACTCGCTGTGCGGCGCGGGCGTACCGCCGATCTCCTCCAGGAGCGCGCGGACCGCCGCCTGCCCCATCGCCGTCACCGGCTTGCGGATCGTGGTCAGCGGGGGGTCGGTGAACGCTATGAGCGGGGAGTCGTCGAAACCGACCACCGAGATGTCCTTCGGCACCTCCAGGCCGGCCTGGCGGGCCGCCCGGATCGCCCCGAGCGCCATCATGTCGCTGGCGCACACCACGGCCGTGCAGCCGGCCGCGATCAGCGCGGTGGTGGCGGCCTGGCCGCCCTCCAGCGTGTACAGCGAGTGCTGGACCAGCGCCTCGGCCTCCAGGGGGGTCAGCCCCAGCGAGTCCTCCATCGCGGCCGTGAAGCCCTCGATCTTGCGCAGCACCGGGACGAACCGCTTGGGGCCCACCGCGAGGCCGATACGGGTGTGGCCGAGCGCGGCGAGGTGGGTGACCGCCAGGCGCATCGCCGCCCGGTCGTCGGGGGAGATGAAGGGCGCCTGCACCTTCGGCGAGAAACCGTCCACCAGCACGTACGGCACGCCCTGGGCGCGCAGCTGCTCGTAGCGGTCCATGTCGGCGGTGGTGTCGGCGTGCAGCCCGGAGACGAAGATGATCCCCGAGACGCCCCGGTCCACCAGCATCTCGGTGAGCTCGTCCTCGGTGGAGCCGCCGGGAGTCTGGGTGGCCAGCACCGGGGTGTACCCCTGGCGGGTCAGGGACTGCCCGATGACCTGGGCGAGCGCCGGGAAGATCGGGTTCTCCAGCTCCGGCGTTATCAGACCGACCAGACCGGCGCTGCGCCTGCGCAGCCGCACCGGCCGCTCGTAGCCGAGGACGTCGAGGGCGGCCAGCACCGACTCACGGGTGCCCGCGGCCACACCGGGCTTGCCGTTGAGCACGCGGCTGACTGTGGCTTCGCTGACCCCCGCCTGGGCTGCGATGTCGGCAAGCCGTGCGGTCACGGGATTGGACTGTACCGGTCGCACGTCAGATTGCCCACCAGACCGCTGATTCGGCGGGGATCGTGACGTTACCGCCCGTGAATTCCAGCGCCGACGTCGACAGCAGCGGCCTTCCCGGGACCATGAGTTGGGCCGCGTCGGCGCCCGTGTTGACCGTGCACACGAACCCCGGCCTGGCGAACGCGAGCACGTCCCGGGGCGCCTCCAGCCACTCCATCTCGCCGTCCCCGAGGCCCGGCAGCTCGCGGCGCAGGGTGAGGGCGGAACGGTAGAGCTCCAGGGTCGAGCGCGGGTCGCCGGACTGCGCCTCGACGGAGAGGCCGCGCCAGGAGTCGGGCTGCGGCAGCCAGCTGCCGCCGCTGCCGAAGCCGTACGAGGGTCCGTCCTCGGTCCACGGGATGGGCACCCGGCAGCCGTCGCGGAAGCCGTCCTGGCCCTCGGCGCGGAAGAAGGACGGGTCCTGGCGCACCTCGTCGGGCAGGTCCGTCACCTCGGGCAGACCCAGCTCCTCGCCCTGGTAGAGGTAGGCGGAGCCGGGCAGCGCCAGCATCAGCAGGGCCGCGGCCCTGGCCCGGCGCAGGCCCCGGGCGCCGCCGCCGTAGCGGGTCGGGTGGCGCACCACGTCGTGGTTGGAGAGCACCCAGGTGGTGGGGGCGCCGACCGCGCGCGTCGCGGCGAGCGAGGCGTCGACGACCGCGCGCATCTCGGCCGCGTCCCACGGGCAGGTGAGGAACTGGAAGTTGAACGCCTGGTGCAGCTCGTCGGGGCGTACGTACAGGGCGAGCCGCTCCGGCGAGGGGGCCCAGGCCTCCGCGACCGCGATGCGCTCCCCCTCGTAGGAGTCGAGGAGCCGGCGCCAGGAGCGGTGGATCTCGTGGACGCCGTCCTGGTCGAAGAAGGGCAGCTCCTGGGCGCCGATGAGCCTGGCCTGCTCGCGGGCGCCGATGTCGGGCAGCCCGGCCGCCTTGACCATGCCGTGCGCCACGTCGATCCGGAAGCCGTCGACGCCGAGGTCGAGCCAGAAGCGCAGCACCGACTCGAACTCGGCCCGCACCTCGGGGTGTTCCCAGTTGAGGTCGGGCTGCTCGGGGGCGAACAGGTGCAGATACCACTCGCCGTCCTCGGTACGGGTCCAGGCCGGGCCGCCGAAGACCGACTCCCAGTCATTGGGGGGCGCGGCGCCGCCCTGGGCGGGCACGGCGCCGCGGCTGCCGGGGTGGAAGTGGTAGCGCTCGCGCTCGGGGCCGCCGGCCAGCGCCGCGCGGAACCAGCTGTGCTGGTCGGAGGTGTGGTTGGGGACGATGTCGACGATCACCCGCAGGCCGAGCCGGTGGGCCTCGCGGACCAGGTCGTCGGCGTCCTGGAGGTCCCCGAAGAGCGGGTCGACGGCCCGGTAGTCGGCCACGTCGTAGCCGCCGTCGGCCTGCGGGGAGGCGTAGAAGGGGGTGAGCCAGACGGCGTCCGCGCCGAGGGCGGCCAGGTGCGGCAGCCGGGCCCGGATGCCGGGCAGGTCGCCGATGCCGTCGCCGTCGCCGTCCGCGAAGGAGCGCACGTACACCTGGTAGATCACGGCGTCGCGCCACCAGCCGGTGCCGCTCGCGGGGGCTCGGTCCGCCCCGTCCGCGACGGCGGTGGTCGTGGTCAGCTCCTGCGTCATGAACGGGGTCCCTCTCCGGTGGCCTGCACGGGGTCCTGCGCCTGTGGGATCAACGCCGCTGCGCCTCGAAGGTAACAGTCCTGCAAGGTCTTGCGGAAGCCTTGCAAGGGCGGTGCCGGCCTCCCGGACGTGCCCATGGAGTACGCAGACCCCCTCTGACAAGGCGCGCATCGGCAACCGTGTGGACACGCGGATGTAACGATCGACCGGCCTTGCAGAAATTCTTCGCAAGGTCTTTCGGTCTTCTTTCATCCTTGTTACGTTCCTGGCGATCCGGCGCCGTGATGGCGCGGCACCCGTTGAAGGAGTTCACATGCGACGTGGCATAGCGGCCACCGCGCTGGTCGCGACCCTGGCGCTCGCGGCGACGGCTTGCGGCGACAGTGACAGCAGTGACAGCGGTGACAAGAAGAGCTCGGGCGAGCTCTCCGGCACCGTCACATGGTGGGACACCTCGAACGACACCGAGAAGGCCACGTTCAAGAAGATCGCCGAGGACTTCCACGCGCAGCACCCCAAGGTCACCGTCAAGTACGTCAACGTGCCCTACGGCGACGCGCAGAACAAGATCAAGAACGCGTTCAGCAGCGGCTCCGACGCGCCGGACGTGATCCGCGCCGACGTCGGCTGGGTCTCCGACTTCGCCTCGCTCGGCTACCTGGACAAGGTCCCGGACGCCAAGGCCAAGGAAGTGGACTCCGCCTTCCTCAAGCAGGCCGCGGCCAGCGGGAGGTACGACGGCCAGATGTACGCCGTCCCGCAGGTCATCGACACCCTCGGCCTCTTCTACAACAAGAAGATGCTCAAGGAGGCCGGCGTCGAGCCGCCGAAGTCCCTGGAGGAGCTGAAGACGGCCGCCGCCGCCATCAAGTCCAAGACCGGCAAGACCGGTCTGTACCTGCGCGGCGACGACTCCTTCTGGTTCCTGCCGTTCATCTACGGCGAGGGCGGCGACCTGGTCGACGCCAAGAACAAGAAGGTCACCGTGGACGGCCCGGCCGGCGTCAAGGCCTTCAAGGCCGCCCGCGACCTGGTCACCTCCGGCGCCGCGATCACCAACGCCACCGACGGGTGGAACAACATGGAGACCGCCTTCAAGTCGGGCAAGGTCGCCATGATGGTCAACGGCCCCTGGTCGGTGGCGGACGTGTACGCGGGCGACGAGTTCAAGGACAAGTCCAACCTCGGCGTCGCCGTCGTCCCGGCGGGTTCGGCCGCCCAGGGCGCCCCGCAGGGCGGCCACGACCTCGCGGTCTACGCGGGCTCCAAGAACCGCGACGCCTCGCACGCCTTCGTCGACTACCTCACCTCGCAGACCGTCCAGGTGCAGACCACCAAGGCGCTCAGCCTGCTGCCGACCCGGACCGCCGCGTACGACCAGCCCGACGTGAAGTCCAACGAGATGGTCAGGTTCTTCAAGCCGGCCGTCGACAAGGCCGTCGAGCGCGCCTGGATCCCCGAGAACGGCGCCCTCTTCGAGCCGCTGAAGCTCCAGTTCACCAAGGCCGTGACCGGCGCCTCCTCGCCCGAGGACGCGGCCAAGGACGCCGCCACCGCCTTCCACAAGATCCTCAAGGACTGGAAGTAGCGGACGGGCAGCGGGAGACGGGTACTGACTGACATGACTGTCCACACCGGCCAGTCGACGGCGAAGGCCGCGGGCGAGAGCGCCCGCGGCCGGGGCCGCGCGACCGGCGAGCGCCCCGGCCGGCTCCGGCGGGCGCTCTCGACGCACTGGTACGCCTGGACCATGGTCGCCCCCGTGGTGATCGTCCTCGGCGTGATCATCGGATGGCCGCTCGGCCGCGGCGTCTACCTGTCGCTGACCGACGCCAACGAGCGCAACGTCGGCCGCACGATCGGCGCCAACCACATCGACGCCACGTACACGTTCGTCGGCCTCGACAACTACGTGGACGTGCTGAACGACCCGGTCTTCATGCAGCGGCTGGTGTGGACCGTGGTGTGGACGGTGTGCTGTGTCTCCACCACGTTCCTGCTCGGCCTGGCGCTGGCGAACATGCTCAACCGGCAGTTCCGGGGCCGCGCCGCCTACCGGATGATGCTCATCCTGCCGTGGGCGGTCCCCGGCTTCGTCTCGGTGTTCGCCTGGCGCTTCCTCTTCAACCGCGACAACGGCCTGCTCAACAAGGTCCTGGACGGCGGCGGCATCGCGGCGGTGCCCTGGCTGGACGACCCGACCTGGGCGAAGTTCTCGGTCATCGCGGTCAACGTCTGGCTGGGCGTCCCCTTCATGATGGTGGCGCTCCTCGGCGGCCTGCAGTCGATCCCCGGCGAGCTGTACGAGGCGGCCGAGATGGACGGGGCCGGGCCCTGGAAGCGGTTCCTCTACATCACGGTCCCGGGCCTGCGGTCGGTGTCCTCGACGGTGATCCTGCTCTCCACGATCTGGACGTTCAACATGTTCCCGGTGATCTTCCTGCTGACGCGGGGCGGTCCCGGTGACTCCACCGAGATCCTGGTGACGCAGGCGTTCCGGCAGGCCTTCGTGGAGAGCCCGCGGGACTTCGCCGGGTCGGCGACGTGGGGCGTGCTGATCCTCGCGGTGCTGATGGTCTTCGCGCTCGTGTACCGGCGCTCGCTTCGCAAGCAGGGAGAGGTGTGGTGACGATGTCGTCGGCACGGGAGTCCGCGCGTACGCGCGGTCCGGTACGGGGCAGGCGCTCGCCGCTCGCCTCCGTCGGGCTGCACGCCACGCTGATCACGGCGTCGGTCATCGCCGTCTTCCCCGTCCTGTGGGTGCTGCTGACCTCGCTGAAGCCGGCGAAGTACGCGATCACCACGGACTTCTTCAAGGACACGACGCTCGACAACTACCGCTATCTGGTGGACAAGACGAGCTTCTTCACCTGGTTCGGGAACTCGGCGCTGATCGCCGGGGTGACGACGCTGCTCGGCGTCTTCATCTCCGCGACCACCGGCTACGCGGTGAGCCGCTTCAAGTTCCCCGGGATGCGGCCGCTGATGTGGACGCTGCTGATCACCCAGATGTTCCCGATGGCGATCCTGATCGTCCCGCTCTACAACCTCATGGGGCAGCTGGGGCTGCTGAACCAGCCGGTGGGTCTGATCATCACGTATCTGACGATCGCGGTCCCGTTCTGCGCCTGGATGATGAAGGGCTTCTTCGACGGCATCCCGGTGGAGATCGACGAGTCGGGGCGGGTGGACGGGCTGAACCCGTTCGGCACGTTCTGGCGGCTGATCCTGCCGCTCGCCAAGCCCGGGCTCGCCGTGACCGCCTTCTACTCCTTCATCACGGCGTGGGGCGAGGTCGCGTACTCGTCGGCGTTCATGGTGGGGGACGAGAACCTGACGCTGGCGGGTGGGCTCCAGACGTTCGTCACGCAGTACACGGCGAACTGGGGTCCGATGACGGCGGCGTCCGTACTGATCGCGGTGCCGGCGGCGGTGTTCTTCCTGTTCGCGCAGAAGCACTTGGTTGCGGGGATGACGGCGGGGGCGACAAAGGGGTGAGGTCTGTTTCCGGGGGGGAAGCCCCCGGACCCCCGGCCGAGGACCACGCCCCCAGCACCCGGGCCGAGGGCTACGCCCCCTGCACCCCGGATCGGGGCGTGCACCCCGGGCCTGCGGCCCCTGGACCCCGGTTCGCGTTCGTCCGCGGGCCGGTGGGGGCTGGTCGCGCAGTTCCCCGCGCCCCTGAAGGCCCGGGGCTCCGCCCCGGCCCCCGCTCCTCAAACGCCGGAGGGGCCCGACTGCCCCGCCCGAGGGCGCAAGCACCCGAAGCCGCCCGACACACGACCACCGGGCCCCCGAAGGGGCGCGGGGAACGGCGCGAGCAACCACCCACCACCCGCAGACGACGACCGGCCCTTGAAGGGGCGCGGGGAACGGCGCGAGCAACCACCCACCACCCGCAGATGACGACCGGGCCCTGAAGGGGCGCGGGGAACGGCGCGAGCAACCACCCGCTACCGGCAGATGACGACCGGGCCCTGAAGGGGCGCGGGGAACGGCGCGACCAGCCCACCACCATCCGCAGACGACGACCGGGCCCAAAAGGGGACCACCCACCATCCGCAGACGACGACCGGGCCCAAAAAGGGCCGCTCAGAGCAACCACCACACCGACCCAGGACCCAGGGACAACATGACCCCGCACCTCACCGCCCCCGCCACCACCCCCACCGGGCCCACCCGCACCGGCTGGTGGCAGGACGCCGTGATCTACCAGGTCTATCCGCGCAGCTTCGCCGACGCCGACGGCGACGGGATGGGTGACCTCAACGGCGTCCGCGCCCGCCTCCCGTACCTGCGCGACCTCGGTGTCGACGCCGTCTGGCTCTCTCCCTTCTACGCCTCCCCGCAGGCCGACGCCGGCTACGACGTCGCCGACTACCGCGCCATCGACCCGATGTTCGGCACCCTGCACGACGCCGACGCCCTGATCCGCGACGCCCACGACCTCGGGCTGCGCATCATCGTCGACCTCGTCCCCAACCACTCCTCCGACCAGCACGAGTGGTTCAAGCGGGCCCTGCGGGAGGGCCCGGGATCGCCGCTGCGGGCGCGGTACCACTTCCGCCCGGGGCGCGGCGACAGCGGCGAGCTGCCGCCCAACGACTGGGAGTCCATCTTCGGCGGGCCGGCGTGGACCCGTACCGAGGACGGCGAGTGGTACCTGCACCTGTTCGCCCCGGAGCAGCCGGACTTCAACTGGGAGCACCCGGCCGTCGCCGACGAGTTCCGCTCGATCCTGCGGTTCTGGCTGGACATGGGCGTCGACGGGTTCCGCGTCGACGTCGCCCACGGGCTGGTCAAGGCGGCCGGGCTGCCCGACATCGGCGGCAGCGAGCAGCTCAAGCTGCTCGGCAACGATGTCATGCCGTTCTTCGACCAGGACGGAGTCCACGAGATCTACCGCTCCTGGCGGCTGATCCTCGACGAGTACCCCGGCGAGCGCATAGCCGTCGCCGAGGCGTGGACGCCCACCGTGGAGCGTACGGCCCATTACGTACGCCCCGACGAGCTCCACCAGGCCTTCAACTTCCAGTACCTGGGCGCCCCGTGGGACGCGGCCGCGCTGCGGGACGTCATCGACGTCTCGCTCGCCGCGATGCGCCCGGTCGGCGCGCCCGCGACCTGGGTGCTCTCCAACCACGACGTCACCCGGCACGCCACCCGCTTCGCCAACCCGCCGGGCCTGGGCACCCAGTTGCGCACGCCGGGCGACCGTGAGCTGGGGCTGCGCCGGGCGCGGGCCGCGACGCTGCTGATGCTGGCGCTGCCCGGCTCCGCCTACCTCTACCAGGGCGAGGAGCTGGGCCTGCCCGACGTCACCGATCTGCCCGACGAGGTGCGCCAGGACCCGTCCTTCTTCCGCGCCGAGGGCCAGGACGGCTTCCGCGACGGCTGCCGGGTGCCCATCCCGTGGACCCAGGAGGGACCCTCGTACGGCTTCGGCAGCGGCGGCAGCTGGCTGCCGCAGCCCGCCGGCTGGGGCGCGCTCTCCGTCGAGGCCCAGACCGGTGACCCCGGCTCCACCCTGGAGCTCTACCGCGCGGCCCTCGCCGCCCGCCGCGCGCACCCGGGCCTCGGCAGGGGCGACGCCGTCCGCTGGCTGGAGGCCCCCGAGGGCGTCCTCGCCTTCGCCCGCGAGGGGTTCGTCTGCACGGTCAACCTCACCGGCGAGCCGGTCCGGCTGCCCGCGCCCGAGAGCGGGAAGGTCCTGCTCTCCAGCGCGGGCGGCGACGTCCTCGTGGAGGGCGAGGAGTTCGTACTCGACGCCGACACCACCGTGTGGTGGGCGGTGTGACCGACGCCGGGCCGCGCCTCGCCGACATCGCCTCCCAGGCGGCCGTCAGCGAGGCCACGGTCAGCCGGGTGCTCAACGGGCGCCCGGGTGTCGCCGACGCCACCCGCCAGCGGGTGCTCGCGGCCCTGGACGTCCTCGGCTGGGAGCGGCCCGCACGGCTGCGCCACCGCAGCGCCGGCCTGGTCGGCCTGGTCACCCCGGAACTCACCAACCCCATCTTCCCGGCCTTCGCCCAGGCCGTGGAGCAGGTGCTGGCCGGGCACGGCTACACCCCGGTGCTCTGCACCCAGCTGCCCGGCGGGGTGACCGAGGACGAGCTGGTCGAGCAGCTGGAGGAGCGCGGGGTCAACGGCATCGTGTTCCTGTCGGGGCTGCACGCCGACACCGCCGCCGACCCCGCCCGCTATCTGGCGCTGACCGAGCGCGGGGTGCCGTTCGTGCTGGTCAACGGGTACAACGAACGGATCCCCGCCCCCTTCGTCTCACCCGACGACCGTGCGGCGATGACGATGGCGGTGGGCCATCTCGCCGACCTCGGCCACACCCGGATCGGTCTGGCGGCCGGTCCGGCGCGGTATGTGCCCTCGCGGCGCAAGGCCGAGGGGTTCACGGCCGCGCTGGGAGAGCGGTTCGGGCTGCGGGCCGAGGAGGCCGCCGCGTACATCGGGCACACCCTCTTCGGCGTCGAGGGCGGCCAGGTGGCGGCGGGCACGCTGCTCGACCAGGGGTGTACGGGAGTGGTGTGCGCCAGCGACATGATGGCGCTCGGGGCGGTGCGCGCGGCGCGCGAGCGCGGGCTGGCGGTGCCCGGCCAGGTGTCGGTGGTGGGCTTCGACGACTCGCGGCTGATCGCCTTCACCGACCCGCCGCTGACCACCGTGCGCCAGCCGGTGCGGGCGATGGCGGCGGCCGCGGTGGGGGCGCTCCTGGAGGAGATCCGGGGGAATCCGGTGCAGCGGACGGAGTTCGTGTTCCAGCCGGAGCTGGTGGTGCGGGGGTCCACCGCGCGCGTACGGGACTGACCGGCAGACGACCATCCGATGCTCTTCGTACGTTCAGAAGTGGCGTCGACCTGATCATTCCTGGCCTCATTGCGACTGTTTCCCGTTGAACCGGGCCTTCGTGGCGGGAGTGGGCGATCGTCTGGTCCAGACTGTGCCCGTGTTGGGGAATCTTCCAGCGGAGACCACGAGCTTCGTGGGCCGGTCGGCGGAACTGGCCACCCTGGACGGCCTGTTGCGCGACCACCGGCTGGTCACGGTCACCGGCCCGGGCGGCGTGGGCAAATCCCGGCTCGCCCTGCGCGGCGCCCGCGGCCGCCGCGCCTTCTGCCCCGACGGGGTGTGGTGGGTCGAGCTGTCCCCGCTCTGCGACCCCGACCTGCTCGACGCCACCGTCGCCGACCACCTGGGCGTCACCGACCAGAGCGCCCGCAGCGCCGCCGAGGCGCTGTGCGGACGGCTCGCCGACCAACGCCTGCTCCTGGTCCTCGACACCTGCGAACACCTCGTCTCCGCGTGCGGCCACCTCATCGGCGAACTGCTCCAGACCTCGCCCGGGCTCACCGTCCTCGCCACCAGCAGGCAGCCCCTGGGACGCCCCGAGGAACACGTCTTCCCGCTCGGGCCCCTGCCGCCCGGCGGCGCGGCCCTCACCCTCTTCAAGCAGCGCGCCGTGGACGCCGTGCCGCACCTGTCGCTGAAGTCCTTCGAGGCTCCCGCCCGCGCCGAGGCCGCCGCCGCCGTCTGCCGCAGACTCGACGGCATCCCCCTCGCCATCGAACTCGCCGGTGCCCGGCTGCGCCTGTGGAGCGTCGAGCAACTGGCCGAACGGCTCGACTCCCGCTTCGAGATCCTCACCGACACCCGGTCCGACCGGCTGCCCCGGCACCAGACCATGCGCACCGCCATCGGCTGGAGCCACGAGCTGTGCGCCCCGCTGGAACGGCTGCTGTGGGCCCGGCTCTCCGTCTTCGCGGGCGGTTTCGACCTCGCGGCCGCCCAGGACGTCGCCGCGGGCGGCCCGCTCGCCCCCGAGGCCGTCGGCCCCGCGCTCGCCGGTCTCGCCGCCAAGTCCGTCGTCCGGCCCGGCGCGCACCGCGGCCGGACCGGCTACCGGATGCTCGACACCATCCGCGAGTACGGCCGCCAGTGGCTCGGCGAACTCGGCGAGGAGACGGCCGTGGCCCGCCGGCACGCCGAGCGCTGCCGCCGGCTGGTCCGCGCCGCGGAGACCGCCTGGCTGGGCCCGGAGCAGGTCGAGTGGTACGAACGGCTGGAAGGCGAACAGGCCGATCTGCGCGCGGCCCTGGAGCACCTGCTCGCCCACGACCCCGGCGCCGCGCTCGACCTGGCCGCCTCGCTCTGGTTCTTCTGGTTCTGCTGCGGCCATCTGCACGAGGGCCGCGGCTATCTGGAGCGCGCCCTCGACCTCGTCCCCGGCCCCGGCCACCATCGCGACCGCGCCGAGTGGGCGCTCGGCGCCATCGCCCTCCTCCAGGGCGACCTGGAGACCGCGCTGCGCCACGGCCGGCGGTCCGTCGCCCGCGCCACGGACCCCGAGTCCCGGCTGCGCGCCGCCTACCTGCTCGGCGTCGCCGTCCTGATGCCCGGCGACGCGGAGGGCGCCCTCGACGTCTGCACCCCCGCCATCGACGCGGCCGCCGTGGCGTTCTCGCCCGGACTCGCCCTGTGCGCGCTCGTCCGCGTCTACGCCCTCGCCAACCTGGGCCGCCACGAGGAGGCCGCCGCCGAGGCCACCTGGCTGCGCGACGAGTGCGCGAGCCGCGGGGAGCGCTGGCTGCGGGCGTACGCCGACTACACGCTCGCCGTCATCGCGCTGGAGCTGGGCCGCGCCACCGAGGCCGCCGAGCACGCCCGCGCCATGCTGGCCGGCAAACGGCTGCTCCACGACAGCTTCGGCATCGCCCTCGGCCTCGACCTGCTCGCCTGCGCGCTCGCCGCGCGGGGCGACGGCGAGGAGGGCGCCCTGGTCCTCGGCATCGGGCAGGAGTACTGGCGTACCGTCGGCAAGGCCCAGATGGGCGCGCCCCGGCTCACCGCCGTCCGCGAGGAGTGCGAGCGCCGGGCCAGGGCCGCGCTGGGCGACCAGGCGTACGACAGCGCCTTCCACCGGGGGGTGCGCGCCGGGCTCGACCAGGGGCTCAGCCACGCCCTCAAGGGTGACTTCGCCCAGGGGGGGTGACCCCGGGGGCGGCCCACGCTCTCCCGCGTGGACGTCCCGCCGCGGCTCACGGGGACGGCTTGGGCGGTGCGCCGCGCGCGGTTCAGCCGAGCCGCTTCTCCATGAGGACGACGGCGTAGCCGCTGCCGCCCCCGCCCTCCTTGAAGGGCTGCTCGCCCGCCACCGCGTACCCGGCCCGCTCGTAGTAGGCGCGCAGCCCGGGGCTCGAGGCCTTGAAGTCCAGGCGGGACAGCGGGCGCCCGGCCGCCGCGATGCGCCGCTCGGCGTGGGCGAGCAGGGCCCGGCCGGTCCCGGCGGGGGCCAGCGCGCGGTCCGTCATCAGCCGGTGCACATAGCCCGCCTCCGGCGGCCGCACGCCCCAGGCGGGCTCGTCGCGCCACCACAGCTCGTACGCCCCGGCCGCCCGCCCGTCGGCGGTCAGCGCCAGCCAGACCTCGCCCTCGGCGATGCGCCGGCGGAAGTGGTCCGCGTCCCTCTCGCCGGGCCGCCACTGGTCGATGCCGCTGTCCCGCATCCAGCGGGCGGCGCCGTCGTACAGCGCCACGAGCGTGGGCAGGTCCTCGTCAAAGGCGAGGCGGAAGGAGAGCGTCTCCGCGGGTGTCGTCATGGTGATCAACGTAAGGGCCCGGCGGATTCAGCGGGGCGCCAGGGCCGTCAGCCGGCTCACCAGGTCCCCGAACGGGCCGTCCGCCGGCTCGTCCGCGAGCATCCGCAGGACCACCGCCGCCATCTCCTCGTCGTAGGCCGCGCTCACCGCCGCCAGCGCCGCGAAGTCGTGGACCAGCTGCAACTCCAGCTCGGCGCGCGGGATACGGCGGCCGTCCAGCCAGATCAGAGCCGTGCACTCGGCGAGCGAGACCCAGGAGCGCACCACCAACTCCAGCCGGGCGGGCGGGTCCTGGACGCCGAGGTGGGCGAGGATCTGGAGGTAGGCGGCGTGCCGCACCTCGTCGATCATGGCGTTGGCGGTGGTCGAGTTGCCCGCCGAGGCCGCGGGGCCGCCCCGCATCAGCGCGGCGAAGCCCGGGCCGTGGCCCTCGACGAAGTCGAAGAAGCGGCCCATCACCCGCAGCAGCCGGGCCCCCAGCGGCCCCTCGTGCGGCTCGACGAACCGGGCCGCCAGCTCGTCGGCGGCCATCCGCAGCGCCGCCTCGTACAGGCTCTGCTTGCCGGGGAAGTAGTGGTAGACGAGCGGCCGGGATATCCCGGCCGCCGCCGCTATCTCGTCGATGGACACGTCGTCGGGGGAGCGGTGGCTGAACAGCTCCAGCGCGACCCCGATCAGCTGCCGCCTGCGCTCTTCGACGCCCATCCTGCGCCGCACCCCGGTCGTCATGCGAACAGGGTACCTACAGGTCGAGCACGAGTTTCCGTCCCCGGCAGCGGGAGACGCAGATCAGCATGGAGTCCTCGCGCTCCGCGTCCGTGAGCAGCTCGTCCTGGTGGTCCACCTCGCCCTCCAGGACCCGCTGTTGACAGGTTCCGCAGAAACCCTGCTCGCACGAGTACGAGAGGTGAGGCAGCTCCTCGCGGACCGTGGCGAGCACCGAGAGGCCCGCCGGGACGGTGAGCGTGCGGCCCGTGCGGCGCAGTTCGACCTCGAAGGTGCCGAGCTGCGCGGTGCCGGCGCCGGGCGTGAACCGCTCCAGATGGAGGGCCCGCCCCTCGGGCAGGGCCGCCGCCACGGCGTCCATCAGCGGCTCGGGGCCGCAGCAGTACACCGCCGCGCCCTCGTCCGTACCGGCCAGGAAGGCGGCCACATCGGGCAGTCCGGCCTCGTCCCCCGGCACCACGGTGACCCGCCCGTCCCCCGCCCCCAGCTTCTCGATCTCGTCCAGGAACGGCATGGAGGCCCGCGACCGGCCCCCGTACAGCAGCCGCCACGCGCCGCCCGCCGCCTCGACGGCCCGCAGCATGGGCAGCACCGGGGTGATGCCGATGCCGCCGGCGACGAACGCGTACGAGGGCGCCGCGGTCAGCGGGAAGCGGTTGCGCGGCCCGCGCACGACCAGTCCGGTGCCCTCGCGCAGCAGCTCGTGGACTTCGCGCGAGCCGCCCCGCCCGTCCTCGATCAGCCGGGTGGCGACGGTGTAGGCGGAGCGGTCGGCCGGGTCGCCGCAGAGCGAGTACTGCCGGACGAGGCCGGACGGCAGCAGCAGGTCGAGATGGGCGCCCGGCCGCCACGCGGGCAGCGGCGCGCCCGTCGGCGAGGCGAGCCGCAGCAGCGCCACGCCCTCGGCGGGCACGGCCCGTTCGGCGACGGTGAGCCGCAGCGAGGCGGCCCTGCGCCCGCCCTGCCCCGACACGGGCGTCTCCAGCGCGGGCAGCGGCCACAGCGGGGAGGCGGCGATCCGGCGGCGCACCGTCCGCCGCACCAGCAGCGCCGCCCCCGCGGCCAGCACCACGGAGCTCGTGCGCGGCATGTCAGCGGCCTCCGTTGGCGCCGGGCGAGCTCGCCAGATAAGCCACGGCCTGCGCGGTCGAACCCTCCTGCGAGGGGTGGTACGTACGGCTGAGATAGCGCGGGATCGAGCGCGCCATCGCCCCGGCGGTCGGCAGCGTGCCCTGCCGTCCGGAGCGCAGGAAGGCGCCGAACGTGGCCTTGCCGTCCGCAAGCGTGGGGTCGTTCTCCATGAAGAAGCGGGCGCCGCGCTGCCAGAGGAAGACCAGCGCGGTGAACGCGGTCGCCCAGGTCCGCACCCGGCGCCGGTAGCCGCCGTCGACGTGCTGGAAGAGGTCGAAGGCGACCGAGCGGTGCTCGACCTCCTCGGCGCCGTGCCAGCGCAGCAGGTCCAGCATCACCGCGTCGGCGCCGCGCGCGTCCAGGGTGTCCGCGTTGAGGATCCAGTCGCCCAGGAACGCCGTGTAGTGCTCGATCGCCGCGATGGTGGCGACCCGCTCCATCAGCCACCACCGGCGCGCCCGCCCCGGAGGCAGCGTCCGGTCGCCGAGGAGCTTCTCGAAGAGCCAGTCGACCTGCGCGGTGTACGGGGTGGGGTCGAGGCCGAGCACCTTGAGGTGGGGGAGCACGTCGTCGTGGGCCGCGGCGTGCGTGGCCTCCTGGCCGATGAACCCGATGACGTCCTCGCGCAGCCGCTCGTCGCGTATGTACGGCAGCACCTGCTTGTACACGTGCACGAACCAGCGCTCGCCCGCCGGGAGCAGCAGATGCAGCACGTTGATGGTGTGCCCGGTGAACGGGTCGCCGGGTATCCAGTGGAGCGGCGTCTCCTCCCAGGCGAACGAGACGTTCCTGGCCTTGAGCTCCTGGTGCTCCGAGACCACCGGAGCGGGCTGCGGCGTATTAGACATGGCGTCAATGTACTGACGGGTAAGCATCGGGAACAGGGGTCTGCGCGGAGTTGTCCGGACGAATCCGGTGCGGATCCCCCCCGCCCCCGGCCCGCCCCCGCCCGCCCGGGCTCAGCGCAGGGCGGTGACCTCGGTGCCGTCCGCGAGGCGCCCGCCCAGCTGGGCGCGGGCGCCCTCCTGGGTGCGCACCGCGAGGAGATGGCCGCGCTCGGCCGCCTCGACACCGCCGGAGACGGCCACCTTGACCAGGTCCTCGCTGCCCGCGGCCAGCACGTACCAGTGCCCGCCCCGGGACTTCCACAGCACCCCGGCCAGCACCTGCGGCCGGTGCGTGCCGCAGGCGGCGCTGTCGTCGGCGCGCGCGGCGACCGCGCCCGCGGTGCCCTTCGGCGCCCCCGGCGCCTGGAACTGGGCGAGCACCCTGCTGTCCGTGCCGGACCAGGTGTCGGCCCGGGTGCAGAGCCAGGCGGCGGTCCCGTTGGCCTCGGGCAGCGGCTGCCGCGCGTACTGCCAGGCGTTCACCGTCCGGACGCCGTGCGAGCGGACCGTGGGGAGCAGGCAGGCGGTACGGGCCCAGGCCTCGCGGGCGGCGGTGCCGGTGACGTCCCTGGGCGCGTCCGGCGGCCCCCAGGTGAGGCGGGCGGGCGCGAGCTCGCCGAGGTCGGTGAGGAGCCGCGCGGCCGCGTTGCCGCCGTCCTCGCGCAGTTGGAGCACGTCCCAGGAGGCGCAGTCGCGGGCCTGCGCGGGCGAGACCAGCGGGACGGTCACGCCGTCCCCGTCACGGACCAGCGGGCGGGGGGCCGCCGCCGGGTCGAGCAGGTCCCGCACGGCCGCCTCGCGCACCCAGGGGGCGGTCAGATAGCGCACGTTGCCGTCGGTGCGGCCGACCACCAGCGCCCCGGCGGACGCGGCGTCCGCGCCGTCCACGCGCGCGAAGTCGAGTGCCGCGCCCGCGGTGCCGTCCAGCGGCTCCGCGTACCGGGCGACCCGCAGACCGTCGTAGAAGAGCACCACCGAGGCCCGGTCGACCTTGCCCGCGTACAGCAGCTGGGGCGCGCCCATCGGCGGACCCGAGGGCGTCCTCGGCGTGGCGGAGACCTGCACGGAGCGGCCCGGCCGCGCCCAGACGGCGAGCGCGCGCCGCAGCAGCGCGCTGTCGCCGGTGAGGGAGCCCCGGGCGGGCCAGACGGAGAAGTCGGTGCGGGCCGAGGTGCGCCACACCCCCGCGTCCACCCGGACGACCCGGCTCGGGTCGAGGGCGGCCTCGGCGGCGGGATTGCGCGCGTACGGCGGCGCGGCGGCGCCGTCCGGGCCCCAGCCGTCGCCCGGCAGCCCGAGCAGCGTGCCGCAGACCGCCAGCGCCGCGGCGGCGACCAGGGCGGCGCGCAGGTGCTGGCGGCGGCGCATCAGGTCGGTGGGCCGGGCCTGGAGCGAGCAGGGGTCGAACTCGGCGGCCTCCAGGAGCGCCGCCGCGGCGCCGGGCTCACCCGCCTCCTCCACGGCGGCGCCGGCGTCCTCGACCCCCACGGCGTCGAGCTCCCTGCGCACCTCCGCGTCGCTCAGCCGGTCCAGGCCGCGCAGCACGAAGGCGGCCCGCGCGGGCCCGCTGAGCGCGGAGAGCCGCTGGTCCAGGGCGAGTTCGTCCGCCCCGCCGGAGCGGGGGAACAGCCGCAGCCCCCACACCTGCGGCAGCACCGGCGGCAACTGCGCCCGCTTGGGCCACGCCCGCCGCCGCAGCGGCAGCCCGGCCTCCAGCGCCTGCCGCACGACCTGGCGCCGCACGAACCCGTACCCCGGGTCGCCGCGCCGGGGCGCCGGGATCGCCGCCCGGGTGGCGGCGCGGCCCCGGGGCAGCGAGCGCTGCACCAGCGCGTGCGCGGTCAGCACCCGGCGGTTGCGCCCGAGGGAGGGCGGCAGCACGAGGTAGGCGAGCCGGGTCAGCCGGGGATAGTGCTCCACGAGAGCGGCTTCGGCCTGCTCGATGCCGACGGGGGTGGGGCGGGTGAGGATGTCCTGGGGCGGGGCCACGTTCAGCAAAACGAGCGAATCGTGGGATGGTCACCGCGCCCGTCGCCGCCCGGTCCCCGCCCGTGGGGCCGCGCCCGGCTCAGGGGGCGCTCGTCAGCCGGGCACGCAGGCGCCCGAGCGCCCCGTCGTCCACCCCGAGACCGTCCCGCGCGTACGCCTCCATCGACCCGTACCGCGACGCCACCTCCTCCAGGCCCGCCGCCAGGTACTCCGGCACCACCCCGATCACCGCCAGGGCCACCTCCGGGTCGCCGCCCTGCGCCGTGAACCCCTCGACCAGCGGCGCGAACGCCTGCCGCACCGCCGCGTTCACCGCCAGGTACTCCCGCTCCACCACCTCCCGCTCCGCCCCCAGCAGCGACAGCAGCACCGTCGCCCCCCACCCCGTACGGTCCTTGCCCGCCGTGCAGTGGAAGAGCAGCGGCCCCGCCCCCTCTTCCGCCAGCTCCCGCAGCAGCGTCCCGTACGCGGCCCGGGCCGACGCCGACGTCACCAGCCCCCGGTAGAGGTCCTCGAAGACCGTCCGCGCCCGGCCGCCGCCGAGGTGCTGCTCGGCCGCCACCGGGTCGGCCAGCACCCGCCGCAGCCGGGCGGCCGGGGGCGCCCCGTGGGCGCTCACCGCGTCGGCCAGCGCGTCCGCGACGACCAGCCGCGCCCCGTCCGGCAGCCGGTCGGGCCGCTCGGCGCGCTCGGCGTCCGTACGGAGGTCGACGACGGTACGGAGCCCGAGCCCGGCCACCGCCGGGTCGCCGGCCGGGTCGAACCGGTCGAGCGCCCCGGCCCGGAAGACCAGGCCGGACCGGACCGTACGGCCCCCGGCGAGCGGCGTACCGCCGAGATCGCGGAGGTTGGCGACGCTGGTGGCGGGGATCGCGGTCATGGGCGGACGCACTCCTGGGGCAGGGGCGGCCGGGCGCGGGCCGCCAGGTCGGTGCAGAGGTCGGTGCGGCCGGTGCCGCTGTCAAGTGGGTGTGCGACCGCGGAGGGAGCCGGGGCCGCGTGCGCGGGGTGTGCCGCCCCGGCGGCGGGCCCGGGCCGGGGGCTTCCGCCGGGCCCGGCGCCGTACGCCTCGGCGGGTTCCACGGGGGTCGGCGGGCTCGGCTTCACGGTCACGGTCTCGGTGCTCCTCGTGTCGTCGGGGGGCGCCGGCAGGCGCCTGCGGAGCGCACGGTGACGGCGTGGCGACTGTCGGGTCACGGGGCCACTGAAATGGCCAAATGCCCACGGGGAGGGGGTGGTTGAAGGCACGATGGAGGTATGCGCACCCTTGTACGAGCGGCCCTGGCAGCCGCGGTCGTGACCCTAGCCGCGGGCTGCGGCGGGGGCGGCCACGACGCGCCCAAGACGGCCGGCGGAACCCTCGAAGAGATAGCGGCCCAGGCCGCCTGCAAGCCGAAGATCTCCACCGACGCGGCCGAGCTCCGGCAGGCCAACTGCGACACCGCGGACGGCCGGTACGTCCTGGCGACCTTCGCCACGGACCGGGGCCAGCGGGAGTGGATCAACGGAGCCAAGGACTACGGCGGCGCCTATCTGGTGGGCCGCAAGTGGGTCGCCGTGGGCGACGAGAGCGTGGTCGACGCACTGCGCGGCCGGCTCGGTGGGAGTGTCGAGACCGGGACCAACCATTCCGGACACCACCACATGAGCTGACCGCGCAGTGTGCGTGCTCCCCCGGGTGGGGTGACCCGGGGGAGCCCATCAGGGGGAGCGGGTGTTTCCAGGCGCGTGCGCGCCCTGTCGGTCAGGCGCAGCTGCGCCCCGTGTTGATGCAGGTCACCGCCTTCCTCATCAGCGAGTCGCTGAAGACGTTGATGAAGTCACCGTGATCGGTGACTGGCTTGTGGAGCTGCTCGGGGAAGGAGTCGACGGCGAACCCGGGGCCCGGCGGCACGGCGTACACGATCCGCTGCTGGAGCTGCGGGATCGCCTTGAAGCCGCGCGGGCACGCACCGTTCCGGCCGGCGAAGGCCACATGCGTCCGGTGGTTCGCGCTGTCCGTGTTCTTCCCGTCCCAGCAGCTCTGGAAATTGAAGGTGCGGACGACTTTGCTGCCCTGGGGGCAGATCGGGTACTTCTCCTTGAGCTGGCGGTTCTCGAATCCGGTGCAGCTCCAGGACGCGTTGGCATTCGCGTTGCCGTTGGTGAAGGCCTTCGCGTCGCCGGTGATGATCCGCAGAAAGCGCGGCATGGCGGTGACCTTGCTGACGGGATTTCCGGCGAGCTTGATGGTCACCTGGGAGGGCGTCTGGATCTTTCCGACGTTCTTGTCCCGGCCGCCGCCGTCCGCGTTGGCGTCGTTCTCGTTCTGCCCGTTCTGAAGGCGCAGGACGGGCCAGTAATAGGTGGACTTGTCGCCCTGATTGCGGCAACTGGTGCCGCCCCTGGCCAGATCGGCGTCGCTGGAGAAGGCGTCGGTCGCCTGGTTTCCGACGTAGTCGTGCATATGGTGGGCGCCATTGCTCACGCCCGGCGCGACGATGACGTTGTCGGGGTTCCGCTTGGCGTTCTGGTTGACGCCGCAGCTGCTGGTGAAGAACCCGGTCGAGCCGTTGCGCTGGGTGCGGGGGGCCTGGACGTTCGGCCGTACGGAACGGATGTCGACGAAGTCGCTCTTCACGGGCCCGTTCCCGACGTTCTGCCCCTGGTTCTGGCCCTGACCTTGGCCCTGCCCCTGGTTCTGGCCCTGGTTCTGGCCCTGGTTCTGGCCCTGACCAGGCCATTGACCCTGGCCTTGGTTCTGGCCCTGGTTCTGGGCCCCTGCGGCGGCTTGTCCGCCGCCCCCGCCCCTGGCGTCGTCGTCCGCGCGCAGGGTGCACGGCGCGAGGCCCTGCATGCCCTGCGGCTGGTGTCCGCCGCTGCGGCCGACCGCCACCGCGATCCGGTCGAGCGACGCCGTCCGCTTGTCCTTCAGCGGGCCCAGTACGGCTTGCTGGGCATAGCCGGGATCGCGGTCGACCTGGTCCTTGTTCGAGGCGAACTTCTCGTAGGCGTCGGTGATCTGCGTATCGATGGCCGCCAGTTCCCGGTCCACCTCGGGGCGGGCCGGTTCCGGCACGTCCGGAAGGCTGTTGGACACGTCCGGGCAGTCGATCGTCGACGCGTTCGTCACCGGGGCGGCCCGTACCTGGGCCTTTCCCGGATCGTCACTCGCCGAGGCGTACACATTCACCGCGACAAGGCCGCCCCCACCGATGAAGAGTGCCGCGGCGGCCATCGTCATCCGCCGAGGGAAGGTCGGCCGTTTTCGTATTGAGCGTCCCATGGAACTCCTTCGCTTGAAGCAGCGCGTCGTTCCATACGCAAGGGGCGCGTGGGGCGTTCAACGCCCCGGCTTTTTCGTAGGTATCTCCAGGAACACCGGTCAGCGCTTGACCGCGCGCAACACCACGAACTTCGGGTCGCTGGCGACGAGTTCGCTGTTGCCGAAGAGCCGCTGGAGCTTGAGGTGGTAGCCCAGGTGCCGGTTGCCGACGACCCACAGCTCACCGCCCGGCCGCAGCGCCTCGCGCGCGTCCGTGAACATCCGCGTGGAGGTGCGGTCGGTGGTCGCCTGGTGGGTGTGGAACGGCGGGTTGTTGAGCACCAGGTCGGCCGTGCCCGGCGGGAACCCGCTCAGCCCGTCGCCGAGCCGGAACTCGGCGTCGGCCTCCCGCGCCGCGCCCGCGCAGAGCCGGAAGGTCGCGCGGGCCGAGGCGATCGCCTGGTGCGACTCGTCGGTGAACACCACGTGCGCCTCGGGGTTGGCGAGCGCCGCCGCCGTCCCCACGATGCCGTTGCCGCAGCCGAGGTCGACGACCCGGTCCGGGCCCGTACGCGTGGGCAGGTGCTGGAGCAGGAAGCGGGTGCCGATGTCGAGGCGGTCGGCGCAGAACACGCCCGCGTAGTTGGTGACGGCGAGCCCGGAGGCGGGCCCGATGCCCATCTCCAGCGAGTACGTCAGCGGCCACGGGTTCACCGGCCGGGCCAGGTCCGGGTCCGGCTCGCAGAAGATCAGCCGGGCCTTCTTCTCGGCCAGCGAGGTCTTCGTCGGGCCGAGCAGGCGCTCGAAGAGGTTCAGGGTGGAGGTGTGGATGTCCTTCACCATGCCGGCGCCGACGACCACGGTGTCCGCGTGCACGGCGGGCGCGAGCCGGTGCAGCTGGTCCTCCAGGAGGGCCAGGCTCTTCGGTACGCGCACCAGCAGCGCGTCCACCCGGGCGGGCGGCTCGTCGTGGGTGGACAGCAGCGTGACGGACCCCTCCGGCACCCCCGCCCGCGCGAGGTTGGCCCGGGTCGCCTCCTGGCCCAGGAACGACTCGCTGATCTGGGTGAGCGAGCCCGCGCCCCGGCCCGCGAGGGCGGTCGTCAGGGCGCCCCAGCGGTCCCCGAGGGCGACCACGGACCCCGAGAGGCCGATGCCCTCCAGATGCCGCAGCAGATACTCGTCGGCGGCGTCCCAGGCTCGCAGCTGGTCGCGCGGGTCCTCGGGAAAACGGGTCAGCTCGTACGCGCCCCAGGGCGTGGTCATCGGATTCATTGCTTGCCAGGCTAACCCGCCGGGACCCACGCCCCGCGCCACCCGCGCGCGCGGGGCGCCCGGGCCGCCGCCGGTGGCCGGGGCACGGGCCCGTCCCCGGGGGCGCGGGAAACTGCGCTCCCGCCGCCCGCTGCCCCCGGCCGTACACCACGCACACCCGAAGCGCGCTCGGGCCGCCCGCTCAGGCCCGCTCAGGCCCGCTCGAGATAGGCCAGCACGGCCAGCACCCGGCGGTTGTCGTCGTCGGACACCGGCAGGCCCAGCTTCGCGAAGATGTTGGAGGTGTGCTTCGCGACCGCCCGCTCGGTCACCACGAGCTGCTGCGCGATCGCCGCGTTGGACCGCCCCTGGGCCACCAGCTCCATGACCTCCAGCTCGCGCGGCGTGAGAGCGCCCACCGGCGACTCCCGCGCCTGCCGGGACAGGAGCTGCGAGATCACCTGCGGGTCCATCGCGGTGCCCCCGCCCGCCACCCGCCGCACCGCGTCCACGAACTGCTCCGCGTCGAAGACCCGGTCCTTCAGCAGATAGCCGACCCCGCCGTTGCCGTCGGCCAGCAGCTCGCGCGCGTACAACTGCTCCACGTGCTGGGACAGGACGAGCACCGGCAGCCCCGGCCGGACCCGCCGCGCGGCCAGCGCGCACTGGAGGCCCTCGTCGGTGTGCGTGGGCGGCAGCCGTACGTCCACGATCGCCACGTCCGGCTCCGACTCGGCCAGGGCCCTGGTCAGTTCGGGCCCGCTCTCGACCGCCGCGACCACCTCGAAGCCGAACGCCTCCAGCAGCCGTACGAGCCCGTCGCGGAGCAGGAAGAGGTCTTCGGCTAGGACAACACGCAAGGAATCTCCATGGTCACCATGGTGGGGCCGCCCACGGGACTGCTGACGGCCAGGACGCCGTCGAATGTACCCAGTCGCCGCTCCAGGCCGCTCAGCCCGGACCCGCCCCCGACCCGCGCCCCGCCGCGCCCGTCGTCGGTGACGGTGACGCGCAGCGCCCCCCGGTCGTCCGCGTACGACAGGTCGACCCAGATCCGGTCCGCGCCGGCGTGCTTGACCGCGTTGGTGAGGACCTCGCTGACGGCGAAGTACGCGGCCGACTCCACCGGGGCGTCCGCCCGTCCGGCCGGCAGTTGTACGTCGACCTCGACCGGCACCGGCAGGCGCAGCGCCAGCGCGCGCACCGCGTCCCCCAGACCGCGCTCGGCCAGCACCGGCGGGTGGATGCCGCGGACGAGGTCGCGCAGTTCGGTCAGTGCCTCGGCGGACGACTCGCGCGCCCGGGCGAGCAGCGCCTTGGCCTGCGCGGGGTCCTTCTCGATCAGCGCCTCGACGGTCCCCAGGCTCATGCCGACCGCGACGAGCCGGGCCTGTGCCCCGTCGTGCAGGTCGCGCTCGATGCGGCGCAGTTCGGCGGCCGAGGTGTCCACGGCGTCGTGCCGGGTCTCGGTCAGGCGCTCCACCCGCAGGGCGAGCGCCTGTTCCCGGGTGGGGGAGAGCAGGGACCGGCTCATCGCGAAGTTGGCCCGGATGAGGGCCGGGTTCACCCACAGGCCGAGGACGGCGTAAGCGATGCCGAGGACCGCCGCCAGGTTGGCCGTCGACTGCGAGGTGATGTGGAGGAAGGTGAACCACAGGCCGCCGCCCGCCTCGTCGATCGGCTTCCAGACGCCCGCCGCGAGCACCGTGCCCCACACGCTGTAGAGGAGCAGCGCGGGCGCCAGCGCGGCGACGAGGCCGCCCGCCGTCATGTCGACGAACAGCCACTCCAGGTCGCGCCAGGTCGCCGGGTCCTTCAGGAGCAGCCGGCACCGCTCGGCCGTACCCAGGGCCCCGGCCCGCTGCTCGCGGGGGAGCGGCCGGTAGGGCACGGCGATCTCCATCCCCAGCCACTCCCGGGCGAGGGCGCGGCGCCGGTTGGCGTACACCCGTACCGCGTCGAGCACGGCCGGGGTGGTGAACACCCCGACGCCGACGGGGATCAGGGCGATCGACACGACGGTCAGGGTGAACAGGAAGATCCCGACGGCCATGGCGCTGGTCGACAGACCGACCCCCCTGCCGCCGGCGAGCAGCCCCGCCCGTATACGCGTCACCATCGTCCTCATCCCCCTTCGTGGGTCCCGCGTGCCTGCGGACCCCAGTCTGGCCGCGCCGCACGGGTGCGGTCACGGGGCCGGTCCCCCCGGCCGGGGTGTACCTGGCACCACCCCCTGACCTCGTATCCTGCCCTCCCGCCGGTCACGGGAGAGCAGGTGCCGGGGGCGCGGGCGGCTCAGGGGGCGTACTTGTAGCCCACCCGCCGGACCGTCTGGATCGCGTGGCGGTGGCCGGCGCCCAGCTTGCGGCGCAGCCGGGCGACGTGGACGTCCACGGTCCGGCCGTCGCCGACGTGGCCGTACCCCCACACCGTGGTCACCAACTGGTCGCGGGTGTGCACCCGCTGAGGGTTCGCCACGAAGTGCGCCAGCAGCTCGAATTCGAGGTACGTGAGGTCGAGCGTGCGGCCGTCGACCTCGGCGGTGCGGCGGGCGGTGTCGATGCGGACGAGCGTGTCGCCCCCGGCCGCCGTGTCCGCGTCCGAGTCCGCGCCCGGCTCCCCGGCCACCGGGACCGGGAAGGGCGCGGCGGCGAGCGGCGGCTGCTGGTCGGCCGGGAGGAGGACCAGATAGCCGACCATCGGCGGCCGGCCGGGCAGCGAGGGCAGGGTGTGCGGGGGCGCGGGCAGCCAGGTCGCGCCCGGCGGGAGGAAGTCGGCGACCGTGCCGGTGGCGGCCACTTCGTCGCGGTCGACGGCACGGAGGCGATGGCGTCCCGGCGGGACGGGGGCGGGGCGGGCAGCGGTCGCAGCGGAGGTGGAGAAGACAGGGGCGTTCGCCATGAGAGGTCAGCTCTTTCGCGCGGAGTCGTCGGGGGACGTACGTCGTCGCGCGCGGGCCGAAGGCCTTCGGGTGAGGGGAGGCTTTAGAGGGCCGGCGCGTTCGTCGCGCGGCAACACACCCGGTCGAAGTCGTGGTGCTGACGGGACGGCCAGAACGGTTCCAGGTCGCTGCGACCTGTCGCGGGGTTCGGATGGCTGGCCATGCGCATATTGAACCAGACGCCCCCGGCGGCGAGCAGTGGCCTCCCCCACACCGGTACGGGAATCGGCC
This sequence comes from Streptomyces sp. NPDC043908, assembly GCF_056435525.1. Lineage (NCBI taxonomy): Bacteria > Bacillati > Actinomycetota > Actinomycetes > Kitasatosporales > Streptomycetaceae > Streptomyces > Streptomyces sp. NPDC043908. Next base: position 110,285 of record NZ_JBWKEI010000010.1, on the reverse strand, counting down.
GCACGATGGCCGGAACTCGCCCTGCCACCAAGCCCGGAGGGCGCCCACCGCGTGTGCGGGGGCGCCCTCGGAAGCACGGCGGACGGCTCAGACCTGGCCGGCCTTCTCCAGGCCCGTGCAGCAGGTCTCGACGATCAGCCGGGTCACCACGTACGGGTCGACGTTCGCGTTGGGGCGGCGGTCCTCGATGTAGCCCTTCTTGTCCACCTCGACCTGCCACGGGATGCGCACCGAGGCGCCGCGGTCCGAGACGCCGTAGGAGTACTCGTTCCACGGGGCGGTCTCGTGCAGACCGGTCAGGCGGTCGTCGATGCCGGCGCCGTAGTTCTTGACGTGGTCCATGGGCTTGGAGCCCTCACCGAGCGACTCGCACGCGGTGATGATCGCGTCGTAACCCTCGCGCATCGCCCTGGTGGAGAAGTTGGTGTGCGCGCCCGCGCCGTTCCAGTCGCCCTTCACCGGCTTCGGGTCGAGCGTCGCGGAGACGTTGAACTCCTCGGCCGTGCGGTAGAGCAGCCAGCGCGCGATCCACAGCTGGTCGGAGACCTCCAGCGGGCCGACCGGGCCGACCTGGAACTCCCACTGGCCCGGCATGACCTCGGCGTTGATGCCGGAGATGCTGAGGCCCGCGGCGAGGCAGTGGTCGAGGTGCTTCTCGACGATCTCGCGGCCGAAGATCTCGTCGGCGCCGACACCGCAGTAGTAGCCGCCCTGCGCGGCGGGGAAGCCGCCGACGGGGAAGCCCAGCGGGCGGGCGCCGTCGAAGAACGTGTACTCCTGCTCGATGCCGAAGATGGGCTCCTGCGCGGCGAACCGCTCGGCGACCGGACGCAGCTGGGCGCGCGTGTTCGAGGCGTGCGGCGTGCCGTCGATGTCCAGGACCTCGCACAGGACGAGGAGGTTGTCGCCGCCGCGGATCGGGTCCGGGCAGGAGAAGACCGGCTTCAGGACCCGGTCGGACGCGTGGCCCTCGGCCTGGTTGGTGGAGGAGCCGTCGAAGCCCCACACCGGCAGCTCGGCGCCGTCCGGCACACCCGCTATGATCTTGGTCTTCGAGCGGAGCTTGGCGGTCGGCTCGGTGCCGTCGATCCAGATGTACTCAGCCTTGAACGTCACGGAAGCCATCCTTTGCGGGAGCTGCTGGTGGTGCGGGAGCCGCGGTGCGGCGGGGCCGCCGGCGCCGTGCGGGGCGTCCGGGCTGCTGGGGGCAGCCTCACATCCCGGGATTTCCCGTCCGTTGCCCGCATGTGAACCCGGTGTTACCCGGGTTTCGTCCGTGACCCCATGGGTTTCCCCAGCGGCCGACGAGCACACTGATCGGTATGACCGACGTATCCGGCGCCGCACCGGCCCCCGCAGCCCGCCCCGCACCCCTCCGTGTCGGCCTCCTCGGCACCGGCCCCTGGGCGGCCGCCACCCACGCCCCCGCGCTCGCCGCGCACCCGGACGTCGCGTTCGCCGGGGTCTGGGGACGCCGCCGGGAAGCCGCGGCCGAACTCGCCGCCGAGCACTCCGTTCCCGTGTACGAGGACGTGGACGAGCTGTTCGCGGCGTGCGACGCGGTCGCCTTCGCGCTGCCCCCGGACGTCCAGGCACCGCTCGCCGTACGGGCGGCCGGGGCCGGCTGCCACCTGCTGCTCGACAAGCCGGTCGCCACGGACGCGGCCCGGGCGCGCGAGGTCGCGGAGGCGGCGCGCCGCGCCCAGGTCGCCTCCGTGGTCTTCTTCACCCTGCGCTTCGCCCCGGGTACGGCCGGGTGGATCGACCGGCGGGCCGCGTCGGACGGCTGGTTCACCGCGCACGCGCACTGGCTCGGCTCGCTCTTCACCCCCGGCGCCGCCCCGAGCCCGTACGCCGCCTCGCCCTGGCGCCGGGAGAAGGGCGCGCTGTGGGACGTCGGCCCGCACGTCCTGTCGGTGCTGCTGCCGGTGCTCGGCGAGGTGACCCGGGTGACGGCCGCGCCCGGCCCCGACGACACCGTCCATCTGATCCTGCGCCACGCCTCCGGCGCCTCCGCCACGGTGACGCTGGGCTTCGCCGCGCCCCAGGCCGTGGCGGGGGTGGGCGTGGAACTCCTGGGCGAGCGGGGCGCGGAGCGGCTCCCGGACTGGGGCGGCGCGGCCGAGGCGTTCGCGGCGGCGCTGGACGCGCTGGTGACCGCGGCCCGGGGCGGGGAACCGCACCCGTGCGACGCGGGGTTCGGAGCGCGGGTGAGCGAACTGCTGGCGGAGGCGGAACGGCAGTTGGGGGACGGGTGAGGGGGAGGGGGTGCGCTGAGGGGGGGACGGGCTGAGGGGCGGGGCGGGCTGACGGTCGGGCGAGCTGACAGGCCGGGCGGGCTGACAGGCTGGGGCGGGCTGACAGGCGGGGGCGGGCGTGCCCGCCCCAGGTCTCACCGGGAGAGCGCGTCCCGTACCGCCTCCTCGGTGCGTCCCACCACCGCCGTCCCGTCATCCGCCGTGATGATCGGACGCTGGATGAGCTTCGGGTGTGCGGCGAGCGCGGCGATCCAGCGCCCTCGGGAACCGTCCTCGCGCGGCCACTCCTTGAGCCCGAGCTCCTTCGCCTCGGCCTCCTGGGTGCGCGTGATGTCCCACGGCTCCAGTCCGAGCCGGTCGAGCACGGCCCGGATCTCGTCCTCGGACGGCACGTCCTCCAGGTAGCGGCGGACGGTGTACGAGGCGCCCTCGGCGTCCAGCAGGTCGACGGCGCTGCGGCACTTGGAACAGGCGGGGTTGATCCAGATCTCCATGGGGGACACGGTACCGCCGGTACCCCTGTGACCTGCTCAAAGACCGTCCGACCAGCGGCGATTGTCAGTGGTGGGCAGTAAAATCGAGGCAGTTCGTGAGGGTTCCCGACAGCCCAGGAGGATGCCCATGGCCGCTGCCGTACTGACGTCGCGCGCCCCGCAACAGCTGTCCCTGATGTCCCTGAAGAAGGTACCGCTGCCCGCCGGACGCCCGCGGGTGTGGTACGAGACGCACAACAGGCGCCTCAAGGCGATGCGCCTGGCCATCGCGCTGCTCGACACCGGGGTCTACCAGCCCGAGCACGCGCCCAACCGCAAGATACGAAGCACGGCGGAGCTGATCGGCGTACACCCGCCGTCGGACACGACATGCCGAATGGTCCGGGCCCTGCTCCGCTCGGGCCGCTGACGCGGGGGTGCCGCGCCCGGGGGAAAATGGGGCGCGGCACTCACGGAGGGCTTCGCGCGTCCGCTCTTCGGAGCGATCGCCAACGCCTCGCCGGCGTGGGGTCCCCTCGCGGGCCTGTCCAGGAGTCACACCGGCGCCCCACGGGGCCCATGTCCTCGCGGGTACACGTGAGGGCCGTCATCCTCGGGGAATGGCGGCCCTCACTCGCGCGTCTGGCGGCGGGTTCCCGGGGTCTGGCCCCGGCTCACCCGCTCGCGCTCTTTAGATGTCGAAGTACAGCTCGAACTCGTGCGGGTGCGGCCGCAGCTGGATCGGGGCGATTTCCGCCGTGCGCTTGTAGTCGATCCACGTCTCGATCAGGTCGGACGTGAAGACGCCGCCCGCCTGGAGGTACTCGTTGTCGGCCTCCAGGGCCTCCAGTACCGCCGGGAGGGAGGTGGGGACCTGGGGGACGCCCGCGTGCTCCTCGGGGGCGAGCTCGTAGAGGTCCTTGTCGATCGGCTCGGCCGGCTCGATCTTGTTCTTGATGCCGTCCAGGCCGGCGAGGAGCAGCGCCGAGAAGGCGAGGTACGGGTTCGAGGACGGGTCCGGGGCGCGGAACTCGACGCGCTTGGCCTTCGGGTTCGAGCCCGTGATCGGGATGCGCATCGCGGCGGAGCGGTTGCGCTGCGAGTACACCAGGTTGACCGGGGCCTCGAAGCCGGGGACCAGGCGGTGGTAGGAGTTCACCGTCGGGTTGGTGAAGGCCAGCAGCGACGGGGCGTGCTTGAGGATGCCGCCGATGTAGTAGCGGGCGGTGTCCGACAGGCCCGCGTAGCCCTGCTCGTCGTAGAAGAGCGGCTCGCCGCCGGTCCACAGGGACTGGTGGACGTGCATGCCGGAGCCGTTGTCACCGAAGATCGGCTTCGGCATGAAGGTCGCGGTCTTGCCGTTGCGCCAGGCGACGTTCTTCACGATGTACTTGAAGAGCATCAGGTCGTCGGCCGCGGCCAGCAGCGTGTTGAACTTGTAGTTGATCTCCGCCTGGCCGGCCGTGCCCACCTCGTGGTGCTGGCGCTCGACCTGGAGGCCGGACTTCTCCAGCTCCAGGGAGATCTCGGCCCGCAGGTCGGCGAAGTGGTCCACCGGCGGGGCCGGGAAGTAGCCGCCCTTGTAGCGGACCTTGTAGCCGCGGTTGTCGTTCTCCGCACCGGTGTTCCAGGCGCCGGCCTCGGAGTCGATGTGGTAGAAGCCCTGGTTCGCCGAGGTCTCGAAGCGCACGCTGTCGAAGACGTAGAACTCGGCCTCGGGGCCGAAGTACGCCGTGTCCGCGATGCCGGTCGACGCGAGGTAGGCCTCGGCCTTCTTGGCGATGTTGCGCGGGTCGCGGCTGTACTGCTCGCCCGTGATCGGGTCGTGGATGAAGAAGTTGATGTTCAGCGTCTTGTCGCGGCGGAACGGGTCCAGGCGCGCGGTCGACAGGTCGGCGCGCAGCGCCATGTCGGACTCGTGGATCGCCTGGAAGCCGCGGATCGACGAACCGTCGAACGCCAGCTCCTCGGCCGGGTCGAACGCCGTCGCCGGGATCGTGAAGTGCTGCATCACGCCGGGAAGGTCGCAGAACCGGACGTCGACCATCTTGACGTCATTGTCCGCGATGTACTTCTTGGCGTCGTCGGCGTTCTGGAACATCCAACTCCTCCTACTCCCGTCCGGGGGAGACGGGGTTGTAGCTCGTGGTGCGGCCAGTGCGGTGGCACACGCTGGACCCGACCATAGGCAGGCGGGATTTCTCAAGCGTGACCCGTTTGTTTCGCCCAAGTTAACCGGGACCCGGGCAGGGGTCACATCAGGACCCGTACAAATCGGATATACCTGGTCCTCTGGGCCATCCCGGGGGTGGGGGCGCGAACACCGGCCGGTACCGTGGAAGCGTGGACAACAGGCAAGCAATCGGATCGTGGCTCTCCGGGCCCAAGGCGGCGGCCGAGGAGATGGGCGTCGACTTCGGTTACCGGGGCGAGCAGCTCGGTCTGCCGGAGGAGGGGCCGGGCGCCATCGCCCCCCTGGGTCGGCGCTTCGGCGCCATCTTCATCGACTGGTCGGTGAGCGCCCTGATCGCATACGGGCTGCTCGCGCACCGCCAGCTCCACCTCACCAACAACTGGGCGCTCGTCGTCTTCCTGGTGATGAGCGTCCTGACCGTCGGCACGGTCGGCGCCACGCCCGGCAAGCGCCTCCTGCGCCTGCGCCTCATCGCCGAGGGCGGCGGGCGCCTCAGCTTCCCGCGCGCCCTGCTGCGCAGCGTGCTGCTGTGCCTCGCCGTCCCGGCCCTGGTCTGGGACCGCGACAGCCGAGGCCTCCACGACCGTTTGGCGCGAGCGATCCAGGTCCGGATCTAGCAACGTCCGGATCTGGCAACCCCGATCCGGGTCGGGATCCAGCAACCCCGATCCAGCAACCCCGATCCGGCGGCCCCGGATCCGGCAACCCCCTGGGGGCGCCCGGAGGGCCGCCCTTTCAGGGGCGCGGGGAACTGCGCGACCAGCCACATCCGGCCCGCGGCCGGACACGCCCGCGTACATAAGGAAGGGGCCCGGCAGAACCTCTCGGTTCTGCCGGGCCCCTTACCCGTTCGCCCCAGCGGAGCGTCAGCGCGCCTTCCCGCCGCGCGGCATCCGCATCCCCTTGGGCATCGGCCCCTTGGGAAGCGGCATGTTGCTCATGAGGTCGCCCATCGCGCGCAGCCGGTCGTTGGCCGCGGTGACCTGCGGCCCGGCCAGGACCCGCGGGAGCTTCAGCAGCGTGGTGCGGAGCTTCTTCAGGGGCACCTGGCCCTCTCCGTCGCCGACCACCACGTCGTGGACGGGGACGTCCACCACGATCCGCGCCATCTTCTTCTTCTCGGCCGCCAGCAGCGACTTCACCCGGTTCGGGTTGCCCTCGGCCACCAGCACGATGCCGGCCCTGCCGACCGCCCGGTGCACGACGTCCTGGCTGCGGTTCATCGCCACCGCCGGGGTCGTCGTCCAGCCGCGGCCGATGTTCTGGAGCACCGCGGCCGCGGCCCCCGGCTGTCCTTCCATCTGCCCGAAGGCAGCGCGCTCGGCACGGCGTCCGAAGACGATCGCCATGGCGAGGAAGGCCAGCAGGAAGCCGAGGATGCCCAGGTAGATGGGGTGACCGATCAGGAACCCGAGCGCGAGGAAGACACCGAAGGTGACGATTCCGACTGCCGCGACGACGAGACCGACCTTGGAGTCGGCCTTGCGGGTCATCTTGTACGTGAGGGCGATCTGCTTCAGTCGCCCGGTGTTCGCAGTAGTGTCTGCGATTTCCTTCCTCGCCATGAAGCGAAGTTTACGTGGCTCAGGGCCGACGGCTAGCCACGGCCTCCAGTACGTGCTGGGCCTCGGTCCGGTCCTTGGCGCGGCGGCGGTCCTCCAGGACCGCCGTCCAGGCGTTGCGGCGGGCCGTGCGCTGGCCGGCGGCCAGCAGGACGGACTCCATGGCACGCAGTGCGTCGGTGACGGACGGGAGCGCGGTGGCGCGTACGGTCGTCGCGGACTGCATCGTGGGGTCCTCCCTAGGACGGGACAGCAGCGGGGCGTGCACGCGGGCGCACACACGGGGAGCGTGCGCGGTGCGTGAAGACAGCGTCACTGACTGGTGTTACCAGGGCGTGTCCGGACGGTCAAACGGCAATGAAACCTTGACGCCCGCCGAAGAAACGGCGACGCGGCCCCCGCGCCCCTCCTACCTGCGAAGGGCGCGGGAACCGCGTCGAATCGGCCATTACCGACCGGTAATACTTTGTGCGCGAATTCACACGCCGACGGCACCCACGGCGGGAGCGGCAGCGGCGGTCCCGGCGGCCGCAGCGACCCCGGTGGCCGGGTCCGTGGCGGCGGCCTTCGCGCCCCGGCGCTCCATCGCCTGCTGGAAGAGCCGGCCGGCCCGGTACGAGGAGCGGACCAGCGGGCCCGACATCACACCGGAGAAGCCGATCTCGTCGGCCTCCTCCTTCAGCTCCACGAACTCCTGCGGCTTCACCCAGCGCTCCACGGGGTGGTGGCGCAGCGACGGCCGCAGGTACTGCGTGATGGTGATCAGCTCGCAGCCCGCGTCGTGCAGGTGCTGGAGCGCCTCGCTGACCTCCTCGCGGGTCTCGCCCATGCCGAGGATCAGGTTCGACTTGGTCACCAGGCCGTAGTCACGGGCCTGGGTGATGACGTCGAGCGAGCGCTCGTAGCGGAAGCCGGGGCGGATGCGCTTGAAGATGCGGGGCACGGTCTCGACGTTGTGCGCGAAGACCTCGGGGCGGGACGAGAAGACCTCGGCCAGCTGCTCGGGCACCGCGTTGAAGTCGGGGGCCAGCAGCTCGACCTTGGTGCGGCCCTCGGCGCGCTCCGCGGTCTGCGCGTGGATCTGGCGCACGGTCTCCGCGTACAGCCAGGCGCCGCCGTCCGCCAGGTCGTCGCGGGCGACGCCGGTGATCGTGGCGTAGTTCAGGTCCATGGTGACCACGGACTCGCCGACGCGGCGGGGCTCGTCACGGTCGAGCGCCTTGGGCTTGCCCGTGTCGATCTGGCAGAAGTCGCAGCGCCGCGTGCACTGGTCGCCGCCGATGAGGAAGGTCGCCTCGCGGTCCTCCCAGCACTCGAAGATGTTGGGACAGCCCGCCTCCTGGCAGACCGTGTGCAGCCCCTCGCTCTTCACCAGGCTCTGCATCTTGGTGTACTCGGGGCCCATCTTCGCCCGGGTCTTGATCCACTCGGGCTTGCGCTCGATGGGGGTCTGGCTGTTCCGGACCTCCAGGCGCAGCATCTTGCGTCCGTCGGGTGCGACTGCGGACACGACGTGCTCCCTATGACTTCGATTCTTCGGCGGACACCAGGGTACGCCCGTTATTTGCGTGGCATTACGTCTGGCCAACCCCTGGCCAGAGGGGCGCATTCCCGTTTCCGGACGCGCCCCGGCGTACTAGGCGGTAGCCCGCTCGATCTCGCGCGGCGCCAGGTCCGCGTTCTCCAGGATCTCCCGGAGGTGCTTCTCGGCGACCGGCAGGACGTCCGCGATCGTGATCTCGCGGCCCAGTTCGTACGAGAGTGAGGTCACGCCCGCGTCCCGGATGCCGCACGGCACGATCCGGTCGAACCAGGTGTTGTCCGGGTTCACGTTGAGCGCGAAGCCGTGCATGGTCACGCCCTTGGCGACGCGGATCCCGATCGCGGCGAGCTTGCGGTCCTCGCGGCGCTGGCCCGCGTTCGAGGGGGCGTACTCCGGGCCGTTCAGGCGCGGGTCGAACTCCTCGTCGGTGAGCCGCGGGTCGAAGTCGAGGGAGAGGCCGCCCGGCCTGGGGCGCTGCGCGGCGGCCTGTTGGGGTTCGCCCAGCACCCACACCCCGCTGCGGCCCTCGACCCGGGTGGTCTCCAGACCGAAGTCGGCGGCCGTACGGATCAGGGCCTCCTCCAGGCGGCGCACGTGCGCGACCACGTCCACCGGGCGCGGCAGCTTCTGGATCGGGTAGCCGACGAGCTGCCCCGGGCCGTGCCAGGTGATCTTGCCGCCCCGGTCCACGTCCACCACCGGCGTCCCGTCCAGGGGGCGCTCGCTGGGATCCGTGCGCCGTCCCGCCGTGTAGACCGGCGGATGCTCCAGGAGCAGACAGGTGTCGGGGATCTCGTCGGCGAACCGGGCCGCGTGCACCCGCCGCTGCTCGTCCCAGGCCTCCTGGTACTCGACCGCGTCGTCACCGAAACCCAGTCGGACAAATCGCAGCTCGTTCACGCCCGGCTCCTCACCCAAGTGCATCCATGCGCCTCAGCCACTGTACGACCGCGTTCGACGGCAGCGTGCGGCGGGCAGAAACGGCACCTCCTCACACGATCGGATGAATGCGGGGCGAAGGCGGCGGTCAGGGCGTTATTGGCCGCTAAATTCCCCCCGTTCCATGAGGGCTGCCCGCTTGGCCCGGAAGGCAGGAGATCGCACAGCTGATGACGGAACGACCCGCGCAGCGCACACCCAACCGACAGCTCGCCGCGCTCATCGCGGAGGCCGGATTCTCCAACGCGGGCCTAGCGCGCCGCGTGGACCAGCTAGGGCTGGAACACGGCCTGGACCTGAGGTACGACAAGACGTCGGTGACAAGGTGGCTGCGCGGGCAGCAGCCACGCGGTACCACCCCCGCGCTGATCGCCGAGGTGTTCACCCGGCGCCTGGGGCGCAGACTCTCGGCCCAGGACCTGGGGCTCGACGCGTGTGCGCCGGTGTACGCCGGGCTGGAGTTCGCGGCGACCCCGGAGGAGGCCGTCGACATCGTCAGCGGCCTGTGGCGCAAGGACTCCGGCAGCCACGTCGAGCTCCGGAAGATCGCCTTCACCCCGGCCGGGCTCGTGGTGCCCAGCCGGGACTGGCTGATCGGCAGGGCCGACGAACGCGTGGGCCACGGCGACCCCTCCCCGCGCTTCGCGGGCGAGCAGGCCGCCGCGGGCCCCCGCATCCCCAGCCAGGGCCGGCCCGCCGTGCCCCGGCAGCGCGGCTCGGAGCGCGGCCCCGGACAACGGGTGACCAGCGGCGACATCGCCGCCCTGCGCTCGGTCGGGGAGCTCTTCCGCACCCTGGACCACGCCTACGGCGGCGGCCACGCCCGCCAGGCCCTGGTGCGCTACCTGGAGCACGAGGCCGAGCCGATGCTGCGCGGCAGCTACGGCGAGAACATCGGGCGCAGGCTCTTCGCGGCGGCCGCCGACCTCACCCGCCTCGCGGGCTGGACCTCGTACGACATCGCCGCGCACGGTCTGGCGCAGCGGTACTTCGTCCAGGCGCTCCGCCTCGCGCAGGCGGCGGGCGACCGGGCCTACGGGTCGTACGTACTGATCACCATGAGCCGCCAGGCCGTCTACCTCGGCCACGGCCGGGAGGCGGTGCAGCTCGCCCGGGTCGCCCAGCAGGGCGTCGGGTCATCGGCGCCGCCCGTGGTGCAGGCACTGCTGCACTCCGTGGAGGCGCGCGGACACGGGGTGCTCGGCGAGATCCGGGCGTGCACGGCCTCGCTGGTGCGGGCGGAACGGGCGATGGAGGCGGCGCGGCCGGGGGACGAGGTGCCGCACTGGGCGCGGTTCTTCGACGACGCGCAGCTCGCGGACGAGTTCGGGCACTGCCACCGGGACCTCCAGCAGTACCGGGCGGCCGCGCAGCACGCCGAGCGCTCCTTGCAGTTGCGCGCTCCGGCGTACGCCCGGTCCCGGCTCTTCTGCCGGGTGGTGCTCGCGTGCGCCCGGCTCGGGCTCGGGGAGCTCGACCAGGCGTGCGCGCTGGCCGCGGAGGCGGCGCAGCAGGCGAGCGAGATGCGGTCGGTGCGGGCGGTCGAGTATGTGCGGGACTTCGAGCGGCGGTTGGAGCCGTATCGGGATGCGGCGGCGGTGCGGACGTATCGCGACCGGGTGGCGGCGCTCGGGTAGGGCGCTGTTTTGCCCGGGGGCGTCTGCGGGGTGCGGTGTGTTGCTCGCGCCGTTCCCCGCGCCCCTTAACCCGTCTTCGTGTGCGGACCGTGGTGGGCTGGTCGCGCCGTTCCCCGCGCCCCTTAACCCGTCTTCGTCCGCAGGCCGTGGTGGGTTGCTCGCGCAGTTCCCCGCGCCCCTAACTAGCCAGGGGCGCGGGGAACTGCGCGACCAGCCACCCACGGCCTGCGGACGAAATCGCCACCCGCGCGCCGCAGGGCACCCCCACGGCGTGCGGACGAAATCTCCACCCGCGCGCCGCAGGCACCCCCACGGTTCGTGGACGACAACCCCGCCCGCGCGCCGCAGGCGGTCGGGTCAGGCTGCCGGCCTCATCGCCTTGGGCTTGGGGGTAGCGGGGCGCAGGCCCAGGTCGGAGAGGAGGGCGTGGGCGGCCCTGCGGCCCGAGTACAGGGCGCCCTGGACCGTGCTGGTGTCCCGGTGGTCCCCGCACACGTACAGGCCCGCCAGCAGCCGCACAGGGCGGCGTACGTCGTGCGGTGCGGGCATCGCCGGGACCGCCTCGGGGGTGTGCCGGACCGCCAGCAGGTCCCAGTCCGCCGTGGACGTGCCGTACAGCCGTCCCAGATGGGCCAGGACCGAGGTCTCCAGGTCCGGGGGCGGCGGGCCGAGCACGGTGGAGCTGATGAGCGCCCGCCCGCGCGGCGCGCGCGCCGGGTCGACCTCGCTCATCACCGCCGTGTGCGCCACCGGCCCGCCCCCGTCCCCGTCCAGCAGCAGCGCGGGCTCGGCCAGCGGGGGCGCGGGGGCCGTGTGGTGCACCACCGTCACCGGGTGGAACGGCGGCACCCGCAGCCCGGGCAGCAGCTCGGAGGCGGCGCGCGCGTCGGTGGCCAGCAGCAGCGAGCGGCAGCCGATCACGCCGTGGTCGGCGGTGGTCACGGCGGTCGTGGCGACCGAGGTGACCTTGACGCCGCTGCGGACCGTACCGGGCGGCAGTGCCGCAGCCAGCAGCTCGGGCAGCACCGACGCGCCCCCCGTCGGCACACAGAGCCGGCCGCGCGCGAAGCCGCGCAGGGCGAGGTCGGCGCACCGGCTGGAGGTGGTGAGGTCCGGGTCGCAGAGCAGCGCCGAGAGCAGCGGGCGGACGAACCCGTCGAGGGTCCTGGCGGGCAGGCCCCGGGTCTGGAGGGCCGTCCCGATGGGCAGTTCGGGCCGGGCGAGCAGCCGCTCCACGGGCGTCGCGGCGAGGCGCGCGAGCGAGGCGCCGAGGCGGGCCTGGTCCAGCGGGCCGCCCAGCGGGGTGGCGGCGCCCCGCGCGGTGCTCCTGGGCGCACCCCGGGTGCCTCCCCTGGGGGCGCTCGCGAGGGCGCGCGCCGTGGCGAGTGCGCCCCGCGCGCTCCTCGGTACGCCCGCCCGGTAGTGGCGGCCCGCGCTGTGGACGAGCACCCCGGGCGCGAACGCGCTCACGGCCAGGCCGTCCAGGCCGGGCGTGCGCGTCAGCTCCGGATACGAGGTGGAGAGCAACTGGCCGATCCGGTCGAGGCGGAAGCCGTCGAGGTGCTCGGTGGACATGCGGCCGCCCACCTCCCCGGCGGCCTCCAGGACCATGACCGAGACCCCCGCGCCGGTCAGCTGGTGAGCCGCTGACAGGCCGGCGAGCCCGGCCCCCACGATGACGACGTCCGCATGGTGTGCGGTGCTGAGCACGTGCCCCTCCCTGAGGTCGGCGCGGCTTGGTGGAGGCCTCATGCCCCCAACAGGTTCACGAAATGCAGGAGTTCGGAGAGAGAGACTAGAAAGCGCGGTCGATTCCGTGGGTCGCGCACACGACCGGGCACGGATGCACGGCGCCGCGACGCGTGCGCCGGTGCCCTTTCGGCCGGGCGGCGCGAGGCGCGTACGAGAGCCTCTCCGCGAGGGGAACGCCGGTGTTCCCCCACGCCTCCCGGACGCCTACCCCGGCTCCCCGGGCCCCTACCCCGCCTCCCGGACCTCTACCCCGCCGCCCCGATCGCCCCCTCGATCTCCGGGAACGCGAATCTGAAGCCCGATTCCAGGAGGCGGTGGGGGAGGACCCGCTGGCTGCCGAGGACGTCCTCGGCGAACTCGCCCAGGGCCAGCCGGATCGCCGGGGCCGGGACCGGGAAGAGCGCCGGCCGGCGCAGCACCCGGGCCATCGCCGCCGTCACCTCGCGGTTGGTGACCGGCTCCGGGGCCGTCAGGTTCACCGGGCCCGACACCTCGGGGGTGTCCAGAAGATGCCGCAGGGCCGCGATCTCGTCGTGCAGGGAGATGAACGACCAGTACTGGCGGCCGTCGCCGAGGCGCCCGCCGAGCCCCGCCCGGAAGATCGGGAAGAGCTTGCCCCAGGCGCCGCCCTCGCGGGCCACCACCAGCCCGGTGCGCGCGAACACCGTACGGATGCCCGCCTCCCGCGCCGGGGCCGCCGCCTCCTCCCACTCCACGCACACCCGCGCCAGGAAACCGTCGCCGGGCGGCGCCTCCTCGTCCACCGCGCGCGTGCCCGTATCGCCGTAGTAGCCGATCGCCGTGCCGCACAGCAGCACCTTCGGCGGCCGGTCGAGCGAGGCCAGGGCCTCGGCGAGGGCGGCCGTGCCGAGCACCCGGCTGTCGCGGATCTCCTTCTTGTACGCGTCCGTCCACCGGTGGTCCCCGACCCCGGCCCCGGCGAGGTGGACCACCGCCTCGCAGCCGGCGAGCCCCGCCGCGTCCACGTACTGGCGCCGCGGGTCCCACTCGACCTCGTCGGCGGTCCGCGCCGGACGCCGCACGAGAGGGACCAGCTCGTGCCCGTCCGCCCGCAGCGACCGGCCCAGCGCCGTGCCGATGAGCCCGGTCGAGCCCGCGATCGCGATCCGCATGCCGCCTTCTCCCGATGCTGGAGGGTGCCCCGGTCCGGGGCGGAAACCATGCTTCCTCATCCGTCCCCGATGGCACAGTTGCCCCATGTCCGCGCCTCACATACGTCCCGCCCGCCTCGGTGACGCGATCGCCCTCGCCGAACTCGACCGCGACGTCTGGTCGCCGCTGCACTCGGTCCAGCCCCGGCCCCGGCCGCCGCTCGGGCCCTTCTTCGACCCCGCGAACCCGCCCGCGTACTACCTGGTCGCGGAGCTCGACGGCCGGGTGGCCGGATATCTGCGCCTGGTCCGGCCCACCGCGCTGGAGTGCAACGGCCACGTCCGCCAGATCCAGGGCCTGGCCGTCCACGAAAGCGCCCGGGGCCGGGGCCTGGCCCGGGCGCTGCTGCGCGCCGCCGCCGAGGAGTCCCGGCGCCAGGGCGCCCGCCGGCTGACCTTGCGCGTCCTGGGCCACAACACCCCCGCCCGCGCGCTCTACGCCTCGGAGGGCTTCACCGTCGAGGGGGTCCTGCCGGGGGAGTTCCTGCTGGAGGGGGAGTACGTGGACGACGTGCTGATGGGGCGCGCGCTCACCGAGTGACGTAGAACAGGAGGTAGCAGCACGAACCCGGCGCCGAGGAGCTTCCCCATGGTGGACGAGGGTGCGTCCGGGCTGCTGCCGGTCGCCCCCCGGCCCCTGTGGCAGCGGGCGCTGCCGGTGGTGGTCCTCGCCGCGATCACGGCCGCCCAGCTCGCCACCCCCAACGGCGTCGAGCTCGGCTACTTCCTGGCCGCCGTGCCCCCGCTCGCCGCCTTCGCCTACGGCCCGCTCGGCACGGTCGTGCTGGCCACCGTCACCTTCGTCGGCGTCCTGCTGCCGCACACCCGCGACTGGTACCCGCACCCCGGTGACATCCTCACCCTCGCCGTCGTCGTGGTCTTCAGCGTCGTGGTGGCCCGGGTGCGCCAGCGCCGCGACCACCAGCTGGTGACCGTCCGCACGGTGGCGGAGGCGGCCCAGCTCGCGGTGCTGCCGCCGCTGCCGGCCGCGGTGGGTCCGGTGCGCTGTGCCGGGCTCTACCAGGCCGCCCAGCGCGGCACCCTGGTCGGTGGCGACTTCTACGACGTACGGGAGGGTCCGCACGGCGTCCGGGCGGTGATCGCCGACGTCCAGGGCCACGGTCTGGCGGCGGTCGGCACGGTGGCCTCGCTGCTCGGCGCCTTCCGCGAAGCGGTCCTCGACGAGCCCACGCTGCCGGGCGTGGCCGCCCGCCTCGACCGGCGTCTGGTGACCGACGCGGGAGCGGACGGCCACGGCGAGCTGTTCGCGACCGCGCTGCTGCTGGAGTTCCCGCCCGGCGAACCGGTCGTACGGGTGGTGAGCTGCGGGCACCCGCGGCCGTTCCTGCTGCGCGGGCGCGGCGCCGCGGAGCTGGCCGCCGAGCCCGCGCCCCCGCTGGGCCTGGGCCTGGCGGGCCTCGCGCCGCCCCGTGAGCTGCGGGTGGAGCTGGCGGAGGGGGACAGGATCCTCGCGTACACGGACGGGGTGACCGAGGCGCGCGACGGGGCCGGGGCCTTCTACCCGCTCGCGGAACGGCTGGCGGCGCTGGCCCCGCGCGACGGGCGTGCCCCGAGCGACGGTCCGGCGACGCGCGACGGTCTGGTGACGCTCACGGAGGCGGTACGCGACGACCTCGTGCGGTACGCGGGCCGCGCCAAGGACGACGTGGCGCTGCTGGCACTGGCCGCGGACCGGCCCCGCTAGGGCGGGTGGCGCAAGTCCCGCCTGCCCCGCGGCGCCCGGCACGCGCTAGAGCGAGCCGCCGAAGCGCTCCCACAGCCGGGGGAACCGTTCCGCCAGGGCGTCCTCGTCCTGGAGGTCCAGCGCGGTGCCCAGCGGCTCGGCGGGCTGCGGGGAGATGCCCAGCGCGGGCGCGGTGACCCCGGTGAGCTGCTCGT
The DNA here is from genome assembly GCF_056435525.1 of Streptomyces sp. NPDC043908. NCBI lineage: Bacteria > Bacillati > Actinomycetota > Actinomycetes > Kitasatosporales > Streptomycetaceae > Streptomyces > Streptomyces sp. NPDC043908. Next base: position 94,856 of record NZ_JBWKEI010000010.1, on the reverse strand, counting down.
ACGCCTCGTCCGCCGCGTAACCGAGGTCCTCGCCGTCCCCGTCGATCTCCTCGTCGAAGTCCTCCAGGAGCTCGGCGAGCCGGTCCGGGTCGTGCAGAGCGCCCTCGAACACCTCGCGGCCCTGCCCGATGAGCCAGCAGCGGAAGTAGTCGAAGGCGTCGTCGCTCGCGCCGCCGAGCAGGACCGCCGCCGCGCCCCACAGGTCCCAGACGTAGGCGCGGTTGTAGCGGGCCTCGAAGTGCCGGGCGAAGTCCAGGACGGATTCCGGGTCGAGTTGCAGCAGGCGCTCCACCAACAGCTCCGCGTGGTCCTCGGGGTCGCCCTCGGCGTCCGCGCGGGTGCTGTCGATGAGCTCCCAGAATTCCGTCTCGTCCATCACGGGTCCAGCATCGTGGCTGGCGGGTGGGCGCGCACGCGGAGCCGTACAAATCAGCCCTTCGGGCGGCCGGATCGAACCACCGGCCCCATGAGCCCCACCTCACCCGTCCCGCTCGTCCCGCTCCTGGGGCGCGGAGCCGTAGAGTCCGGCCATCGCGCGGGCGGCGGCGGCGAACCGCTCGCGCAGCGCCGCGGGTTCGAGCACCTCCACCTCCGGCCCGAGCGGCATCAGCTGGGCGAACGCCACGTCGTACGACTCCACCGGCAGCGCCACGGTCCTGCGGCCCCGCGCGTCCGCCCCGCCGGCCGCCTCCAGGGCCGCCAGGACCGGCTCCCGGTCGCCCAGGACCGACGGCAGCCGGGCGGCGCCCGCCTCGGACACCCGCACGAGCACGGTCTCCCGGAGCATCGCCCGGGCGAAGCCGGCCGCCCGTTCGGCCCAGAACCCGGCCAGGTCGAAGGACTCGTCCCGGACGAAGGCCTCCTCGTCCTGGCGCACCTCGTCGAACCGGTCCAGCCGGTACACCCGGAAGCCCGGGCGCTCCCCGTCGGCGCGGGCGCACACGTACCAGACCCCGGCCTTCAGGACGAGCCCGTACGGTTCGAGACGGCGCTCCACGACCTCTTCGTCACGGCGCCGGTAGACCACCCGCAGCACCCGGTCCGCCCAGACGGCCCGGGCGACGGCGGGCAGGTGCGCGGGCGTCCCCGGCTCCCGCCACCAGGCGGGCGCGTCCAGGTGGAAGCGCCGCCCGGCGCTCGCGGGCGCGTCCCGCAGCGAGGGGAGCAGGGCCGCCGACACCTTCAGGCGGGCGGCCGAGGCCACGTCCTCCAGGCCCATGTCGCGCAGGGCGCCCGGCACCCCGGACAGGAACAGCGCGGCGGCCTCGTCCCTGCCGAGCCCGGTGAGGCGGGTGCGGTAGCCGCCGACCAGCCGGTAGCCCCCGTTCCGGCCCCGGTCCGCGTAGACCGGGACGCCCGCCTCGCCCAGCGCCTGCGCGTCCCGGGTGACGGTCCGCTCGGAGACCTCCAGCTCGCGCGCCAGCTCGGCGGCGGACATGGAGGGCCGCGACTGGAGGAGCAGGACCATCTTGATCAGCCGGGCGGCGCGCATGAGGCAATGATGCCCGCGCCCCCCCGTACGCCCGCGCGGCCGGACGGGAACGCCCCCGGGGGGCGCGGCACTGAGCCGCGCCCCCCGGGGGCGTACACCGCTTCGTCCGGCCTACAGGCCGTACCGCTCGCGGGCCTCCTTGACGGCCGAGGCCTTGACCTCGCCGCGCCGGGCCAGCTGGGCCAGGGCCGCGACCACGATCGACTCGGCGTCCACACCGAAGTGGCGGCGGGCCGCGTCACGGGTGTCGGAGAGGCCGAACCCGTCGGCGCCGAGCGAGGACCAGTCCTGCTCGACCCACTGCGCGATCTGGTCCGGGACCTGGCGCATGTAGTCGCTCACCGCGAGGACCGGGCCCTCGGCGCCGGCCAGCGCCTGGCGTACGTACGGAATCCGCTCCTCGCCGCGCAGCAGCGCGGCGTCCGCCTCCAGGGCGTCGCGGCGCAGCTCCGTCCAGGAGGTCGCGGACCACACGTCGGCGGCCACGCCCCACTCCTCGGCGAGCAGCTTCTGGGCCTTGAGGGTCCAGTGGATCGCGGTGCCGGAGCCGAGCAGCTGGATGCGCGGCGGGTTGACGGCCGCCACGTCGAGCCCGGCCGACTCGGCGGTGTTGAACCGGTACAGGCCCTTGACGATGCCCTCGTCGATCCCGGCCGGCTTGGCGGGCTGCGGCAGGGGCTCGTTGTAGACGGTGAGGTAGTAGAAGACGTCTTGGTCCTCGCCCGGGGCCGCCTCGCCGTACATCCGGCGCAGACCGTCCTTGACGATGGTGCCGATCTCGTACGCGAACGCCGGGTCGTAGGTCAGCGCCGCCGGGTTGGTCGCGGCGATCACCGGCGAGTGGCCGTCGGCGTGCTGGAGGCCCTCACCGGTCAGCGTGGTGCGGCCGGCGGTGGCGCCCACCAGGAAGCCGCGGCCCAGCTGGTCGCCGAGCTGCCACATCTGGTCGGCGGTGCGCTGCCAGCCGAACATCGAGTAGAAGATGTAGAACGGGATCATCGGCTCGCCGTGCGTGGCGTACGCGGTGGAGGCGGCGATGAAGTCGGCCATCGAACCGGCCTCGGTGATCCCCTCGTTGAGGATCTGGCCGTCCTTCGCCTCGCGGTAGTACATCAGCTGGTCGCGGTCGACCGGCTCGTACGTCTGGCCCTTGGGGGAGTAGATCCCGAGGGAGGGGAAGAGGCTCTCCATACCGAAGGTGCGGGCCTCGTCCGGGACGATCGGGACCCAGCGCCTGCCGGTCTCCTTGTCGCGGATGAGGTCCTTGACCAGCCGGACGAACGCCATGGTGGTCGCCATGGACTGGTTGCCGGAGCCCTTGTCGAAGGCGGCGAACGCCTTGTCGGCCGCGGCGGGCAGCGGGGCCGGCGCGTGGCTGCGGCGGGCCGGGGCCGGGCCGCCGAGGGCGGCGCGCCGCTCCTGGAGGTAACGCACCTCGGGGGAGTCCGCGCCGGGGTGCCCGTAGGGCACGACACCGTCGACGAACTGCGCGTCCGAGATGGGCAGTTCCAGCAGATCCCGCATGTTCTTGAACTCGTCGTTGGAGAGCTTCTTCATCTGGTGGTTCGCGTTCTTGGACGCGAAGCCCTCACCGAGGGTGAAGCCCTTGACGGTCTGCGCCAGGATGACGGTCGGCGCGCCCTTGAACTCCAGCGCGGCCTTGTACGCGGCGTACACCTTGCGGGGCTCGTGACCGCCGCGGGAGAGGTGGAAGCACTCCAGGATCTTGTCGTCGCCGATCAGCTTCGCCATCTCGACGAGCGCCGGGTCCTTGCCGAAGAAGTCCTCGCGGATGTAGGCCGCGTCACGCGTCTGGTACGTCTGCACCTGCGCGTCCGGGACCTCGCGGAGCCGGCGGACGAGGGCGCCGGTGGTGTCGAGCGCGAACAGCTCGTCCCAGGCGCCGCCCCACAGCGACTTCACGACGTTCCAGCCGGCGCCGCGGAACTGGGCCTCCAGCTCCTGCACGATCTTGAAGTTGGCGCGGACCGGGCCGTCGAGGCGCTGGAGGTTGCAGTTGATGACGAAGGTGAGGTTGTCGAGGCCCTCCCGCGCGGCGAGCGCGAGTGCGGCGGTCGACTCGGGCTCGTCCATCTCGCCGTCACCGAGGAAGGCCCACACGTGGGAGCCGGAGACGTCCTTGATGTTCCGGTTGGTGAGGTACCGGTTGAACCGCGCCTGGTAGATGGCGGAGAGCGGCCCGAGACCCATCGACACGGTCGGGAACTCCCACAGCCAGGGGAGGCGGCGGGGGTGCGGGTAGGAGGGCAGGCCGTTGCCGCCCGACTCCTGCCGGAAGTTGTCGAGGTGGCTCTCGTTCAGCCGGCCGTCGAGGAAGGCGCGGGCGTAGATGCCGGGGGAGGCATGGCCCTGGATGTAGAGCTGGTCGCCGGACCCGTCGGCCTCCTTGCCCCGGAAGAAGTGGTTGAAGCCGGTCTCGTAGAGCCAGGCGGCGGAGGCGAAGGTGGCGATGTGGCCGCCGACGCCGTGCTTGGCGCCGCGGGTGACCATCGCGGCGGCGTTCCACCGGTTCCAGGCCGTGATCCGGCGCTCCATCTCCTCGTCGCCGTCGACCGCGGGCTCGGCGGAGGTGGGGATGGTGTTGACGTAGTCCGTCTCCAGCAGCTTGGGCAGGGCCAGGCCCGCGCCCTCGGCGTGCTGGAGCGTGCGGCGCATCAGATACGCGGCCCGGTGGGGGCCGGCGGCCTTGGCGACGGCGTCGAGGGAGGCCGCCCACTCGGCGGTCTCCTCGGTGTCACGGTCCGGGAGCTGGTCGAGCTCGCTCGGAGACTTGCGCGTGGGGTCGATCATGATCGCCGCCTTCCGGACAGGAGGGGGGTGGAGAAAAAGTGCCGTGTCTGGCAGGACAGGGCCGGTGGACCGGGTAAGTCCGCCGTTGACTGTAAGCCGACGATCGATGATCGATCAAAGTGTTGAGCGAAAAACTTCTCGATACGGGGAAAGTCGGCACAGGGTGCCGTGGATGGGGGCACGGGGTGCCTTGTTTTCGCAGGTGGGGTGGGGTTCGGATGAGCGGGGGCGCCGGAATGTGAGCGGGGCCCGCCCCCCTCTCCCTCCGCCGAACCGGGGCTGCGCCCCGGGGCCCCCTGGGGTTTGTCTGCGGGTGGGTGGGGTTGCTCGCGCGGTTCCTGGGTTCGTCTGCGGGGTGGGTGGTGGGTTGCTCGCGCAGTTCCCCGCGCCCCTGTTCGGCCCGGGGTTCGTCTGCGGGTGGGTGGGGGCCGGTCGCGCAGTTTCCCGCGCCCCTGTGGGGTCTGGGGTCTGGGTTTGGCTGCGGGCCGTGCTGGGCTGGTCGCGCAGTTCCCCGCGCCCCTTGAGGGGGCTGTGGCTGAGCGGGGATTCCGGCGCTCCCCGGAGGGGTGTAGGGCGAGCTTGGCACCCCGGTGACCGGGACCCCCGAGGGGCGCGGGGAACTGCGCGACCAGCCACGGACGGCCCGCAGATGACCGACGGCCCTTTAAGGGGCGCGGGGAACTGCGCGAGCAACCCGGCACGGTCCGCAGATGACCGACGGCCCTTTGAGGGGCGCGGGGAACTGCGCGACCAGCCACGGACGGCCCGCAGGCGACTGGCGGCCTTTGAGGGGCGCGGGGAACTGTGCGAGCCGTTCGGGGGCGTCGGGGGAGGGGGTCAGGCTCGGGGGGCGCAGCCCAGGACGTGGGACTTGACCAGGGTGCCAATCCGGGGATCGTGGCGCCGGAACGCCTCCACCAACTCCTGATGCTCCTCCGCGTACGACTTCTGCACCGTACCCAGCCAGCGGATGGACAGGGCCGTGAAGACCTCGATGCCGAGCCCCTCCCACGTGTGGAGGAGCACCCCGTTGTGCGCCGCCCGCACCAGCTCCCGGTGGAACCCCACCGTATGCCGCACCTGCGCCGTCCCGTCCGCCGCCGCGTCCGCCTCGTACAGCGCCGCCACATGGGGCTCCAGGGCCGAGCAGTCGGCGGCGAGGCGGTCCGCCGCCAGTTCCGCCGCGATCTGCTCCAGGCCCGCCCGTACGGGGTAGCTCTCCTCCAGGTCGGCCGCCGTCAGGTTCCGGACCCGTACGCCCTTGTTCGGCGCCGACTCGATCAGCCGCAGGGACTCCAGCTCCCGCAGGGCCTCGCGGACCGGCGTCTGGCTCACCTGGAGCTCGACCGCGATCCGGCGCTCCACGATCCGCTCACCCGGCTTCCAGCGACCGCTGACGATCCCCTCCACGATGTGCTCGCGGATCTGCTCGCGCAGCGAGTGGACGACGGGCGGGGTCATGACGAGCTCCTTCACGCGCGAGCGGTGACCTCTAGACAATACGGCGGCGCCCCCACCTGGAATCACTCCGGGCGGGGGCGCCTTCGTCACAGTCCGTACGGACGGGCCGTACGGCCGCGGTCCTACAGGCCGAGCTCGACCTCGAACTCGCCGGCCTCCAGGATCGCCTTGACGGCCGTCAGGTAGCGGGCCGCGTCGGCGCCGTCGACCAGACGGTGGTCGTAGGAGAGCGACAGGTAGGTCATGTCGCGGACGCCGATGACCGTGCCCTCGGCGGTCTCGATGACCGCCGGGCGCTTGACCGTGGCACCGATGCCCAGGATCGCGACCTGGTTCGGCGGCACGATGACCGTGTCGAACAGCGCGCCGCGCGAGCCGGTGTTGCTGATCGTGAAGGTCGCGCCGGACAGCTCGTCCGGGGTGATCTTGTTGGCGCGGACCTTGCCGGCCAGCTCGGCGGTCGCCTTGGAGATACCGGCCAGGTTGAGGTTGCCCGCACCCTTGATGACCGGGGTCATCAGACCCTTCTCGGAGTCCACGGCGATGCCGATGTTCTCCGAGTCGAAGTACGTGATGGTGCCCTCGTCCTCGTTGATGCGGGCGTTGACGACCGGGTGGGCCTTCAGCGCCTGGGCCGCGGCCTTGACGAAGAACGGCATCGGGGACAGCTTGACGCCCTCACGGGCGGCGAAGGAGTCCTTGGCGGCGGCACGCAGCTTCATCAGCTTCGTGATGTCCACCTCGACGACCGTGGTGAGCTGCGCCTGCGAGTGCAGGGCCTTCATCATGTTGTCGCCGATGACCTTGCGCATCCGGGTCATCTTGACCGTCTGGCCGCGCAGCGGGGACGCCTCCAGGGAGGGGGCGGCCTTCGCGGCGGGTGCGGCGACGGCGGCCGGCGCCGGGGCGGCGGCCTTGGCGGCCTCGGCCGCGGCGATGACGTCCTGCTTGCGGATACGGCCACCGACACCGGTGCCCTTGACCGCGCCCAGGTCCACACCGGACTCGGAGGCGAGCTTGCGCACCAGCGGCGTGACGTACGCGCCGTCGTCACCGGCGCCGGACGGAGCCGGAGCGGCGGCCGGGGCCTGCTGCGCCGGGGCGGCGGGCGCCGCGGGGGGCTGCGGGGCCGGGGCCTGCGGGGCGGCGGCGGGCGTCTGCGGGGCCGGGTCCGGCACCGGGGCCTGCGCGGCCGGGGCGGGCTGCGTGGGAGCCGGGGCCTGCTGCGCCGGGGCGGGCTGCGCCGGAGCGGGAGCCGCGGCCGGAGCCGGGGCGGCCTGGGCCGGAGCCGCGGCGGGCGCCGAGCCCGCGGCGCCGATGACGGCCAGCTTGGCGCCGACCTCGGCGGTCTCGTCCTCGCCGACCACGATCTCCAGCAGCACACCGGCGACCGGGGCGGGGATCTCGGTGTCGACCTTGTCGGTGGAGACCTCCAGGAGCGGCTCGTCCTCGGCCACCTCCTCGCCGACCTGCTTCAGCCAGCGGGTGACGGTGCCCTCGGTGACGCTCTCGCCGAGCGCGGGAAGGACGACGTCGGTGCCCTCGGCGGAGCCACCGCCGGAGGCGGCCTCGGCGGTCGGGGCCGGGGCGGGGGTCTGCGTCTCGGTGGACGGCGCGGCCTGCGGGGCGGGAGCCTCCTGAGCGGGGGCCTCCTGCGCCGGAGCCTGCTGCGCCGGGGCGGCCTCGGCGGCCGGGGCGCCGGAGCCGTCGTCGATGATCGCCAGCTCGGCGCCGACCTCGACGGTCTCGTCCTCGGCCACCTTGATGGAGGCCAGGATGCCGGAGGCGGGGGCCGGGATCTCGGTGTCGACCTTGTCGGTCGAGACCTCGAGCAACGGCTCGTCGGCCTCGACGCGCTCGCCCTCGGCCTTCAGCCAGCGGGTGACGGTGCCCTCGGTGACGCTCTCGCCGAGCGCCGGAAGGGTTACGGAAACCGACATGGTTTCAGTTTCTCCTTACAGATGTGCGGAAGTGGTCGTCGCGCCCGAGGGCAGTCAGTCGTGGGAGTGCAGCGGCTTGCCGGCCAGCGCCAGGTGGGCCTCGCCGAGAGCCTCGTTCTGCGTCGGGTGCGCGTGGATGAGCTGCGCGACCTCGGCCGGCAGAGCCTCCCAGTTGTAGATCAGCTGGGCCTCGCCGACCTGCTCGCCCATACGGTCACCGACCATGTGGACGCCGACCACGGCACCGTCCTTGACCTGGACGAGCTTGATCTCGCCCGCGGTCTTGAGGATCTTGCTCTTGCCGTTGCCCGCGAGGTTGTACTTCAGAGCGACGACCTTGTCCGCACCGTAGATCTCCTTGGCCTTGGCCTCGGAGATGCCGACGGAGGCGACCTCGGGGTGGCAGTACGTCACGCGCGGCACACCGTCGTAGTCGATCGGGACGGTCTTGAGACCGGCCAGACGCTCCGCCACCAGGATGCCCTCGGCGAAGCCGACGTGCGCGAGCTGGAGGGTCGGGACGAGGTCGCCGACGGCCGAGATGGTCGGCACGTTGGTGCGCATGTACTCGTCGACCAGGACGTAGCCGCGGTCCATCGCGACGCCCTGCTCCTCGTAACCGAGGCCCTGGGAGACCGGGCCGCGGCCGATGGCGACGAGGAGGACCTCGGCCTCGAACTCCTTGCCGTCGGCCAGCGTGACCTTGACACCGTTCTGGGTGTACTCGGCCTTCTGGAAGAAGGTGCCCAGGTTGAACTTGATGCCGCGCTTGCGGAAGGCGCGCTCCAGGAGCTTGGAGGAGTTCTCGTCCTCGGCCGGCACGAGGTGCTTGAGGCCCTCGACGACCGTGACGTCGGTGCCGAAGGACTTCCACGCCGAGGCGAACTCGACGCCGATGACGCCGCCGCCGAGGATGATCGCGGACTGCGGGACCCGGTCCAGGGTGAGCGCGTGGTCCGAGGAGATGATCCGGTTGCCGTCGATCTCCAGGCCCGGCAGCGACTTCGGCACGGAGCCGGTCGCCAGGAGGACGTGGCGGCCCTGGACGCGCTGCCCGCCGACGTCGACCGAGGTGGGCGACGACAGCCGGCCCTCACCCTCGATGTACGTCACCTTGCGGGAGGCGACCAGGCCCTGGAGGCCCTTGTACAGGCCCGAGATCACGTCGTCCTTGTACTTGTGGACGGCCGCGATGTCGATGCCCTCGAAGGTGGCCTTGACACCGAACTGCTCGGCCTCGCGGGCCTGGTCGGCGATCTCACCGGCGTGCAGCAGGGCCTTGGTGGGGATGCAGCCGTTGTGCAGGCAGGTGCCGCCGAGCTTGTTCTTCTCGATCAGTGCGACGTCCAGGCCCAGCTGCGCTCCGCGCAGGGCCGCGGCGTAGCCGCCACTGCCACCGCCGAGGATCACTAGGTCGAAAACGGTGCTGGCGTCGTTCGCCACGTCACGTCCTCCATGCATGTGCGCCGGGCGCGGTCGTCGATGACCGGCGGCGGCTGGTGTTCGGCCGCTTTTCTTCGGCCCTGTGGTGGGGGCCCTGTCCTGCCGAGAACCCATCTTCGCACTTGTTGACGGAAGGCGGGACGCGGGGCCGGGGTCTGAGACGGCCGATCGTCCTTCTGGCGGGCGATCACCGGGTATGTATCCCCGGATTTCGTCCACAGCGGAACCGGGCCGTGTGCGAGGGGTGAACACGAATGGCCTCGGGCACATGCCCGAGGCCATCGGTGTCACACGGGTCAGCCCAGTTCGCCGTCGGCGGTGCGCTCGGCCAGCCGGACCAGGGTGCGGACCGCGGAGCCGGTGCCGCCCTTGGGGGTGTAGCCGAAGGGGGCGCCCTCGTTGTAGGCCGGGCCCGCGATGTCCAGGTGGGCCCAGGTGATGCCCTCGCCCACGAACTCCTTCAGGAACAGACCGGCCACCAGGCCGCCGCCCATCCGCTCGCCCATGTTGGCGATGTCGGCGGTCGGGGAGTCCATGCCCTTGCGCAGCTCGGCGGGGAGCGGCATCGGCCAGGACTGCTCGCCGGCCTCCTCGGCCGTCTCGTGGACGGCGGTGCGGAAGGCGTCGTCGTTGGCCATCACACCGAAGGTGCGGCTGCCGAGCGCCATCATCATCGCGCCCGTCAGGGTCGCCACGTCGACGATCGCGTCCGGGTTCTCCTCGGAGGCCTTGGCCAGGGCGTCGGCGAGGACGAGCCGGCCCTCGGCGTCGGTGTTGAGGACCTCGACGGTCTTGCCGCTGTACATGCGCAGGACGTCGCCCGGACGGGTGGCGGTGCCGGACGGCATGTTCTCGGCGAGCGCCAGCCAGCCGGTGACGTTCACCTTCAGGCCCAGCCGGGCGGCGGTGACGACGGCGGCGAAGACGGCGGCGGCGCCGGCCATGTCGCACTTCATCGTCTCGTTGTGGCCCGCCGGCTTCAGCGAGATGCCGCCCGAGTCGTAGGTGATGCCCTTGCCGACGAAGGCCAGGGACTTCTCCGCCTTGGGGTGGGTGTAGCCGATGCGCACCAGGCGCGGGGCGTTGGCGGAGCCGGCGCCGACGCCGAGGATGCCGCCGTAGCCGCCCTTGGTGAGCGCCTTCTCGTCGAGCACCTGGACCTTGACGCCGTGCTCCTTGCCGGCCGCGGTGGCGACGGCTGCGAAGGACTCGGGGTAGAGGTCGTTCGGCGGGGTGTTCACCAGGTCGCGGGCGCGGTTGATCTCCTCGGCCAGCGCGATCGCGCGCTCGACCGCGGCCTTGTGAGCCTTGTCACGCGGCTTGGCGCCGGTCAGGGCGATTTCGGCCAGCGGCGCCTTGCCGTTCTTGCCGCCGTCCTGGTACGCGGTGAAGGCGTACGAACCGAGCAGCGCGCCCTCCGCGATGGCCGCCACGTCCTCGGCCGCCTCCACGGGCAGCGCGAACGCGGCCTTCTTGGTGCCGGCCAGGGCGCGGGCGGCGACACCGGCGGCCGCGCGCAGCGACTCGGCGGCGAACGTCTCGTCCTCGCCGGGGGCCGTGCCGAGTCCGACGGCCAGCACGACGGGCGCCTTCAGACCGGACGGCGACGGCAGCTTGGTCGCCTCGCCCTCGGCACCGGAGGCGCCCAGGGTCTCCAGGACGCCGGCGAGCTTGCCGCCGAACGCCTTGTCCACGGCCTCGGCGCCCGGCGCGACGACCAGACCCCCCTTGGGCCCGGTGCCCTTGGTGATGCCGACGACCACGGCGTCGGCGCGCAGCGTCGCGGCACCGGCAGTGCTGAGAGTCAGAGCAGTCACGGTGGTGAAGTCTCTCTTCCGTTGAGTTTCCGAGCCGAGGGATGGGTCGGCTGTGCCCCGGCGCATCGTAATTCGGCCGAGTCGGGCGCGGATACGAGCGTACGCGCGCGGATCCGCTTCGCTCACGGCGGCGGCAATTCACTCATCCGTGGTGTCTGTTCCATGTTTGCCCGCCAGACTGTGATCGCTCGGTCACACTCGGCCCGTCCGGGCAAGGGCGCACAGGGCTCCTTTGCACCATTTCCACAGGTCCTGCCGTGTGCGCACGCATAGGGAAGGGCCCCCATGAGGGGGGAACGTTGAAGAAGGCGAACCGGATGAGAACGGGCAGAACCGCGGTGGCACTGCTCACCGCCGGCCTCCTGGCGGCGGGCATACCCGCGGCCGGCGCCGACGCCGCGACGGTGACCCCGCGCATCGACCTCAAGGTGCTCGTCCTGGACGACGGCGGCAGCGTGGTGGACGCGCTGACGGCCCAGCTCCGGAGCATCGGGCTGCCGTACCAGACGGTGCGCCTGGGCGACGCGGGACGGCCGACGGTCGACGCGGCGTTCCTCGGCGACACGGTGAACGGGCGCCCCCGGGCCAAGTTCCAGGGCGTGATCGCGCCCAACGAGCTCCCCTTCGGGTCGGCCGACTCCCCCGAGCAGAGCGCGCTCGCGGCGTACGAGAAGGCCTTCGGCATCCGCCAGATCGACGCCTCCACCTGGGCCCACCCCGAGGTCGGCCTCGACTACACGGACCAGAACGGCGGCTGGGCCGGGGTGCTCGACGGCGCCAGGACCCAGATCACGCCGGACGGGCTGAAGGGCCCCTTCGCCTACCTCGACGGAACGGTCCCCTTCGAGGACAACTCCGCCTCCGTCGCCGAGAGTTACGGCTACGCCGCCCACCCCCGGGAGGGCTACACCAGCTACCTCACCGCGCCCACCGGCGGCTCCCTGCTCGGGACCTACACCCACGACGGGCGCAGCGAACTCGTCGTCACCTTCGCCTACAACCAGTACCAGGAGCAGTTCAAGGTACTCGCGCGCGGCATGGTGGAGTGGCTGACCCAGGGCGTCCACCTCGGACAGAACCGCAACTACTTCGCCGTCCACGTCGACGACGTCCTCGCGCCGGACGCCCGCTGGGACACCGCGCGCGACTGCACCCCGGGCGACTTCGACTGCGCCGGCGGGGGCGGCGCGACGAGCGACATCCGGATGACGGCGGCCGACGCGCAGTACGCCGTCCAGTGGGAGCGGGCCAGCGGTTTCACCCTCGACCTGCTGTACAACGCGGGCTCCGGCGAGGAGTGGAAGGCCGAGCACGGCGGCACCGACGCTCTCGCCGCCCAGCTCCTCGCCGACAAGGCCGCGTTCCGCTGGGAGAACCACACCTACACGCACGCCTTCCTCGGCTGCGTCCAGGACACCACCACGGTGCCCTGGACCTGCGCGAAGAACGCGGACGGCAGCACCCGGTGGGTGAGCCGCGCCGACATCGCCGGCCAGATCACCGACAACTACCAGTGGGGCGTGCGCAAGGGCCTTCCGGTCGACCGCGCCGAACTGGTCACCGGGGAGCACTCCGGCCTGAAGACCCTGCCGCAGCAGCCCCAGGACAACCCCAACCTGGCCGGGGCACTCGCCGACGCCGGGGTCAAGTGGGCGGGCAGCGACAACTCCCGCGAGCCGCAGCAGCGCCCGGTCGGCTCTGCCCTCACGGTGCCGCGCTACCCGATGAACGTGTACTACAACGTGGGCACGGCGGCCGAGATGGCCGACGAGTACAACTGGATCTACACCTCCAGGGCCGACGGCGGCAGCGGGGTCTGCGAGGACAACCCCACCTCCACCTGCCTGCCCGGGCCGCTGGACACCGCCACCGGGTACGCCTCGTACATCGTTCCCCAGGAGGCCGCCACCGCGCTGCGGCACGTGCTCGGCAACGACCCGCGCCCGCACTACGTCCACCAGTCCAACCTCGCCGAGGAGCGCCTGCTCTACCCGGTCCTCGACCGGGTGCTCGGCGACTACCGCGCCCTGTTCGCGGACAGCGTGCCCGTCGTCAACCTGCGCCAACGAGACATCGGCACCGAGCTCGGCCGCCAGGCCGCCTGGGCCAAGGCGGTGGCGGACGGCAAGGTCACCGCGTACCGCGTCGGCACCGCCGTCACCGTCCAGGCGCCCTCGGGCGTGGTGGCGCCGGTCACGGCTCCCGAGGGCACCCTGCAGCAACAGCTCCTGGGCACCACCGTGTTCGGCACGCCGTACGCGGGTCAGCGCACCGCCTGGTCCGCTCCCGGAGCGCTCCAGACGGCGATCACGCTGAAGCTCCCGGCCTGACCGGCCGACCGACATTCGCTGTCCAGGGGGGACACCAATGCCGAGCAGTGGCCGTCATGTCACCATGCTCACGGAAGGCACCTATCCGCACATCCACGGGGGTGTGAGCACCTGGTGCGACCAGCTCGTCCGCGGTATGCCGGAGGTCGACTTCCAAGTCCTGGCCCTCACCGGCAGCGGCCGCGAGCCGGTCGCCTGGGAGCTGCCGCCGAACGTGTACCGGCACACGGCGTTCCCCCTGTGGGGACCGGCGCCGCGGCGCCGGCCGCTCTTCGGCAGGGAGCGGCGCCGCTTCATAGACGTCTACGAGCGGTTCCTGCTCTCGATGCTCGACCCCGGGTCCGGCTGCGACTTCACCCAGGGGCTCTTCGCCCTGGCGCGGCTGGCCCGGGCCGGGCGGCTCTCGGGGGCGCTGCGCTCGGAGGCCGCGCTGCGGTCCCTGATGTGGATCTGGACCATGCCGCATCTGGAGATAGCCGCCGCACGGCCCACCGTGCACGACGCCCTGACCGCCACCGACCTCCTCGAACACGCGCTGCGCCCGCTGACCGCCCGCCTCCCCGAGGACTGCGTGGCGCACGCGGTCAGCAGCGGCCTCGCCACCCTTCCCGCGCTGGCCGCCCAGCACTTCGACGGCGTGCCCTTCCTCCTCACCGAGCACGGCATCTATCTGCGCGAGCGCTATCTCGGCTACCGCACCGGCGAGCAGAGCTGGCCGGTGAAGTCGCTGATCCTCGCCTTCTACCGCGAGCTCAACTCCACGGGGTACCGCCAGGCCGACCTGATCACCCCGTGCAACCAGTACAACCGCCGCTGGGAGGAGCGCGGCGGGGCGCCGGCCGACCGCATCAGGACGGTCTACAACGGCGTCGACCCCAGCCTCTTCCCGCACGCCGGACCCGACCCGGCGGTGCCCACCCTCAGCTGGTGCGGACGCGTCGACCCGATCAAGGACCTGGAGACCCTGATCCGGGCGTACGCCATGGTCAGGGCCGAGCTGCCGGAGGTGCGGCTGCGGCTGTTCGGGCCGGTCCCGGCAGGCAACGCCGACTACCGCACCAAGCTGGAGAAGCTCGCCGCGGAACTCGGGGTCACCGACGGGATCACCTACGAGGGCCGGGTCAGCGACGTCGCCGGCGCCTACGCGGCGGGCAGCGTGGTGATGCTCTCCAGCATCAGTGAGGGCTTCCCCTTCTCGCTGATAGAGGCGATGTCCTGCGGGCGCGCCACGGTCTCCACGGACGTGGGCGGGGTGCGCGAGGCCGTCGGGGACGCGGGCCTGGTGGTGCCGCCGCGCGAGCCCGCGCTGATGGCCGAGGCCGCCCTGTCCCTGCTGCGCGACCACGAACGGCGCGCCGCACTGGGCGCGTCGGCCCGTGCCCGGGTCGTCGAGCAGTTCACCCTCCACCGGTCCGTGGACGGCTTCCGCCGGATCTACCGGGAGCTCGCCGGGGCCCCCGAGCCCCTGCCCCGGTACGCCCCGGCCGCCGCGCCCCTCGCGGAACGTCCCGCCGAGGACCGGGCCCAGGACCGCGCCCAGGTCCCCGGCGAGGCGGACGACTGGACGCTGGAACTCACCGACCCCTGGTACCGGGAGCTGGCGTCGGACGGGTCGGTCTGGTGAGCGGCTCGTTGTGGCTGGGCGCGGAGGGCCGGCACACCCTGCCCTTCATCCCGCGCCAGCGCCCGCACACCCCCGCCGCCGACCCTGTCGACGAACTCGCCGCCCGGATGGAGGAGTTGATCGCGGCCGCCGTCCACCCGGACGAGGTCGCGGCCATCCTGGAGTCCGACGGCATGACCGACTCCCACATCCGTACGGCCTACGGCCGCCACGACTCCTTCGAGCTCGCCGAGGACCTCTACGCGCGCGTGGAGCGCCGCTACCCGTCCGCCGCGGCCCCGGCCGCCGACCCCTGGCACGGCTCCCTGGGCGCCTGTCTGCTGCGCGGCCTGGTCTTCGCGCTGCCCGGCCTGGCGTACGTCCTGGGCGCCCCGCTGCTCGCCGGGCCCGAGGACGGCTTCGGCCTGCCCTTCGGTACGGTCCCGCTGCTCGCCTCGGCCGTCACCGGCTGGGTGTGGAACCAGGGGCTCTCCCACCGGGCCTACACGTGGCTCGGCCTGGGCGACCGGGCCGCCGCCGGTGCCGCCCTGCGCACCGGGGCCCCGCTGGGGGCCGTGCTGGGCGCGCTGGTGGCGCTGGCGGTGAGCGGGCCGGGCGAACTGCCCGCGGTCGGCTTCGCCGCCGGGCAGGCGGTCTATCTGGCGGCGGCGACCGTGCTGCTCGTCCTGGGGCGCGAGCGGGACCTGCTGTACGCGCTGGCGCCGGTGGCGGCGGGCGCCGCATGGGCCACCGTCCTCGACCTGCCCGACGCGCCGCGCTGCGCGCTGCTGCTGCTCTCGCTCGCCGCCGCGACCGGCTTCGCCCGGCGCGCGTCGGGCGGGGCGGGCGGCGGCGGGGCGGGCGCGGGCGACGGCCGGCCGGGCCCGTCCCTGGCCGCCGCCGTCCCGTACGCGCTGTTCGGTCTCGGCACCGGCGTCCTGGTGCTGTACGCGGCCGTCGGGGACGTGCTCGCCGACGGCGCCGGGTCCGCCGTGGCCGCGCCCTCGGCCGTCGCGCTCACCCTGAGCATGGGGCCCGCCGAGTGGCTGCTGTACCGCTTCCGCAGCGGGAGCAGGGCGGGGTTGCGGGCCACCAGCGCCCGCGGCTTCCGCCGGGCGACCGCGGCCACCCTCGTGGTCTGCCTCGGCGGCTATCTCGCCGTCCTCCTCGCCCTCACCGTCGCCGGGACGCTGCTGTGGCCGGGCGCCCCGCACCTCGGCGCGCTCCGGCTGACGGGGCTGCTGCTCACCGGCATGGTCCTGTGGACCGCGCTGCTGCTCCAGTCCTATGGCGCCGTCCGCGCCGCCGCCGCCGTGTGCTGTGCGGCGGCCGGGGCGCAGGCGCTGACCCTGGTGACCGGGGCGGGCCACCCGGACACGGTCGGGCCGGTGGTGGCGGGCGTCGCCGCGCTGCTGCTCGCCGTGCTCGTGGGGGCACTGCTGGGACGGGCGACGGCCCACCGCGCATGACCCCAGCCCGAAGCGGGGTCCATGGCGGCTCCGCGTACAGGAAGAGAAGCCACGCACACGATGCACCCGCAGACCCCGCACCCGCACGCCCCACCTGTCCCACCCGCCCTGCACACCGCACCCGCCCCGCATCCGGCACCTGCCACCTCGGCCGCACCCGCCCCGCATCCGGCACCCGCCACCTCGGCCGCACCCGCCCCGCATCCGGCACCCGCCACCTCGGCCGCACCCGCCCCGCAACCGGCACCCGCCACCTCGGCCGCACCCGCCCCTCCCGCCCCCGAGCGGACCCTCCTCGTCCCGTTCTACGACCACCCGGCCGACCGGCCCGACGCCTGGGAGAGGCTCATCGCGGCGGCGCCCCGGCTGTACGGGGTCGTGCTCAACCCCGCCAGCGGCGCCGGGCAGGCCCCCGACGCGGTGTTCGCCGAGGCCGCGGCCCGGCTGCGGGCGGCCGGCGTCCCCGTCCTCGGCTACGCGGACACGGACTACGGCCGCCGCCCGCACGCCGAGGTCGTCCGCGACCTGCTGCGCCACCGCGACTGGTACGGGGCCGACGGCGCCTTCCTCGACCAGGCGGCCACCGATCCGGCGCTCCTCGCGCACTACCGGCGCCTGTCCGTCGCGGCCCGCGCCGCCGGGGCCCGCACCCTGGTCCTCAACCACGGCACCCACCCCCACCCCGGGTACGCCGCCCTCGCGGACCTGCTCGTCACGTACGAGGGCACCTGGGCGGCCTACCCTGGGGCGGGCGCCCCGCAGTGGACCCTGGCCCATCCGCCGGAGCGCTTCTGCCACCTCGTCTACGCGGCCCCGCCCGGCGCCCGGCCCACCACGCCTGTGCACTGCGCGGTGCCGGGCGACGCCCCGCACCCCTGGGGCACGCTGCCGCACCTCCTGGAGCCCGCCCGATGACACGCCGCCTCCCCCTCGCGCTGGTCCTGCTGCTGCTCCTGCTCGCGGGGTGCTCCTCCTCGGACTCCTCGGACGACGACAGGCCGGGGCCGGACGAGTCCGGCGCCGTGACGTCCCCGTCCCCGTCCCCGTCCGCGCCGGGCCCCGCCCCCGGGCACTGGCAGCCGCGGCCCGGCCTCGCCTGGCAGTGGCAGCTCACCGGGAAGCTCGACCCGTCGGTGGACGTGCCGGTGTACGACGTCGACGGCTTCCACGTGTCCAGGGCGCAGGTCGACGATCTGCACCGGCGCGGACGCAAGGTGATCTGCTACGTCTCCACCGGCGCCTGGGAGGACTTCCGCCCGGACGCCGGCCGGTTCCCCGCGTCGGTGCTGGGCAGGCCCAACGGCTGGGAGGGCGAGCGCTGGCTGGACGTCCGCCGTACGGACGTCCTGGGGCCGCTGATGGCCAAGCGGTTCGACATGTGCCGGGAGAAGGGGTTCGACGCGGTCGAGCCGGACAACATGGACGGCTACGCCAACGAGACCGGCTTCCCCCTCACGGCGGCGCACCAGCTCGCGTACAACCGGCTCGTCGCGCGGCTCGCCCATGAGCGGGGGCTCGCCGTCGGGCTGAAGAACGACCTCGACCAGATCCCGGAGCTGGTGGGGGAGTTCGACTTCGCGGTGAACGAGCAGTGCGCGGAGTTCGGCGAGTGCGAGGCGCTCGGCGCGTTCACCCGCGCCGGGAAAGCGGTCTTCCACGTCGAGTACGACAAGGCGCCCGCCACGTTCTGCGCGGTGGCGCGGAAGCTGGGGCTGAGCTCGATGCGCAAGGAGCTGGAGCTGGGGACGTGGCGCCGGGCGTGCCCGTGACGCGCCGGCGGGGGCGGGCGGTGCGGGGCCGGTCGCGCGGTACCTGGCGCGCCCCGGCCGGTCGCGCGATGCCTAGCGCGCCCCCAGCGCCGCCACGGTCAGCGCGGCCGTCGCCGCCGTCTCGGCCAGCGCCCCGAACACGTCCCCGGTCACCCCGCCGAAGCGGCGTACGCAGTGGGCCAGCAGCAGCTGGGACGCCGCCAGGGCCGCCAGGAGCGCCAGGGTGTGGTGCAGGGCCGCGCCGGGACCCAGCGCCAGCCCGGCCGCCGCGCACCCCGCCGCCACCAGCACGGCCACCCCCGCCGCCGCCCGCCGCGGCACCGCCCCCGCCACCGCCGCCCCCAGGCCGTCCGGGCGGGCCGGGGGGACTCCGGGGCGGCAGGCCAGGGTGAGGGCCAGACGGGCCGTGACGGCCGCCACCGCCGCCGCGAGCGCGCCCCGGGCCCAGCTCTCCGCGTACAGCTCGGCCAGGGCCGCCACCTGGCCCAGGAGGACGAGGACGAGGGTGAGTACCCCGAACGGGCCGATGTCCGACTGCTTCATGATCCGCAGGGCGTCCTCGGCGGGCTTGGCGCTGCCGAGCCCGTCCGCCACGTCCGCCAGGCCGTCCAGGTGCAGGCCCCGGGTGAGCGCGGCCGGGACCGCCGCCGTGGCGACGGCGGCGAGCAGCGGACCGGAGCCGAGGAGCAGGAGCAGGCCCCCGGCGGCCGCCGCGCAGACGCCCACGACCAGGCCCGCCAGGGGAGCCCAGAGCATCCCGGAGCGGGCCGCCGCGCGGTCCCAGCGGGTGACCCGGACCGGGAGCACGGTCAGCGTGCCGAAGGCGAAGCGTATGCCGTCCATGGGATTCATCGGGCGCAGGGTATCCCGGGCGCCACTCTCCGCCTCGCAGGGGTAAATTGCCCCTGTTGCCCCTATTGCAGCCCTGTGGATCGGAGGGGGATGAGCTGGTTCAGCCGGAACTTCGTCGAGCCGGGCAAGCTCCCCATGCTGCTCGCCCTGGCGTCGTTCGTGCTGACGTTCGTCGTCACCCGTACGATCACCCGGCTCATCCGGGCCGGGCGTGGCCCGTTCCGCAACATCCGGCCGGGCGGCCTGCACATCCACCACGTGGTGCCGGGGGTGGTCCTCACCGTGGTGGGCGGGTTCGGGGCGGTCGCCAGCGGGCGGCACGGGGTCGGCGCCGGTGTCTTCGCGGTGGTCTTCGGGATGGGCGCGGGCCTGGTCCTCGACGAGTTCGCGCTGATCCTGCACCTGGACGACGTGTACTGGACCGAGCAGGGCCGCAAGAGCGTCGAGGTGGTGGTGCTGACCGCCGCCCTGGTGCTGCTCGCCCTCGCCGGGTTCTCGCCGCTCGGCGTCAACGACATGACCCCGCAGGAGAGCCACGACCGGGCCTCGTTCCTGCTCACCCTGGCCGTCAACTTCGGGTTCGTGCTGATCGCGCTGGTCAAGGGCAAGTTCCGGCTCGCCGTCGTGGGCGCGCTCGTCCCGTTCGTGGCGCTCGTCGCCGCGATCCGCCTCGCCCGGCCGGGCTCCCCGTGGGCGCGCCGCTTCTACCGCGGGCGCGCCCGGGCCCGCGCCCGGTCCGCCCTGCGGGTCTACCGGCACGACCGGCGCTGGACGCGGCTGCGGCGGCGGGCTCAGGACTTCATCGGCGGGGCCCCGGACAGGCTGCCGGCGCGCCGGCCCTGAGCGGCCCGGGCACGGCGCCGCCTCTGGCGCACCGAGGTGATCCAGCAGAGCACGCCCACCGCGACGATGGCCGCGATGTGCTCCTTGCCCGCGAGGTTGTCCTTGGCCACCACCTCGCCGGCCATCGAGGCGGCGACGACCCCGGCCGTCCAGTACGCCCGGTAGCGCCAGCACACGTACACCGCCAGCCCCACCACCGCGGCCGAGGGGCCGGTGTCGACCATCCTGGCGTCCGAGGCGGGCAGCCCCAGGACGCTGTCGGGGCCGAGCGCGATGCCCACGCGCGCGTACATCGTCCCGGCCAGGGTCGCCGCGTAGGCGATGACCAGGGTGTGGCGGCGGCCGATGCAGATCTCGGCGACCCCGAAGACCAGCAGCAGCTGGGCGAGCGCGCCCCACACCGGCAGGTCCAGGGCCGGGACGAAGAGGGAGAGGGGGGTGCGCAGCAGGGAGACGGCCAGGGCGTCCTCGGCCTTCACCGAGCCGATGACCTGGACCGGGCGGAAGCCCCACGGCTGGTTCTGCACCACCTGGAACAACGATGTCAGCGCGACCGCGCCGAGGGTCATGGGGACCGCCCGCCAGCGCTGGGTGGAGAGCGCGTAGCGGACGGCGAGGTGGAGGGGGCCCCACTCCCGCCGGGCGAACCGGCGTACTGGTCCGTTGCCCGGCAGGGAGAGGGGGCCCTTCACCTCTGGGACTCCAGGTGCCGGCGGTGCAGCCACTTGGGCAGCCCGGGCGCCTCCAGGAAGCCCTCGGCGCGCGCGGCGGCGATGCCGATGCGCGGCAGGTCGGCGGACTTCTCGAAGAGCATGAAGCGGGGCTCCCAGATCGGCCGGTACTTGGCGTTGGCGCGGTACAGCGACTCGATCTGCCACCAGCGGGAGAAGAAGCTGAGCAGCGAGCGCCACAGCCTCAGCACCGGACCCGCGCCGAGCTTCGAGCCGCGTTCGAAGACGGAGCGGAACATCGCGAAGTTCAGCGAGACCTGGGTGATCCCGATCTCCCTGGAGCGCTGGAGGAGCTCGATGACCATGAACTCCATCAGGCCGTTCTCGGAGTCCCGGTCGCGGCGCATCAGGTCCAGCGAGAGCCCGTTCGGGCCCCACGGCACGAAGCTGAGCACGGCCCGCAGGGCGCCCTCGCCGTCGGTGCACTCCAGCATCACGCACTGGCCGTCCGCCGGGTCGCCGAGGCGGCCCAGGGCCATGGAGAAGCCGCGCTCGGTGGCGCCGTCGCGCCAGTCGTCGGCCTTGCGCAGCAGTTCACTCATCTCATCGGCAGGAATGTCCGCATGACGGCGGATCCTCACCTCGTACCCGGCACGCTTCACCCGGTTGTACGCCTGGCGCACGGTCCGCATGGCGCGGCCGTCCAGGGTGAAGTCGGCGGTCTCCACCAGCGCCTCGTCGCCGAGCTCCAGGGCGTCCAGGCCGTGCCGGGCGTAGACGGTGCCGCCCTCCTCGCTGGCGCCCATCACCGCCGGGGTCCAGCCGTGCTCGCGCGCCTCGGCCAGCCACGGCTCGATCGCGCCGGGCCACGCCTCGGGGTCGCCGATGGGATCGCCGGAGGCCAGCGAGACGCCGCCCACCACCCGGTAGGCCACGGCGGCCTTGCCGGTGGGGGACCAGATGACGCTCTTCTCGCGGCGCAGCGCGAAGTAGCCGAGCGAGTCGCGCTCGCCCTGCTTGTCCAGGAGCGCGCGCAGCCTCTCCTCGTCCTCCACGGAGAGCGGGTCGACGGCCTTGCGGTTGCGGAAGGCCGCGTAGATCACGGCGATCAGCAGCAGGGTGGAGAGCACGTTGATGGCCACGTTGACCCAGCCCGGGGTGTCGATCCCGGTGATGTCGTGGTCGTCGGGCACCAGCGAGACGAGCCGCATCACGCCGTAGCGCCAGCGGCCCAGGAACGTCGAGTGCTGGTTCCCCTCGTACGTGTTGGTCACCGTGACCAGGAGCGTGGCCAGCAGCGAGGTGAGCAGCAGCCCGCCGGCCGCGACGACCGCCGCGAGCCGGGGGTTGGCGCGGTCGCCCTTGGCGTAGAACTCGCGGCGGCCCAGCATCAGGGCGAGGACGAACGCGGCGGTCAGGACCAGGGACACCCAGTTCTGCGCGTACTGCCGGATCTCCGGGAAGACCATGACGAACGCGAACAGCAGCAGGACGAGACTGCTGAGCACCATGTTGAGGATCCAGGCGGCACGCTTGCGGCGGCGCATGGTGACCGCCAGGAACAGCGTGAACACGCCCGAGGCGAACCCCGCGTCGAGCAGGTACGGCGTGAAGTAGTTGTCCGTGTTGTGGCGCCGAAGGTCCTGGCCCAGGGAAACCCACACGGCGCTCAGGAAGTTGATGAACGTCACGGCACGCAGGTACCAGACGGCGAAGGCCGCACTGCGTCGCGACCGGACGGTACTCCGGGTCAATCCTTCGGTGGTCAAGCGGACTTCTCCCATGAAACGCGATCATATGGGGCAGTGGACATCGCGCCTCGGGGCGGTCACGGACGCGGCCGGGCGATGCCCGGCCGCGCCGCGGCTCAGTCTTCGGTGCGATCCCCCTCGGTCTCCGCGCGCTCGACAAGCTCCGCCGCCAGGGCGGCGGCGGCCTGCACGAGAGGGAGGGCGAGCAGGGCCCCGGTTCCTTCACCCACAGTGACGCCGTGGTCGAGCAGGGGGTTGAGTGCCATCCGGTCCAATGCCTTGGACTGGGCCGGCTCCCCGCTCAGCTGACCGGCCAGCCACCAGTCCGGAGCCCGGAAGGCGGCCCGCTGGGCAACCAGCGCGCAGGCCGACGAGACCACCCCGTCCAGGATGACCGGCGTTCGGCGCACCGCGCACTGAAGCAGAAAACCGGTGGTCGCGGCAAGGTCGGCCCCGCCGACGGCCGCCAGCAGCTCCAGCTGGTCGCCCAGGACCGGCCGCGCCCGGCGCAGCGCGTCCCGGATCGCCGCGCACTTGCGCATCCACGCCAGGTCGTCGATCGTCGCCCCGCCACGCCCGGTGACGACCGAGGCGTCGGTGCCGCACAGCGCCGCGATCAGGGTGGCCGCGGCCGTGGTGCCGCCCACGCTGAGGTCGCCGAGCACCACCAGGTCGGTGCCGGAGTCGGCCTCCTCGTCGGCGATCCGCATCCCGAGGCGTACGGCGGCCTCCGCCTCCTCGACGGTCAGCGCGTCCTCGATGTCGATCCGCCCGCTGCCGCGCCGCACCCGGTGCCGTACGACGTCCTCGGGCAGCAGCGCGGGGTCGCAGTCCAGCCCCGCGTCCACGACCCGTACGGGGGCGCCCAGGCGGCGGGCCAGGACGGAGACGGGGCCGCTGCCGTCCAGCACGGACCGCACCAGGGTGTGCGCGGAGCCCGCCGGGCGGGCCGAGACGCCCAGTTCGGCGATGCCGTGGTCACCGGCGAAGAGGATCACGCGCGGGTGCTCGATGGGCCTGACCGGCACCGTGCCCTGGGCGGCGGAGAGCCACTCGCCCAGTTCGTCGAGCCGGCCGAGCGCGCCGGACGGCACGGTCAGCCGCTCCCGGCGTTCCTCGGCGTCACGCCGCACACCGCTGTCGGGGCGTTCGATCAGATCGGAGAAGTCGTCGAGATTCAGCCTGCTCATTCGCCGAACAGTACCGGCAGCGGGTGCCCGCCCCACCGGTGGTGGGGCGGGATCGCGCCCCGGCGCCCGCCCGGCTCAGCCGCGCAGCACCAGGGCCTGCCCGGCGACGACCAGCAGGACGTGCTCGCACTCGGCCGCCACCGCCGAGTTGAGCCTGCCCAGCTCGTCCCGGAACACCCGCCCCGCGCGCGTCGCGGGCACCACCCCCGACCCCACCTCGTTGCTGACGAACACCACGGTCCTCGGGGTCGCCCGCACCGCCGCGACCAGCTCGGCCACCCGCTCGCGCACGGCCTGCGGCAGCTTCTCCCGCTCCCACGCCCCGGCCCGGTCCATGGCGTCGGTCAGCCACAGCGACAGGCAGTCCACGAGCAGCGCGGGGCCCTCGGAGGCCAGCAGCGGCACCAGCTCGCAGGTCTCCTCCGTACGCCAGGCGCCGGGCCGCCGGTCGCGGTGCAGGCCGACCCGCGCCGCCCACTCCGGGTCGCCCTCGCGGGTGCCGCCGGTCGCCACGTACACCACCTCGGGGAAGGCCTCCAGACGGCGTTCGGCCTCCACCGACTTGCCCGAGCGCGCCCCGCCCAGCACCAGGGTGCGGCGCGGCAGATCGGGCACCGCGTGGTACTCCCCGACGATCAGCGTCGACCCGTCCGGCACCGCCCGCGCCCCGGCCGCCGCGAGCCGGCGGGCCAACTCCCGCCCGGGCGGCACGTCGTGGCCGATGTGCGCGGCCACCACGTCCGTGGCGGCCCCCACCGCGCCCGCCGCCCGCAGCCGGGCCAGCGCGTCCGGCCGCCCCAGCACGTCGCAGACCACCATGTCGTACGGATGCGACGCCCCGGCCATCCCCGAGGGCGCCCCGCCGGGCGGCAGGTACAGCAGCCGCTCGCCCTCCGGCGAGGTCACCTCGTATCCCGTGCCGGGCGCGTCCATCGGCACGGCCCGCACCCGGTGCCCGCTGATCAGCGTCAGCACCCGGCCGTCCGGCACCCGCCCGGCCGACGGCAGCCCGGGCGGCAGCTCCACCGCGGGCCCGTCGTGCGGATGGGTGAGCAGGACCTGCCGTACGCCCGTGAGCGAGTGCCCGGACCGGGCGGCGGCCAGCGCCGCCCCGGGGGTCAGATCGAGCAGCAGGGCGCCGTCGACGAGCAGGGCGGTCGCGGCGCGCGCCTGGTCGCCGCGGGCCGAGGCGCACGCGGCGCAGGGGCAGTCGGGGCGCGGCAGCCCGTCGGGGGCTCCGGTGCCGAGGAGAGTCAGTTCCACGAAGACGATCCTCCCGCGTCACCGCGGCCGGTGCGCGCCCGGATACGCTGCGGGCAGCAACGTGACCCGGGAGGCGGACATGGCGTGGACGTGGCGATTCGAGAAGTCCGACGGGACGGAGGTCGAGCCGGCGGTGACACCGGAGGAGTTCACGACCCAGGGCGACGCGGAGTCCTGGATCGGTGAGGTCTGGAAGGACCTGCTGGAGGGCGGCGCCGACCAGGTGCACCTCTTCGACGACGGCAAGAAGATCTACGGCCCGATGAGCCTCCAGGCCGACGCGGGCTGACGCACGGTGGCGCGTGGGGGGGGGGGGGGGGGGGGGGGGGGGGGGGGGGGGGGGGGGGGGGGGAGGGGGAAAAATGGGCGGCCGCCCCGCAAGACGCGCCCC